>NZ_MVIW01000035.1 GCF_002072185.1 Actinomyces denticolens
CTCGGGCGCGGCGGGCCTGGGCATGCGCGCCCGCTACGCGGCCAAGGGCGCGCTGCGGGCCGGGCGCGACGGCGCCCTGGCACTGGTCAGCGCCGCCCGCCGGGACGAGGCGAGCCGGGGTCGCCACGAGGCCGCCTGCGCCGGCGCGCTGGGCATGGTGCTGGGCGCCGTCGGCGGGCGGGTCCAGGAGTACAGTCGCGGGTCCCGACTGCCCCGGAGGAAGAAGTGAGCGCCGGGGGCGTGGGCGCCACCGCCCCGGGAGGGCACGGCGCTCGCGGAGCGGGCACGGGCGGTGTCTCGCTCGTCGTCGCCATCCCGACCTACAGGCGCCCTGATGGCCTGGAGCGCGCCGTCGGAACCGTCCTGCCCCAGATGAGCGCCGTGGTCTCGGATGAGGCCAGTCCCGTGGCGCGGGCCGAGCTGCTCGTCATCGACAACGACCCCGCCGCCGGCGCGCGCGCCACCGCCGAGCGCCTCGCCGCCGGCCCAGGCGGAGGAGTGATGCGCTACGTCGTCGAGGAGCGCCCCGGGGTGGCCGCCGTGCGCAACCGGGCGCTCGACGAGGCCGTGGGAGCCCGCCTCCTGGTGTTCATCGACGACGACGAGGAGGCCCTCGAGGGCTGGCTCGCCTCACTGGTCGAGCTGTGGGCGCGCGAGGGGGCGCAGGCGGTGGCCGGTCATGTGCTGCCCGCCTACGACGCCGAGCCCGAGGCCTGGGTGCGCGAGGGGGGCTTCTTCGTGCGCGCCACCTGGCCCACGGGCACTGCACGGCCCGCGGCCGCCTCGAACTGCCTGCTGCTCGACCTGGACTTCCTGCGCGCTCGGGGCCTGCGATTCGACGAGCGCTTCGGCGCCACCGGCGGGG
Source organism: Actinomyces denticolens (assembly GCF_002072185.1). Lineage (GTDB taxonomy): Bacteria > Actinomycetota > Actinomycetes > Actinomycetales > Actinomycetaceae > Actinomyces > Actinomyces denticolens. Next base: position 866 of record NZ_MVIW01000035.1, read on the forward strand.
AGGACACGCTGCTCACCCGCTCGCTCGTGGCCGCCGGCGGGACGCTCCTGTGGTGCGCGGAGGCCCGAGTGGTCGACCATGTGCCCGCGCAGCGCCTGGACCGGGCCTGGATCCTGCGGCGGCAGCGCAGTCACGCCGCCACCTCCGTCCGGGTCGATCTCGCCCTGGCGGGCGCGGGGAGCCGCGCCGCTCGCGCGCGGATCCGGGGCAGGGCCCTCATCGGGGGCGCGGCGCGCGTCGTCGCCGGCGCGGGGCGCGGGGGCGCGGGGATCATCCTGCGCTCCACGGCTCACCGCGCCAGGGGGGCCCGGCTCATGGCCCGCGGCGCGGGTATGGTCTCCGCCGCACTGGGCGGCTCGGGCCACGCCGAGTACGGCCGCTCCTGAGGCATCGGCCCGCCGGTCCCGACGCCGTCGAGCCGGTGGCCGTGCGCCGCGCGGTCAGCGGCGGTGGCGCATCGAGGGCGGGAAGAGCTCGGAGGAGGCCGGCGGGGGCGTGTAGTCCTCAGCGGATGAGGGAACTGCCATATTCGATGCCGTCGGACTCGCGGCGCGATCGGCGCGCGGGGCGCCGCCGTCCGCGTGCGGGGTGACGGCCCCGGCGGTCCTGCGTCCCTCCCCGCGGCGCCCCGTGAAGCCGGCGCGCCGCAGCAGGATGACGATCGCGGCGCCGATCGCGGTGCCGAAGAGGGCGCCGTTGAGCGCGTAGCGCCCGGGGATGGGCGAGATGGGCGCGGTGGGCAGCGTCGCCGGGTCCTGCTCCTCCACGGTCAGTGACTGCCCGTCCTTGTACCCCCACTTGCTCACGGCCTTCTTGAAGGCGTCCACCTCGGCCTCGGCCACCGCGTGGGCCTGGTCCGCGGAGGGGGCCTTGGCGGTGATGTCGATGAAGAGGGTGTTCTCCCGGGCGCTCAGGGTGAGCATCCCCTTGACCGCGGCGGGCTCGAGGCCCGTGCTCGCCGCGACCTCGCCCAGGACGCCCTGGGTGGTGCCCAGCTCGACGAGCGTGGGCATGAGGAGGGAGTTCTGACCGGAGGCTGTGCCGAGGTCCTGTCCGCCGCTCTCGCGGCTCGACGTCGAGATGACGACGCTGGCGTGCGAGGAGTAGATGGGGGTGCTCATGATCGCGATGAGGAACCCGGCCAGGGCGCCGAGGGCGATGTGCAAGATGAGGACGGGGGCATGCCTGCGCAGCAAGCGGAGGATCTCGGCCGGCTCCATATGCGTGTGGTTCCTTCAGGATGAGTGAGTGGTGGCCCGCGCGCGAGCCGTCATGGGTACACGGTAGACCAAGGTCTAGGCCGGGCTCCTCCCGTGCCGGTGGTCGCGGATTCAGGCCGCGCGCCCGCTCCGCCGCCCGGGGCCGGGGCCATCGGGGAGGGCATGGAGAGTGTCGCTGACCCGGCGGTCCGCCGCCCGCGACCGCGGCACCGGGTCGCGGTGGGCACAGGCGGGCGGCAGGGCGAGTTCTCGGGCCGTCTGCTTGATCGAGATATCTGACACATAGTCGGCCCGCACCCATGCCCCCACGGAGGTGTTGCCCGAGCGCGGCACGAGGATGAGGAGCGCGATCGCCTGGAGCGCCGGGGCCCGGCCGGCGCCCACGGGCGGATGAGGCGGCGGGGAGCGCTCAGCCGTCGGGACGTGACGTCGGCGCCCATTCTCGCAATGCTCGTCATGACAGGGAGTACCCGGCGTCATCCTCGGAGACGACCGGGATGCTCTCGATGATCCCCAAACCCGGGATGCGCACCTCGACCGGTTCGGAGCCGGTAACGGCCTCGAAGAATGCGAAGAGCTCAATCGTGCCCGGTGCCGCTTGCGAGGAGACTTCGGGATGATCGATCACCGGGGTCAGGGCCATGCCGCGGGTCAGCGAGAGCAGGCGGATGCCCGAGGGCGCGAGGAGCGATGCCCGGCCCCCCGCCGGGGTCTCCTCCTGATCGGTCACCGCAGCACCGCCGGCATCTTCGAAGGCCTCGGTGCGGATGAGCAGGTCCTGGCCGCCGTCGGCGACCGCGACTCGCAGCACCGTCCAGTCCCCGAGGAGGGCGGCGGGCCCGAGCTGGATCGTGCCCGCGGCGGGAGCGGCGGGAGCGGCGCGCCCGGCGCTGATCGGTCGCGGGCCTGTTCGGGGGAGGCCTCGCCGGCCGACATCGCTCGATGGGGCGGGAGCGGCAGTGGCAGCGGGCGACGCCAGTGCGACGGCGGTCGGGGCCATCAGCGCGATGGCGGGCGCCGCGGTGGCAGCGCGCAGGAGGGCTCTCCGGGGGATCATGGGCTTCTCCGAATCAGTGGTTGCTGGCATGAGGGTCGGACTCGCGTCGGGCGCCGCGATGGCGGATCACAGAGCGGGCAGGGAGCCGATATCGGCGCGCATGACGCCGATCGCGCCCTGCGCCAGGGCACGATCCACAGCCCTCTGGGAGGAGCAGATGTGTCCGAGGATCGGTTTGCCGTAGGAGCGCGCAGTGGCCCACGCGGCGGTGCCGGCCTCCCAGGGAATGCCGATGAGGTCCCAGTGGCGGGCCCACTGAGCGGCCTGCCCGGAGGTGATGTGCCGCTCGTAGAAGTACCCCCAGGTGGTGAAGCCGCGGGCTCGGCAGGCCTTGGCGAACCAGGTGGCGTCACCGAAGTACTTGATGATCGTGCGCTCGGGGTCGAGCCAGGGCAGGTAGGTGGACAGTTGCCCGACGGAGTACTTCGGGTCGACGAACAGCACGTGGTCGCGCCCGAAGGCCGCCTGCAGGTCCTGCAGGCGGATGATCGGCTCTCCCCGGGTGCGGTACTTGCGCACCTGTGCCCAGGTCAGTTGGGAGATCGGAGTCGCCGGCGCGGTTGGGTCGACGCCCTGCAGATTCACATTGTGAACACCCACGGGCACGCCGTCGGAGGTGAGCGTGAAGCTGAACTCCAGGGCCGGGACGCCGCGGGCCACGCACTGGGTGTAGGCGAGCAGGCTTATCTCCGGCCAGCTCGCCGAGCCCCCGCGGTGCGCCACCGTCCACTTGCGGGAGGCGAGGAGCGAGGACACCGTGTGAGCGGTCCGTTTGCGCTCCGCGGCGGGCAGTGGCGTGGGGGCGCCCCCGGCGCCGACCACCTCCACGCGCGCCAGCTCCGTGACGGCTGGGGTCAGCGAGAGTGAGGCCCAGGCCGTCGTCGTCGCCGGGTGCGGGTCGGGGTTCAGTTCACCGCCGGTGGATGTGAGCACCGCGCGGATCGTCGACCAGGAGGCCGATGCGCTCGCGGCCCCGGAGGCGATCACCCTGCCCCCGGTGATGGTGAAGGCGTCCAGGGGGGTGAAGCGGGTGCCGTGCTCTTGAGCGAGGATCAATCCCTGCTCCGGGATCGTCGGGGGCGTCGAGCTCCATGTGGTGATCCTGGGGATCGAGTCCCGCTTGACCCCGTCGAGCGCCAGGAGGAGGCCGCGCAATCGGGCCCCTGTCCTATTGCTCGGGTTCCACCAGGTCACGTCCAGGGCGTCGGCGACGGACGAGGCCCAGCGCCAGGCGATGTAGCCCGAGCGGCCGGCGGAGTCCGAGCCGTCGGTGTAGGCGTGCTCCCAGCCGTCCGGGACGGCTGGGCGGCCGAGATGCCCGAACTGGGAGGCGACGACGAGGACGAGCAGATCCCCCTCGTGCGCGGTGACGGAGAGGGGTGCGGCAGTGGCGGAGGTGCCCTCGGCCGACGACATGGCACGGATTGTGATCATGGGAGCTCCGGTGTCGGGCCTCGCCGCTCGTTGGGGGGAGGGTGGCGAGGATGGGCGGTGGCGGTCCGGAACAGTCCGAACAGGGGACCATGGTGCCTTGCCCGAAGGGACTATTGCGGCTCCATCGTGCCGATAGTTCCGCTCCGTGATCAAGTCGCGGCGAAAAAGTGAGAGACTGTACGCCGCACAGGAGCGCGCCCGATTCCCGAGGAACCGGGCGCGGCCTGCGCATTCCGCCCTGGTGTAGTGGCAGCACGCAGGCCTTTGGAGCCTTGAGGCCCGGGTTCGAATCCTGGGGGCGGAACCGGCGCGCGGCGTCGTAGGATGTGCCCGTACCGGCCCGCTCGGCCAGCACGGGGCGTCATGCTCCCGGCAGCGCCGCAGACGCCCATCTCGAGCGAGAAGAGGACTCGTGGCTCCCACCACTCCCGCCGCCGTCATCGTCATGGCCGCAGGCAAGGGCACCCGCATGCGCTCCGCCACCCCCAAGGTCCTGCACCGCATCGGCGGGCGCAGCCTCCTCGACCACGCCGTCACCGCGGCCCGGGGCCTGGGGCCCGAGCGCCTCGTCGTCGTGGTCCGCCACGAGCGCGACGCCGTCGTCGCCCACCTGGCGCAGGTCGCCCCCGACGCCATCCCCGCCGATCAGGATGAGATCCCCGGCACCGGCCGCGCCGTGGCCTGCGGCCTGGCGGCACTGCCCGAGGAGGCCGGCGGCGCCGTCGTCGTCACGAGCGGGGACGTGCCCCTGCTCGACACCGCCACCCTGTCCGCCCTCGTGGCCCAGCACCACGAGCGGGGCGACGCCGTGACCCTCCTCACCGCCGTCGTCGACGACCCGCACGGCTACGGCCGCGTCGTGCGCGAGCCGGACGGCACCGTCTCAGCGATCGTCGAGCAGCGCGACGCCACCGAGGCCCAGCGCGCCATCACCGAGATCAACGCCGGCGTCTACGTCTTCGACCTGGCGCACCTGCGCGCCGCCCTGGCCACCCTGGGCACGGACAACGACCAGGGCGAGGTCTACCTCACCGATGTCGTCGCCCACGCCCATGCCGCGGGCCGCTCCACCTCCGCGCTCGTCGTGGCCGACCACTGGCTCGTCGAGGGCTGCAACGACCGGGCCCAGCTCGCGGCCCTCGGCGCCGAGCTCAACCGCCGCATCCTCGCCCGCGCGATGGAATCCGGCGTCGGCGTCGTCGATCCCTCCTCCACCTGGGTCGATGTCACCGTCGAGATCGGCCCGGACGCGTCCTTGGAACCCGGCGTCCTCCTGAGGGGCGCCACCCGCATCGGCCCCGGCGCCCGCATCGGCGCCTACGCCATCCTCGCCGACGTCGATATCCCGGCGGGCGCTGTCGTGGCGCCCTTCGCCCAGTACGACGCCGAGACGCCGGTTCCCGTCCAGGGCTCCGGCACCACAGGCGCGTGACCGCCCCGGCCCCGCGCACCGACCGGGCCCGGCGGGCCCGAACGAAGGGAATCACTTCATGACGGGCATCATCACCAGCGGCGAGAAGCGACTGGTCATCGTCTCCGGCCGGGCCCACCCGCAGCTGGCCCTGGATGTGGCGCGCGAGCTGGGCACCGAGGTCCTGTCCTCGACCGCCTACGACTTCGCCAACGGCGAGACCTACGTCCGCTTCAACGAGTCGGTGCGCGGCTGCGACGTCTTCGTCGTGCAGTCCCACGGGGACCGCGTCAACGACTGGCTCATGGAGCAGCTCATCATGGTGGACGCCCTCAAGCGCGCCTCGGCCAAGCGCATCACGGTGGTCGCCCCCTTCTTCCCCTACGCGCGCCAGGACAAGAAGCACCTGGGCCGCGAACCCATCAGCGCCCGCCTGGTGGCCGACATGTACGCCGCGGCGGGCGCGGACCGCATCATGAGCGTCGACCTCCACACCGCTCAGGAGCAGGGCTTCTTCGACGGCCCCTGGGATCACCTGTGGGCCCAGCCCGTGCTCGTGGACTACATCAAGGGCCGACTCGACGTGACCAACGCCGCCGTGGTCTCCCCGGACGCCGGCCGCATCCGCGTCGCCGAGCGATGGGCCAACGCCCTGGGGGGCTCGCCGTTGGCCTTCGTCCACAAGACCCGGGACATCACCCGCCCCAACGAGGCCGTGGCCAACCGCGTCGTCGGCGACGTCGAGGGGCGCTCCTGCGTGCTCGTCGACGACATGATCGACACCGGCGGCACCATCGCCAAGGCCGTCAAGGTGGTCCTCGACGCCGGCGCGAAGGACGTCATCGTCGCCGCCACCCACGGGGTGCTCTCCGGCCCCGCCATCGAGCGCCTGGCCACCTGCGGCGCCCGGGAGGTCGTCATCACCGACACCCTGCCGATCCCCCCGGAGAAGCGATTCGAGCAGCTCACCGTCCTGCCCATCGCCCCGCTCCTGGCCCGCGCCATCAAGGCGGTCTTCGACGACGGCTCCGTCGCCGAGCTCTTCGACGCCGCCGGAGTGTGAGGCGAATCATAGTCAGTGCGGCACCATTGCGCCGTGCTCGCGCCGTGGCGGAAGGCCCCGTCCTCCTCGGCTCCTCCGAACGTTGGAGTGGCACTCCGACGCAGGTCGGATGGGATGGACGAATCGGTGTTATCGAAATGATATCAAAGTGATGGGTGGCGCTTTTCGGGATGAATGCACCCATAACCAGGTACGCTGTCGTTCCGACATCCTGTGCCATACACTCGACGCAGCGCCCGTGCGTTCCCCAACTGCAGGCGCCATGCCCTGATCAAAGGCGAACCTCGATGTTCCCTTGGTTCCTCACACAGTCCCGGAGTGTCTATCACCGTGAGTGCTCACCGCTCTATGCGCAGATTGGCCGCACTGGCCGCCTGCTTGCCCATGACCCTGGCATTCCTGCCCGCAGCGGCCGCCCCCGCCGCCGCCGCGGAGGCCGATGCCTCGGGTCGACCCCAGTCCACTTACACGGCCGACCCCCTGCCCACTGTGCAGATCAATGGCGTCGTGTGGGACCAGCTCATCGTCGGCGACATCGTGTACGTCGTCGGCTCCTTCTCCCAGGCCCGCCCGCACGGCGCCCCCGCCGGCTCCCAGGAGACGCCCCGGGCCAACATGCTGGCCTACCGCCTGAGCACCGGTGAGCTCATCGATGGCTTCGCCCCCGAGCTCAACGGCGCCGGGCGCGCGCTCGCCCTGTCCGACGACGGGCGCACCCTCTACGTCGGCGGCGACTTCAACAAGGTCAACGGCGAGTGGCACAGCGCAATGGCCGCCTTCGACATCTCCGCTTCCACCGGCACCCTCATCTCCTCCTTCCGGCCCATGTTCCAGACTACCGTGCGGGCCATCGACGTCCACGGCGGCACGGTCTACGCCGGCGGCGCCTTCAAGCACGTCAACGGTGTCCAGCGCCTCAAGGCGGCTGCGGTGAGCGCCTCCACCGGTGAGACCCTCTCCTGGGCGCCCAGCGCGGAGGGCACCAACTCCCAGGTCTGGTCCCTCCAGGTCTCGCCCGACGGCTCCAAGGTCGCCCTCGGCGGCTCCTTCACCACGCTCAACGGCTCCCGCAACCCCGGCTACGGCCTCGCCCTCGTCTCCGCCTCCGACGGCACCGTGCTGTCCACCCCCGTCAACTCCCAGGTCCGCAACGGCGGCGTCTACGGCGCCATCACGGACCTCAAGACCGACGGCACCAGCCTCTACGGAACCGGCTACTCCTACTCCGTGCGCAACGCCAACCTGGAGGGCTCCTTCAAGGCCGACTGGGATGGCAACATGATCTGGGTGGAGCCCTGCCACGGCGACTCCTACGCCGTCTTCCCCACGAGCGATCAGGTCTACATCGCCAGCCACGCCCACTCCTGCGAGACCATCGGCGGATTCGCGGATTCCTACTACAAGGACGAGGGGGGCGTCAAGCGCCAGCGCCAGTACCGCCTCACCTCCTTCACCAACTCCCCCGACGTGACCGTCTCCCGCAAGGGCACCGATGGCTACAAGGACTGGTCGGGCAACCCGGCCCCCAGCATCGTCGACTGGTTCCCGGACCTGTCCGCCGGCACCTACACCGGCCTGGGCCAGGGAGCCTGGGATGTCACCGGCAATGACCAGTACGTCATCGCCGGGGGCGAGTTCCTCGCCGTCGACGGCAAGGCCCAGCAGGGCCTCGTCCGCTTCCCCAAGCGCGGCGCCACCAAGAGCCACGCCCCCGAGGGGAAGGCCGCAGACCTCGCCACGAGCATCTCCACCCCCGCCGACGGCGCCGTCGACGTCGCCTTCACCCCCACCTGGGACCGCGATGACTCCACCCTCACCTACTCGCTCTACCGCGATGGCGCCGCGACGCCCGCGAGCACGCTGACGGTCTCGGACCGCTTCTGGAGCCGTGAGTCCCGCAAAACCCTGCGCGACAACCGCGCCCCCGCGGGCGAGCACACCTACACGCTCGTCGTCTCCGACGCGGGCGGCAACACCCTGGCCAGCGACCCGATGAGCGTCACCGTCGCCAAGGGCCCCGACCTCGACGACCTCGACACCGGCGCCGCCGACCTGGGCGCCAAGCACCTGTGGACCTTCAACGAGCCGACCGGGACCACCTTCAAGGACGTGCTCGGCGGCGGCGACATGACCGCCACCTCAGGCGTGACGCCCGGCCAGGAGGGCTCCCGCGCGGGATCCAAGGCCCTGGGCATCGGCGGGCGCGGCAGCGCCGTCTCCTCGGCCTCCGACGGTGCCGTCCAGACACTCAGCATCGAGACCTGGGTGCGCACCACCTCCACCAGCGGCGGCGCCATCCTCAGCTACGAGGCGAACGACAGCCGCGACCGCGTGATCTACATGGACCCCGATGGCGTCATCCGCTTCGGCGTCTACCCCGGCGAGACCAAGGCCGTCGCCTCGCAGGCCGGTCTCAACGATGGGAAGTGGCACCACGTCGTCGCCACCCTGGGGGTCGCCGGGCAGTACCTCTACATCGACGGCGAGCTCGCCGCCGCCGATGGCGCGGTGACCACGGCGCAGTCCTTCTCCGGCTCCTGGCGCCTCGGCACGAGCACTCTGAGCGGCTGGCCCGGCGTGAGCCGGAGGACCCCCGGCACGCTCGATGCGACCGTCGACTCCACCGCCATCTACCACACCCAGCTGACCGCCGAGCAGATCGCCCGGCGCCTGGGCCAGGCGGCCAACGTGGCGCCCCACCCCGTCATGCGCCCGCAGGTCGCCGGCATGACCGTGACCGTTGACGGCGCCGAATCGGTGGACTCCGACGGCACGATCGAGTCCTACGAGTGGGACTTCGGCGACGGGACCACCGCCACCGGCCCCACCGCCACGCATACCTACACCGAGGCCGGCGACTACACGCTGACGCTCACGGTCACCGACAACGTCGGCGCCCGCAAGTCCGTCAGCCAGTCCATCACCGTCTCCGACGTCCCGCAGGGCCAGGGCATCATCGCCCAGGCCGATTTCACGAAGTCCCAGGAGAAGGGCTGGCCCGACGCCAAGGTCGCCGGCGCCTGGAAGGTCTCCTCCCCCTCGCGCTTCTCCTCGGCTGACGGCGCCGGTGCCATCGCGCTGAACAAGGCCGCCTGGACCTCCACGGCCATGCTGCCCAGGGTGTCCTCCTCATCGACGGAGCTGACCTCCAGCTTCACCCTCGCCGAGGCCCCCACCGGTGGTGGCGTCTACGCCTCCTTCTTCCCCCGCTCCACCGCCTCGGGCGCCTACGCCACGAAGGTCTACGTCAAGTCCACGGGCGAGGTCTTCGTGTTCCTCATCTCGCAGGTCGGCGGCAGCGAGAAGATCCTCTCCCAGATAGCGCTGCCCGGCCGCTGGGACGTGGGCAAGAAGATCAACGTGAAGACCTCCGCCGTCGGCACGGGAACCACGTCCCTGGCCACCACCGTGTGGCTCGACGGCGAGCAGGAGCCCACCACGCCCACCCTGACCGCCACGGATGCCACCGAGCAGATCCAGGGGGCCGGCTCGGTCCTCATGTCGGCCTACCTCTCCGGCTCGGCGACCTCCTTGACCAACAAGATCCTGGTCTCCGATTTCCGGGCCCGCTCCATCGAGCAGTGACCGGCGACTGACCCGGGCGCACCGACCGACGGCCGATCCCCTCACCGCCGCCGGTCGGTGCGCCCCACCCGTTCCCAACGATCCCACGGAAGGCACCATGTCACTTCAGGGAAGTCCCCGTATCCTCCGGGCCTCCGCCCTCGTCCTGGCGGCGGCGATCCTCGTCGGCTGCTCGAACGACTCCGCGTCGACCGACGCCGCGGCCACCGAGTCCGTGCCGCCGGTGACCACCACCGAGACGGCCGGCGCCACCACCGCGCCAACCCCCGTGGCCGCCACCTCTGCGGGGCAGTCCCCCGACGGCGACGCCCCCGATGCGCAGTCCGCTGACGGCCAGGGCCTCCAGCCCGGCCAGGCCGGCTACACGGAGGCCTCGGCACCCGCTGTCGCCTTGAACGAGCCCGCCACCACCGGGGACGCGACCGTCACCATCACCTCCCTCGACTCCGTCGAGGTCTCCGGGGAGGATCTCCTCCCCGGCGAGGTCGGCGGCGCCGCGCTCCAGGTCAATCTCTCCGTCACGGCGGGCGGTCAGGACATCGACCTGTCCGGGGCGCTCGCCACGCTCACCTACGGCGAGGACGCCATCCCCGCCGCCCCACTCAGTGCCGCCGAGGGCACCGAGCTGCCCAGCAGCGTTGCCGCGGGCCAGAGCGCCACCGGGTCCTTCCGCTTCTCCGTGCCCGCGGATGCCCGCGACCGGGTGGCCGTCACCGTGACCGTCGCCCCCGGGCAGCCCGCCGTCGTCTTCCAGGGCTCCGCGTCCTGAGCGGCCACCCCGCCTGACCCGCGCTCCTGCGCGGGCGCGGGCGGTGCGTAGTAGCCTCTTGACGCCCCTGGCGGGGCGGCGTCGCGGGGAGAGAGGAGGGCCCGATCATGCAGATGCTTCTACTCGGGGCCATCGTCCTCCTGTCCTACCCGGTCATCGCGATGACCCTGTGGACGGTTCGGCGCAAGCCGATCGTCGGCGCGCGGCTCGTGGCGGCCTCCCTGGCCCTCATGGGGATCTGGATGACCGTCAACGTCGGCCTCTTCATCCCGCCCGCGGCCGGCGTCTGCATGCTCGTGTGCCTGGCGCTGGCCGCCGACTTCTCCTGGCGCCTCACCCCGGGCGACCTCCTCATCTGCGCGGGCTTCGCCCTCGTGGCGCTGTCGCTGGTGGCCGGGGCGTCCACCAATACGGTCCTGGGCGAGCTCATCCTCGACGCCGTGCCCGCCTACTTCGCCGGACGCATGCTGGTGGAGCGGATCGGCCTGAGGGACTTCGCCACCGCCATGGCCACCGTATGGCTCATCGCCGCCGCGCTCGGCTACTACGAGGCGATCACCCGCGTCAATCCCTTCGTGCTCATCGAGTTCCCCACCCGCGCCTACGCCGACTGGGCGGAGATCCAGATCCGCGCCGGCCTGCCCCGCATCGAGGGGGCCTTCGGCCACTCGATCGTCTTCGGCGTGTCCATGGCGGCGGGCATCCCCATGGTGGCCATCGCCCGCTGGCCCTCATGGGCGAGGATCGCCGGGATGGCGGCGCTCGTCGGCGTCACCCTGCCGTCCCTGTCGCGCGCGGGCATCATCGGCGCCGTCATCGCCCTCGTCCTCTCCCTGAGCATCATGCGCACCGATCTCACCCCCTCCTGGCGCTCGGCCACCCTCATCGCACTGGGAGCCGGGGTGTTCATCGCCACGCCCGTGCTGCTGAGCGTTTTCGCCAAGGCCGGTGATGAGCAGGAGGGCAGCGCGGAATATCGGGGGCAACTGCTCATCCTGGTCAAACGGCTGGTGCTCATAGGGGCCTCGCCCGCCCGCACCGTCCGCAACGGCACGGTGTACTGGGAGGGCTTCCGCTCCATCGATGACCAGGTGCTCCTGGCGGCCCTCCGCTACGGCTGGGCGCCCGTCATCCCCTTCATCATCGGCGCGCTCTACGTCGTCCTGCGCGTGCTGGGCGGCCGCGGCAACGCCGCCCAGGTCGCCATCGCCTCCATGATCCCGGCCTTCGTATCCGTCGCCTTCATCACTCAGCTGTCCACCGTGGTCTGGGTGATCGCGGGGGCGAGCGTCGCCGCCAGCGCCGCCGAGCGCGAGGGGAGGGCCGACGCCGCCGGGCTGCCCCGGGGGCGCTGGGGCCCCGGGGCCCCGGAGCCCGTCGTCGCGCCGCCCCTCGCCGACGATGCGGCAGTGGCGGGTTCCCCCGACGGGGCCCCGGAATCCGTCGTCGCGCCGAGCGCCGCCGCCCCCGGGACCGGAGCGCCGACCGTCCCGTCGGCCGACCTCGCCCGCTTCCGCCTCCCGCCGAGCCCATAACCCGGGATAGGGGCGGGGCGGTGCTCCGCCCCGAGCCGCCGGCCGGCGGGCGAGCGCCGTCCCGCCCTTCGCGCTCGGCCCCTGTCCCCGGCGCCTCTAGACTCGACGCGTGCGACTGACCGCCCTCCTCCCCCCGCTCCTGGCCGACCCCGCGATCGCCGGGCTCGTGAGAGCCGCCGCCGGCGCCGGACGAGGCGAGAACAGCGCCGTCGTCGCCCCCGGGGCGCGCCCCGCGATACTCGCGGCCATGGCGATGGGGGAGCGCGGCGTCGCCCGCGCCGTGGGCGCGGGCACGGGATCCGGGGCCGAGCCGGGCGCCACCGGCGCAGATGCCGAGGGCTCGCCGCTGCTCGTCGTCACCGCCACCGGCCGCGAGGCCGAGGAGCTCGCCGCCGCCCTCGGCTGTTACCTGCCGCCCGCCGACATCGCAGTCCTCCCCGCCTGGGAGACCCTGCCCCACGAGCGCCTCTCGCCGCGTGCGGACACCGTGGCCACCAGGCTCGCGGTCATGCGCCGCCTCGCTCACCCCGCCGAGGCGCCCACGAGCGACGGCGGCAGCGCCGACGGCCCCATCCGCGTCCTCATCATCCCCGTCCGCGCGCTTCTGGCGCCCGTCATCGACGGCCTGGGCGAGATCGAGCCCATCCGGCTCGCCCCCGGCCCCAGCGACGGCCTGGAGGCCATCGCGGCCCGCCTGGCCGACGCCGCCTACACCCGGGTGGACATGGTGGAGTCGCGCGGCGAGTTCGCCGTGCGCGGCGGCATCCTCGACGTCTTCCCCCCGACACTGCCGCGCCCCGTGCGCGTCGACTTCTTCGGCGACGACATCGAGTCCGTCTCCTCCTTCGCCGTCGCCGACCAGCGCACCGTGGAGGAGCTGAGCGGCGCCACCCTCCACCCCTGCCGCGAGCTGCTCCTCACCGACGCCGTGCGGGAGCGGGCCCGGGCGCTGACCGGGGCGATCCCGGGAGCCGCCGACATGCTCGGCAAGATCGCCGAGGGCATCCCCTGCGAGGGCATGGAGTCCCTCGCCCCCGTGCTCGCCCCCCGCATGGTGCCCGTCCTCGACCTCGTCGGGGATCGGCTCGTCGTCGCCCTGGAGCCCGAGCGCATCCGCAGGCGCGCCGAGGACCTCGTGGCCACCACCTCCGAGTTCCTCGCCGCCGCCTGGACCTCCGCCGCCTCCGGCGGCACCGTCCCCGTGGACCTGTCCGCCGCCGCCTTCGCGAGCCTCGGCGAGGCCCGGGCGCTGGCCCTGTCCACCAACCTGGGCTGGTGGTCGTTCACCTCGCTCGCCGCCTCCCCGGACGTCACAGCGCCGGCGCTGCGCGACCCGGAGGGCTACCGGGGGCGCCTCGACGAGGCCGTCAAGGACCTCGGCCGCATGGCCCGCGAGGGCTGGAGCGTCGTCGTCGCCACCGACGGCCCCGGGCCCGGCCGCCGCATGGCCCAGCTCCTCGCCGACGGCGACGTCCCCGCCCGCATCGTCACCCAGCTCGACGAACCCGCCGACCTGGGGTGGTCAGCCGCCGAGGGGCCGCGGGGCGACGGCGTCGTGCGCATCACCCAGGCCTCCGCCGGGCACGGCTTCATCGCCACCGGGCAGCGCCTCGCCCTCATCGCCGAGTCGGACCTCACCGGGCGCGCCTCCACCGGCCCGCGCGGCCCCAAGGCCCTGCCCGCCCGCCGCTCCCGGAAATCCGTCGACCCCCTGTCCCTCCACCCCGGCGACCTCGTCGTCCACGCCCAGCACGGCGTCGGGCGCTTCGTCGAGCTGCGGCGCCGCGCCGTCGGCACGGGCAAGAGCGCCGCCACCCGCGAGTACCTCGTCATCGAGTACGCGCCCTCCAAGCGCGGCCAGCCCGGCGACCGGCTCATGGTCCCCACCGACTCCCTCGACCAGGTCACCAAGTACGTCGGCGGGGACGCGCCGGCCCTGAACAGGATGGGCGGCGCCGACTGGGCCAGGACGAAGTCCAAGGCGCGCAGGGCCGTCCGCGAGATCGCCGGCGAGCTCGTGCGCCTCTACGCCGCCCGCGCCGCCGCCGCGGGGCACGCCTTCGGCCCCGACACACCCTGGCAGGCCGAGCTCGAGGAGGCCTTCCCCTACACCGAGACCCCCGACCAGCTGGCCACCATCGACGACGTCAAGGCCGACATGGAGAGGCCCCGGCCCATGGACCGCCTCATCATGGGCGACGTCGGCTACGGAAAGACCGAGGTCGCCGTGCGCGCCGCCTTCAAGGCCGTGGCCGACGGCAAGCAGGTCGCGGTCCTGGCCCCCACGACCCTGCTGGTCAGTCAGCACGCCGAGACCTTCGCCGAGCGCTACGCCGGGTTCCCCGTGCGCGTCGCCCAGCTCTCCCGCTTCCAATCCGAGGCCGAGTCCGCCCAGGTCCTGGCCGGGCTCGCCGACGGCTCCATCGACGTCGTCGTCGGCACCCACCGCCTCATCACCGGGCAGGTGCGCTTCAAGGACCTCGGCCTGCTCATCATCGACGAGGAGCAGCGCTTCGGCGTCGAGCACAAGGAGGCCCTCAAGGCCCTGCGAACCGACGTCGACGTGCTGGCCATGTCCGCCACGCCCATCCCCCGCACCCTGGAGATGGCGGTGACCGGCATCCGCGAGATGTCCACCCTGGCCACCCCGCCCGAGGACCGCCACCCCATCCTCACCTACGTGGGCGCCTGGGAGACCAAGCAGGTCGGCGCCGCCATCCGCCGCGAGCTCCTGCGCGACGGGCAGGTCTTCCTCGTCCACAACCGCGTCTCCGACATCGACCGCGTCGCCGCCCAGGTCGCCGAGCTCGTCCCCGAGGCGCGCGTGGCCACCGCCCACGGGCAGATGAGCGAGGCCCGGCTCGAGGCCGTCATCGACGACTTCTGGCACAAGGAGATCGACGTCCTCGTGTGCACGACGATCGTCGAGACCGGCCTGGACGTCCCCAACGCGAACACCCTCATCGTCGACCGCGCCGACCGCTTCGGCCTGTCCCAGCTCCACCAGCTGCGCGGGCGCGTGGGACGGGGGCGCGAGCGCGCCTACGCCTACTTCCTCTACCCCGCGGACAAGCCGCTGACCGAGACCGCCCTGGAGCGCCTGCGCACCATCGCCACCAACACCGACCTGGGCGCCGGCATGCAGGTGGCCATGAAGGACCTGGAGATCCGCGGCGCCGGGAACCTGCTGGGCGGGGAGCAGTCCGGCCACATCGCCGGGGTCGGATTCGACCTGTACGTGCGCATGGTCTCCGACGCTGTCGCCGCCTACAAGCGCTCCCTGGGGATGGGGGAGGGAGCCGGGGCGGCGGCGGACGACGACGAGGCCGAGTTGCGCATCGAGCTGCCCGTGGACGCCACCATCCCCGAGGACTACGTGCCCCATGAGCGCCTGCGCCTGGAGGCCTACACGAAGTTCGCCGCCGCCCGCAGCGATGAGCAGGTGGCCGACGTGCTGGACGAGCTCGCCGACCGCTACGGGCCCGTGCCCGAGCCGGTGGCGCGCCTGGCCGCGCTGGCCCGCCTGCGCGCTCTCGCGGCCGGTGTCGGCGTGCGCGAGATCGTGGCGCAGGGCAAGTCCATCCGCTTCGCGCCCGTGGAGCTGCCCGAATCCGGCCGGATGAGGCTCACCCGCCTCTACCCGGGCACGACGATCAAGCCCGCCACTCGCACCATCGTGGTGCCCGCACCCGGCGCGGCGCGCATGGGCGGCGGGCCGATCGAGGGGGAGGCCCTCCTGCGCTGGGCCGAGGTGCTGCTGCGCGCCGTCGTGGCGGGCGAGGCCGACTACGAGGCCGAGGCCGCCGCCTACCGGCGCCGCCGCTGATCGATCCTTCGCCCCGACCTTCGCCCCGAGTGGTGCGGGATTCACCGACTGGTGCGGGTAGGACGCTCCACTCGGTGTGGACGGCGCCACTCGGGGATACGATGGCCCGGTGACTCGCCGTGAGAACAGGAGAAGCACTGTGACCACCCCCCGGATCGCCTCCCGCGCGCCCCGACTCCTCGCCGCCTCCGCCGCCCTCCTGCTCGGCGCCTCCGCCCTGGGGGCCTGCTCCGCTCAGCCCGGCATCGCAGCCACCGTCTCCTACACCGGGCTCGACGGCGCCACGCACTCGACGACGATCACGGAGAAGGGCCTTCAGGAGGTCGCCGAAGAGCTCAAGCCGCTGAACTGGCCCGTCTCCGAGACGCTCATGCGCCTCGTCTCAGCCGACCTCATCGAGGAGGTCTGCGCGGCCCAGGGGCTCACAGTGAGCGATGAGCAGGTCGACCTCCTGCTCGACGACCAGGTCGGCGAGGGTGAGCACTCCGTCCAGGCGCGGCGGGCGATGCGCGCCGGCTACCTGTACGGCGTCATCTCCAACCCCGGCGAGGGCGGCATCGACGCCCCGCGGGCCGTGCAGGCGCAGGCCGACATCCAGCGGATCAATGGCGCCGCGGATATCGAGGTCTCCCCGCGCTACTCGAGGGCCCGCCCCTGGATCCTCGAGCCCTCCCGGGTCGAGCCCGTTTCCCCGGAGCACGGCGCGCAGCAGCCGGGCGCGCGCTGACGCCGGGTCTCTGCCGGGTCCCTGCTGCGCCTCGTGCCCGGAGCCGGGCGCGAGGCGCATTCTCGCCCGGCGTGAACGACGCCGATCCGAGGACCATGGCCCTCGTGCGGACCTGCTCGTCCCGGTAGGCTTGGGCTCGCATCCGGATCACCCCGATCGGTTCACACGACAAAGGAGCACCAAGTGGCCCTCATCGAGAACGTTCACGCCCGCGAGATCCTCGACTCCCGCGGCAACCCGACCCTCGAGGTCGAGATCCTCCTGGAGGACGGCTCCTTCGCCCGCGCCGCCGTCCCCTCGGGCGCCTCCACCGGCGCCTTCGAGGCCGTCGAGCTGCGCGATGGCGACAAGGGCCGTTATCTCGGCAAGGGCGTCGAGAAGGCCGTCGCTAACGTCAACGAGACCATCGCCCCCGAGATCATCGGCTACGACGCCGCCGACCAGCGCGGTCTCGATCAGCTCATGATCGACCTGGACGGCACCCCCAACAAGGGCAAGCTCGGCGCCAACGCCATCCTCGGCGTCTCGCTGGCCGCCGCCGCCGCCTCCGCCGACTCCGCCGGCCTCGAGCTCTTCCAGTACGTCGGCGGCCCGAACGCCCACATCCTGCCCGTCCCGATGATGAACATCATGAACGGCGGCTCCCACGCCGACTCCAACGTGGACATCCAGGAGTTCATGATCGCCCCCATCGGCGCCAAGACCTTCCGCGAGGCCCTGCGCATGGGCGCCGAAGTCTACCACTCCCTCAAGGCCGTCGTGAAGGGCCGCGGCCTGTCCACCGGGCTGGGCGACGAGGGCGGCTTCGCCCCCAACCTCGACTCCAACCGCGAGGCCCTCGAGCTCATCGTCGAGGCCATCGAGAAGGCCGGCTACAAGCCCGGCGCCGATGTCGCGCTGGCCATGGACGTCGCCTCCTCCGAGTTCTTCGACGAGGCGACCAAGACGTACAACTTTGAGGGCGAGGCCCGCGACAACGCCTTCATGGTCGACTACTACGAGAAGCTCATCACCGACTTCCCGATCGTCTCCATCGAGGACCCGCTGAGCGAGGACGAATGGGACGACTGGAAGGCCCTCACCGACCGCATCGGCGACCGCGTCCAGATCGTCGGCGACGACTTCTTCGTCACCAACCCCGAGCGCCTCGCCAAGGGCATCGAGCTCGGGGCTGCCAACGCCCTCCTGGTCAAGGTCAACCAGATCGGCTCGCTCACCGAGACCCTCGAGGCCGTCGAGATGGCGCACCGCGCCGGCTACAAGTCGATGACCTCCCACCGCTCCGGCGAGACCGAGGACGTCACCATCGCCGACCTCGCCGTGGCCACCAACTCCGGCCAGATCAAGACCGGCGCCCCCGCCCGCGGCGAGCGCATCAACAAGTACAACCAGCTCCTGCGCATCGAGGAGTCCCTCGGTGAGGCCGCCGTCTACGCCGGCGCCTCCGCCTTCCCGCGCTTCAAGGCCTGATCCCAGGGCCGGGCACCGCGCCCGCCCCCGGATCAGGGCGATCTGACGCCCACCGCCTCGCGCGGGCCGACGACTGTCGGCCCGCGCGAGGCCTTTTCCCGCCACTTCCCCGACACTGCCCCGTGATCCTTCCGCGCCCATGGTCCGTACCACTCCCGGGTGCGCCTGCTTGGAGGAGGCCCGGCCCTGCGGCAGGATCGCCCCATGAGCCCGCGCCGCCCGACCCCCGCCCGCCCCAGGGCCCGCTCCGAGGCGCGCCCCACCCCGCGCACGACCGCCCGCAGTACCGGGCCCGGGCGCCTCATCGAGACCGGGGACTCCATTCGTCCCCGCCGCGCTGAGCGGACTGAGCGCACCGACCGGGACGAGCCGCCCAGCGCGGGCTCCGAGCACGGCGCGGCCCAGGCGCCCGCCGTCCAGCCGGCGCCCACCCCCATGGTCCTGCGCCTCGGCGGCCCGGAGGGCCTCGCCCTTCCCGTCCGCCTGCTCGTGCTCGCGGCCGTGCTCATCCTCGCCCTCGTCGTCGTCCTCCCCACTCTCAACAACTACCTGGCGCAGCGCGCCCGGTACGACGCCGTCACCCAGCAGATCGACGCCGCCAGGGCCACCGCCACCGCGCTCGAGCAGGAGGCGGCCCGATGGCAGGACGAGACCTATGTGCGCTCCCAGGCGCGTGAGCGCCTCTCCTACGTGATGCCTGGGGAGACGAGCTACGTCGTCGTCGGCGCCGATGAGGCGCAGGCGCAGGCGCAGGCCGACGCCGAGGCCGCCGCCAAGGAGCAGACCCGCGCCCCCTGGTACGACGCCCTCACCGAGTCCGCCATCGTCGCCGGCGGCGCATCCCCCGCCCCCACTCATACCGCCGCCCCCTCGGCGAGCCCGAGCGCCACCCCTGCGGCGCCCGCCACCCCCGAGGCCACGAGATGAGCGCGGAGCAGGCGGAGCGGAGAGCGCAGGACCGGTCGGAGGAGAATACGACGGTGCGCGAGAGTCCCGTGCCCCCATCCCCCCCGGAAGTCTCCCAGGTCGACCTCGATGCCCTGGCCGAGCAACTCGGGCGCGTGCCCCGCGGCGTCGTCTCCATCGCGGCGCGCTGCGTGTGCGGTCGCCCCACCGTCGTGCGCACGGCGCCCCGGCTCCCTGACGGCTCCCCCTTCCCCACCAGTTACTACCTCACGCACCCCGCCGCCGTGCGCGGCTGCTCCACCCTCGAGGCCGAGCACCTCATGGAGGACTTCAACGCCCGCCTCGGCCAGGACGAGGCCCTCGCCGACGCCTACCGGCGCGCCCACGAGCACTACCTCGCGGCCCGCGCCGAGCTCGGCTCCCCCCACGAGATCGAGGGCGTGAGCGCAGGCGGCATGCCCACCCGCGTCAAGTGCCTTCACGCCCTCCTCGGGCACGCCCTCGCCGCCGGCCCGGGCATCAACCCGATCGGCGACCTCACCCTGGAGGCCCTGCGCGAGCGCGGCCTGTGGGACGATCGCCGCTGCAGCTGCTGACCACTGCCGACCCTGTTCGGAGGACCCATGGCGCCCACCCGCGTCGCCGCGATCGACTGCGGCACCAACACGATCCGCCTGCTCATCGCCGACGCCCACCCCGACGGCGGGCCCACAGGCCGGCGCCTGGAGAAGGTCGAACGGCGCTCGAGGATCGTCCGCCTCGGCCAGGGCGTGGACAGGACCGGGCGCCTCGATGATGGGGCCCTCGAGCGCACCCTGGATGTCGTCGCCGACTACGCCGAGCGCATTCGGGCCACCGGCGCCCAGCGCGCGCGCTTCGTCGCCACCTCCGCCACCCGCGACGCGAGCAACCGGGACCTCTTCGTCAATGGCGTCCGGAAGCGCCTCGGCATCGAGCCCGAGGTCGTCTCCGGCGACGAGGAGGCCCGGCTCTCCTTCGCCGGCTCGCTCCTGGGCGCGCGGGGCGAGGGGCGGCGCCTCGTCGTCGACCTCGGAGGCGGCTCCACCGAGCTGGTCCTCGGCGCGCGCGCCCCCGAGGCGGCGATCTCACTGGACACCGGCTCCGTGCGCGTCACCGAGCGCTACCTCGCCGACGGCGTCACCCCCGCCGCTGAGGCCGCCGCCCGGGCGCATGTGCGCGAGCTCCTCGACCGCGCCGAGGAGGTCATGGACCTGGGCGCCACCGAGGAGCTCGTGGGCCTGGCGGGCACGATCACCACGATCACCGCCCACGCCCTGCGCCTGTCGGACTTCGACCCCGACTCGATCCACGGCTCCCGCCTGCCGCTGGGCACGATCCTGGCCTCCTGCGAGGCGATCCTTCGCTCGACGGCGGCCGAGCGCGAGTCCTGGGACTACCTTCGCCCGGGCCGGCGCGACGTCATCGCCGCCGGGGCCCTCGTGTGGTCCGAGGTCATCGGCCGGGTCGCCGAGCGCACGCGCGAGGCCGGGCGCCCCCTTGAGTCCGCGGTCACCTCGCTCACCGACATCCTCGACGGCATCGCCCTGTCCCTGGTCGAGGGCGGGGCGGACCGCCATGATTGAGGCTTCAGCGGGCGCGGGTCCGGTCCCGCCGCCCGGTTCGCCGCGCTGCCCGCACCCAGCGAGGATCGGGACGACCGAGCTCGGCGGGGACCACGCGGTCATCGCCGTGGCCACGACAGCCGACGCCCTCGATGGCGCGAGGGGCACTGGCGGCGCTGGGGGCTCGGACTCCGTGCTCGCCCAGGCGCTCGCGGCGTCCGCCGCTGGTGCGGATCTCGTGGAGCTCCGACTCGATCTGCTCGCCCCGCCCACGGAGGGTCTTGCCCCGGAGGCTCTGGCCTCCTCCTGGCACGAGGCCATCCTCGTGGTCGCCGCAGCCCTGGCCCCCACTGGCACGCCCCTGCTCGCCACCGCGCGCAGTCGACGCGAGGGCGGTGGCGCGGCCCTGGCTCCGCGCGAGCACGCCGAGGCTCTGGGTGCGCTCATCGACCTCCAGGCCGGCGGGCGCGGTGAGCGCCCCATCGCCGATGCGCTCGACGTCGAGCTGTCCACCGGCGCCCTGGCCGCCCTGGCGGAGCGGGCCCACGAAGAGGGGATCGCCGTCGTCGCATCGAGCCACGACTTCACCGCCACCCCGCCCGATGAGGAGATGCTGGAGAGGCTGGAGCGGATGGAGGCCGACGGCGCCGACTGCGCGAAGATCGCCGTCATGCCGCGCAGCGAGGAGGACGTTGACCGCGCGCTCCAGGTGGCGGCGCGGGCCCGGGCCTCCCTCAGCATCCCGGTGGCGGTCATCTCCATGGGGGAGCGGGGGCGGCGCAGCCGCCTGGAGGGCTGGCGCTACGGCTCCGCCCTGACCTTCGCCACCGTCACCGCGGATTCCGCCGCAGCCTCCGCCCCCGGCCAGCCCCCCATCGCCGCCCTCCTCCCTCTCTCCCACCGAGACCGGTCGAAAACGGCATCGAAACCGGGCGGTTCTCCACAAGCCGACTGACGCTGGGCCCTGTCCCGAGAGCATCCGGGGCGTCGGGGACTCGAAGAGTCTCGCCGAATCCCGCTACAGCGCGACGAGGGTGATCAATTCGTCGAGCCCTCGGAGATCCTCCGGATTGCGCGTGAGGAGAGGCATGTCGTCGGCGAGTTCGGTCGCGGCGATCATGAGGTCGGCGCCCCGGCGACGGGGCCGCCTCCCGGCCGCGATGACGGCGCCGGCGATCACTCCATAGGCCCGGGCGGCCTCCGCTCCGAATGGAATGGGGTCAATGAGCGACTCGACGAGTTGGAGACGCGCTTGACGGCGCGCCCGCTCGAGCGGGTCGGAGCTGAATGCCGGGCCGGCGCTCAACTCTGCCAGTGTGATGGCGCTGATCGCGAGCTCCGCAGGAAGGCGTGACTGATCGACCCGGGGCAGGTCGATGACCACGGAGGTGTCCAGGAGGGCGACGTCGACGTCAGGCATGAGGCTCAGGATCCTGGTCGATGGACGCGTCGAGATCCGCGATCCATCGCTCGTGATCGACCTCTGGAGCGCCTGCGAGTGCGGCTAGAAGAACCTCCCGCCGGACCGTCCGGCTGCGCCGCAGCGGCCGCAATTCGCCGACTGGCACCTGGTTGCGAGTCACGATGAGGGTCTTTCCCCCCGTCAGCTCGCGCATGATGACGCCGCTGTCATTGCGCAGCTCGCGCTGCCCGATCACCGCGGTCATGCCACGATCGTAGCCCCTGTTGCTACGCGGATGGCCTCGGGCGCCTCCCCACCCCGCGCTGCTGGCGTCCGGGGTGGCCCGCTTCACCGGCTCCCGCCTGGCCCGCGCGTGGCGGTGTGCCGTACTGTTGGCCCGAAACCCCGGCGAGGGACACGCGCGAGCGCGTGCATCCGTGATCGACGTGGTGGCACCGGAGCGTGCCGCGCGTCGTCGCGCCACGCCGGACCACCGACGCGCGGGGCCCGCCCCGCCTCCCCAGGAGACCCAGATGTCCAACGCCATCACCCTCAAGGCCACCGTCCGCACCGGCTCCGGCAAGGGCTCTGCCCGCCAGGCCCGCCGCGACGGCCAGTGCCCCGCCGTCGTCTACGGGCACGGCTCCGAGCCCCGCCACATCCTCCTCGAGGAGCACGCCACCCGTCTCGCCCTGCGCGGCAACGAGAACGCCCTGGTCAACATCGACCTGGAGGGCGAGGACCTGCTCGCCATCGTCAAGGACATCCAGCGCCACCCCATCCGGCCCGGCGTCCAGCACGTCGACTTCCTCCTGGTCAACCGCAATGAGCGCGTCGACGTCGAGATCCCCGTCAACGTCGTCGGCACCTCCGCTCCCGGCACCATCCACATGATCGAGCTCGACCACGTCGAGGCCACCGCGCAGGCCATCGCCATCCCCGAGGCCATCGACGTCGACATCACCGGCGTCGAGGGCGGCACCATCATCACCGTGGCCGACCTGGCGCTGCCCGAGGGCGTCGAGGCGGTCTCCGATGCCGAGCTCGCCGTCGTCAACGTGACGATCCCGACGACCCGCGCCGAGGACGAGTCCACCGAGGGCGCGGCCGCCGAGGACGGGGCCGCCCCGGCCGCCGAGTGACGCGCACACTCGGCTGATCGCCCATGAGCGACCCCTGGCTCATCGTGGGGCTGGGGAATCCCGAGGCCCGGTACGCCCATAACCGCCACAACATCGGTCACATGGTGATCGACGCGCTGGCGGGGCGGACCGGGTCTCGTCTCTCCCGCCACAAGGCCCGCGCCCGCGTCGCCGAGGCCCGCCTCGGCATCCTGCCCGGCGGCGCGCCCGGGCCCCGCGTCATCCTCGGCCGCCCGGAGGCCTTCATGAACGTCTCCGGTGGCCCGGTCAAGGCCCTCGCGCGGTTCTACGGCATCGACCCCACCGCGCGCCTGCTCGTCATCCACGACGAGCTCGACATCGACCCCCATGAGTTGCGGCTCAAGCGCGGCGGCGGCGAGGGCGGGCACAACGGACTGCGGTCGATCTCCCAGGCCCTGGGCACGCGCGATTACGCCCGCCTGCGCGTGGGCATCGGCCGACCGCCCGGCCGCCAGGACCCTGCCGACTTCGTGCTGTCCGACTTCCCGGCGCGCGAGAGCGCGGACTGGGCGGTCACCTGCGAGGAGGCGGCCGACGCCGTCGAGAGCCTGACGATCCTCGGCTTCGAGGCCGCCCAGCAGCGGCTCCACTCCGCCTGACGTCCCCGACCTCGCTGGAACGGGCGGGCTCGACACCCCCTCGGGGGTGAGACGGAGGGAGGAAGGCCGGAGGGCCCGCGCCCCACCCCGCTCAGGGCGCCATGAGCCCCGTCTCGTAGGCGACGACGACGGCCTGCACCCGGTCCCGCACGTCCAGCTTGGCCAGGACGTTGCCCACATGGGTCTTGACCGTGGTCGCGGAGACGATGAGCTCGTTCGCGATCTCCTGGTTGCTCATTCCCTGGGCCATGAGGATGAGGATCTCCCTCTCGCGGGGAGTCAGCGACATCAGGCGCGGGTCCTCGGGGTCGGGGGCGCTGACCGCGTTCGGCAGATTGCCGGCGAACATCTCCAGCATCCGCCGCGTGATACGGGGCGAGACCACCGCCTCCCCGCTGGCTACGGTGCGGATCGCCTCGGCGAGCTCGGTGGGCCGGGTGTCCTTGAGCAGGAACCCCGAGGCCCCGGCCCGCAGGCCCGCGAAGGCGTACTCGTCGAGGTCGAAGGTGGTCAGGATGAGGACGCGCGTCTGCGGGCACTCGGCGGTGATCCGCGCGGTGGCCTCGATGCCGTCCATGCCGGGCATGCGCACGTCCATGAGGATGACATCCGGTTTGAGGGCCCGGGCCTGGGCGACGGCGGCCGTGCCGTCGGACGCCTCGCCGATTACCTCGATGCCCTCCTCGGCGTCGAGGACCATGCGGAAGCCCATCCGCATGAGGGACTGGTCATCGGCCAGGATCACGCGCACCGGGGCGCCGGCGCCCTGCGATGGCGCCGCTTCGGGCGCGGGGTCGGTCCGCTCGGCCGTATCGGCCCCGCTCACATGGGCATCTGCCATGACGTGGATCCCTCCTGATCCTCCTCGTCCCAGCGCAGGACCGCGCACGCGCCATCCTGAGGCGTGGGGCACTGCTTGGACGCCCCCACCATAGACCGCGACGGGGCTCGCCGGGGCGCCGGCGCCCCTCGGGTGTCGGCACCCCGGCCCCTGCTATGGAACTCAGGCGTCTCGTTTGCAGAAGACCGCTGCGGCGATGGGCAGGGGGAGGACAGTCCAGGCGAGGAAGACCAATGCGGTCTGCGCCTGGGAGAGGAAGGTCGCTGTGCCTGAGACGCCCCACGTGCTCGCCAGGGCGAAGGGATCGGTGATCGCGGCGTCGGCGGAGGTGGGGAGCAGGCCCGCGAGCTCGGTGGCCCAGTCCCATTGCGCAGCCATGATCTGCACCGGCACCATGATGACGAAGAGGATCACGACGACGGTGGTGATGGCGCCCGCCGTGGAGCGCAGGAGGAAGCCGTAGGCGAGACCCATCAGCGCGATGGCGGCGAAGGTGAGCCCGGAGCCCCAGAAGAAGCCCAGGTAACCGCTGCTGGTGAGGGAGCCGGCGTCACCCTTGAGGAAGGGAAGGGTGGCAGCCCAGGTCGCCATGGTCGACACGGCTCCCAGGGCGAAGCCGAAGACCGCGACGACCGCGGCCTTGGCCATGAGCACTCGGCCTCGGTGGGGGGTGGCGGTCAGGGTGGAGCGGATCTGGCCGGAGGCGTACTCACTGGTGACGAGGAGCGCGGCGAGCACAGCGACGACGATGTAGCCGAAGGGCGCGCCGGAGGTGATCTCGTACTTGGCCTCGTCGGCCTTCTCCGCCACCCCGTGGTAGCCGACGGCGGTGCTAGCGCCGAAGAGCACCATGACGGCCACGGTGATGGCGGAGGTGACCCAGGTGGAGCGCAGGCTGACGAGTTTGAGCCATTCCGAGCGCAGGCTGCGCGCGAAGGTCTGCTTGCCCTTGATGGCGCTCGTGACGCCCCTGCGGGAGGCGCTGCGGCGAGTGAGGTGGATCTGATCCGCTGAGGTGAGCGCGGAAGTAGTCATCGTTGTCTCCTTGGTTGTGCGGCCGGGCGCGTTCTCAACTGCGCTGCGACCGGCCTGTTGGGGCGGTGTTGTATTCGGTGGCGCTTCCGGTGAGTTCGAGGTAGGCGTCTTCGAGGCTGGCTTTGATGGTGGTCAGCTCGTGCAGGGTGATGTTGTGGGCGGCGGCGAGTTCTCCGAT
>NZ_MVIW01000036.1 GCF_002072185.1 Actinomyces denticolens
AGGCGCCGTAGGTGAGCACCGCGGCCATCTGCAGGATGGTCTGCACCTTGAGGCGGATATCGGTGGCGGTGTTGCCGTCGAAGGACTCGGCGCAGTCCCCGCCCATGAGAACGAAGGCCCGGCCCCGCGCGGCCTCGGCCATGCGGGCGCGCAGGGAGTCGACCTCGCCGGCGAACACGAGCGGGGGGCGCGAGCGCAGGTCCTCGCCGACGGCCGCCAGGGCCGCGGGGTCCGGGTAGGCGGGCTGCTGCGCAGCAGGACGATCCCGCCAGGTGCCAGGACTGGCGGTGGCCTCGAGCTCGTTCATCACGCCGATCAGCATAGGCCAGGGCGGGGCCGGCCCGAGTCCCCCGCCGCATGCCGGGATCAGGGCCCGCCCGGGCCCGACGACCGCGGCCGACTCGCCATTCGAGCATCACGGGGACGTCAGTCGATTGCCGGCGAGCCGCTGAGATGCGGAGCTGCACGCTCGGAGAACACCTCAGGATTCAGAACGTTGGAATCACGCGAAGTGATCTCGGGCCGTGGAGTCTCCCGCGCGCATTCGAGGCCCGAATGCGCACGGGAGGTCTCAGGCGCATGCAGCGCCTACGCCATTCCAACGAAAAGTCGGAGCGCTCCCGTTGCGAGCGTGCGACTCCCACTCCGCTCGACCTGAGGCGGCACGCCCATGGGCGCCAAGGACGAACCCGGGGCCGGCGGCGCCGTGCGCATGGCGCCGCCGACCCCGAGCGGGCGGGCAACCCGGCCGACCCGGCCGGCCCGGTCGGCCGGGTTGCCCGCCCGCCTCAGTGCTCCGGCGCGGTGTCGGCAGGGGCGACGGTCTGGCCGATCTCGCTCATGAGCCCGGTGAACCAGGGCTGGGTGATGTCGAAGGGCTTGCCGCCGGCGATGCGCGGGAACGGGATGGCCCCCAGGGCATCGCCGTTCTCCTCATCCTGGCCGATGACGCCCGACTCGCCGCGCAGGGCGCAGTCGACGGCGAGGTCGCACATCCGCTTGATGAGGGCGAGGTCCTCGGCATTGGCGGCGGCGGCGCGCGAGTAGTAGCCGGACTTCTGGACCATGACCTTCTCAGCGCCGATCAGCTCGGCGAACTGCTTGGCGAACCACTGCCCGGGGTTGATGGTGTCGAGTTTGACGTGGCCGAAGGGGTCGCGCTGGACCTCCTCGCCCTTGGCCTCCATCTCCGCGATGATCTCGGGCACGCCGGCGCCCTCGGACAGGAAGACGTTGACGTTGCCCTGCTCGTCCATGATCGCCTTGAGGCGCTCGGCCTCGGCCGCGATATCGAGCTTGACCTCGGGCAGGAAGACGGCGTGGACGTCCCAGCGCTCCTTGGCCAGGCCCAGCGAGGGGGCCCACTGCTTGGTGTCGAGCAGCTCGTGGTAGCGACGGGCGGTCTCGGCGGTGAGGTAGCCGCAGTTGCGGCCCATGCACTCGTGGATGATGAGCATGCGCGGGTTGGAGCGGTGCTCGCCGATGACGTTGAAGGCGAATCCGGCGCCCTCCTCGGCGGCCGTCCAGGCGCCGAGGGACTGGCGGATCGGCACGACGTCGTTGTCGATGGTCTTGGGCAGGCCGACGACGGTGAGCTCGTAGTCGTTGTCGTGGAGATAGGCGGCCAGGTCCGCGGCGGTGGTGTTGGTGTCGTCGCCGCCGATGGTGTGCAGGACGTCGACGCCGTCCTTGCGCAGCTGCTCGGCCGCGAACTCCAGGGGGTTGACGCCCTCGGCGACCAGGCCGCGCTCGACGAGGTTCTTGGCGTTGGTGAGCTTGACGCGGGAGTTGCCGATCGGGGAGCCGCCGAACTCGCGCAGGAGGCCGGCATTCTTGCGGCCCTCGGCGTCGACGACGATGTAGTTGCCGGTGAGCAGGCCGTGGTAGCCGTATTGATAGGCGATGATCTCGACATCGGGGGCGACCTCGGTGTAGCGCTCGATGAGGTCGCCGACGGCGGCGGAGAGGCAGGGGGCGAAGCCGCCCGCGGTGAGCAGGGCGACGCGACGGATCGTCATCGTGGGCCTTTCGGTGAAGGTTGAGAAGTGACAGCCCTCATCCTAGCCGCGCGTGCTCGGGAGGCGCCGGTGCCCCTGGCCGCCACTTTCCCGATCCCAGTCTCCCCCAGAGCGAAACCATCGGCTCCGGCCGCGGCGAGCAGAATAAAGTTATGTTATGGCAACCTTCATTGCCATAACCTTCACTTCTGAAAGTAGGTCCTATGCACGCCCGGCGCTCCCAGATCGCGCTCTTCCCCCCTGCCCCGCCCTCCCTGAGCCGTCGCACGGCGCTGACGGGGATGGCGGCCCTTCCAGTCGCCACGCTCCTCGCCGCCCGCTCACCCGGTCGAGCGCCCTCATCGGCCAGTGGCACGGCGGCCGCTGACGCCATCCCGCCCGCCTCCGCCGATGAGACCAGGGCCCTCGCCGTCCTGGCGGCCTGGGGGGCGTCCCTGGCACTGGCCGCCTGAGACCGATCGGCCCCGCCGCCGGCGGTCTCAGGACTCCGGGGTGGGCTCCTCGTCCGACTCGTCGCCATCGTCGGCCTCATCGTCGGGGGGCTCGGGGACGCTCACCTCGGGGGCGGGGCGGCCACCGGGGGCCGCCACGGGGGCGGCGGGGCGCGAGCCTGCCTGCTGGGCCAGCAGGCGGTCCGTGGCCTCCAGGGCCGTGATCCTCTCGGTGTCCATCAGCTTCTTCACGTCCGCCGCGTAGACGTCCACGTACTCCTGCCCGGACAGGGACATGAGCGCGTACATGACCTCATCGGTGATGGAGCGCAGCACGAAGCGGTCGTTCTCGAGTCCCCTGTAACGGGAGAAGTCCAAGGGCTCCCCCACGACGATGCCCACGCGGTGGCGGGTGGAGGGGATCACCTGCCCGATCGGCTGGGCGATATTCGATCCGATCATCGCCACCGGGATGATCGGCGCGCCCGTGGCCAGGGCGATGCGCGCCACGCCCGTCTTGCCGCGGTACATGCGCCCATCGGGGCTGCGAGTGCCCTCGGGGTAGATGCCGAACAGCTCGCCCGCCCGCAGCCGGTCGATCCCCGCCTGGAGGGCCGCCTGGGAGGCCTTGCCGCCCGAGCGGTCCACCGGGATCGTGCCCACGGCCGTCATGAAGCGCTTGACCGCCCAGCCCTTGACGCCCTTACCGGTGAAGTAGTCGGACTTGCCGATGAACGCCACCTCGCGGTCGATGAGCAGCGGCAGGAAGAAGGAGTCGATCACCGCCAGGTGGTTCGAGGCGAGGATCGCCGCGCCCTCGGCGGGGATGTGCTCCTCGCCCCTGATCCAGGGCTGGTAGAGCATCTCCAGGGCGGGGCCGGCGGCGGCCTTCATGCCTCGGTATCCCACGGGGGCCTCCTGCGCTCTCGACTCCTACTGCTGGCGCTCGCATCCGCCCCACGCGCCCGGCGGGGCGCCCTTGGAGCGACCGCACCACGAAGTCTAGCCTCGCACCGTGCCCCCACCCACGCGTTCCGCCGACGGCTCCCACGATCCGCGCTCCGGTGCCTCCCATCCGCGGGGCCGCCCCGGCACGCAGGGCTCGTTCGAGGACATGGGCACGCCCCTGCGCGAGGCGACCTTCGTCGTCGTCGACCTGGAGACCACCGGCGCGGGCCCCGGCGCCCACGCCATCACCGAGATCGGGGCCGTCCGCGTGCGCGGCGGCATCGTCGACGACGAGTTCTCCACCCTGGCGAACCCCGGAGCGCCCATCCCCGCCCAGATCACGCTGCTCACCGGGATCACCAACGCCATGGTCGCAACCGCGCCGGCCCTTGAGGAGGCGCTCGCCGCGTTCCTGGCCTGGTCCCGCCGGACCTCCCCGACCGATGACGGGGCCGCCGACCCGATCCTCGTGGCGCACAACGCCCGATTCGACGTCGGCCACCTGCGCGGCGCCGCCCGCGCTCTGGGCCTGCCCTGGGACGAGCCCCGCATCGTCGACACCCTCGCCCTGGCGCGCAAGGCCTGGTCCCGCACCGACGTGCCCAATCACAAGCTCGGCACCCTCGCCGCCTTCGTCGGCTCCCCCACCCGCCCCACGCACCGAGCCCTCGACGACGCCCGCGCCACCGTCGACGTCCTCCACGCCGCCCTCGAGGCCCTCGCGCCGCTGGGCATCACCCACGTGGAGGACCTGGCCACCGCGGCGGACCCCATCCCCGCCAAGCGCCGCGCCAAGGCACGTCTGGCCGACCCGCTCCCCCACGCCCCGGGCGTCTACGAGTTCCTCTCCCCCGCAGGGCAGGCGCTCTACATCGGCAGCGCCTCCGACCTCCACCGCCGCGTGCGCTCCTACTTCACCGCCGCGGAGAAGCGCGGTCGCATCGCCCGCATGCTCGACACCGCCGTGAGCGTGCGCCACATCGAGACACCCACCGAGATCGAGGCCCGCGTTCGCGAACTGCGCCTCATCGCCGAACTCGACCCGCCCCTCAACCGCCGCTCCCGCGCGCCCCAGCGCCGGCCCTGGCTACGCGTGGACCAGGGGCGCCGGGGCGCCGGTCCGCGCCTGGCGCTGACCACCGCACTGCCCACCGGG
This sequence comes from Actinomyces denticolens, assembly GCF_002072185.1. GTDB lineage: Bacteria > Actinomycetota > Actinomycetes > Actinomycetales > Actinomycetaceae > Actinomyces > Actinomyces denticolens. The sequence continues at coordinate 4,554 of NZ_MVIW01000036.1, forward strand.
GCCGTGGCCGAGGCCATCGGCCCCTTCCCCTCCCGAGCGGCCGGTGCCGAGGCGCAGCGGGCCGCCGAGTCGGTCCTGCGGCTGAGCGCCTGGGACGGCACGGGTCTGCGCCAGGTCTCGGGCGACGACTCCCCCGCCGACGCCGAAACCGCGCGCCGGGCCCTGGCCGGGAGCATCGACCTCGTGGCCGTGCCCATCCTGGAGCGCGTGGCCGGCCTGGCCGAGCGCGAGCGCTACGAGGAGGCGGGCGCATGGACCTCCCGCTTGCGCTCACTGCTCCTGGGCGCGCGTCGCGCGGAGACCGCCAGGCCCCTGCTCCTCTGCCCGCACCTCATCGCCGCCAGGCGCCGCGAGACGGGCGGCTGGGAGCTCGTCGCCGTGCGCTGGGGGCGACTGGCGGGATCGCTCGTCACCCCGCCCGGCGCGGACCCGCGCCCCTACGTGGACGCCCTGCGCGCCACGGCCCAGGTCGTCGACCGCCCCGAGCGCGTGGGACGGGCGGCCAGCGTGGAGGAGACGCTGCTGCTGACCCCCTGGGTCCTCGACGACGGCGCCCGCCTCGTCGAGGTCGACGGCGATCCGTCCGTCCTGGCCTGGCCCATCGGCGCCGCCGCCCGCCACCAACGGGTCATCGACGCGGGTTGAGCCGAGAGGGTTCGCAGGGGCGGGGATCGGGCCCGTGGGGCCGGCATCGGGCCCGCCGGAGAGCCTGAGGGCGCCTCGGCTCGCGGTTGGCGCGGAGGAGAGGCCGGGCCCCGTCCCGGTTCAGCCGGTCTTCAGCCCTCTTGTCAACCCGCGGCCACGACACTGCCCCGGCGGGCGCGGAGCGCCGCGACGATGCCCTCCTGGAGGGCCAGGGGCTCCAGGGGCCGGGAGACGACGGCCTCGACCTTGGACCAGGCGGCCAGCCAGTCATCCTGGGGGCGGGCGGTCAGGAGCAGCACCGGGGGGCGGCGGTCCATCTCGGTGAAGAGCTCGTGGGCCAGGCCCATGCCGCCGTACTTCTTGACCTCGCCGTCGAGCACGAGCGCGTCGAAGGGCCTCCGGCCGGCCTCGGCGCGGTCCTTCATCGCCAGGCGCACGCCCTCGGCGGTGGCCGCCTCGAACCAGGTCACGAGCGGCATGCCCTTGGCGGGGCGGCGGCCGATGCCCTCGATGACCTCGCGGCGGACATTGGCGTCGTCGGAGAAGACGAGGAGCTCGAGGCGGTCGGCGGCGCCAGGTGAGTCATTGGCGGTCATGAAGTCCTCCGAAGGACGGTCTGGTCGGCAAGGCGTTCAGCGGTCAGTGTAATCACAGCCGGGCAGAGGCCGCTCGGCTACCCACTCCCGGCCGGGCGACCTACGATGAGAACACATCCGGGACTTCAGTCCTAGCGCTTCGTCGCGCCGGACCGGATCCGCTCACCGACCTGAAAGGCACGCCGCATGGCCGTCTACACCCTGCCCGAGCTCCCCTACGACTACGCCGCCCTCGAGCCCCACATCTCCGGGCGCATCATGGAGCTCCACCACGACAAGCACCACGCCGCCTACGTCTCGGGCGCGAACGCCGCGCTCGACGCCCTGGCCGCCGCCCGGGAGGCGGATGACTTCGCCGCCATCAACCTGTGGGAGAAGAACCTCGCCTTCAACCTGGCCGGCCACACCAACCACACGATCTTCTGGAAGAACCTCGCCCCGAACGCCGGCGGCGAGCCCGAGGGCGAGCTGGCCGAGGCCATCAAGGACTCCTTCGGCTCCTTCAAGCAGTTCCAGGCCCAGTTCACGGCCGCCGCCCTGGGCATCCAGGGATCGGGCTGGGCGATGCTGGCCTTCGACGTGCTGTCCGGCAAGCTGGTCATCTTCCAGCTCTTCGACCACCAGTCGAACCTCCCCGCGGGCACTCTCCCCCTCTTCCTCGTGGACATGTGGGAGCACGCCTTCTACCTCGACTACCTCAACGTCAAGGCGGACTACGTCAAGGCGATCTGGAACATCGCCAACTGGCAGAACGTCTCCGAGAGCCTCGCCCTGGCCGCCTCCAAGCGCTCTGAGATCCTCAACGCCTCCTGACTTCTGAGCCCCGAACGGGTCCCGCCTCCGGCCCCGGGCTCAGGATGAGAGCGCCCCGCGACCGATCATCCGGTCGCGGGGCGCTCTCATCGTCGCCCGGGCGGCGTGAGCGGCGGGGTTCCATGCCGCCCTTCGCGCCCGTGCGGAGCGTCCGCACGGGTCAGAGGGCCGCGCCCACGTCCATCACGTAGGCGAACGACGGCGCCGAGCCGTCCGGGGCGGGCGGGGTCAGCACGATGACGCGCGACCCGGTGGGCACTCCTTCCAGGCCCTTGAGCTGGGCCGTCTGCACAGTCTGGAGGACGCCCTCCTTCCAGGTGGAGCCGGTCTGCGAGCCGTCCCACGTGGAGAAGGCGAGATTCGCCGCAGCGGTGGCGTTCGCGGGCAGGGGCTGCCCCGTGCCGCGGGCAAGCACGATGACCTCGGGCTCGGTGGGCTCCGCAGTGCCCGCGGCCACGCTGATCGTCGCCTCGGAGCCGAGCGCTCCGGTCACCGTGATCCCGCGAGCGGACGCCTTCTCCTCCCCCTCCATGGTGGCCGTGGAGACGGCGGAGTCGACATCCTGGGATGAGGCCTTGGAGACGATCTCGACGACGAACGCCAGCGGGCCCTGGGGCTGCCCGGAGCCGGGCTGCGCGATGCCCTGACCGTAGCCGAGCTCCGGCGGGATCGACATGATCACGCGCTCGCCGACCCTGTGGCCGGCCAGCCCGCAGGTCCAGCCCGGGACCACCTGCTGGAGGCTGAAGGGCGTCGGGGCCCCGCGATCGTAGGAGGCATCGAAAGTGGCGTCGCCGCCCCACTCCCAACCGGCGTAGGAGGCGGAGACGATGTCGGTGCCCGTGACCGCGTCGCCCGTCCCCTCGTCGAGGGTCTTGACGGTCAGATTCGCCGGTGCGGCCTGGCCGCTCCAGGTGAGGGTCGGCTTGGCGCCCGCATCACCGCTGACGGCCGGCAGCGCGGCCGAGTCGGAGTCGATGGTCAGCGTGGAGCAGTCGACACCGGTCAACGGTGTCACGGGCGAGGCGACCGCTGACGGGGTGGCGGGGCTCGCGTCGGAGGCCTGCTCCGAGACGTCGCCGCAGGCGCCCAGCGCCAGACCCGCGGTCAGCGCGATCGCGCCGAGGGCGGGGCCGCGGCGCTTCACGCGGCCGACGGCGGGAAGGGAGGGGAAGGAAGGCACTACTCGCCTCTCGGGTCGGTGAGGGGTCCTCCCGCCGCTGATGCGGCGGGAGGACCCGCTCAGTGAGGATCAGTGGAAGGACTCGCCGCAGGCGCAGGTGCCCGTGGCGTTCGGGTTGTCGATGGTGAAGCCCTGCTTCTCGATCGTGTCCGCGAAGTCGATGGTCGCGCCGGACAGGTAGGGCACGCTCATGCGGTCCACGACCACCTCGACGCTCTCCATGGCGCCGCCGCCGGTCGGGAAGGCGCGCACGGCATCGCCGTCGAGGGTGCGCTCATCGAAGTAGAGCTGGTAGACGAGGCCGGAGCAGCCGCCGGGCTGCACGGCCACGCGCAGGCGCAGGTCATCCCTGCCCTCCTGCTCCAGGAGGGAGGCGACCTTGGCGGCGGCGGCCTCGGTGAGGAGGACCTCGTGCTCGGGCACCTCGGCGGTCCCGGTGCTCACGGTCTCAAGAGTCTGGGTCATGACTGTCTCCGTACTGTTTCCGTACTGTCTCCGAATCGTCCCCGTCGATCGACGCGGTCATTCACGACTACCCTACGTCCGCGCTCCACGGATCACCGAGTGACGGCACTCACCGCCGCCCACCGGGCCCGGGCGGGCTCCGGCCGGGCCCGATCACGCCATGGCCACGAGCTCGAGGTAGTCGTCCCCCCACAGGTCCTCATCGCCGTCGGGGAGCAGGAGCACCCGATCGGGATTGAGGGCGGACACCGCGCCCTCGTCGTGGGTGACGAGCACGACGGCGCCGGTGAAGGTGGACAGCGCCCGCAGGATCTCCTCGCGGCTGGCCGGGTCGAGGTTGTTCGTGGGCTCGTCGAGCAGCAGGACGTTGGCGCTGGAGACCACGAGGATCGCCAGGGCCAGGCGCGTCTTCTCCCCGCCGGACAGGACCCGGGCGGGCTTGTCCGCGTCCGCTCCCGAGAACAGGAAGGAGCCGAGCACGCTGCGCACCTGCGTGTCATCCATCTCCGGGGCGGCTGAGCGCAGGTTCTCCACCACGGTGCGGTCGTTGTCGATGGTCTCGTGCTCCTGGGCGTAGTAGCCGATCTTGAGGCCGTGCCCGGGCAGGACCTCGCCGGAGTCCGGGGGCTCGACGCCGGCCAGGAGGCGCAGGAGCGTCGTCTTGCCGGCGCCGTTGAGGCCGAGGACCACCACACGAGAGCCCCGGTCGATGGCGAGGTCCACCCCGGCGAAGACCTCCAGGGAGCCGTAGGCCTTGGACAGCCCGGCCGCGCGCAGCGGCGTCTTGCCGCAGGGGGCGGGGTCGGGGAAGCGCAGGTGGGCCACCTTGTCCGCCTGCTGCTCGGCCTCCAGGCCGGCCATGAGCCTCTCGGCGCGCTTGAGCATCTGCTGGGCGGCGACGGCCTTGGTGGCCTTGGCGCGCATCTTCTCGCCCTGGGCGCGCAGGGTCGCCGCCTTCTTCTCCGCGTTGGCGCGCTCGCGGCGGCGCCGGTGCTCGTCGTCGGCTCGCTGCTTGAGGTAGGCGTCCCAGCCGAGGTGGTAGACGTCGAGGGCTCCGCGGTTGGCGTCCAGGTGCATGACCTGGTTGACGGTGTCGCGCAGGAGCTCGACGTCGTGACTGATGACGATGAAGCCGCCGGAGTAGGCGCGCAGGTGGTCGCGCAGCCAGACGATGGAGTCGTGGTCGAGGTGGTTGGTCGGCTCGTCGAGGAGCAGCGTATCGGGATGGGCGAACAGGACGCGGGCGAGCTCGACACGGCGCCGCTGACCGCCGGAGAGCGTGCCGATGGGCTGGTCGAGGACTCGGTCGGGCAGGGAGAGGGCCGCGGCGATGCGGGCGGCCTCGGAGGCGGCGGCGTAGCCGCCGGCCATGGTGAACTCGTGGTCGAGGCGGGTGTAGCGGTCGAGGGCCTTGGCCATGGCATCGCCCTCGGTGGTGGCGATGCGCTCCTCCGCCTTGCGGATGCGGGCCAGGAGGGAGTCGATGCCGCGGGCGGACAGGATGCGGTCGCGGGCGATCTCCGCCAGATCCCCGACCTTCGTGTCCTGCGGCAGATAGCCGACGGTCCCGTTGCAGGAGATCACGCCCTCGTGCTCGACGGCGTCCAGCCCGTGGCGCTCGTCGCCGTCGGCGACGGCCTGGCTGGTGCCCTGGGCCACCGAGGCGGCGGCGAGGAGCTTGGTCATCGTGGTCTTCCCGGCGCCGTTGCGGCCGACGAGGCCGATGCGCATGCCCCTGTCGACTCGGAAGGAGGCCCCGGCGACGAGCCGGCGGGCACCGATGCGCAGAGTGAGGTCCTGGACGTTGATCACGGCGGACATGCTACGGGGCGCGCCGGTGCGCTCCCAGCGGGCCGGCGCGGGGCGGGGCGGACCTGCGCGGGGCGCCGGCGGGGCATCACCGGCGCCCCGGCGGGGCCCGCTGAGGCGCGTTCCCGGTATCGCGCCGAGACCCCCAAGGATTGAGGCAACTCTCACAGGGGCTGTAACATCTCAGTAATGCGGCATCCCCGTGCCCGTCCGCCCGCGCGGCCGATCCCTGGGCCCGGAGAAACGCTATGCCGACGGTACTGTCCGCCGTCGGGCCACACGTCAGAAAGGCATCCCCACGCCATGACCACCACCACGAGCACGCCCGAGGCGATCCTCGACGCGGTCGGTGGGGCGGACAACATCGTCCACCTCACGCACTGCGCCACCCGCCTCCGGTTCGAACTCCACGACGCCTCGGTCATCGACAAGGCCACCGTCGAGGCCATCCCCGGGGTCCTCGGCGCGGTTCCCCAGTCGGGCGACCGCTACCAGATCGTCATCGGCGGCGCCGTCCAGGGCGTGTACACCGAGATCATGAACCTGCCCGCGATGAAGAGCGCCGGGGCCATGTCCGACGCCGATGTCAAGGCGGCCGCCCGCTCCAAGGCCCGCGGCAAGAACGCGATCATCGACGCCTTCTTCGAGTACCTCTCCGACTCCTTCCGCCCGCTGCTCCCCGTGCTGCTCGGCGCCTCGCTCATCATCGCCTTCGAGGCCATGCTCGACGCACTGGGCGTCGTGGACTTCCGGGATGACGCGGCCAAGGGCGCCACCTGGGTCTTCGTGGACTCCATGTGGCGCTCGGTCTTCTACTTCCTGCCGATCATGGTGGCCTACAACGCCGCCAAGAAGCTCAACATCGACCCCTGGGTCGGCACGGCCGTCATGACCGCGCTGCTGACCCCGAACTTCATGAGCCTGAGCTCCAAGGCCTACACCGAGACCGCCGAGGGATCGGGCATGTTCACCGAGGCCCTGAAGTTCTCCGACCAGGTCACCTGCACGACGAACCACACGCTGGGCACCGAGTCCTGCGTCGCGCACATCTTCGGCCTGCCCATGCAGCTCAATGACTACGGCGGCCAGGTGTTCGTCCCGCTCATCATGGTCGCGGTCCTCGCGCCGCTGTACAAGGGCCTGCAGAAGCTCATCCCGGTCAACCTCCAGATGGTCTTCGTCCCCTTCCTCTCCTTCGTCGTCATGATGCCGGTCACCGCCTTCCTCCTGGGACCCATCGGAGTGTGGGCCGGTAGCGCCATCGGCGCCGGCCTGGCGTGGCTCAACAACAGCGCGCCGATCGTCTTCGCGATCGTCATCCCGCTCCTCTACCCGTTCCTGGTGCCGCTGGGCCTGCACTGGCCGCTCAACGCGCTCATGCTCATCAACATCGACACCCTGGGCTACGACTTCATCCAGGGCCCCATGGGCACCTGGAACTTCGCCTGCTTCGGCGCCACCGCCGGTGTGCTCGTCCTGGCCATCCGCGACAAGGACCGCGTCATGCGCCAGACCGCCTCGGGCGCTCTCGCCGCGGGCCTCCTCGGTGGTATCTCCGAGCCGTCCCTCTACGGCATCCACCTGCGCTTCAAGCGGATCTACCCGCGCATGCTCGTCGGCTGCGCCGTGGGCGGTCTCATCGTCGGCATCGGTGGTGGCCTGAAGGCCTCGACCTTCGTGTTCACCTCCCTGCTGACCATCCCGGTCTTCTCCCCGATGTTCCTCTACGTCGTGGGCATCGCGGCGGCCTTCCTGACCGCGATGACGCTCATCATCCTCACCGACTACCGCACGAAGGAGGAGCGCGCCGCCGCCATGGCCGCTGCCGCCGGCGGCGCCGTCGAGGCCTCCGCCGAGGACACCGCCGCGGATCTGGCCCTCGAGGCCGGCGCTGCGGGCGCCACCGGGGCCGATGACGCCGCTGCCCCGGAGGCCCTCGAGCCCGGTGCGGTCACCGAGATCGCCTCGCCGCTCGCCGGCGATGTCATGGCCCTGGCCGATGTGCCGGACCCGGTGTTCTCCACCGGGGCCGTCGGTGACGGCGCGGGCGTGACGCCCTCGGGCGAGATCGTCGTGACGGCGCCCGCTGCCGGGACGGTCGTCGTCGCCCCCGCCTCGGGCCACGCCTACGGCATCAACCTGGACAACGGCGTCGAACTGCTCATCCACGTGGGCATCGACACCGTCAACCTGGAGGGCAAGGGCTTCGACGTCAAAGTCGAGCAGGGCGACCGGGTCGAGGCCGGCCAGGAGCTCGTGCGCGTCGACCGCGCCGTCGTCGAGGAGGCCGGCTACTCGCTGACCACCCCGGTGCTCGTCACCAACACCGCGAAGTTCGCCTCCGTCGAGCTGGTGGCCTCCGGCGGCGTCGAGCAGGGCGCCGCGCTCCTGCGCATCACCGCCAAGGACTGACAAGTCGCTCAAGGTGCCGAGGGCCGGTGCTCCCCCACGGGGTGCCGGCCCTCAGCCGTGCCGCAGGGCTGGCAGGAGCGGGAGGGCGACCGGGATCGGGGCGGGAATCGGGCCCTCAGCCCTCGCCCGGGACCCGCAGCGCCCAGAAGGCGACGGCGGCCGCGGCGGCCACGTTGAGGGAGTCCACTCCCCCGGCCATGGGGATGCGCACGACGACGTCGCAGGCGCTCACGGTGCGCCGTCGCAGGCCATCGCCCTCGGTCCCGAGCACGAGCGCCACGCGGGAGCCCGATGCGGCGCAGGCGGACGAGGCGGCGAAGTCGTCGAGGCTCATCGAGTCCTCGGACAGGGCCATGGCCGCCACGGTGAAGCCCGCTGCGTGGAGGTCGTCGAGGGCCGGCCAGGGGTCGATGCGCGTCCACGGCACCTGGAAGACGGTGCCCATGGAAACCCGCACGCTGCGCCGGTAGAGCGGGTCGGCGCAGCGCGGCGTGACCAGCACGGCGTCCATGCCCAGGGCGGCCGCGGAGCGGAAGGCCGCGCCCACGTTCGTGTGGTCGACGAGGTCCTCGAGGACCGCCACCCGTCGGGCGCCAGCTCCCCCGCGGGCCGCTGCGAGCAACTGGGGCACCGGGGCGAGGGCGGGGCGGTTCATGGCGGCCAGCGCCCCTCGGTGCAGGTGGAACCCGGTGATCGATTCCAGCACGGCCTCCTCGGCCACGTAGACGGGCACCGGCCCGCCCTCGGGATCCCCCTGGCAGCCGACGGCGGCGGCGATGAGCGGTTCCATCTCGGCCAGGTGGCGGGGGGCCATGAGGAAGGAGCGGGGAGCGTGCCCGGCCTCGACGGCCCTGGCGATCACCTTGGTGGACTCGGCCATGTACAGCCCTCGCTCGGTCTCGAGGCGGCGGCGCAGGGCGACGTCGGTCAGGCGCGTGTAGTCGGCGAGGCGGTCATCATCGCCGTGCTCGACGGGGACGATCATCGCGAGGCCCCCTGACGGAGGGGGCGGGAGGAGGCGGGATCGCGCTGAGAGCGCGAGAGGATGCGCAGCACAACGGGGAGACTAGGACGGCCGGTCGGCCGAATCCATGTCTCCCCGTTGCGCCGTCGGGTTTTGGGATGCGCCTCACCCCTGCTGCGGGGGCTCGGGCTCCTGACGGTGCGCGCCGCCCCGCGAGGGCGGGAAGGAGGGGGCCGCCGGGTTGGCGCCGCCCGTGGGCTGCGGCGCCTCGGCCGCCTCCTGCGAGGCGGAGGCCGCCTCGCCGCGGGCCTGCGCCAGGGCCTCCTCGGGGGTCTGCAGGTTCGTGGCGGCCAGGTCGGAGGCGATGTCGAGGCCGGTCTCCATGCCCGCGAGGTTCACCTGGACCTCACCGGACTCGCCGGCGTCGGCGAAGGCGGCCGACGGACCATCCCCGCCCTTGCCGCCCAGAGCCCCGGCGATGCCGTTGAGCGCCGCGGTGAACTCCGTGGGCACCACCCACATCTTGGAGGACTGCCCGTTGGCGATCTTGGGCAGGGTCTGCAGGTACTGGTAGGCCAGCAGCTTGGGGTCGGCGTTGCCGCGGTGGATGGCGTCGAAGACCTGGAGGATGGCACGGGACTCGCCCTGGGCCTTGAGGATGGCGGACTGGGCCTGGCCCTCGGCCCGCAGGATCGCGGACTGCTTGTCGCCCTCGGCCGTGAGGATCTGGGACTGCTTGACGCCCTCGGCCGTGAGGATGGCGGCGCGACGGTCGCGCTCGGCGCGCATCTGCTGCTCCATGGCGCCCTGGATGGAGGCGGGCGGGTCGATGGACTTCAGCTCCACATTGCCCACGCGGATGCCCCAGCGGCCGGTGGCCTGGTCGAGGACGCCGCGCAGCTGACCGTTGATCTGGTCACGGCTGGTGAGCGTCTGCTCCAGGTCCATGGCACCGATGACGTTGCGCAGCGTGGTGACGGTCAGCTGCTCGATCGCCTGGAGGTAGTTGGAGATCTCGTAAGTGGCGCGCTTGGGGTCGTTGACCTGGTAGTAGATGACCGAGTCGATGGACACCACGAGGTTGTCGGAGGTGATGACCGGCTGCGGCGGGAAGGACACGACCTGCTCGCGCAGGTCCACGGTGGTGCGCACGCGGTCCACGAAGGGCACCAGGAGGTGCATCCCCGCGCCGTACTCGGCCTGGAACTTGCCCAGGCGCTCGACGATGATCGCATACGACTGGGGCACGATCCTCACGGCTCGCACGATCGCCACGAGGACGAGCAGCACGAAAAGGCCGAGGATGACGAGGATGACGTTCTCCATATCAGCTCCTTGATCCATAGGTGGTGGGGCCTGCGCGAGGGCGCGTAGGGACCCGGGTCGGAATACTGGTCAGTCAGCGGGGGCGACGACGGCGGTGGCGCCGTCGATCGACATGACGGTGATGGGCGCGCCGGGCTCGAGCCGCGCGCCGGGGCCCTGGCCCTCGGCCAGGCGGGCGCTCCACTCCGCGCCGCCCAGGCGGACGCGCCCGCCCAGAGCGTCCACGGCGGTCAGGGCGCGCCCGGCGGAGCCGACGATGGCGTCGGCATTGGTGCGCATCTCCGGGGTGGTGGACGCCATGCGCCGCTTGAGGGCGGGGCGGACGGCGAGGAGCAGCAGGCTGGCAACGCCGGCGGCCACGATGACCTGCAGCCACAGCGGCGCTCCGAGGAGGGAGGCGACCATGCCGCCGAGCGCTCCCCCGGCGAGCATGAGGAAGGTGAGGTCGGCTGAGAGGGTCTCGATGATCGCCAGGACGAGGGCGGCGCCGAGCCACCAGATCCATTCCATGGTGCTCTCTTTCTGCCCGGCGGAGCCGGGCGTGATGGGGTGGGGGTGCCGGTCAGGAACGCCGTGCGGAGGTGGGCGAGGGCGCGGCCGCGGGGGTGGTGGGCCCGGCGACGCCCCTCGCGGCGAAGCGCCCTCGGTCCCGGGTGATCTCCAGGGGGAGGCCGAAGGCGGCCGACATGGTCGAGCTGGTGAGGACCTCGCCGAGGGGGCCCGAGCCCACGGCCCGACCGCCGCGCAGGGCGAGGGCGTGGGTGAAGCCCACAGGGATCTCCTCCAGGTGGTGGGTGACCATGACCATCGTCGGGGAGGAGGGTGTGGCCACGATCTGGCTGAGTGCTCCCAGCAGCTGCTCGCGCCCGGCGACGTCGAGCCCCGAGGCGGGCTCGTCGAGGATGAGGAGCTCGGGGTCGGGCATGAGGGCGCGGGCGATCTCCACGCGCTTGCGCTCACCGGAGGACAGGCTCGCCCAGCGGCGCTCGATGAGCGCGCCCGACCCGAGGGCCGTGAGCAGGGCGGTGGCCCGCTCGGTGTCCTTGTCCTCGTACTCCTCGCGCCAGACGCCGATGCGGCCGTAGGAGGCCGATAGGACGATGTCGAGCACGCGGTCCCCCGCATGGAAGGTGGAGGCCATCGCCGACGAGCTCAGCCCGATCCGGGGGTGGAGCTCGGAGATGTCCACCCTGCCCAGGCGCCGCCCCAGGACCTCCACGGCCCCCGAGGAGGGGAAGAGACGGGCGGCGGCCATGCGGGCGGCCGTCGTCTTGCCGGCGCCGTTGGGCCCGAGAACCACCCAGTGCTGGCCCTCGTCGACCCTCCAGGAGAGGTGGTCGAGGATCTGCGTGCTCCCGCGGTGCAGGGAGACGTCGTCGAGGAGGAGAACACGGGTCATGGGGCAACCCTATCCCGCCCGCGTGACCTGAGTCGCAAGCACTCGCGCGAGCCCTCCCCCTCTTCCGCCGAGACCGGTCGAAATGGCGATCGAGACCGGTCGAAAACGCCACCGAGACCGGCCCGAGGCACCGACGGGGCGCATCTCAGTGGAGGGCGTAATCGTCCCGGCTGATGGTGAAACCGCGGCCTGCGCCATCCAGGCAGGTCACACCCGCCTCCGCACTGGTGCAGGTGTAGCCGTGCGCGCTCACGGACTGCCCATAACCCAGCGAGCCGAAGGCATCGAAATCGGTGATGGCGCCGCCCCCGTGCCTCCACGCGGTGATCCCGTTGATGTCGGTCTTGCACGCTCCGTAGGAGGGGCCGGACTCACCAGTGCGGATGATGCCCTTGACCAGTGGCCCGGTGGGGCAGCCATTGGCGTCCTGATCCTCGGCGTGCAGCTCGGGGCTGTCCACCAACTCGCAGGAGGCCTGCGGGGCGACAGTCCGCGCGGAGTCGGAGCCGAGCGCGTCGGGGAAGGACGCGGGACCGATCACGCAGGCGATGTTCTGACTGGGGGTGAGGAAGGCTACGCCGTCGAAGCCGGGGTAGGAGTAGTCGGAGGGATCGACGGCGGCGGCGGGGGCGGCCGAGGTCGAGGGCAGGGGACTCAGGGCGGTGGCGGCTCCGAATGGCACCGCGGCGGGGGCGGCCGACTCGGGCGGCGCGGTGGAGGGCGCCGGGGCCTGCTCGGCGGCGGTGGAGGGCGCCGACGGCGCGGCGCTCGGCCCGGATCCCGCCCCGCAGGCGGTCAACGGGAGGAGCGCGGGCAGAAGCAGGACCGCGAGGAGCAGTGACCGGCGATCAGAGCGCGGGGGAACAGGGGCGATGGGCATCGGTGCCTCCAGGAGACGCTGCCCCCGTGGGAGGCCGGTGGGGACGCCGGTCCAGCGGGGACGGAGTTAAGGACATCTTACGTCCCGGCGCCCGGTGCGGCCTCGCGATCGCGGCGCTCCCAACGGTTTAGGGTGCACAGCGTGACTGACCTCGAGCTCCGTCCCTCGATCCTGCTCGCTCTGTGGCTGCCCGTGCCCTCGTCGCGGGGCGCGGCCGTCGTGGAGGGCGCTGATGGGGCGCACACGGTGGCCGATCCTGATCTCGGAGAGGTTCCCCTGCTGGAGTGGATGACCCTGGCGGGGCGTCCCGAGCGGGTGGCGGCGGTCCTCCCCAGCCCCTCCGACCCCCTGCCGGGGCTGGGGGCGGCGCTCGACGCCGGCGAGGCGGTGCTGCTGAGCGCCCCGCGGGAAGGAATCCGGCACGGGACCCGGACGAGCCTGCTCATCCCCGAGCCGTCGGGCACGAGCGCGGTGTGGCGCCTCGTCGACCTGCCCCCGGGGCCCGCGGGCCCCGGCGCGGCCGTGCCCCCTTTCGACGCCGCCGACGCCCGCGTCCAGGTCCACGCGGCGATGGAGGAGGCGATCGAGGCGCTCACCGAGCTGGACCTGGCCCGGGATCGCCCTGAGCTGGCCGACGACCTGACGGATCTCATCACCGCCGTCGCCGACCCGCGCCTCCTGCCGCCGGGGCTGGACCAGCGGCGCCGCGAGCTCCTGGAGCGCTCGCTGCGCCTGCTGGGCATCTGCGAGATCGCGTTGGACGACGACGGCGCGGCGGCCACGGCGCTCCAGGCCGAGCGCAGGGCGCGGGTGCTGCGCCCCCTGCGCGATACCGCGCGCCGGGGCGTGGCTGCGGCGACGGACTGGTGGTCCGGGGCGCGCTGAGGCCGCACGGCCCCGGCTGCCGGCCCTTCGGGGACGGCGGTTCGGCCCTCGGGCCCGGCGGATCTCAGCCGCGGTCGAGCACCCAGCGGTAGACATCCATCGTGCGCTGGGCGATCGCCTCCCAGGAGAAGTGCTCCTCCACGCGGGCGCGGGCCGCCTGGCCCATGCGCCGGGCCAGGGCCTCGTCCATGACGAGCGAGGCGAGGCGCTCGGCGAGGTCGTGGACGAAGGTCTCGGGCTCCACAGGGGTCCCGGTGCCGTCGGTGACCTGCTCGATGGGAACGAGGAGTCCGGTGGCGCCGTCGACGATGACGTCCGGGATGCCGCCCGTCGCCGAGCCGACGACGGGCAGCCCGCAGGCCATGGCCTCGAGGTTGACGATGCCCAGGGGCTCGTAGACGCTCGGGCACACGAAGACGTCGGAGGCGGACAGGACGGCGATGAGCTCGGGGCGCGGCAGCATCTCCTCGATCCACACCACACCGGTGCGCTTCTCGCGCAGCCCCGCCACGAGGCCCTCGACCTCCGCCTTGATCTCGGCGGTGTCCGGGGCACCGGCGCACAGGATGACCTGGACCTCGGCGGGCAGGAGCTCGCAGGCGCGCAGCAGGTAGGGCAGGCCCTTCTGACGGGTGATGCGCCCGACGAACACGATCGTGGGCCGAGCGGGGTCAATGCCCAGCCGCTCCAGGGCGGCGGAGGACGCGGCGTCGGCCTCGGGCCCGGTGGGGCGCTGCCAGGCGTCGAGGTCGATGCCGTTGTGGACCACCTTGACCCGCTCGGGGTCGACCGCCGGGTAGGAGCGCAGGATGTCGGCGCGCATGCCGTTGGAGACCGCGATGATCCCGGCGGCGGACTCGTAGGCGGTGCGCTCGGCCCAGGAGGACAGGGCGTAGCCGCCGCCGAGCTGCTCGGCCTTCCAGGGGCGCAGGGGCTCCAGCGAGTGGGCGGACAGGACGTGGGGCGCACCATGCAGCAGGGAGGCGAGATGGCCGGCGAGGTTGGCGTACCAGGTGTGGGAGTGGACGATGTCGGCGCCCTCGCAGCCGGCGGCCATCTCCAGGTCGACGCCGAAGGTTCGCAGCGCCGCGTTGGCCCCCTCCAGCTCGGCGATCTCCGGGTAGCCGGTCACGCCGTCGTCGGCCCCCTCGGTACCGGGCTCGCGGCGCCCGCCGAAGGCGTGGACGCGCACATCGGCCAGGGGCCGCAGCACCCGCGCGAGCTCGTTGACGTGGACGCCAGCGCCTCCATAGATGAACGGCGGGTACTCCTTGGTGAGCAGATCGACTCTCAGTGACGCCATTGCCTGTGCCTCCTCGGGTGCGCGTTCGGGCCGCCCTGCGGGCAGGGCGCCGTCGGCCGCGATGCGGGCCTCAGAGCAACGGTAGCGGGACCAGGCGGCGCTCCGCCGGGGTTTCAGCCCTTCCCCGGCGCCGAGCGGTGAGGTCAGATGTCAATCCGCATCCCCAAACCGGTCGCATAAGTGGCCTCGATCACCGTAGGGTGGTCCCATGGCTTCCCCTCGTGTCCTCGCAATCATCCTCGCCGGCGGTGAAGGCAAGCGCCTCATGCCCCTGACCGTTGATCGGGCCAAGCCCGCCGTGCCCTTCGGCGGGATCTACCGGCTCATCGACTTCTCCCTGTCCAACATGATCGACAGCGGCTTCCTCAAGGTCGTCGTGCTGACCCAGTACAAGTCGCACTCGCTGGACCGCCACATCGCCAAGACCTGGCGCCTGTCCAACATGCTGGGCAACTACATCGCGCCCGTGCCCGCGCAGCAGCGCGTTGGGAAGCACTGGTTCCTCGGCTCCGCGGACGCGATCTACCAGTCCCTCAACCTGCTCGACGACGAGCGGCCGGACTACGTGGTCATCACCGGCGCGGACAACATCTACCGCATGGACTTCTCCCAGATGCTGGACCACCACATCGCCTCCGGACTGCCCTGCACCGTCGCGGGCATCCGCCAGCCGCGCTCCCTGGCGGATCAGTTCGGCGTCATCGAGTCGGACCCGGCCAACCGGGGAGTCATCAAGGCCTTCGTGGAGAAGCCGAAGGACACCCCCGGACTGCCGGACTCCCCCGACGAGATCCTCGCCTCCATGGGGAACTACATCATGGATGCCGACGCGCTCCTGCGGGCCGTCACCGCGGACGCGGCCGATGAGTCCTCCAAGCACGACATGGGCGGCAACATCGTGCCGTGGTTCGTCTCCCGCGGCGAGGCCGGCGTCTACGACTTCAAGGACAACGACGTCCCCGGCGCGAGCGAGCGCGATCGGAGCTACTGGCGCGACGTCGGGACGGTGGACGCGTTCTACGAGGCCCACCAGGACCTCATCAGCGTCAGCCCCGTGTTCAACCTGTACAACGACCGATGGCCGCTGTTCGCCGGCTACGACGCCTCGATGCCGCCGGCCAAGTTCGTCTACGGGCACCACGAGCGCCTGGGGCACGCCGTCGACTCGATCGTCTCACCCGGGGTCATCGTCTCCGGCGGTGAGGTGATCTCCTCGGTGCTCTCGCCGTCGGTGCGCGTGAACTCGTGGTCCTCGGTGCGCTCCTCCGTGATCATGGACGGCGTGCAGATCGGGCGGAACACGGTGGTCAACCGCGCGATCCTCGACAAGCACGTGGTCATCGAGGAGGGCGCCATGGTCGGCATCGACCAGGAGCACGACCTCGAGCGCGGCTTCACCGTCACCGAGTCCGGCATCACCGTGGTTCCCAAGGGGAAGGTCGTCACGCGCTGACGCACCGCCCACCTGAGCGGGCCTCCCCGGGCCCCGGCGCACCCGACAGGGCGCGCCGGGGCCCGGGTGCGCGCACTCGGTACGATCGCGCCCATGAGCCCCATGAGCGCCACCGACTCCCCCGCCGCACCGACCCCTGGGGTCTCGGGCGCCCGCGCCCGCGGGGCGCTGGCCCTGCACGGCCCGGGGCTGCTGGTCATGGACGTGGACTCCACGCTCATCGAGCAGGAGGTCATCGAGCTCATCGCCGAGCGGGCGGGCACCCATGAGGAGGTCGCCGCGGTCACTGAGCGGGCGATGCGCGGCGAGCTCGACTTCGCGGCCTCGCTGAGAGAGCGGGTGGCGACGCTGGCGGGCGTCCCGGAGGCCGTGTTCGCCGAGGTCCTGGCCGAGGTCCGCCCGACCCGCGGGGCGGAGGGCCTCATCGCGGAACTGCATGAGCGGGGCTGCGCCGTGGGCGTGGTCTCGGGGGGCTTCGAGGAGGTCGTCCTGCCCCTGGCCGAGCGCCTGGGGATCGACCATGTGGCCGCCAACCGGCTGGAGGTCGCCGATGGGCGCCTCACCGGGCGGGTCCTGGGGAGGATCGTGGACCGAGGCGTGAAGGAGGCCTGCCTGCGCCAGTGGGCGGCTGAGCGCTCGGTGCCGATGGAGCGCACGGTGGCGGTGGGCGACGGCGCGAATGATCTCGACATGATCCACGCGGCGGGCCTCGGGATCGCGTTCTGCGCCAAACCGCTGGTCCGCGAGCAGGCCCCGGCGCGGATCGATGCGCGCGACCTGCGCCTCGTTCTCGACCTCCTGCGCATCACCCCGAGTGGTGCCGTTTTCACCGACAGGTGCGTCCTGCCCGCACCTGTCGGTGAAAACGGCACCGCTCAGTAGGGCAACAGGCGGTCAATGAGCGGGGGTGAGAAGATCGATGACCTCGGCCCCGCCGCCGGTGAGGGCGGCCCAGGACGAGTCCACCCGCAGGACGGCGGCGTTGGCGGTCGACATCCCGTAGGAGACCCGCCGCCCGAACTCGCTCACTCCGCCGTCAAGATAGGCGGCGAGCTCGGAGGTCGTCGGCTCATGCCCCACCACGACCACCGTGCGCGCGCTCGGTCCCGTTTCCCGCACCAGGTCGAGGACGGCCCGGCCGCCCCCGAAGTACACGTCCTCCTCCACGCGGGTCCGCCCCGGGGACAGCCTCGCGATGATCGGCTGGGAGGTCTGTCGCGCGCGCGCCGCGGGCGAGACGATGAGCAGGTCGGCTCTCCCCACCCGGGTGGCGAGAGCAGCCGCCAGGGCCCGGGCCTGCGCCGCGCCGGCGTCGGACAGCGGCCGCTCGATATCCGTGGGCGCCGCGGCTGCACGGGCGTGGCGGATGAGGACGAGCGTGCGGGCATCAACAGCCTCGGCAGCGCCGGTAGCGGCTGCGCGGGGAGCGGTCTCAGTCATGGGTTCTCCTTGTGGATCGAAAGCACATGGATCGGGAGCGCGCGGCTCGGGGCTGATGGGCGAGGGACCGGTGGATCGGTCGTCGGCACGCCGGCAGGATCGGCGCGCCGCCGCCCGGCATGCCGCGCGCCGCCGCCCGTCGTCATGACAGGGTCGCCCCGCCATCGGCGTGGATGACGGCCCCGGTGGTCGCGGGCATCCAGTCGGACAGGAGCGCAACGGCCGTGCGCGCCACCGGAGCGGCATCGTCGGGGTCCCAGCCGAGCGGGGCGCCCGCCCCCCAGTCGCCCACGAGATCATCGAACGCGGGGATCGCGGAGGCCGCCGTCGTGCGCAGCGGCCCCGCGGACAGGGCGTTGACCCGCACGCCCCGGAGCCCGAGCTCGACGGCGAGGGAGCGCACCGAGGCCTCGAGGGCGGCCTTGAGCGGCCCCATCCAGCCGTAGCCGGGGTACACGCGGGAGGTGTCGAAGGTGAGGGCGAGCACAGAGCTCCCCCGGTCCAGCAGCGGCGCCGTCGCCTCGACGAGCGCGGGGAGGGACGCGGCGGAGACGATGAAGGCGTCGCGGAGCGCCGCCATGCGAGCCTCCCCCGCCTCCTCGAGGCGGGCCCGCATCCGCTCGCCGTCGTCCGCCTCCTCCGCCCCGGCGGGCAGCACCGTCCCAAGGAGGTCGCGGCCGGCGCGGGCGATCGAGTGGACGACGCCGTCGAGCCGCACCACGCCGAGGCGCTCCAACTCGCCCGGCAGCGCGGCCAGGGACGCGGGATCGGCCACATCGAGCCCCACCACGGGCTCGGCCAGGCCCTGCGCCGCGGCGACGGATTCCGCGAGGACCCGGGCGCGCGGATGCGCGGTGAGGATGACGCGGGCTCCCTGCTCGGCGGCGACGCGGGTCACGGAGGCGGCGATCGAGGAGGGGCGCATCACCCCGGTGATGAGGATCGTGCGCCCCCGCAGCAGCCCGGGGGGTGCGCCCGGGCTCGGATTCATGGCCCCTCCCGGGCCCGTCGCAGCCGTCACAGGCACAGCCTACGGGGTGGCGCCGTCCCCGGGGCGGCGACTCCGTGCCAGCATGAGCGCGTGACCACCCCTTCGCCCTCCCCCGCCCCGCTGCGCCTGGGTCCCATCGAGGTGCCCATGCCCGTGGTCCTCGCGCCGATGGCGGGCGTCACGAACGCCTCCTTCCGCCGACTGTGCCGCCAGGCCGCCGAATCCGCGCTCCCCGAGGCCGCGCGCCCCGCCTCCCCGGGACCGATCCCCACCGACGGCGGCGGCCTCCGGGCGCCCGCAGGCCTGTACGTCACGGAGATGGTCACCACCCGTGCCCTCGTGGAGCGCAATGAGAAGACGCTGGCCATGGTGCGCACCGATCCCGCCGAGCGGGTCCGCTCGATCCAGCTCTACGGCGTCGACCCGGTCATCGCGGGAAGAGCCGTGCGCATCCTCGTCGAGGAGGACCTCGCCGACCACATCGACCTCAACTTCGGCTGCCCCGTGCCCAAGGTGACCCGCAAGGGCGGGGGCGCCGCCCTGCCGTGGAAGCGGGACCTGCTCGCCGCGATCCTGCGCGAGTGCGTGAGTGCCGCGGAGAGCGCCGCCCGGGCCGCTCATCGCCCGCGGGAGGTGCCGGTGACGATGAAGATGCGCGTGGGGATCGACGAGTCCCACGAGACCTTCCTCGACGCCGCCCGCGCGGCGGAGAACGCCGGCGTCGCCGCCGTCGCCCTGCATGCGCGCACCGCCCGGCAGCACTACTCGGGTCGGGCCGACTGGTCCCGCATCGCCGAGCTCAAGGAGTCCACGCGCCTGCCGGTGCTGGGCAACGGGGACATCTGGGTGGGCGATGACGCCGTTCGCATGATGGCCGCCACCGGCTGCGACGGCGTGGTCGTGGGGCGCGGCTGCCAGGGGCGCCCGTGGCTCTTCGCCGACATCGTCGCCGCCATGCGCAGCGAGGCCTCCCGCACGCGCCCGGATCTCGACGCCGTCATCGCCGTCATCCGCGAGCACGCGCGGCTGCTGGCCGATGAGATGGGCGAGGACCGGGGCGTGCGCGACCTGCGCAAGCACGTGGGCTGGTACCTCAAGGGCTACCCGGTGGGCGGGACGGCCCGCAACGCGCTCATGCGGGTGGGCTCGCTGGCCGAGCTCGACGCCGCCCTGGGGGCCATGCGCTCGCATCTCCCTGCCCAGGTGCCCTACCCCGGCGAGGCCGTCGAGGGGCCCCGTGGTCGCGCGGGCCATCCGAAGCGCCCCCACCTGCCCGACGGCTGGCTGGACTCCCCCGTGCTCGACGCCGATCAGGCCGCGCTGCTGGGCGAGGCCGAGTCTGACGTCTCGGGGGGCTGAGCCGGGCCGCCGGGGGCGGCCGCCCTCGAGCCGGCCGGGCTCCTCGCGCTGTCGGCGCCCGGCCCCGCACCACCGGTGCGGCACAGGATGGTGGCGATGGCCGTGGTCGCGGGGATCGCCAGGACGAGCCCGATGGAGGATACGAGCGTGCGCACGATCTCCTCGCCGATCTCCCCGCTGAGCAGCGTGTCGATCATGGAGCGGTCGATGAGGGAGGCCGCCAGGATCAGTGGGAGGGCAGTGCCCGCGTAGGCGAAGGCGAGGGTGTAGACGGTGGAGGCGATGTGGTCGCGCCCGATCCTCATGCCGCCGGTGAACAGGCGGCCCCGGGGCATGGCGGGGTTGGCTGCGTGCAGCTCCCAGACGGCAGAGGCCTGCGTGATGGTGACGTCGTTGAGGACGCCGAGCCCCGCCACCACCATCCCGCAGGTGAGCAGGGCCCGCAGGTCGAGGTGGACGCCGGCCTCGCTCACGAGTCCGTTGAGGGTGATGGCGGTGTCGTCGACGGCGCCGGTCAGGTTGGATGAGCTCGTCCCCCACAGCGCGAGCAGCACGGTGATGATGACGCCGGCGAAGGTGCCGAGCAGCGCGGTGGTGGTGCGCACGGACACGCCGTGCGCCACGTAGACCGCCATGAGCATCATCGCCAGCGACCCGGTGAGGGTCACGGCCAACGCGTTCTCCCCGGCGAGCAGCGCGGGGATCATGAAGCCCATGAGCACGGCGGTGGCCATGAGCAGGCCCAGGACGCTGAGCGCGCCGCGCTTGCCGGCCACCGCGAGCACGAGCACGAGGTAGACGGCCGCCAGCAGCCCGATCGGCAGGCTGCGCTGGTAGTCGACGAAGACGTAGGGTGTGCCGCCGGCCAGCGCCTGGGGCGTGTAGAGCACCTTCATGGGGTCACCGGGGTCGGCGACGCGGGCCGACTCGGGCGGGATATGGACCGGCACGACGAGGCCCTTGCCGTCACCGCTGGTGATCTCGGCGCACAGGGCGTCGGTGAGCAGTGAGCCGTCGGAGATCCCGCCGAGGACCTTGGCGGAGTCCTCGCAGTCGGACACGGAGGTGGAGGTGACCGTGGCGGTCTCCATGGAGGAGCCCTCGACGGCGAAGGGCCGCGAGCCCATGAGCGAGCTCTTCCCCGGCCACAGCAGCGCCAGCCCCACGAGGGTGGCCAGGACGATCGGCACGACGATCGCCGCCAGCACGATCCTCACGCGGCGCGCCTCGCCCGCCGGGACGGGCGGGGCGCCGTGGTGGTGGGAGTGCCCCGACATGCCGGGCGCCGTCAGCAGCCGGCGAGCCGCTCGGCCAGGTAGCGCTCGATGCCCTCCAGGGGCACGCGCTCCTGGACCATGGTGTCGCGCTCGCGCACCGTGACGGCCCCGTCCTCCGGGGAGTCGAAGTCGTAGGTGAGGCACAGCGGTGTGCCGATCTCGTCCTGGCGCCGGTAGCGGCGGCCCACCGCGCCCGCGTCGTCGTACTCGACGTTCCACAGGCGGCGCAGGCGAGAGGCGACGGCCCTGGCCGGGCCGGTGAGCTCCTCCTTGCGGCTCAGCGGCAGGACGGCGACCTTGACCGGGGCCAGGCGCGCGTCGAGTTTGAGGACCACGCGGGTGTCGACGCCGCCCTTGGTGTTGGGGGCCTGGTCCTCGTGGTAGGCCTCCACGAGGAAGGCCATCATGGAGCGGGTCAGGCCGGCGGCGGGCTCGATGACGTAGGGGACCCAGCGCTCGTTGGTGGTCTGGTCGAAGTAGGACAGGTCCTTGCCGGAGTGCTCGGCGTGGGTGGTGAGGTCGAAGTCCGTGCGGTTGGCGACGCCCTCGAGCTCGCCCCACTCCGAGCCGGCGAAGCCGAAGCGGTACTCCAGGTCCACCGTGCGCTTGGAGTAGTGGGAGAGCTTCTCAGCGGGGTGCTCGTACTCGCGCAGGTTGGCGGGGTCGATGCCCAGGTCGATGTACCAGTCGCGCCGGTAGTCGATCCAGTACTGGTGCCACTCCTCGTCGGTGCCCGGCTTGCAGAAGAACTCCATCTCCATCTGCTCGA
>NZ_MVIW01000037.1 GCF_002072185.1 Actinomyces denticolens
GCCCTGGGCGTCCTGCCCATCGCAGATGAAGTCTCCTTCCATGGCCATGGCCCGGGGCTGCCCGGCGGAGACCACCACCTGCGACCCGCCCCCACCACCCGACGACGAAGAACCACCCCCGACCTGAATTGCTTCGATCACCGACTGTTGAAGGGTGATGTTCTCATCGCTCGCCCGCCCGGTAATTTCGACGATTCGGCCAGAAGGAGCATCGTTGATTTCATCGCTTGCAGGAAGAATCTCAAATCCGACGAGCATCATCACAAGGGATGCGACGAGGAGTGGGCGACTCATTCTACCGACACCCCTTTGATGATCCATCCATTGTCGACATATTTTATGGCAATAAATACGGAAACGGTTTCCTGTGATTTTTCGGCGATCTCACCATCCCCCGTTATGACCGTGGAGGCACTGGCGACCAGTGTTCCTTGAACACCCGAGTATTCTTTTCCTTCATCGGGATAGATATAGCTCAAGTCTTTAAGAGTAATCGTCCAGGGGTTGGCCCATCCTCCGCCTTCGTGGAGCTTGGTGGCGTCGTTGATGGTGGATTGGCAGAAGACGCAGCCCTCCTCGCTCATGGCGGCCAGGTCGGTGGTGTCGCCGGTGATGAAGGCGTAGCGGTACAGGTTGAAGAAGTGGACGACGGCGTTGACGGCGCCTTGCTGGGTGTTCTCGCTCGCCTCTGGCGGTTTGACCGGTTTGGGCATGGCCAGGGCGGTGGCTCTCTGGGCGGCCAGTTCGGGGCCGAGCGAGACCGGTGCGCCGGCGCTGGTGGTGGGTGTCGCGGTAGTGCTGGCCTCGGGGGTGGAGAAGAAGCGCGTGGGCAGCGTTCCGCTGACCTCAGGCGCAGGAGCGTCGTTGGCGCAGGCCGCCAGCAGCCCCGGGCCCGGGGCGCAGCAGGCCAGTAGGGTCAGGGCTACCGGGAGCGCCCAGCGTCTTCTCAGCGCCTCAAGACCCCGGCGCCATCGGCCGGGCGCAGGGCCGCTGGAGCGGCGCCGCCGGAGCACTACGGCGCCGGCGGCGCGGACCGGAGAGCGGCAGGACACGGGAGCCATGGGATCTGGGGCCTTCCAAGAAAGAGGGGGGCGGATGGGCGGACACGGACCAGGGGGACAACAGCTCGAGGCCCCAGGTCGGCCCCAGACGACGGCGGCATCGCCGTCGAACCCCAACCCTAGAACCAACCTTCCCCCAGCACCAGACCCCACCACCAATCTGTGGACAAACCAGCCAACACGACCCCCACCAGCCCCACCCTGTGGACAAGGAACCGGTCTCGACCACCACTTCAACCGGTCTCGATGACGTTTTCGACCGGTCTCGGCGAGAGAGAGGGAGGGGTCAGATGCGGAGGGGGCGGAGAAGGCTCGCGGGGAGGAAGCGGGCGCGAACTCGGCGGGTCCGGCCGGCCTTCTCACGCATAGCCCTCACACATGCTCCCAGTGCCTCATCCAACCCGAGTTCCCCGGCAGCAGAGTCGGCGCCCTCAACCGCGCCAGCGCCGTAGCGCTCCCGCACCACCGCGCTCTCCAAGACGCTCAGGGACGCACTCGCGGAGCCGTCACCAGCACCAAGAACCTCCGCCAGGCTCGCCACCACGGCTCCGGGCGTGCGCGAGTGCAGTGCCGTCCCCCGGCCGATCAGCCCGAGGTCCACGGCGCTATCCAGCAGCTCAGCCCAAGCGGCCTCCGCCGGCCCGCCCCCGGCGTCGGCTCCACCACTGGCACTGCGCATGATCGCTGCGCGGCGCCGTCGCCTCATCACCCTGACGACGGCGGGCGCACCGAGCAGTGATAGCACCAGCAGCACCGCCGCCGCCCCCACGGCGAGCCCGCCCGGCACTGCGTCCAGGCCGACGCCCCCAGCCCTCTCGACCGGGACGGCCTGCCCCTCGGCGGACCGGGCGGCACCGCCCGCCGTCGGCCCTGCCGCACCCTGGGAGGCGGTGGCCGGGGCGGGGGCAGTGGTCTCCGGGGAAGCGGTCGCCGTCGGAGCCGGATCGGCCTCGGCCGGAGTCGCCTTGTTGGCGCGCGCTCCGGCCCCGCCGGGGGTGGGCTCGAAGGCCACCCAGCCCGCGCCATCGACCCAGACCTCGGGCCAGGCGTGCAGATCCTCGGCGCGCACCTGGGTCGGCCCCGCGTTCTGCCCAGGGGTGGGGCTGTGGGAGGCGTAGCCGATGGCGATGCGGGTCGGCAGCCCCATATCCCGGGCCATGAGCGTGAACGCGGCGGAATAGTGGATGCAGTAGCCGGAGCGCTCGGCCAGGAACGCCTCGACCGTGCTCACCGGGTCAGCGGACCCGCCGCCCTCCTCAGTGCCGTCGAAGCTGCCCGGGGCGGATTCGTTGTAGATGAATCCATTGCCGTGGAACCAGGCGGCCAGCGCGGCGGCGCGCGCGGGGACGGGTGAGGATTCATCGAGCCCCGCCGCGCTCAGGGCCTCCGCCCCGGCAGCATGGACGGCGCTGCCGCTCGGGCTCCCCGGGCCGGCCCCCTCGGGAAGCGCCAGGTAGGGTGCGAGCTCCTCGGGCGCGGGGGACGGAGCGGGATACGGCGGTGCGATCATCGGCTCCCCGTCGGGCCCGGCGACGGCGCTCCACCCGTAGGCCCGGTACATGTCCCCACTGGCAGTGGTATCGCGCCAGGAGCGCGCGGTGGAGGTCCCGGGGATCCAGCGCCAGGACGCCGTGTCCAGCGAGACGCCGTCCCAGGAGCCGAGGGTCCGCTCGCCCACCGAGTCCACCACGAGGGTGGACTGGAGCAAGGGCGCCCGATCGGTGACGAGATCGTCCACCCGCATGACGACGGCGCGCAGCCCGGGCACGTCGGCACCGCTCCCGACGGCCTCTCCCCCGGCGGCCTCCAGGGCCGAGATCGGGGTGAGGGCGGCATCATCGAGGCCCGTCGGGGGTTCGGCGACCGTCCGCGAGTTGTCGGGAAGGCTGATCGGGTCCCAGGTGGCGCCGTCGAGATCGCGCACGACGGCGAGTGTGAAGCGCAGGGACTCGCCTCCCTCGGAGCCCTCGGCCTGGTAGGAGAAGGCGGTGCCGGTGCTGTGGACGAGGTCGCTGCCCAGCGTCAGGCTGGTCTCGGGCGCGCTCCCCTCCCGGCCGACGATGCGGTCGAGCAGGCCGTCCTGCCCCCTGACCGGGAGGCCGCTGCCCGCCCCCGCGGCGAGGACGAGCGCGAGGATCAGCACCGCGATCCGTGTCCCCACCAGGCCCAGCCGGGCGCGCAAGCCCGCCACGCCCGTCGTGCCCGTCATGCCGGCCACGCTCCCGCGCCGGGCGGGCGCCATGGGCGCGGCGGTGGCGATGAGCAGGAGGATGCCCATGCCGAATCCGGCGACCGCCCACCCCGGTGGGGTCCAGTCGGCGAGCAATCCCGCCACGAGCATGGAGGATGCGGGAACGACGGCGGTCACCCCGACCCTGTCGCCGCCAGTGGTGGAGATGAGCGCGCACCACCAGGCGATGAGCAGTGTGAGCGCGGCGAGCACGAGGGAGAGGCTGTCGCTCACCGGCATGGGCGGCTCGGTGGAGCGGACCTGCCGGCCGACCTCGGCGAGCGCGGACGCCGGGTTGGCCAGCCACGTCCTCAGGGCGGGGCTGGTGAGCGACTGGGCGGCCAGGAGGGCACTGCCGGCGAGGAGGCCGAGGACGCAGGGCAGGACGGGGCGCCGCGGCCGCAGGGCCCGGGCGCCGCCGGTGATGAGCAGGACGGCGGCCGCGATGAGGAAGGCGCGCGACTGCCAGGGCCCGGGCAGGAGGATCCGCTCGAGGACCCTCAGGCCCGCCCACCACAGGGCGGTGATGATGAGGGCCCCCCACAGGGGCTGGAGCCGCGAGGCCTCGCCCGAGGGGTGGGGCTCGCGGGACCATCTCAGCCGGCCCGGTCCGGCCGGGCGGCCCGTGCGCGGGATCCGTCCCCTCATCGGATGCCCCCTGCGGGTGCGTCGGTGCGGAGGGCGGGTGCGCCATCGTCGCCGATGAGGATGATCGCCGAGGCCTCCGGCAGCTCCCGGCCCGCGCGCGCGGCGAGCGCCGGGGAGTCGGTGACGAGGACGTCGGGGGCGTCGGTGCCGCGCGCACCCCAGTGCTCGGCGGCACTCGCCCTGGCGTCGGCCGGACCGACGACGGCGAGGCGGCGAAGGAGGGCGGGGCCCCGGTCCGGGGCGCTGCCGCCTGCGCTGCCGGGCCCAGCGCTCGGCCCGTCACCCGCCTCGCCGCCGAGGTCGAGGCCGACGGCGCAGCCCTGCTCCTCCCAGGCGGCGATGAGGGCCGCGGCGACGCCGATCGCCCGCTCCGCGCGCTCCGACGCCTCCGCGCCGTCCTGCGGCTCCGTTGCCCCAGTGCGCCCGGCCCGGTCCCGCCCCTCTGGGGGCGCCGTGGCGGCGAGCCGGAGGGCGAGCGAGCGGCGGGGGTGCGGCACTCGGTCCCTCTCGGCGACGATGAGCCCGCCCTGACGCGCGGACTGGCGCCAGTGAATGGACGTCAAAGCGTCCCCGGGGAGGTAGTCGCGAAGGCGGGAGATCTGCTCGCCGCCGCGCTGGGCCGAGCCCCGCTCACGGGCGAGTTCTCGACTCCAGGAGGCCGAGCCCGGGCCGACGGCGACGCCCTCGGGCAGAGCCGCGGGCGTGGGAAGGACGAGCACATGGGCGACGGCACGGATCGGCACGCGGGCCCGGGCCAGGCCGAAGGGCTCGTGGATGAGGAGCCACCTGGCCTCCAGGCGCAGCGTCCCGCGCTCGGCGCCGGTGATCGTCAGGGAGGAGACGAGCGACTCCCCGCGGTCAGCGGCACCGTGCCGCCCCGCCTCCCGCAGGGGTCCGGTGAAGCGCCGTTCGCCGTAGGGGGCGATCCCTCCGGCAGGGCTCGCACTCCGGGGCAGGTGCTCGATCTCCCAGCGCAGCCACGCGGGAAGGGCGCCGATGAGCCTGGCCCGGCACTCGATGGCCCAGGTGCCGGACTGCCCGGCGGTGATCTCCTCGGGTCCGACGAGTCGTGCCCGGGGCGCGGCGAGCGCCCCCAGCGCCACCGCCATGAGCAGGCACAGGAGCATGAGGATCGCCAGGAGGAGGCCGGCGCTCATGAGCAGGGGGAGGCGCACTGCCCATCCGGCGAGCAGCAGGAAGAGCGCCAGGGCGACCATCTCCCAGCCGTGCGACGTCGGCACGGCCATCGGGAGCCGCGGCCACTGCCCCCGCCCCGCGCGCCGACCGGGCGCCCGGTGAGCCATCAGGACCTCGGCGCCGGGGTGCGGGCGATGATCCCGGCGAGCACGGATCCGGCGGCCTGTCGCTCCTGGGCGGTTGAGGCGAAGCGCCCGGCGGGCACGATCCGGTGGCCGAGGACGGCGGGAGCGGCCGCGGCGATGTCGTCCGGCGTCACGAATCCGCGTCCGTCCATGGCGGCGACGGCCCTGCCCATGGCCACGAGGTGGAGGGCGGCCCGGGGGCTGGCCCCCAGGATGAGCTCGTTGGTGTCCCGGGTGGCGGCCGCGAGCGCGACTGCGTAGCGGGCCACGGGCCGGGCCGCCCTGATGGCGGCGACGGCGGCTCGCGCCCGCCGGGCCCCGGCCTCGGTGTCCAGGGGCGTCAGCGACATCAGGGGGTCGGCGCCGCCTCGGGCCAGCACCATGGCGGTCTCGGCCTCGGGGTCGGGGTAGCCCAGGGACAGCCGCGTCATGAAGCGGTCGCGCTGCGCCTCGGGCAGGGGGAAGGTGCCCTCCATGTCGAGGGGGTTCTGCGTGCCGACCGTCATGAAGGGGTCGGGCAGGGGCCGCGCGTGCCCCTCGACGCTCACGTGCCCCTCCCCCATGGCCTCCAGGAGGGCGGACTGCGTGCGCGGCGTGGCGCGGTTGATCTCGTCGGCGATGAGAATGCCCGTGAAGATGGGCCCGGGGTGGAATCGGAAGGTGCGGGCCGCCTGGTCGTAGATGGACACGCCGGTGACGTCGGCCGGCAGGAGGTCGGCGGTGAACTGGATGCGGGCCGAGCGCAGGTCGAGGCAGCGCGCCAGGGCCAGTGCCAGGGTGGTCTTGCCGACCCCGGGGACGTCCTCGATGAGGAGGTGCCCGCCGGCCAGGAAGGTGGCGACGGCGGTGCGCACCTCGTCCTCCTTGCCGAGCACGACGGCGCAGATGCGCTCGGTCAGGCTCATGGCCAGGGAGGCGAGCTCGTCGGCGCTCATGGGAGCCGCGGGCGGGCGCGGCGTGGAGCCGGGCGCCCGGGGGGCTGGGGGCACGGCTCCCAGGGCGCCGGGGCCGCCGGGGCCAGGGGGTTCAGGGATACGGGCCGTCGGAAGGCTCATGCGGCGATTCTCGCACGGCGCGGACCGGCCCGGGATGCCCCGGGATGTGGGACGGCGCCCACCGTCTCCCCGCGGGGAGGCGGTGGGCGCCGTCGTTCCAGTGTCCGGCGCGCGACCGCGGGTTCGTTACTCCTGGCCCTGCTCCGGGGCGAGGACGGCGGCGCGGCCGGCCTCGAGGCGCGCCACGGGGACGCGGAACGGGGAGCAGGAGACGTAGTTGAGGCCCACGGAGTGGAAGAAGGCGATGGAGTCGGGGTCTCCGCCGTGCTCGCCGCACACGCCCATCTTCATCCCCGGCTTGGTGGAGCGGCCGCCCTCGACGCCCAGGCGGACCATGGCGCCCACGCCGTCGACGTCGATGGACTCGAACGGGGAGGTGCCGAAGATTGCCTCGTCGATGTAGCGCCCCACGAAGGATGATTCGACGTCGTCCCGGGAGAAGCCCCAGGTGGTCTGGGTGAGATCGTTGGTGCCGAAGGAGAAGAAGTCGGCCTCCTCGGCGACGTGGGCGCTGGTGACGGCGGCGCGGGGCAGCTCGATCATGCAGCCGATCGGGAAGGAGAGGTCGTAGCCGGACTCGGCGCCGACCTCGGCCAGGACAGCCTCGGCGCGCTCGCGGGCGATCTGGAGCTCCCGGATGGAGCCGATGAGCGGGATCATGATCTCGGGGCGCGGGTCTCCCCCGGCGCGCAGGCGCTCGACGGCCGCCTCGGCGATGGCGCGCACTTGGAGCTCGATGAGGCCGGGCATCGTCAGCAGGAGGCGGGCGCCGCGCAGGCCGAGCATGGGGTTGGACTCGTGGCTCTTGCGCACGACGGCCAGGAGCTCCTCGTCGGCGGGGTCGAGGATCCCCTTCTCCCGGTCGACGGCCACCTTGACGCTGAGTTCGGTGAGGTCGGGGAGGAACTCGTGCAAGGGCGGGTCGATGAGGCGCACCGTCATGGGCTTGCCGTTCATCGTGGTCAGCATCTGCGCGAAGTCATCCTTCTGCAGGGGCAGGAGGGCGGCGAGGGCCGCCTCCCGCTCGGCATCGGTGGAGGCCAGGATGAGGTTCTGGACGAACTTCTTGCGCTCGCCGAGGAACATGTGCTCGGTGCGGCACAGTCCCACGCCCTCGGCACCGCGGTGGATGGCGTGGCGGGCGTCGTCGGGGGTGTCGGCGTTGGCCCGCACCGCCAGGCGCCGAACCTTGTCGGCGTGGCGCATGAGGCGATCGACGCTGGTGATGAGCTCGCGGTTGTCGACGTCGCCGGCGCTGTCCAGGGCGGTCTCCAGGCCGCGGCGCAGGTAGGTCATGACGGGCGAGTCGGTCACCTCCACCGAGCCGAGGAAGACCTCGCCGGTGGTGCCGTCGATGGCGATGATGTCCTCGCTGGTGAGCAGCTCGTCGCGCCCGGCCACGCGCACGGTCCTGGCGGCGGCGTCGACCTCGAGGGCCTCGGCGCCGCACACGCAGGTCTTGCCCATGCCGCGGGCGACGACGGCGGCGTGGGAGGTCTTGCCGCCGCGCGCGGTGAGCACGCCGGAGGCGGCCACCATGCCGGGCAGGTCGTCGGGGTTGGTCTCGCGGCGCACGAGGATGACGGACTCGCCGGCCTCGGCGCGGGCGATGGCCTCGGCGTTGTCGAAGGCGATGAAGCCGACGGCGGCCCCGGGCGAGGCGGGCATGGCCTTGGTGAGCAGGTCCCGCTCCCCAGTGGTGGAGAACTGCGGGAACATGAGCTGGGTGAGCTGGTCCCCGGTGACGCGGGTGAGGGCCTCATCGGTGGTGATGAGCCTCTCGTCGACGAGCTGGGTGGCCACGCGGAAGGCGGCGGCGGCGGTGCGCTTGCCCACGCGGGTCTGGAGGAGCCAGAGCTTGCCGCGCTCGATGGTGAACTCGATATCGCACAGGTCCCGGTAGTGGGTCTCGAGCTTGCGCATGGCCGCGCGCAGGTCCTTGTAGGACTCCGGGTCGAGGGACTTCAGGTCCGCCAGGGACAGGGTGTTGCGGATGCCGGCGACGACGTCCTCGCCCTGGGCGTTGACGAGGTAGTCCCCGTAGACGCCGGATCGGCCGGTGGAGGGGTCGCGGGTGAAGCACACACCGGTGCCGGAGGTCTGGCCCATGTTGCCGAAGACCATCGTGCACACGTTGACGGCGGTGCCCAGGTCGTGGGGGATCTTCTCGCGGCGCCGGTAGATGCGGGCGCGCTCGGTGTTCCAGGAGCGGAAGACGGCCTCGGTGGCCATGTCGAGCTGACTGCGGGGGTCCTGGGGGAACTCGATGCCCGCGTGCTCGCGGACGATGGCCTTGTACTCCTCGACGAGCTCGCGCAGGGCGTCGACGTCGAGCTCGTAGTCGAGGGTGGCGCCGCGCGAGGCCTTCTTGGCGTCGAGGGCGCTGGAGAAGTGCTCGCCGTCGACATCCAGGACGGTCTTGCCGAACATCTGGATGAGGCGGCGGTAGGAGTCCCAGGCGAAGCGCGCGTCCCCACTGGCGTCGGCGAGCCCCTCGACAGAGGAGTCGTTGAGGCCGATGTTGAGGACGGTCTCCATCATCCCGGGCATGGAGAACTTGGCGCCGCTGCGCACGGAGACGAGCAGTGGGTCCTCGGGGGCCCCGAGCTCGCGGCCGAGCTCCTCCTCGACTTCGCGCAGCGCGGTGGTCACCTGGACAGCGAGCTCGTCGGGGACGGCGCCGTCGGCGAGGTAGGCCCGGCAGGCATCGGTGGTGATCGTGAAGCCGGGGGGAACGGGCAGGCCGAGACGGGTCATCTCGGCGAGGTTCGCGCCCTTGCCGCCCAGGAGGTCCTTCTGGTCCTTGTCTCCCTCGCTGAAGCGGTACACGTACTTGGGCATCGTCGCCTCTTTCACTCGTCAGTCGCGCGACATCGCGCCGGTAGGGTCGCGCCTACTCTAAGGTGACTTCGGTCCTAGTCTCAAACCGCGCCGCTCCTTCCACCCGGACCCGAACGGCCCTGCGGCATCCGGTGATGGGCTCAGGGCCGCAGGGCGATGAGCCCGGACCTCGGGCCCAGAACCACGCGCCGGGGCAGCAAGGCGCCGTCCGCCCCGCCCCGGGGGCCCGGCTCCACGAGGCCGGCGGGCAGGCGGGGACGGGCGCCGCGGGCGCCGTCGAGGTTGACGACGGCGACGCCCCGCTCGAAGTCGCGCCGCCACAGGCGGCCCCGGTGCCGGGCCGGGCCCAGGGGCGCCCCGAGGTCGGCGTCCAGGGCGGGCAGCCAGGCCAGGCGCGAGTAGTCGTCGTGGCCGGTGGAGGCGAAGGCGCCGCGCCCTCCGCCCAGCACCCAGAAGGCGGCCAGCCCGTAGAGCGCCCGGGGCGACCCGGGGCCCCCGCTGGGGGCGCGCACGATCGTCAGGCCGGGGGCGGTGAGCTCATGCGCCTGGGCGAGTGCGTCGGGGGCGCCGAGGAAGGAGTCATCGCCCCAGCCGAGCCAGCACTCGTCGAAGCCCCCGCCCCAGGCGCTGTGGCGCTCCCAGCGGCCGGGCTCGCGGCGGGCCTCGGCGATATTGGGCACGAGGACCCGGCCGATGCCCGCCAGGGCGGCGCCGGCCTCATCCACCAGCATCCCGAGGGATTCGCGCAGCGCGGCGGGGTCGTCGGCGCCCTCGATGGGCAGGCCGAGGCCGTAGTAGTCGTCGAAGACGTCGTTGTCGGCCATGACGCCGTCGAAGGCGGTGGGGGCGATCCTCTCGCGCACGCGCTCGGCCCAGCGCCGCCGGTAGTCGGGGTCCCAGACGGTGGTCTGGAAGTGCCCCGGGTAGCCGTCCCATTCGATGAGGGAGCCGTCGCGGCGCCGGGCGTGCCAGTCGCGGCGGGTGGCCTCGGCATGGCTGATCCCGGAGGCGCGGCGCTCGGGCGGCTCGAAGTCCCTCGTGGAGGACAGGCACTGGTAGGCCAGGACCGTCATATGGGGCGCGAGCTCCTTGAGGCGCGCGGCGGCGGCCGTCTCCCAGGGCTGGAGGATGGCGGCCCGGTAGTGCCGGGCCGCCTCCTCCACGTCCGCGGCCTCGAGGGGGCCGCCGTAGCGGATCCAGGCGCCGACGCCGGTCATGCGCCCCCTTCCAGCAGACCGGCGGCCCCGGCGGCCCTCGCGGGGGCGGTGGGGAGCCGACTCGCGAGGTCGTTGTAGATCCGGTTGTAGGTGGCGTTGACCAGGCCCAGGTTGAAGGCGGTCTCGACTCGGCGCCGGGCCGCGTGGCACATGTCCTCGTACAGGCCGGGATTGGAGATGACCTGGTGGATCCGTTCGGCGAGCAGCGCGGGGTCGCCGGGGGTGAGCATGAGCCCGCACGGGCCGATGAACCCGCCGTCGTCCGCCTCGATCGGGTCCTCCACCACCGAGCGCAGGGCGCCGACGTCGGAGGAGACGGTCGGGATCCCGGCGCCCATCGTCTCCAGGGAGACCACGGGCAGGCCCTCGTTGTAACTCGGCAGGACGAACAGGTCGAACTCGTCGAGCAGCTCGCGCACCCGCACGGTGCCGCGGATGGTGATGACGTCCTGGAGGCCCAGTTCGACGATGCGGGCCGTGCAGCGCTCGTAGTACTCGGGCACGTGCTCGGTGGGCCCGCAGACGTCGAGGTGGATGCCCATGCCGCGCTCGCGCATGATCTCGACGGCCTCGATGAGGTCGAGCAGCCCCTTGATGGGCACGACCCTCGCGATGTAGACGAGCCTCCACAGATGGCGGTCGCCCTCGGCGTGGATGCGCTCGATCGCCTCGCGGCGGGCGGACCACAGGGCGTCGAACTCCTCGACGTCGAGCCCGTTGGGCAGGACGACGGACTTGTCCGGGATGCCGCCGAGGTCCTTCGCCTCCTCGATGGCGCGGGGGTAGAGGTAGGTCATGAGGTCGGCGCGGGGGTAGCACAGGCGGCCCATCTCGATCCACCAGGCCATCCACATGCGCTCGCGCGCGGTGACGTCGAAGTCCCGGTAGTCGCTCAGGCGCACGGGCAGGTCCATGCGGCGTTCCAGAAGCGTGTTGACGGTGTCGCGCACGTAGAGGTTGTGCTCGGTGAGCAGGAAGGATGCCCCGTGCTGGCTGGCGGCGGCCGCCGCCAGCAGGGAGGCGTAGCCGGTGGTGTGGGCGTGGTAGACGGCGGCGCGGGGCACTGGGTCGGCCAGGACGGCGTGCGCCAGGGAGAAGAAGTCGCGCAGGCACCAGAACAGCTCGGACAGGGGCATGCCCAGATCCGGCATCATCTCGCGGAAGGCCTCCATGAACTCCTGGGTGCCGAGCAGCGCCCACAGGGGGTAGCGGCGGGTGGCGGGGCTCATGCCCTCGTCGATGAGCCGCCAGACCTCCTCGCCGTCGCCGGTGGTGGCCAGCTCGATGAGCGCGCCGAGGAGCCGGCGCGACAGGGCGCGCCGCTGGGCGCGGCTCATGCGCAGGTCGCGGGGCCGAGCGGCCAGGAAGTCATCGCGGTGCTCGGCCATCGACAGGTAGAGCACCCTCACCCAGGCCACATTGGACGGCATCCCGTACAGGTCGGTGTGCGGGGCCTCGGAGTCCCAGGCGATGTGGATGATCCCGAAGGTCTTATCCGGGTTCCCGGTGATGATGCCGTGGACGACCGCCGAGACCCCGCCCTTGAGGTAGGGGTAGGTGGACTCCATGACGATGGCGACGTCGACGTCCTCGTAGCGGCCGTCAGCCGGGACGCCGTCGGGCCGGGAGGGGGCGGGCTCCTCCTGCGCGAGCAGTGCGGGGGCCTGCGGGGCGCGCTCGTCGAGCGCCTCCGGAGCGGTATCGAGTGCGAGACTCACCATGACAGTGCCTTTCCCCAGAAGAATGCGTATTCGGGCGCGCTCCAGCGCCGGTGGTAGACGAGGGCGCCGATGATGCTCAGGCCCATCGCGGTCAGGGCGATGGGACCGTAGGCGCTCACGCCGCCGAGGGCGGCGAAGGAGGCGGCGATGAAGACGACGGCGATCCCGGACAGGGCCAGGGCCGCCCGGGAGTCGCCGGCGTGGTCGATCTCGTAGGCGAGAAGGGTGAGGATGGCCAAGAGGAGGCTGGCTGCGCTGATGGCCGTCACCGCGGCGATGTCGCCGGGCGCGAGGATGGCGGTCAGGGCGACGACGACGAGCGTCGCGGCGCTGCCCACCGAGGCCATGCGCGCCAGGGACCAGGTGACCATGCGCCGCAGCGCGGCCCCCCTCCGGTGCAGGGCGCTCATGGGCTCGTTCTCCAGGGCATCGTGGAAGCCGGAGAAGGCCTGGTTGATGCGCGGCGAGGCGATGGCGAAGTAGTAGGAGTAGGCCAGGACGGCGGGCTGGAGGCACAGGTAGACGAGCGAGACGTCGAACTGCCTGCCCACGGTGATGAACAGGAGGAGCTTGTCGGCCCACAGCACGCCGCCCAGGATGAGCCCGCGCCCCATGTCGGCGATCACCGGGACGACGGCGAAGCGCCGGGGGCGGGCCAGGGCGCGCAGGTCGGTGCCGATGGCGAGGATCTGGCTCAGCGCCCCGGCCAGCGGGGGCGCCAGCCACCAGTCGGGCGCGATGAGCAGCGCGATCGCGTAGGCGAGCCAGCCCAGCGCCCACAGGTGACGGCGCGAGCCGAGGTCGGCCACGACGAGGGACTGCACGAAGACGACGTGCGCCATGATGAGGGCGAAGTGGGCGGCCAGGGCGCCGGCGCCCCAGCCGGTGACGATCCCGACGCAGGCGGTCACGGCCATCGCCGGCGCGATGGACAGGAGGAGCAGCCCGGGCCAGACCTCGCAGTAGTGGCGCCTGACGGCGTCGGGCCCCCGGGGGATGGTGGAGCCGAGGAGGCGGTACACGGGGGTCCCCACCACCTGGCTGAGCCAGGGGACGGCCACCGAGGCGGACAGGATGAGGGTCTCGAGGCGGACACCGGCCACGGCGTGCGGGGCGAGGCGGTCGGCGACGAGGGGGAAGGCGCTGCCCAGGAGGATCGCCGGGGACATGACCAGGGCCATGAGCCACAGCGAGGATCCGCGATCACGGGGACCGGTGGAGCGACCGCCCCTGGCCGCGGCGGGCGGGGAGGTGAGCAGCCCGGCGGTCAGGAGGACCAGCGCCGCGATGAGGGCGATGGTGCTGGCGGCGGGCCAGCCGAGCAGCCAGAGGATGGAGGCGCCAAGCGCGAGCGGTATCACCAGCGCGGTGAGGTCGACACGAGGGAGAGGACTGCGGCCCCCGCGCTGCGGCAGGTGGCGCTGTTCGTGTATGCGGCTCATTCTGTTGTGTTCTCACAGGGGGTCGTGAAGGCGTTTCGGGTTCGCCTCTTGTGCTGATCAGGGACCCGGACCCCTCCACGATAACCGCGCCATACACTCCACCTGGAATTACGTACGGCACTCAAAGTGAAACACAATAACTCTCAGGAAACAATCAGAGTTTTCCCAGGTTAGCGGAAGTGCCGGAATCAGAACGCGGTCCTCTGCCCGAGGCCGTCCGCGCCGAGGAGGAAGCCCTGCGGCACACGAAGCCGATGCGCCCACGATGTGCGCAAGACCATTCCCCGGAGTTCCTTAATTCGGGGCGGATCGGCCGGCCCCACTCGATTCCGCTCACCCCCGGGGGCCCGGGGAATCAGAGGAGGCGCTCTCGCGCTTACGGGCCTCATCGAGCGCCCTGAGGGCCTCGGTGGTGGCGCGCGTGGCGCGGTCGAGCCTGACCCGCGCCTTGTCCTCCCAGGCCTGGGCCACCTCGACCTCGGCCAGGGCCTCCGCGACGGTCGGCTCGGTGTCGACGAGGTGGGCCGGGGCGATCGCGAAGATCTCGGAGACATCGAGGTCGGGGTTCTCCTCCTGAGTCTCGACCAGTTCGGCGACCTCCTCCCGGCTGGCCACGGCCGGCATGGAGCCGGGCAGAGGACGACGGGCCGTCTCCTTGAGCCCGAAGATCGCCGCGAGGGCCGCCACGGAGGTCCCCATCAACCAGAAGGCGGGCGCCAGGGGGCTGCCGGTGGAGGCCACGAGGGCCTCCATGATGAAAGCGGCCGTGCCGCCGAAGAGGGCGACGGCGATGTTGTAGGCGATGCCCATGCCGCCGTAGCGGGAGCGGGTGGGGAAGATCGCGGGGAGGGAGGCGGCGAGGTTGCCGACGTAGGCCGCCGTCGGATAGGCCAGCAGGGCGAGGCCGAGCAGGACCGACCAGACCTCCTTGTGCTCCAGCAGCAGGAACACGGGCACTGCGAGCACGATCGTGCCCACCGCCGCGGACAGGAGGACGGGCCGGCGGCCCACGTGGTCCGACAGCAGGCCGCAGGCGGGCACGAGGAAGGCCACGAGGACGAGGATGGGCAGCGTGAGGAGGGGGCCGTGCTCGGCGTCGAGGTTGAGAGTGGTGGTCAAGTAGGTCGGCATGTAGGAGGTGAGGGTGTAGCCCACGGTGTTGGCGCCGGCCACGAGGACGATCGCGATGCCCAGCTCCCGCCAGTAGGTCCGCACCATCTCCTTGAAGCCGAGGGGCCCCTCCTCCGGCTTCATGATCTCGGTCTCCACGGCCGCCAGGTCCGCGGGCTCCTCGTCCTCGGTCTCCGCCTGGGCGCCGCGGAAGGCGGGGGTGTCCTCGATGCGGGTCCTCAGGTAGAGGGCGATGGCGCCCATCGGCAGGGCGAGGAGGAAGGGGATGCGCCAGCCCCAGGTGGACATGAAGTCCCCGGGCAGGGTGAGCATGAGGACGGTGACGAAGCCCGCGCCCAGCGCGTTGCCGATGTAGGAGCCCCAGTCGAGCATGGCCGCGTAGAAGCCGCGGCGCTTGTCGGGGGCGTACTCGGTGACGAAGGTCGTGGCGCCCGCGTACTCGCCGCCGGTGGAGAAGCCCTGGACGAGCTTGAGGCAGATGAGCAGGATCGGCGCCCAGGCGCCCAGGACGCTGGCCGGCGGCAGGATGCCGATGCCGAAGGTCGCCAGCGCCATCATCATGAGGGTGAAGGCCAGGACCTCCTTGCGCCCGAGGCGGTCGCCGAGCTGTCCGAGGATGACGCCGCCCAGTGGCCGGGCGACGAAGGTGACGGCGAAGACCCCCAGTGAGAAGAGGTTCTGGGCCACGGGGCTGGCGTTGGGCAGGAATGCCTGGCCCACGAGCACGGCGACGTAGGCGAAGACGCCGACGTCGTACCACTCCATGATGTTGCCCACGACGGATCCGAGGATCGCCTTGCGCAGCGCCGACTCCTCGACGACGGTGACGTCGTCGGCGCGCAGACGGCGCCTGCGGCGCAGGTAGGCGAGTCGGCGCTGCTCACGGCGCAGCCTCTCGGCGCGCCTCCGGTCGCCCTTCGCGCTGGCGCGGGATGCTCGTTCCTGAAGACTCTTCTCGGTGGCAGGGATCCTGTTATCCATCGACTTCCGATCGTCGTCGGGCATGGTCGGCAGGCGCGTCGAGTCGGCAGCCCAATCAACTGGGTCGGCGGTGGTGCGGGAGAGACGGGGCCGCGTCTGCTCACGTCACGGCGCGCAGGGACGCCGGAACGATCCAAGAGGCTACCACCGGGTCACAACACTGCGTCAGGACGGCTATCACAGCCGACGGCTCCCCCGATCGGCCCCAGAGCGGGCCCCGGGGGCGGGGAGGAGCCCGTCGGAGCGCCATTCCCATGGCGCCGACGGGCTCCTCGCGCGAGCGCTCCCCTGGGGAGATCAACCCACCTGGGGAGCCTCGGTGGCCTCCGGTGAGTCCTGGCCCTCCGCGCCCTCGACCGTGGCGGCCTCCTCGACGACCCTCTCGGCGTCGGCGACGGCGGCCTCCTGCTCGGGGGTGGTGGGGATGGCCTCGCCGCGGAAGGTGAACTCCCCGAGGATCCCCTCGCCCTGGGCGTCCACGATGACCTTCTGGCCGCGCTCGATCTGGCCGAAGAGGATCTTCTCGCTGAGGGCGTCCTCGATGTCGCGCTGGATGGCGCGGCGCAGCGGACGGGCTCCGAGCACCGGGTCGAAGCCGCGCTCGGCGAGCAGCTCCTTGGCGGCGTCGGTGAGCTCGATCGTCATGTCCTGCTCGCTCATGCGCTTGTCGAGGCGGGCGATCATGAGGTCGACGATCTCGCGCACCTCCGCCTTGGTCAGCTGCGGGAAGACGATGAGGTCGTCCACGCGGTTGAGGAACTCGGGGCGGAACTGCTGCTTGAGCTCGCGGTTGACGTGGGCCTTCATCTCCTCGTAGTCCATGGCCCCGGACTCGGTGGACTGGAAGCCCGTCGCCACGGACTTGCCGATGTCCTTCGAGCCGAGGTTGGTCGTCATGATGATGACAGTGTTCTTGAAGTCCACCTCGCGGCCCTGGGCGTCGGAGAGGTGACCGTCCTCCAGGATCTGCAGGAGCGAGTTGAAGATGTCCGGATGGGCCTTCTCCACCTCGTCGAAGAGCACCACGGAGAAGGGCCGGCGGCGGACCTTCTCGGTGAGCTGACCGCCCTCGTCGTAGCCGACGTACCCCGGAGGGGCGCCGAAGAGCCGCGAGACGGTGTGCTTCTCGGCGAACTCGGACATGTCGAGCTGGATGAGGGCGTCCTCGTCGTCGAACAGGAACTCCGCCAGGGCCTTGGCGAGCTCGGTCTTGCCCACGCCGGTGGGGCCGGCGAAGATGAAGGAGCCACCGGGGCGCTTGGGGTCCTTCAGTCCCGCGCGGGTGCGGCGGATCGACTTCGAGATCGCCTCGATGGCCTTGTTCTGGCCGACGATGCGCTTGTGGAGCTCGGCCTCCATGTTGAGCAGCTTGGAGGACTCCGCCTCGGTCAGTTTGACCACGGGGATGCCGGTGGACATGGCCAGGACCTCGGCGATGAGGTTCTCATCGACCTCGGCGACCTGGTCCAGGTCCCCGTCCTTCCAGGCCTTCTCCTTGGCGGAGCGCTCCTCGGCCAGGCGGCGCTCGTCGTCGCGCAGGGCGGCGGCGCGCTCGAAGTCCTGGTCGTCGATGGCGGACTCCTTATCCCTCTTGACCTCGGCGATCCTCTCATCGATGTCGCGCAGCTCCTGGGGGGCGGTCATGCGGCGGATGCGCAGGCGGGCGCCGGCCTCGTCGACCAGGTCGATGGCCTTGTCCGGCAGGAAGCGGTCGTTGATGTAGCGGTCGGCGAGCTTGGCGGCGGCCTCGATGGCCTCATCGGTGATGACGACGCGGTGGAAGGCCTCATAGCGGTCGCGCAGCCCGGTGAGGATGCCGATGGTCTCCTCGATGCTGGGCTGGTCCACGGTCACCGGCTGGAAGCGGCGCTCCAGGGCGGCGTCCTTCTCGATCTTGCGGTACTCCTCGAGCGTGGTGGCGCCGATGGTCTGGAGCTCGCCGCGGGCCAGCATGGGCTTGAGGATGGAGGCGGCGTCGACGGCCCCCTCGGCGGCGCCGGCGCCCACCAGGGTGTGGATCTCGTCGATGAACAGGACGATGTCCCCCCGGGTGCGCACCTCCTTGAGGACCTTCTTGAGGCGCTCCTCGAAGTCGCCGCGGTAGCGGGAGCCCGCCACGAGGCTGCCCATGTCCAGGGAGTAGAGCTGCTTGTCGCGCAGGGTCTCGGGGACGTCGCCGTGGACGATGGCCTGGCTGAGGCCCTCGACGACGGCGGTCTTGCCCACGCCGGGCTCCCCGATGAGGACGGGGTTGTTCTTGGTGCGCCGTGAGAGGACCTGCATGACCCTCTCCATCTCCTTGTGGCGGCCGATGACGGGGTCGAGCTTGCCCTCGCGCGCGGCGGCGGTGAGGTTGCGGCCGAACTGGTCGAGGATCGCACTGCCCGACGGGGTGCCCTCCTTGGAGGGACCGCCGGCCGTGACGGTCTCCTTGCCCTCGTAGCCCGAGAGCATCTGCATGACGGTCTGCCGCACGGAGGACAGGTCCGCGCCGAGCTTGATGAGCACCTGGGCGGCCGTGCCCTCGCCCTCGCGCAGCAGGCCGAGCAGGATGTGCTCGGTGCCGATGTAGTTGTGGCCCAGCTGCAGGGCCTCGCGCAGCGAGAGCTCGAGGACCTTCTTGGCGCGGGGCGTGAAGGGGATGTGACCGCTGGGCGCGGCCTGCCCCTCGCCGATGACCTCGACGACCTGGGCGCGCACGGCGTCCAGGGAGATCTGCATCGACTCCAGGGCCTTGGCGGCCACGCCCTCGCCCTCGTGGATGAGGCCGAGAAGGAGGTGCTCCGTGCCGATGTAGTTGTGGTTGAGCGCCCGCGCCTCGTCCTGGGCAAGGACGACGACGCGGCGGGCGCGGTCGGTGAAGCGTTCGAACATCGCGGGTTATCTCCTCGGCACGTGCGGTCGGTTGGGGGGCGCCGGGGCCGCGAGTGCTCGATAAGCGCGAGCGGGCCCAGCGCGGGCACGTGCTGCCAAGGCTAACGGCGGGGCATGGGGGCCCATGCCCCTGTTCGCGGTAGGCGTGAGCCAGGATTGAGCCCGGGGGACTCATGTCTTGCCGGGATCCTGCGGGGTCCTGTGGGACGAGGCCGTACCACCAGGGCGCCGAGAGGCGCCGTCCGCATTCCGAGCGCCGCCATGACACCGCCCGCGCCCGGTGCGTAAGGTTCGTCGCATGGAACACACCACGCGCATCCTTGCCGGTCACGACGCCCTCGCGTCCTCGGCGATGATCGGCCGCGCGGGGATGATGCGCCTGTGTCGCCGTTCCATGCCCGGCTGTCGGGCCTGTTGAGCATTCCGGGCACCGTCGTCGCCGCCCGTTGACGGGCTGAGCCCGACGGCGGGTCGACGGCCTCGGCCCGAGGCCCCCGTTCCCTCCGGGTCACCGGGCGCGGGACGCGCTCCGGGCGCGCTCTCCCCGCTGCCCGCCTTCGCGCCGACCGGATCCTCCTGCCGCGCCCCTGCCCCGTCGTCCGGCGCACCCGACCGCGCCCGCTCAGAGGCGCGGCGCCCCGACCAGGGCCATCGCCGCTCCGGGCCACGGCCTCCGCTGCCCCACGGGCTCACCCGCCCCGTCCCGACCCGCCCCCGCCTTCCACAAGGAGATCACCATGTCCGCATCCTCATCACCCTCCCCGGCCCCCTCGCCATCGTCCGCCCCTGAGGCCGAGGAGGCCGCCGCCGCACGGCCCTCCACCGTGGAGGATCACCTCGACGAGCCCGTCACCTCGCGCAACGCGGCGGACATCCTCGCCGCCGACGACGATCCCGACGAGCTCTCCGCCATTGCCGGGCGCAGTACCTCCCGCCGGGGCCTCCTCCTCGGGGGAGTCGCGGCGGCCGCGGCCCTCGTCGCCGGGGGCGCCTGGCTCACCCTGCGCCGAACGAACCAGGGGGTCATCGGCGCCGCCGAGGAGCTCCCCCTGGTGATCGGCGGAGACATCTGCGCCGCCCCGCTCTACGCCGCCTACCACCAGGGCTACTTCGACGACGCCGGGCTCAACGTCACCCTCGTGCGCACCCAGCAGACCGAGGACACGAAGGACGGCGTGGGCGCCGGGAAGTACATCGGCGCCCCGGGGATCTTCTTCTCCTGGCTCGAGCCGATCTACAACGGCCTCAACGCCCGCCTGGCCGCGGGCCTGCACGCCGGTTGCCTGCGAGTGGTGGCCCCCGAGGGCTCCTCCTACTCCTCGCTGGCCGACCTCAAGGGCGCCTCGATCGGCGTCCCCTCCCTGTCCTCCTCCGCCTTCGCCTACTTCTCCATCGGCCTGTCCGATGCGGGGATCAACCCCGATCCCTCGAGCGGGGACATCAGCTGGCGCACCGTCGACTCCGATTCCCTCGGCCAGTCGCTGGCCTCGGGGGACGTCGACGTCATCATGGGCTCCGACCCCGGCGTCCTCCTGCCCGTCCTGGGCGGCACCGGCCACGAGATCGCCAACAACGACGCCGAGGACTTCTGCTGCTCGGTGGTCCTCAACGGCGATTTCATCGCCAAGCGGCCCGAGAGCGCCAAGGCGCTCACCGAGGCGTGGATCAGGGGGTCGGCCTACGTGCCCGACCACATCGAGGAGATCGCCAGGCTCGAGGTGGACAACGAGTACGTGGCCGCCGAGCAGGACGTCGTCGAGAAGGTCCTGCGCACCTACGGCTTCGACGCCTCCGCGACCCGCTTCCGCGCCGCCATCGAGCCGGGGATCGAGCGCTTCAAGAAGACCGGCTTCATCTCCGCCGGCATCGCGGCCGGCGCACTCGCCGACGCCGTCTACGCCGACCTGGGGATCGGCCGATGAGCGCCGCCGAGCAGGCGCCCCAGCCGCCGACGGGCCCGGAGGGCCCGACCGCTCCGGGCCCCGTCGGCGCTGCCGACACGGCGGAGGGGTCCCGGTTCCGCGGCCTCCTGAGGCAGGGCGCCCTCGCACTGGTCCTGTGGGCGGCGCATCCGGTGATCATCACCGCCGTCCCGGACACCGCGCCGCGCACGGCCGACCACCGGCCGCTCCTCATCGTCGTCGGCGCCGGGATCGCCCTCCTGGCGGCGTGGCTCGCCTGGGCGCTGGCCCGGCCGGCGTCGTCGGCCGCGGGCGCCCTGGCCCACCGCCTGCCGTGGATCGCGCTGGGCGGGGCCTGGATGATCCTGTGGCAGCTGACGACGGCGAAGCTGGACTGGCTCTCCCCGCCCTACTTCGCCTCCCCGGAGGTCCTCATCGAGGCGCTTCGCGGGGATGCCGACCTCCTCGCCTCGAGCCTGGGCGCCTCCGCCCTCCTCTTCCTGGTGGGGTACGCGCTCGGCTCGGCGACGGGATTCGTCACGGGACTGCTCATGGGCTGGTCGCGGCGGGCCGATT
The DNA here is from genome assembly GCF_002072185.1 of Actinomyces denticolens. GTDB lineage: Bacteria > Actinomycetota > Actinomycetes > Actinomycetales > Actinomycetaceae > Actinomyces > Actinomyces denticolens. Next base: position 21,001 of record NZ_MVIW01000037.1, read on the forward strand.
ACTGGCTCCACCCGCTCCTGCAGACCATCGGCCCGGTCCCGGCGGCCTCCCTGCTCCCGCTGGCGCTCCTCATCGCGCCGTCCACCTTCGCCTCCGCGGTGCTCATCATCGCCTTCGGGGCCTGGTTCCCCATGGCGACGATGACCCGCGCCGGGGTTCACGCCGTGCCCCGCAGCTACATCGACGCCGCCCGCACTCTCGGCGCCTCCGAGGGCTTCCTCGTGGGGCGCGTGGCGATCCCCGCCGCCCTGCCCGACATGCTCACCGGCCTGTTCACGGGCCTGGGCACGTCGCTCGCGGCCCTGATGACCGCCGAGCTCGTGGGCGTCGACAGGGGACTGGCCTGGTACATCAACTGGGTCAAGGGATGGGCGGACTACCCCCGGATGTACGTGGGGCTCGTCGTCCTCGTCGTCTTCTGCCGCGCCCTGATGATCCTGCTGTTCAAGCTCCGCTCCTCGCTGCTCGCCTGGCAGCACGACCTCGTCCGGTGGTGACCCACGATGACCAAGAGCACGACCCGAGCCGCTGCGGTGGCCGACGCCGAGTCCGCATCCGAGCCCGAGGGCGCCCCCGCCGGTGACGCCAGGAGGCCGCGCGGCGCCGAGGTGGTCCTCGACGGCGTCACGCACCGCTACCCGCTCCACCACGAGCTCGACCACGGCTGGCTATCCTGGATGATCCGCCGCGTCTCGCCCGCGGCCCGCGCCCGCCACGAGGCCGAGGCCGAGGCCGAGGCCGCCAAGGGCTCCTCACTCCAGGTGCTCGACGACGTGGCGTTGACGATCCCGCCCGGGCAATTCGTTGCCGTCGTCGGCCAGTCCGGGTGCGGCAAGTCCACCATCCTGCGGCTCCTCGCCGGCCTGGAGGCGCCCACCCGGGGCAGCGTCGTCGTCGATGGCGAGAGGATCGCCCGCCCGGCGCCCGAGCGGGCCATGGCCTTCCAGGACGCCACCCTCCTGCCGTGGCGGACCGTGAGGGACAACGTGGCCCTCGGGCCCCAGGCGCGGGGGCGCCTGGCCATCGACCAACGGCGGATCGACGCCGCCCTGGAGATCGTGGGGCTGCGCGAGTTCGCCGGCGCCTACCCCTCAACCCTCTCGGGGGGCATGGCGCAGCGCGCCGCCCTGGCCAGGGCGCTGGTCAATCGACCCCGGCTCTTCCTCCTCGACGAGCCCTTCGGCAAGCTCGACGCCCTCACCCGCCTGGGGCTCCAGGACGAGTTCGCCCACCTGTGGTCCTCCCAGGGCTTCACCGCGATCCTCGTCACCCACGACGTCGACGAGGCGCTGCGGCTGGCCGAGCGCGTCGTCGTCCTGTCCGAGAGGCCCGCCCACGTGGTGGCCGATCTCGAGGTGCCGCGCGCCCTGGCCGCCGCTCCCGCCTCGGCCGACTACCAGGACCTCAAGGCGCGGATCCTCTCACTCCTCGGGCGGTAGGAGGGGGGCCGCGGAGGGCCGGGACGGGCTGACATGCCCGCCTTGGTCGTCCGACATCAGTCGGTCGGAGCCCCCGGCCGGGATCTCCAGCCTGTCCGCGAGCCCGGGGCCTGCTGCTCAAGCACGTGCTCACACGGCACGTCATCATCGGCGCCGCCGATATCCTCACGAGCCGGGCGCACCGGGAGCAAGTAAGCGGTCCGCCGCCTCACCGTCCCAACGGCCCGCGGGCACGACAACAGCCGTGGCGATGGTGCCCTCGGCGAGGATCCACCTCCCGTGGAGGCGCCTCGTCCTCCCTCCGGGCCGGGGATCGGTCAGATCCGCGATGAACCCGCCATCATCGAGGCGCACCAGGGCATCGCCGAAGCCCAGCCACCGCCTCTCCCGCGGGTACCAGGCCTTGTACAGGCTCTCCTTGACGCTGAACAGGAGCCTGTCGACGGCGACGTCGGGCCGCTCGGCGGCGAGGCCGCGAAGGCGGCCGAGCTCCTCCGGCGTCGTCGCCACCCGCGCCAGCACGCCCGCGGGGAGCGGGGCGTTGGGCTCGGCATCGACGCCCAGGCAGTCCACATCCTCCTGGCGCGCCACTGCGGCGGCGCGGTAATGCTCGCAGTGGGTCATGGAGCCGACGACGCCCGCGGGCCAGGTCGGCTCGCCCGCGCTGCCGGGCACCATGGGCGGACGCCGGTGCCCCAGACCGAGCAGGGCGCGGCGGGCGCAGCCCCGGACGGTGGCGAACTCCCGGCGCCTCCGGTCGACCATGCGCTCGGCGAGGGCGGTCTCCTCACGGTGGAGGACCTCATCGAGCTCCTCACGGGTCTCGGCCACGCTGACCGAGCCGGGCACCAGCTCCGGCAGGAGCCGTGCCGGGCCACCGATCACTCAGGCCTCCACCAGGATCGTCACCGGGCCGTCGGCCTCCATGTCGATGCGCATGTCGGCGCCGAAGCGGCCCGTGGCCACCTCCAGGCCGCGCCCGCGCAGATCCTCCACGACGGCGTCGACCAGCGGCTCGGCCACGGGGCCGGGGGCGGCGGCGTTCCAGGTGGGGCGCCGCCCCTTGCGCGCATCCCCGTAGAGGGTGAACTGGGAGACGACGAGCACGGGCGCGCCGGCCTCGGTGACCGAGCGCTCGCCGGCCAGGAGGCGCAGGTCCGCGATCTTGCGGGCGATCGTGGCCACCTGGGCGGGGCCGTCGCCATGAGTGGCGCCCACGAGCACCATGAGGCCCGGGCACGTGATCTCGCCGACGACGTCGCCGTCGACCCGCACGGCCGCGCGCGTGACGCGCTGGAGGACGGCGCGCATCAGCGCCACCGGCCCTTCGAGCCCCCACCGCCCGAGCGGCGGATCCGCGAGCGCACCCGGATCGGGCGGTACACCTGGAGGGCGGGGCGCACATCGGCGAGGTAGACCGCATTGGCCACCATCCCCAGCAGGCCGAACAGGGACAGGGATTGAGGGTGACGACCGGCGATGCCGTGCAGTCCCGAGGCGACCGCATCCCCCAGCAGGGCGAGCACCGACAGGCCCCCCGTGAGCAGAACGACGGTCAGGCCCACGGCGTTGAGGCCCACCCAGAAGCCCTTGCTGCGCTTGCCGGCGGCGACGTAATGATCGGGTTGGTGGATGAGCGAGTCCACCACCGCCCACGCGCCCAGCGCCATGGCGACCAGGATGAAGGCCAGTTGCAGATAGTTGACGGTCTCGGCAAGGGCATTCGCGGTAGTGATCAAAATGCTCACGCCCCCACCCTAGCGGCTCGGCGGGGCGGGGCAGGGTGCCGCCGTGCCCGGGGCGACCGCTCGGGCGGTTCAGGCGGTTCAGGCCGTGCGGGGCCCGCCGGCCAGGCCGCCGGTCGATCCGCTGTTGCCGAGCCCGATACCGCGGCCCGCGGCCCGCAGCCCCGCGCCCGGGCGCTCGGCTGGACTGGCCTGCGCCCGCCCCTCGGGGCTGACCAGCGGCTCCTGGACGGCATCCACCGCGGCGACGATCTCCGGGGGCGCCGCGCCGTCGCCCTGGCCGGCCTCCCCGACATCGACGAGGAGCGCCGCGTCCGCAGGCACGCCCCGGCGCAGGAGGGCCAGGGCGATCGGCCCGAGCTCGTGATGGCGGGCCACGCTCGTCACGGCGCCCACGACGCGCTCCCCCAGGCGCACGGGAACGCCGGGGAGGGGAGCCCGCCCCGTCAGGCCGTCGAGCTGCAGGAGGGAGAGGCGCCGCGGGGGGCGTCCGAGGTTGAGGGTGCGGGCCACCGTCTCCTGGCCGGGATAGCAGCCCTTGTCCAGGTGGACGGCGGTGCGCAGCCAGTCGAGCTCGTGCGGGATCGCGCGCTCGTCGGCCTCGCGGGCCCAGCGGGGGCGCCCCGCCTCGACGCGCAGCGCCTCCCAGGCCAGCGCCCCGGCCGGCCTCCGCCCCGGGGCCCCCTCCAGGAAGGACCGGGCGATATCTGGAACCCGCCCGGCGGGGGCGAGCACCATGGCCGCGCGATAGCCCTCCCCCGGATGCCGGCAGGCTTCGAGGCCGACGTCGTAGCTCGTCCCGCCGTCGACGATGCCGGGCCAGGGGTCGCGCCAGGTCATCGGCGCTCCCGGGAGGGCCGTCGCGGGGGCATCCGACTCCGCGAGCGGCTCATCGTCTCCGGGGCGGGTCGCGCGGACCGCCTCCTCGAGGGCGGCGACTCCGCTCCCCAGCGCTCCCAGGGCGGCGACGTCGTCGCGCAGGGACACCTCGACGCGCAGCATGAAGCGCATCCTCTCCAGATGATCGACGAGCGCCTTCCCCCTGCCCGCGTCGACGACGATCCAGGCGGTGGCGCCGTCGTCGAGGACGGCCAGCGCATGGAGGATGCGCCCCTGGGCGTCCAGGACGAGGGCCTCGGCCCCGCCGTCGCCCAGGGCCAGGGAGGTCAGGACCTGGCTGGTCAGCGTGGTGAGCCAGGAGAGGCGGTCCGGACCGGTCACTGCCACGACGTCCCTGGCCAGCGCGGTGATCGCCTGCCCATCGACCAGGGCCGCCTGCTCGCGCAGGGGGTTGCCGTAGTGCGCGGGGACGGCGGCGTCGGGACCATTGGCGTCCTCGGCGATGGCGTCCGGCCAGTCCAGCAGTGGTGAGCGGCGCATCACTGAGCGGCCCCGCCGTCGTCGGCCCCCTGCGCGGGGGCATCGGCCGGCTCGGGGGGCTGAGGGTCATCGGGCAGGAGCGAGCCCGGCTGGGCGTCGGGTTCATCGGGGTCCTCGACCCGCCCGAGCCGGCCGGAGGCGTAGCTCTGCAGGTCCTGGTCGAAGGCGGCCATGTCCTGCGCCCACATGAGATCGCCGCCCACGAGCCCGAGGACGCGGGTCATCTCGGTCATGGGGACGCTGGTGCGGGTGCGGCCCACGGCCTGGGTGCCGATCTGAGCGCGGGGGCCCTGGATCCAGCCCTCCCAGACGCCGACCTGCCCGGCCGGGTCGGCGGAGACCACCTCGAGGCGGGTGATCGGGGTGCGGGTGTCGGCGTCGTCGGCGTCGGGGCTCTCCTGGCCGACGGGGCGCCAATAGGCGGTCTCGGAGGACCAGATCCGGGCCGGCGCGATGCGCGCGGCGCCCTCGAGGCCGGGAACCTCGAAGTCGAGGTCCTCCGATCGCGTGGCGTCCAGGGTCCACACGGTGGTGACCTGGCGCAGGTAGGGACCGCCGTCATGGTCGAAGACGATCTCCTGGTAAACCGCCTGCTCGGGAATGGTCTCACCGTAGGTGAGCACGCCGTAGCCGCGCCAGGTGCCGACCAGCCAGGCGAGCGGGTAGAGCTCGGGGGCCAGGTCCTCGGGGAGCGAGAAAGTCACGCCCCCACCTTAATCCCCCGCCCTGCCGCGAGACCGGTCGAAGTGGCGATCGAGACCACTATGTTGGTTGTGGGTGGGTGGGTCTGACTCAATCGAGACCTGACGGCCCCTGGTTTGCGGGGTGTGTCCTTGGACCGGC
>NZ_MVIW01000038.1 GCF_002072185.1 Actinomyces denticolens
CCGAGCCGGGATTGGGCGCGGAGACGGCGGGGTCGGCCCCCCACGGGTCGATGAGGGCGGGCTGCCACAGGGCGAGCGTCCGCTGCCCGGCGGGGGCGCCGTCGTCCGTGATGGCGACGATGTCGGTGGGCGGGACCCCGATGAGGCGCGCGGCGGTGAGGGCGGGCTCGGCGGCGGTGGCCGAGGCGGCGAGGACCGTGGGGCCCGGGGAATCAGGGGAGAGTCGACGGGCCAGGCGCAGGAGGCGGCGCAGGACGAGGGCGACATGCGCCCCGAGGATGCCCCGGTAGGCATGGCACTCGTCGACGACGACGTAGCGCAGCGAGCGCAGGAGGCGGACCCAGCGCTCATGGCCGGGCAGGAGGGAGAAATGGAGGAAGTCGGGGTTGGTCAGGACGATGTCGGCGTGGGTGCGGACCCAATCGCGTTCGGGCAGGGGAGTGTCCCCGTCGCAGGTGCCGGAGCGCAGGGTGAGGTGCGGCGCGCCCGGGACGTCCGACTGGGCGGCGTCGATGCGGGCGGAGAGGCGGTCGAGGGCGTCGGCCTGGTCGGCGGCGAGGGCCTTGGTGGGGGCGAGGTAGAGGGCGGTGGGGCGGTGGCCGTGAGCGGAGATGCGGTTCCCGGTGCCGCTGGCGTGAGCGGCGCGCTGGGCGCTGAGGATGTCGGAGGCGGCGGGGAGCCAGGCGGCCAGTGACTTGCCGGAGCCAGTGCCGGTGGCGATGACGGTGTGGCGGCCGGCGCGGAGGGAGTCGGCGGCCCGGGCCTGGTGGATCCAGGGCCGAGGGATGCCGGATGCGGCCAGGGCGGCGACGAGGGTGGGGTCGGTCCAGGCCGGCCAGTCGGCGTAGCGGGCCGGGCGCGCGGGCGTGCGCTCGAGATGGACCAGTCGGCCGTCGCGCGTACCGATGGTCTCCAGCAGCGCGGCGAGGTCGCGCGCGGGAGTGCCGGGGGCGGTGGCCTCTCCAGGCGCCGGGGGCGCGACGGCGGGCTCGGCATGCTCGGTGGACGGCTCGGGACTCACCGCCCCAGTGTGCCGCAGCCCGGTGGCCCTTCCGCCCGCCGAGATCGTCCCTTCGATGCCGGCCTCGGATCTCTATCGGCCGATGGCGTCACCGAAGGTGCGACGATGTCGGCGATGAGGGTGGTCACCATCTGAGGAGCGCCGTGTCCAGCGCTTCGCGGATCCGTTCCTCCTGCCCGCTGTCATTCGTTCTGAGGCGCAGGAGCGGGATATTGCAGGAGGCGAGAATCGAGTCCTTGGTCCGATCACGCCGGATCTGCTCCTGGGACCATTCATGTCGGAAGCCGTCGACCTCGATCACCAGGACGAGTCGCTTGGACACTTGGTGGTAGATCGCGAAGTCGACCGTGGATACAGTGCGCAGGAAACGCCGCTGAGTGTCATCGAGATGATCGACTCTGGGGACGAGGTCATGTAACCGGATCTGAGTCCGTTTCTCCATGTGCTCGTATTCTCCGTGGCCAAGCATGTCCTCGAGAAGTGTATTGATGATGTTCTCGGAGAGGAACCTACTGCTGCCGTGAACTCGTGCAGCAAATGCGTTGAGGCGGTCGGAGTGCTCCCGGTAGAGAAGGTCGAAGACGGAAACAATGCCGCTCTCCGAGACTGCATCAGGATTCTGATGATATATATAGTCGACAAGAGCGCGGATGTTTCGGCTGTGGGGAAGTGTGCTATGGTGCGTGACGAGAATGAACCGCTCCTTGGCCCGTGAAACTGCGACGTTGATCAGTCGGGGGTCGTCGGCGAAAGGCAAACTAATATTTCCATGGCGGGACTGGTCGACCGCCGTGCTCATAATGATCGTGTCTTCGCCTCTTCCTTGGAATTTATGGACGGTGTCGACGTGATTCCCGGACGCCTCAGCATCATCGGACAACTCGTTTCGCAGTTTGTCGGCCTGCATCCGGAAGGGCGTGGCGATTCCGACCGTCCAGTTCGGAGCCGGGCGGGCGGTGGAGTCGCGAAGAAATGATGGGCCATCCGAGAAGTGCTCGCTCTCGTCGATAATGACATCGATCTCGCGTTGATTGTAGATTCCTGAGGGCAGGCGGCGGGAATGGTTTCCCGGAGGAGTCCTGATGACGCTCATGGGTGGCGCATCGTCGTCGTGCGCTGTGCGCATGGGAACGAGAGCGCCTTTGTAGTACATTTGATTGCAGAACTCGATGATCGTGGGATTGCAGCGATAATGCTCGGTGAGCATAGTTCGGGCCAGATCATTTTTGTAAACTTCTGTGACGGACCTTAGAATCGAGTGAGAGGCGTCGTAGTCGCCCGATCGTTCTTCGTGAATCCTGCGCCTCGTGTTGTTATCGAGCACGATGTCCAACTGCATGAGATCTCCGACGATGACCACGTTCCGAGCTCTACTCATCGCCGCGGCCGCGTCGAGAACGGAAGTTTGGCTGGCCTCATCGATGACGAGCCAGTCCAGCATCGCTTTCTCACCCAAATTTGATTGGATGGAGCGACAAGTGGTGAGAATCACAGGATAATCGCGGAGGAACTCGTTCGAGTAATTCTGAATCCTATTGCCCTTATCGTCGAAGCGCCTGCGCAGCATTCGCTTGTATCGGCGCATGAGAGCCTGATCCAAAATATGCCAGGAGAGTGCCGCATGTGATTCTCTCACCTCTTCCGGCGCGCAGTTCGAGAGAAGGGAGGACAAGCGCGTTTCTTCTTTCTCGAGTTCACCTACCCGTTTGATGTAAAAAGCCCGCTCGAGCGCCTGCACTGTCGGTGCGTCCTGAGGATCGATATCCTTCAGGGATCCGTAGCGGAAATAGCGTCTCAGTCGCGAAAACAGTGTGCGCAAGCCGCTAGTCGGTTGCTGGTCCAGGCTCGACTCCGCCAAGTAATCGAGGATTCGATCAGATCCTTTGCGCAAGAGGGTGAGGCTATCGATATCTGGAAGCGGCGTCATGGTGGCAAGCCGCTCGAAATGCTCGGCTTCGAGCCGATATTCCCGGAGACTTCTGCGTACCAGGGCGAGTTCCCTGCTCGCTGACCAGATCTCGACCAGGCGCTGCTCCGAGTCGGCGAGCTCGATCGACAGTTCGTCGACGGGGAGGTGACTGCTCTGCTCGAATCGCTGCGGCTCAACGATGGCATCGGTCTGACTTCTATCGTGTAAATCAAGCCACTCGTTGAGTGCCTTGCAGCGCTCATCTTGCTGGGAGAGGAATGTGTTGACGAGTTCTCTTCTCCCTGGTCGCGCGGCGATGAATTCAATCCCCGACTCCTTGAGTTTCTCTTCGACATTATCGACAGCCGAATTTCCGAACGAGACCACCCCGACGCTCGCGTCGGATCGAATGACAATATTGGCTATGAGGTTGAGGATCGTCTCCGTCTTCCCGGTTCCCGGCGGACCATCGATCACGCTGATTCGATGGCGCAGCGCCTCCTCGATCGCGGCGCGCTGATTCTCGTTCGACTTGAATGGGAGGATGATCGGTTCTGCAAGATCCGGCCTCTCCTCGTCCGCGCCCTGAAGGTAAAATGATAGGGCGCTGTCGGCGCGAGGGCGCCCAATATCCTCCAGCCGGCTCGTCAAATCGAATCTTCCGGCCCCCTTCTTGCTGTCATTGGATTCATCGATGATCTTTGCCGCCGAGATGAGATTGTTCATCAGGGCATCGACACGATCGTCTTGAGGAGTGTGGAACTTGAACTCGATATCATCGGCCTTATATGAGCCCCACGCGCCACCTCCTCTATTTTGCCAATGGAGGTGGTACCAGGTTGTTTCGGGCGCCTGGGAGTCTAGGAATTCGATGACCTCGAGTCGGTCCGGAGATGACCATGACCGGCCTTTGACGGTGATCTTGTCCTTCTTGCTCAATCTTATGGGCCGGCCATCAAGAATTCTGGCATGTTCCCGGGGGTAGATACATGAGCGCCCGTCCGTGAACTGGATGAGCATATCGTCGTCGACTGGGTCAATCCTGCAGATCGATCGTGTCTTATCTTGCATGCATCCGGTGCTTGCGTCTCGGAGGACTACGCAGTATTTCATGGGATCGACCATCGCTATCCTCCAATATGTATCGGGCAGCGTCCGCTAAGAGGGTACTTCAAACTCTCGTCTTGCATCATGGAGATGACGTCATGCTTTTGGAGGATGCGCTTGAGTTGATATTGCGCTCCGTGCAACGACCGTCATTGCTCAGTGCCGGGCGCGCGGTACGACACGAGGCATCAGGTCGCATCCTCCGGGGCGGACGGATCGCTTTCCCCTTGAGCGCCTCATGCTCCGCAGCGCCCCTGGCGCGCTCCCACCGCCTGTGGCAGACTGCTCGCGTCATGTCCCGGGGACGGTGAGATTCCGTACCGGCGGTCACAGCCCGCGACCCGGTGGCTGAATTCGTTCAGTCGCCGGCTGATCTGGTGGAACTCCAGAGCCGACAGTCAAAGTCTGGATGGGAGGGAGCATGGGCGCGCTGGCCGCATCGGCCCCATCCGGGGCCACCGTCCCAGCGCGCCGCGCCTAGCGCACTCGCGCCCTCCCCTCGCCCCGCAGCCGGCGAGAGGAGCAGGAAGTGAGAGGCGAGAGCCAGCGCGAGCCCGCCTGGACGCGTGCCGAGAGCGAGGCGATGTCCGCGGCCCTCGAGGCCGCCCGCCAGGGCCCCCGCGGCGCCAATCCCCTCGTGGGCGCGGCCATCCTCATCGACGACCGGCTTATCGCGGTCGGTCACCACCGGGGCGCCGGCACGTCCCACGCGGAAGTCGACGCCATCGAGACCGCCCGCCGCGCCGGAGCGGACCTCAGTCGCGCCGAGCTCCTCGTCACCCTCGAGCCCTGCGGTCACACCGGCCGAACCCCTCCCTGCGCCCAGGCCGTCATCGACGCCGGCATCCCCCGCGTCATCCACGCCATCGACGACCCCAACCCCACCGCCGCCGGTGGGGCCGCCGCCCTTCGCGCCGCCGGCGTCGAGGTCCGCTCCGGCCTCCTCGCCGATGAGGCCGCCGTCCTCAACGCCCGCTGGCTCGAGTGCGCCCGCGCTCACCGCCCCTTCGTCACCGCCAAGACCGCCATGACCCTCGACGGGCGCATCGCCGCCGCCGACGGCACCAGCCAGTGGATCACCGGCTCCGCCGCCCGCGCCTCCGGCCACGACCTGCGCGCGCGGGCGGATGCCATCCTCGTCGGCACGGGCACCCTCGCCGCCGACAACCCCCGCCTGACCGCTCGCGTCGGCGCTGCTCCCGACCCGGCTGACGACAGTCCCTCCTCCGTCGCGCCCGCCAGCCTCCACCAGCCCCTGCGCTGCGTCATGGGCCTGCGCCCCGTCCCCCCGGACGCCGCCCTGCGCGCCGACGACCACTGGCTCCACCTGCCCACCCGCGACCCCCGCGAGGCCCTCGCCGCCCTCGCCGAGCGCGGCGCCGGACATGTCCTCATCGAGGGAGGCGCCACCGTGCTGACCGCCTTCCTCGCCGCGGATCTCGTCGACGAGCTCGTCGTCCACATCGCGCCCCTCCTCCTGGGCTCCGGGCGCGGCGCCATCGGCGACCTCGGCATCACCACGCTCGCGGAGGCCCGCCGCTTCCGCCCCGACTCCCCACCCGCCCTCCTCGGAGACGACCTCGTCATCCGCTACGCAGCCTCCCCACGCGCCCACTGACCCCATAAGGAAGGACCCACATGTTCACAGGCATCATCGCCGGCACCGGCACCGTGCTCGACCTCGCGCCCACCGATCGCCCCGGCGTCACCCGGCTCATCATCGACGCGGGCGACCTCATCGCCGACCTCCCCGACGGCGGCTCGCTCGCCGTCAACGGGGTCTGCCTGACCGCCGCGCCCGCCTCCGCCGCCCCGCTCACCCCCGGCGCCTTCGCCGCCGACCTCATGGGCGAGACCCTCCAGCGCACCACGCTCGGCTCCCTCGGCGTCGGCAGCCGCGTCAACCTGGAGCGCTGCCTGCCCGCGGGAGGCCGCCTCGACGGCCACATCGTCCAAGGACACGTCGACGCCGTCGGCGCGGTCCTGGCCATCACCGACCAGGGCGGGTGGACGCTCATGCGCATCGCTCTCCCCGCGCCCCTGGCGGGTCAGGTCGCCACCAAGGGCTCCATCGCCGTCGACGGCGTCTCCCTCACCGTCACCGGCGTGAGCCCCGCCGACGAGCGCGAGCCCTGGTTCGAGATCGGCCTCATCCCCGCCACCCTGGCCACCACCACCCTCGGTGAGACGCGCGTGGGCGCCCTCGTCAACCTGGAGACAGACGTCGTGGCCAAGTACGTCGCGCGCCTTACCGCCGTCGGGGCCGCCCACTCCGCCCAGACGGGGGAGACCGCATGAGCGCCCCCACGATCCCCGCCGGGTTCGACGACGTCGCCCGCGCCGTCGAGCAGCTCGCCGCCGGCCGCCCCATCATCGTCACCGACGACGCCGACCGCGAGAACGAGGGGGACCTCATCGCCGCCGGCGCCCTGCTCACCGCCGAGACCCTCGGTTTCCTCGTGCGCCACACCTCCGGCTACATCTGCGCCCCCATGACCCGCCGGCGCGCGCGGCGCCTCGGCCTGGACCTCATGGTCCCCGATAACCAGGACCCCCGCGGCACCGCCTACACGGTCAGCTGCGACGCCGCCAGCGGTGTGACCACCGGCATCAGCGCCGCCGACCGCGCCCTGACCATCCGCACGCTGGCCGACCCCGATTCCACCGCCACGAGCCTGCACCGGCCCGGTCACGTGCTGCCCCTCATCGCCCGCGCGGGCGGCGTCCTCGAGCGCCCCGGGCACACCGAGGCCGCTGTGGACCTGTGCCGCCTGGCCGGCCTCGAGCCCGTGGCCGCCATCGGTGAGATCGTCGACGACGCCGGCGCCCTCATGCGCGCCGGAGCCCTGCGCGTCTTCAGCGCCGAGCACGGCCTGACCGTGCTCGCCATCGATCGCCTCGCCGCCTGCTTGCGCGGTCTGTCCACCCTCCAGCGCAGCGAGGCCGTCGAGCTGCCCACCGACCGGGGCGTCTTCGAGGCCATCGCCTGGAGCCGCGCCGGCGCGGTCGGTGCGGTCGGCGCTCCCGAGTCCGGCGCCGGCGGTCCGGCCGGCCATGCCGACGTCGCCGATGTCGCCGAGACCCCGGCCGAGCACCTGAGCCTCACGGCCCCCGGCGCCCGTCCCGGCCCGGTGCCCCTCGTGCGCCTCCATTCCGAATGCCTGACCGGCGATGTCTTCGGCTCCCACCGCTGCGACTGCGGCCAGCAGCTCGACGCCGCCATGGCGCGCGTCCAGGCCGAGGGCGGCGCCATCATCTACCTGCGGGGCCACGAGGGGCGCGGGATCGGTCTGGTCAACAAGCTGCGCGCCTACCACCTCCAAACCCAGGGCGCGGACACGGTCGAGGCCAACGAGCTCCTCGGCCTGCCCGGCGAGGCCCGCGAGTGGCGCGACGCCGCCGACATCCTGGCCGAGCTCGGGCTGCGCCGCATCCGCCTGCTCACCAACAACCCCCTCAAGGTCGAGGCGATGCGGCGCGCCGGGATCGACGTCGTGGGCGCCGAGCCCCTGGAGATCCCCGCGCGACCGCAGAACCTCGCCTACCTGCGCACCAAGCGCGACCGCATGAACCACGCCCTCACCCACCTGTCCTGAAGGAGGAACCATGTCCGGATCCGGAGCACCCACCACCGCCATCACCCCCGCTGACGGCCTCGGCCCCGACGGCCGCCCGCTGCGCCTGGCCATCGTCGCCGCCCAGTGGCATGACACCGTCATGAACGGGCTGATCGACGGCGCCATGCGCCTGGCCGCAGAGGCCGGCGTCATGCCCGATATCATCCGCGTCCCCGGCAGCTTCGAGCTGCCCCTGGGGGTGCAGCGGGCCGCGGCGGACCACGACGCCGTGGTCGCCCTCGGCGTCGTCATCCGCGGCGGCACCCCGCATTTCGACTACGTCTGCGATGGCGCCACGGCCGGCCTCATGCGCGTCATGCTCGACACCGGCATTCCCGTGGGCTTCGGCCTGCTCACCTGCGACGACGAGCAGCAGGCCCTCGACCGCGCCGGCCTGGAGGGCTCCGTGGAGGACAAGGGCCACGAGGCCGCTGCCGCCGCCCTGGCGATGGCGCGCGGCGCGGGCGCCCGCTGAGTCCCGGAAGTGGCGAGGTTTGAGGATTGCTCGGCTGATCGAGGGACCTATCATCCTGGAGGAATCCCGGTGCGGGCTTCTGACCTGCGACGATGTGCGATGTGACATCGCGTCTGAAAAAGGAATCCTCAAACCGCGCCACGTCCGCGTTCGACGTCCCGGCAAGGGGTGGTCGACACGCCGTTCATGCGCCGTATGTGTGGCGCGCGCCACTTCGATTTGCACCTCGCACTGTTCGGCCGGCCGCTTCTCCCCGTCTTCGGGTTTCGCCGTCATCCCGCCGAAAAGTCGATGGCTATCGGAGTGAGAGTTACTGCTTCGTAACCGTGTGAGACCACAAGATGTTGTGGTCAATGGGAACAACATGCCCACATGATGTGTTGCATCAGTGTGATTCGGGGGTAGGGTCGGTCGCGTCGCCGGCCGCGCGGCACCCGTGCCAGGCCCGCGAGCGTCATCGCAGACAGCACAGACAGGGAGAGAGCAGTGCCCGCACAGCCCGAGAACCAGTCCGCCCGCCCCACCGAGCCCGTCGGCTTCGCCCCCGCGGCCCGCCCCGAGCTCGTGGCCCAAGGCGCCGCTGACTCCGCTGTGGCCGGAGGGGACCGCCCCGTCGTCGACGCCGTCGCCACCATCACCGAGTACCTCGACCGCTCCGACTGGCGCGTCAACGCCAACGCCAACCAGGGCTACTCGCTGGGCGGGATGATCCTCAACACCTCCGGCAAGATCATCGCCAACTACTGGCTGAGCCAGATCTACTCCCGCGAGGCCGGTCGGGCCCACCGCGAGGGCGACCTGCACATCCACGACCTCGACATGTTCGCCGGCTACTGCGCCGGCTGGTCGCTCAAGTCCCTCCTCCAGCAGGGCTTCAACGGCATCCCCGGCAAGATCGCCTGCAACCCGCCCAAGCACTTCTCCTCCGCCGTCGGGCAGATCGTCAACTTCCTGGGCACCCTCCAGAACGAGTGGGCCGGCGCCCAGGCCTTCTCCTCCTTCGACACCTACATGGCCCCCTTCGTCCGCCTCGATTCCATGACCTACGAGGAGGTCCGCCAGGGGATGCAGGAGCTCATCTTCAACCTCAACGTGCCCTCGCGCTGGGGGACCCAGACCCCCTTCACCAATCTGACCTTCGACTGGACCTGCCCCGCCGACCTCGCCGATGAGCACCCCCTCGTCGGCGATGAGCTCTGCGACTTCACCTACGGCGACCTCGCCGACGAGATGGCCATGATCAACCGCGCCTTCATGGAGGTCATGACCGACGGCGACGCCGACGGCCGCGTCTTCACCTTCCCGATCCCCACCTACAACATCACCAAGGACTTCGACTGGGACTCGGAGAACGCCGAGCGCCTGTTCACCATGACCGCGAAGTACGGCCTGCCCTACTTCCAGAACTTCATCAACTCCGAGCTCGATCCCGGCATGATCCGCTCCATGTGCTGCCGCCTCCAGCTCGACCTGCGCGAGCTCCTCAAGCGCGGCAACGGCCTGTTCGGGTCCGCCGAGCAGACCGGGTCCGTCGGCGTCGTCACCATCAACATGGCGCGGCTGGGCTACCTCCACCGCGGCGACGAGGCCTCCCTGACCGCCGCCCTCGACCACCTCATGGAGCTGGGCCGCGACACCCTCGAGCTCAAGCGCACCGTCATCCAGCACCACATCGACACCGGCCTCTTCCCCTTCACCAAGCGCTGGCTGGGCACCCTCGACAACCACTTCTCCACCATCGGCGTCAACGGCATGAACGAGATGGTCCGCAACTTCACGGCAGATGAGTACGACCTCACCGACCCGCGTGGCCACGCCATGTGCGTGCGCATCCTCGACCACGTGCGCGACAAGATGGTGGAGTTCCAGGAGGCCACCGGCCATCTCTACAACCTCGAGGCCACCCCCGCCGAGGGCACCACCTACCGCTTCGCCAAGGAGGACCTGCGCCGCTTCCCGGACATCCTCCAGGCCGGCACCCCCACCAACCCCTACTACACGAACTCCTCGCAGCTCCCGGTGGGATACACGGACGACCCCTTCGCCGCCCAGGAGATGCAGGAGGAGCTGCAGACCAAGTACACCGGCGGCACCGTCCTGCACCTGTACATGAACGAGCGCATCTCCTCGGCGGCCGCCTGCAAGGAGCTCGTGCGCCGCTCGCTCACGGCCTTCCGCACCCCCTACATCACCATCACCCCCACCTTCTCCATCTGCCCGGTCCACGGCTACCTGCCCGGCGAGCACGCCACCTGCGAGAAGTGTGCCGCCCTCCACCCCGACGCCGAGCCCACCGAGTGCGAGGTCTGGACCCGCGTCATGGGCTACTTCCGCCCCGTGCGCTCCTTCAACATCGGCAAGAAGGGCGAGTACGCCGAGCGGCGGATGTTCACCGAGGGCGCCGCCGCCGGGCACGGCACGGCCATCTCCCGCCTGACCGCCGTGAGCGCGTGAGGGCCCGCGGCGGCAGGTAGGTGGGATGAGAGCCCCTCGGCTACCATCCGCGCCGCTCGTCCCTCGCGTCGCTCCCGCCAGCCCCACCACGCCTTCGGGGCTCTCATCCCACCTGCCCTCGTTCGGCAACGGAAGTAGGTCCCTCATGCCTTGCACCAGCACTCCCGATGGCCCCTCCCCACGGCCCGTCGGTCCCGCTGATTCCCTGGTGATCGCGGGGCTGGTGCCCATGAGCACCGTCGACTGGCCCGATCGCCTCGTGGCCACGGTGTTCTGCCAGGGCTGCCCCTGGAACTGCTTCTACTGCCACAACCGGGCGCTCATCCCCACCCGCGCCCCGGGTGCGGTGGCCTGGGAGGACGTCCGTGAGCTGCTGGAGCGTCGGCGCGGCCTGCTCGACGGCGTCGTCTTCACCGGCGGGGAGGCCCTGCGCCAGGACGCCCTCGCTGACGCCGCAGCCGAGGCGCGGTCGATGGGCTTCGCCGTCGGGCTGCACACGGCCGGCGCCTACCCGAGGCGGCTGGCCGACCTCGTGGCCTCGGGCCTCATCGACTGGGTTGGGCTCGATATCAAGGCCCTGCCCGATCACTACGAGGCCGTCGTCGGCCGGCCCGGCGCGGGGGAGAAGGCCTGGTCCTGCCTGGCCGCGCTCGTGTCGGCCCGCGCCGCCGGGGGGCCGGATCTCGAGGTGCGCACCACGGTGGTGCCGGGGGATGTCACCGCCGACGACGTCGTCGAGGTGGCCCGCCGCGTTCACGACGCCGGGGCGCGGGTCTACGCCCTCCAGCAGGCGCGCGGAGAGGGGACGAGCGGGGCCTTCGACGTCGTCGCCCCCGGCTGGGACGCCCAGTGCGAGCGCATGGCCGAGGCCGTCGAGGCCCTCGGCTGGGACCGATTCACCTACCGGCCGGCCTGAGGCGCGGGCCCCGGGGCCCCGGGGTCGCGGCCGGCGCGCCCGCGGCGGAAGAGCCGGGAATGAACCGGCGAGGGGGATGGTTGTGGAGTGCGTCCCACGATTGGGACTTTAGACCTAATTCTCTCGTAGGCAGGAGCCAGTATGACCTCCATCAACCTGTTCACCCAGCACTCGGACAGCCTCAGCAGCCTCAAGGCGCTCACCTCCCAGGTGGACACCGCCTTCCAGGCCGCCGGGCTCAGCGAGCGCCTCGCAGAGCTGATCAACGTGAGGGTCTCCCAGATCAATGGGTGCGCCTTCTGCCTGCGCACCCACGTCGAGGCCGCGCTGAAGGCGGGGGAGCAGCCGGAGCGCCTCACGGTTCTGGCCGCCTGGTGGGAGACCCAGTACTTCGACGCCCAGGAGCGCGCCGCGCTGGGCCTGGCTGAGCAGGTCACCCGCCTGGGTGTGCCCGAGGACCGCTCCTGGGACGATGGCTCGCTGACGTCCGAGCAGGTGGGGGCGGTCGTGTGGGCGGCCACCGTGATCGGTGCCTGGAACCGGGTCGTTCTCTCCAGCCACCCCAAGGTCGGGCCCCAGGCCTGACGGGCCCCGCGGCGGGCCCGGGCGGCGGGCCCGGCCGCACCCGGGGCGATCGGTCGCATCCGGGGCGACCGGCCGAGCCCGGCGAGCGCTCGCACTGGGGCCGGATATGCCCGTGGCCGGTCGACGGACCGGCCACGGGCATGCGGCGAGCCTCTTCGGCTCCCGCCGGGCCAATGGGCCGGGCGGGGCTGAGGGTCGCCGGGCGGCTGCTCACTGGCAGGGCTGGTCCAGGTTCAGCTCGACGGCGTCGACGGGCTGCGCCGGGTCCAGCACCTCCGATTCGATGATCGTGCCGTCAGTGGCGTTCACCGTGACGATCACCTCCTTGGAGTCCTTGGAGCTGAGCAGCACCTCCCACACCACGGAGTCCTCGTCCCAGGGGAAGGCCTCAGGGGCGCCGATCGCCGTGGCCCCGGGATGCGCCGTCAGTGCCGCCTGCAGCGCGGCCTCCTTGGTGATCGTGGACTGCTTGGCGAAGTCCTCCTAGCAGTCCTCGCTCTCAACGTCCTGCGGCGCCTGCTCCTCCGATCCCTCCTGCGCGGCGGGCTGCGACTGGGAGGCCGTCGGCTCGGCGGTGCCGGCGGCGGCCTGGCCGGCCACCATCCCGGTGCCGAGGATGCCGGCCGCCAGGACCGCCCCTGACAGGGCGATGCCGGCAGCGCGCTTGCGGTTGGCCAGGACGGTGGAGAAAGTGGTCTTGATGCTCATGGTGGTTTCCTTCCCTGTCGGAGGTTGATCCGGGGGCTGATCCTGTCCGGCCCCCTGTTGGCGCCACTACCGTGCCGCAGGCCCTCTGAGCGGGAGCTGAAGCAACCTGAATCCCTCCTGAGGCCCCGTCCTCCTGCCGGCTGGCCGCGCGCGTGGTCCTGCGGGGAGCATGCGCCCATGCCTCAAGCCCTGAGCCGCCCCTGGCGCTCCTGGACCGTGACCACCCGGGTGACCGCGCCGGCGGCCGTGTCCACGACTGTCGTTCTGACAGTGGGCGTCCTGGTGGTGGGCGCGGTGCTGCGGTCCTCCTTGCTGCAGGAGGCCCGCGTGACCGCCCTCCAGCGCGCCGACTCGGTGGCCGGACGGCTTCTCGAGGGCACCCTGAGTGTGGAGCAGGCGCTGGACGAGGCTGCTCTGCACCCCTCTGAACTGCAGCTTGTGACCCCCGACGGTCAGGTGCACGTGGCCGACTACTCCTATCTCCCCAGCACGGCCCTGGTGCCTCCGCCCGGAGATGAGGGTCCCACGGTGGCGCAGGTGGCCGGCGTGGGCGGATACCAGGTGCCGCACCTCGTCGTCGCCGAGTCCGTGGGAACTGGCGGTGGGAGCACCACCGTGATCGTGGCGGCGCCCGTTGAGATAGAGCTGGGGGTCGCGGCCCGGACCCAGCGACTGCTGGCCGCTGTGGCGGTGCTGGCCGTCTCGGCTGCCGCCCTTCTCGCCTGGCTGGCGGTGCGTTCGGCCCTGCGTCCGGTCACCAGGATCGTCGACGACGTCGAGGCGATCTCCGACACCGGGCAGGATCGCCGTGTCCAGGTTCCCGCTGGTTGCGACGAGGTGGCGCGCTTGGCGGTGACCATGAACGGGATGCTGGAGCGCCTGGCCCGCTCGGACCGGGCCCGCCGCCGCTTCGTATCCGACGCGTCTCACGAGCTGCGCAGTCCGGTGTCCACGCTGCTGACTCAGCTGGAGACAGCGCCGGGAGCCGGTGGCGGGCGGGGTGAGGCGGGCGCGCCCGGCGACGCCGCGCTCGTGGATCGGCAGTTGATGCGCGCCGAGATCCTGCGGCTGGGTCGCCTGGTGGATGACCTGCTGCTCGCCGCCAAGAGCGACGCCCGAGGCCTGGACTTGCGCCTTCGGACGGTGGATGTGGATGACCTGGTGCTTCAGGAGGCGCGGCGCCTGCGCGCCGTGAGCGCGCACGAGGTGGGGGTGAGCCTGGAGGCGGCCCAGGTGCGGGCGGATCCGCGCCGTCTGGGGCAGGTGCTGCGCAACCTCCTGGATAACGCGGATCGGCACTCGACCGCCTGGGTGCGGGTGAGCGTGGAGGCGCGCCCCGGGCGCGTGCTGGTCCATGTGGACAACGCGGGCGAGCCGGTGCCCGAGTCCCAGCGGGAGCTGGTGTTCGAGCGCTTCGCCCGCCTGGATGAGGCGCGCAGCCGGGACCGTGGCGGCTCCGGCCTGGGGCTGGCGATCGCCCGGATGCTCACCCGGGCCCACGGCGGCACCCTGGTGGCGGGCGTGGTGCCGCCGGATGCTGAGGGGGCGGGGGCCTGCCGCTTCACCCTGGAGCTGGCGCGCATCGACGACGACGTGGAGGCCGGCGCCCCGGGTGCCGGGGCCGACCGCGTGGAGGAGTGAGATGAGGATCCTGCTGGTTGACGACGAAGTCCCCTTCGCCCAGGCGGTTCGCCGCGGCCTGGAGGCCGAGGGCATGGTGGTGGATGTGTGCCACAACGGGGTGGAGGGGCTCTGGCTGGCCACTGAGAGCGCTTACGATGTCGTGGTCCTGGACATCATGCTGCCCGGTCGCAACGGCTACCAGGTGCTCGAGGCGCTGCGGGCCGGGGAGTTGATGCTGGACCCGTCCTCCCACCGGGTGACCTGCCGGGGGGAAGCGGTGGAGCTGACCGCCAAGCAGTTCGCCCTGCTGCACTTCCTGGTGCGCAACCGGGACCAGGTGTTCTCCAAGGCGCAGATCCTGGACAACGTGTGGGGCTCGGACTTCGAGGGCAGTGAGAACATCGTGGAGGTATACGTGCGCAACCTCCGCAAGCGGATCGACATCCCGTTCAACCGGGAGAGCCTGGAGACGGTCCGAGGCGCGGGTTACCGGTTGACCTGCGTATGAGCGTTCTGGCGACGACGGCTCGCTCCCACCTGGGCCCCTGGTCGAAGTGCAGCGCCTCGACGGCCGCGGCGCTCCGGCGACTGCGGCCAGACGACGCCGTCGGGGCCGCCTGCCGCCCGGCCCGCATGAGCGGCAGTCGAGCTCAGGGATCTCCAGTGCTCCTTCCGGATGACCGCCGAGAGCAGTGCGACTGATCGGTGATCAGCGGTAGCCGAAGATCGGAGGCAGGATGAGTGCGACGATGAGCGCCCACGCCACGAGCACTGGCACGGCCACGCACTGCCACCGCTCCAGGGCGAGCGAGGTGCGCCCGCGCCGTAGAACGCCCCAGTAGTGCCAGGCCGAGCCGGACAGGAGCGCGAGCAGGATGAGGTTGAGGCCCAGCGCCGTCGTCTTGTTCGGGCTGGAGCCGTAAGCGGCGAAGCGCTCGACCAGCGACCACAGGACGATGAGGTCGGCGGCGACGGCCCCCACGATCAGGGCCAGTTGGAGCCAGTCGAGCGGTCGGGCCGGGGTGAGTGGATCGCGTGCGGAGACCGTGAACACGATGATCGCCATGACCAGGATGAGCACGAGGTCGTAGACGATGAGCACCTCCCGATCCAGGTGGCTCGGCCCGCCCACCACCGCGGCGGCGACGAGGAAGACCGCCAGTGCCAGCACCAGCGCCGGTGTGAGGATCGCGGTGAGGACCGGCGCCATATTCGCCATGACCGACTTCTTGCGCTCCACCAGCCACGCCGTCAGCATCACCACCAGTCCGACGGCGATCGGCAGCGCCCACTCCGCCAGGGTGAGCACGAGATCCTCGGGCATCACCGTGATGAAGAGCAGCATGATGACGCCGCCGACCACCACGGTCGCCATCCACAGGATCGCGGAGTAGATGATCGACTCCCCGAGGAAGCGCAGCCAGTCCATCCACGCCTCCAGATCCCGCCAGCGGGAGCCGAGGTAGGCGATCCCGGTGACGAGCAGGAGCGCCACGGGCAGGCTCACCGCGCTGAGGGTGAGGGAGTCCCCCATGGCCGCCTCCCCGGCGCGCGGGAAGAGGTTGACGACTGCGGTGCTTCCCGCCGCGACGACGGCCAGGAGGAGCAGGCCCCCGCGGGCCGAGCGGAGGGCGTGCGAGCGCACCGCCAGGTAGATCGCCAGGAAGGGCAGGCCCAGCGCGGCGATGTTGCGGGAGTAGAAGATGTCGACGCCGTCGGCGGGCGAGATGAGCTCGGAGGGCAGCCTCAGGGCGAGCCCCGCCAGGACCCCGAGGAGCAGGGCGAGCCCGAGGTCGCGAATGCCCGGCGGCGTTGCCGCCAGTCGTGGCACGCGGAACCTCCAGGGGGAGCGCGGCGGGGTCGAGGGGACGGGCGCGCCCAGCGGTGGTGCGCTGCTGCCGGGGGCTCCGCTGGCCGACCCGCTGGGGGAGGGGGACTCGCCCGCGGGTGCGCCGAAGGCCAGTTGGAGCCACTGCCTGCCCGGATGCGTCTGGGCGTAGGCGTGCGCGACGGCGTCGCGCGCCCCCAGGCGGCGCAGGGAGATGAGCAGGGCCTCGGAGTCGGTCAACCCCGCTCGGCGCAGCTCATCGGCCTGGGAGATGAGGTGGTCCTCCAACTCGGCGACATCGTCGGCGGTGAGGGCCGACATGGCGAGCATGTCCGCGCGCCAGGCGGAGATCAGGTCATCGCGGGTCGCGGTCATGGGTGCTCTCCTTGAGGGGCGCCAGGGCGTCGAGGGTGCGGGAGACGAGGGCCCACTGGGCCTCGGAGTCGGTGAGCGCGCGGCGGCCGGCGTCGGTGATCGAGTAGTACTTGCGGCGCCGCCCGTTGTCCGCCCGCCCCCAGCTGGCAGTGACGAGCCCGGTGCGCTCCAAGCGGTGGAGGAGGGGGTACAGCAGGCCCTCGGACCATTCGATCTCCTCGCCCGACGCTGTGGCGATGCGGCGCAGGATCGAGTATCCGTAGTCCGGCCCGCCGGTCAGGATGCGCAGCAGCATGATGGTCGCGGAGGCGGCGACCAGGTCCTTCGACAGTCTCATGCGCACCCTTTATCTCGTGCTGCTAGGTATTGAAAGCCTAGAACATCTAGGTATGAAGGTCAAGGGTGGGCGACGAGGCGCTCACGCGCCCTCGTCCCGCAAAAACCGTCTCGTCCCCACGCTGCGGCCTCAAACTACGAGGATGAGGGCGCAAGGCCGGGCTGAGACGGTTTCTCGGGGGTGAGGGGGCAGCGCGGGGGCATGAGGGTTGTTCCGCTGCGCCCTGCCCCGGTCCGCTCGTGCGGGAGACGGGGCCGGACTCCGGCGGGGGCGCTCTGGAGGTCTCGGCCCGGGCAAGGCGCGGTCGCGGCGCGGCTACGTCGATCTCGGGAGGGATACGCCTGATCTCGGGCCGGAAACGGAGTGTCTCAGGGGCGGCAAGGCCCGGTATCGCCCGGGAAACATCGGTCTCGGTGCTCTTAAGGAGCGATCTCGTTTGGAAGTCTGAAATGCCGTTTCCGGCAACGTTTCAGCGTCATCGAGGCCCGGAAGCGTCCGCACTAGAGGGTGAAACCCCAGGTCGGGAGCCCAAACTGTGAAGACTTGCTTCTAGGGGTGTAACGATTGGTAGGGAACTTGCAGTGCCGCGGGGCGCCGCATAGTCTTTGGGTCGTCGCGGGGCACCCCGAACCCCGCACGATGTCACGAGCACAGAGAAGCGAAAGGATGGTGAACACAGGAAGGTGATGGCGAGTTGGATCACATGGGGGATCCGTCAAGTCATTCGCACACCTCCGCTCGTTCCTCGAGTAACCGCGCAGCCCGACTCCTAGCCCAGGACCTCGTCCCTGGTCCCTGAACCCTGATCTCCCTGGGTCCTGGTCCCTGTAGGAATCAACGGCACGCGCGCCGTGACATGAGCCGCGCCCCCTGAAGCGCGCACCGACCCGATGGCCGACCCTGACGATCTCTGATTGGTCATCGGTGCGGGCCGAGCCCCGGCCCTGCCTCCCTGAACGGCAGGACCGGGGCTCGGTGCTTCCCGCCCGGTGTTCCCCCGCCCCGCGGGCGCCCCGCGCTCCCCGCGTCCAACCCCGCGCCGCGCGCCCCGGGCTCCGCTCTCCCTGCTCCCCCTCCCGACGCCGCCCGGCCGGCTCCTCACACGGACTCGCGGAAGACCAGCCTGCGCTGGGCGAGGTAGGAGGCGACGTAGACCACCCCGTCGCCCAGGATCTTGGCGACGCCGAGCGGGAGCCCGATCCCCGTGAGGATCCGCAGCGCCAGGTAGCTGCCAGCCAGCAGTGTCACGGCAAGCAGGATGTAGCGGGCGGCCGTGCGGCGCACAGTGCCCGGCGCCGCCCGGAAGACCCGACGGTTCATGAAGAAGTTCGCACTCCCGGACACCAGGCGCGCCCCGACCGCCGCCACCAGCAGGTTCCCGGTCATCGCGAACAGGACGATGACCCCCGCCCAGTCAATGGCGAAGCAGCTCAGGGAGGCGGCGATGAACCGCAGCAGCGGGGCGTAGATGCGGGCCGAGTCGGCGATGGGCCGGAAGTGGCTGGACGGATTGCCGGGCTCGTAGACGGTGGTGATCTCCACCTCCTCCACGGTCATCCCGAGCTCCCGGGCACGCAGCAGGGCACTGAGCTCGTACTCGTAGCGGTCCCCGGGCACCGCCTGAAGCCAGTCGAGGGCCCCGGCGGGGTAGCCGCGCAACCCGGTCTGGGTGTCGCCGAGCGCCCAGCCGGTCGCTCCCCGGAAGAGCAACGCGGTCGCCGTGTTGCCGATCCGGCTGCGCAGTGGCACCGAGCCCGTGAAGCGGCGCACGCCGAGTGTCATCCGCCGCGTCCGGCGCACCCGTGCCGCGACGGCGGCGATATCGGCGGGCGTGTGCTGCCCATCGGCGTCGGCGCAGACCACGTCGGCCCCGGGCCACTGCTGCGCGGCATGGGCCAGCCCCGTGCGCAGCGCGTGCCCCTTGCCCCAGTTGTCCTCGTAGCCGATGACGACGGCGCCCCGGCGGCGGGCGGCGTCGAAGACGGGCGAGTACTCGGGCCCGGAGCCGTCGTCGACGACGAGCACGGCGCATCCCGGCAACTCCCGGCGCAGGTCCGCGGTGAGCTCGGCCAGGCGCGCATCGGGGCGGTAGGCGGGGACGAGCACGGTCAGGCGCACCGCCGTCGGATCCCCGACCGGCTCCTGGGAATCCGCCTGGGGCGAGCGCCGCCCCGGCGTCGGCGGCGAGGGGGTGATCCGGTTATCGGTGGCGGCGCTCGCGGCGCCCATGGTCGGCCTCGGCGCGGTGAGGGTCCGCGTGCTGCTCATGTCAGGCCCCCTGCGCGATGTAGAGGACGTCGGATGTGGCCCGCTCGCCGCCGTTGGAGGGCTGGTTGATGATCGAGCCGTTGAAGTACATGGCGGACGAGCCGCCGCCGTCGAGGTTGTAGGCCGACTGGCAGCCCAGATCAGCCATGATCCGCGCGAGCTCGGTCATGGTGGCGCCGCGCGAATGCTCCTTCGAGCGGCCGTCGACGACCACGAACATGTAGTGGTTCGTGCCGATGCAGCCCAGCGCGGTGCGGGGCTGCTGCCCCTGGATGGAGTGGTTGCCGACGTTCGTGTCCACCTCGACGGAGTCGATGCCGGAGATGACCCGGCCGTCGCGCACGAGCGCCGGCCCGAAGGACAGGGTGTTCCAGACCCCGGCGGAGGCGAGGGCCTGGGCGCTGGTGGCGGTCTCGTCGTAGATCTCCACGTGGCCGTCGGTGTAGAAGGCGATGCCCTCGCGGGCGGGGGAGTCGCGGTAGACCGTGCCGTTGCGGATGAGGATGCCGGTCTCGCGGAAGCCGTAGTAGTCGCCGTTGATGGCGAGGACGGCGTTGTTGACCGAGGCGATCTCGCTGGGCTTGGCGGTGATGTTGAGGCCGAACTGGTTGGAGGCGAAGGCGCTGCGCACGGCGGTGGCGTCGGAGACGGTGATGTCCGCCGTGTAGTAGGTGAGCGTGTCCGCCCCGGAGCCGGTGACCGTGGTGCCGATCCGGATCGAGGTGGTGGGGGAGGTGTAGGAGGCGTCGGTCAGGGTGATCTGGTCCGCGCTCGCGGTGGCCTGGGCCGCGTTGGTGACCACGGAGTTCGCGGCCTCGTAGGCGGAGGCGTCCGCGACCTCGACGTGGTCGATGACGAAGCGGTCCAGTGCCCAGGCCGAGCCCCCGGCGGCGCTGACGCCGAGGAGGGCGGCCCCGCCGAGCAGGAAGCGGCGGCGGCTGTGGCGGCTCTTGGAGGCGGAGGGGGTTGCGTGGGCGGCGGCGCCCGGGTCGGTGGCGCCAGCGGCGTCCTCGGAGCCGGGGGTGATGGTGGTGCGATGCGTGCTGGTCATGGCAGGAAGCCTGACCGGTGAGCGTAAGGCCCCCATTGGCCGGCGTTGTGCGCCCCCTGTGAGAGCGCCCGGGACGATTCGGCACGCTCAGGCGAGGGCGGGAAAGATGGATCGTTGGAATGACGTAGTGGGGCGCGCGGGTGCCGAGCCTCGAATGTGCAATCGCGAGCCCTATGCACATCCGAGGCTGGGCGTGCGGAGCGTGCCGACGTGTTCGCAACGAGAAGTCGGTGTGAGTGCAGCCCCGAGCGTGCCGTCGCCAGTGAAGGAGACTATGGGGGCGCACTGGGGGAAGTGTGGGGGGAGCGCGGTCGTTGGGATGGCGCCGTACGCATCAACGGCACGTGCTGTCAATTCTGCTGCCGTGCGGGGTTGGCCTCGCGGAGGGAGGCCTCCACGATCTGCGCGATTCCAACGATCGTCGTCGGCGTCGATCGGCCAGCCCCGGCGCACGGCAGCAGAATTGACAGACCCCTCCGCGAGTCTCGGGGCGGCCGGCGCGAGCGCTCCGCCGGGCTACTTCTTGGTGCCGGCGGCGGAGCCGGTCAAGGGGTTGCCGTCCTTGCTGGTGATGAGGCAGCTGATGGTCCGGTCGCCCCGTGCCCAGGACTGCTCGCTCGGGTTGTAGGCGTGAGTGCGGTAGGTGGTGGAGGAGTCCCGGTCGATGCCGACGTAGGTCTTGAAGGCGTCGAGGCAGGAGCTGCGGAGCACGTTGGGCCACTCGCTGGCGGTGGGATAGGTGGGGTACGTGGCGTCGTCGAGGATGACGGTGTGGTAGACCTCGTCGATATGCGGGCTGTCGCAGGAGACGAGCTCGACGTTGTGGACATCGTCCGGATCGCCGTCGGGATCGTTGAAGCAATCGCCTACCCGGATATCGGTGTAGTGGACGATCCCCGACCTCTTGCTGCCGGAGCCCGGCATGCCGGTGCTGCCGGCACCCGCCTTGTCGGTGGCGCGGACGGCGGGGATGCCGGGCGCACGGCTCTCCTGCGCACTGGGAGTCGCCTCCGCACTGGGAGTCGCCTGCGCGGTGGGCGGCGGAGTGCTGGTGGTGGTGACAGGGGCATCTCCGCAGGCGGCGAGCCCGGCGGCAAGCAGGAGGGCGGTGGGGACGGCGAGGGCGCGTGCGGTCTTGTTCATGACAGAAGCATGATGTGCGCCGTCCACCTGTTCCACGGGCTGCACTGCCCATGCGCGCGTTCTGTCTGTGCGCCGATGAGCCCAGATCCCCGCCCCGCTCCCGAGCATCGCTCGGAGATCGGCGTCAGGAAGAGGGGAAGGACCGGAATCGCGACGAGTCGACGGCTCCGAGTCCTCTGGCGGAGGATGGGGGATTCGAACCCCCGAGGGCTTGCACCCAACACGCTTTCCAAGCGTGCGCCATAGGCCACTAGGCGAATCCTCCAGGCGCCCCACGCGGCATGCCGCCACGTGCAACGGACAGCGAATATACCGACCCCTCCGGATCGGCGCCACTCGGCCTGGCCCCGGCGCCGGTGGGATCGGTCACGCGCATCGTCAAGGGCTCGGAGGCGGGCTCCGTCGGCAGTGGGTCTGGCAAGCATCTGGGGGCGCCGGCCCTGTGAGCGCGGGGTCGGGCCGCGGGCGAGCCCGTCTTCGTCCCGCCGCGGCAATCCGATGCGACGGTCTGAGAGAGCGGCCGGGGCGCCGAGGGCGACGGGCCGGGGCATCGTCGGGTATGGTGTTGCCCGGCCCCTCGTGCGGTGTCATCCAGCGAATCCCCCAGGACCGGAAGGTAGCAAGGGTAAGCGGGCTCTGGCGGGTGCACGGGGGGTCCTCGCGTGCCGGGCGAAGGCGCGATGGCCGGCAGGAACGGTGCAACGGTCGAGTGGTGCGTCGCGCACCGAGTGGTGCGGTGCGCCCTGAGCGGTGCCGTTTACTCCCACTGGTGCGTCCTGCCCGCACCGGTGGGTGCAGACGGCACCACTCGGTGCGGATGGCACCGGTCGGCGCGGATGGTGCCGCCCCCAGCCCCATTTCGCCTCGCGCGGTGTCAGCCCTCCCGTTTAGAGTCGGAGGGTGACCACCGCGCTCTACCGCCGCTACCGCCCGGACACCTTCCAGGACGTCATCGGGCAGGACCACGTGACCGCCCCCCTCATGGCGGCCCTGCGCGGCGACCGCGTCACCCACGCCTACCTCTTCTCCGGCCCGCGCGGTTGCGGCAAGACCACCTCGGCCCGCATCCTCGCCCGCTGCCTCAACTGCGAGCAGGCCCCCACCGACACCCCCTGCGGGGTCTGCCCCTCCTGCCGCGACCTGGCCACCGGCGGCCCCGGCAGCCTCGACGTCGTCGAGATCGACGCCGCCTCCCACAATGGCGTCGACGACGCCCGCGACCTGCGCGAGCGCGCCGCCTTCGCCCCCGCCCGGGACCGCTACAAGATCTTCATCCTCGACGAGGCCCACATGGTTACCCCCCAGGGCTTCAACGCCCTGCTCAAGCTCGTCGAGGAGCCCCCGGCGCACGTGAAGTTCATCTTCGCCACCACCGAGCCGGAGAAGGTCATTGGCACCATCCGCTCGCGCACTCACCACTACCCCTTCCGGCTCGTCCCCCCGGACATCCTGGAGGCCTACCTCGCGCACCTGTGCGACGCCGAGGGCGTGAGCGTCGGCCCGGGCGTCTACCCGCTCGTCGTGCGCGCCGGTGGCGGCTCCGTGCGCGACACCCTGTCCGTCATGGATCAGCTCATCGGCGGGGCCATCGACGGCGCCGTCGACTACGAGCGCGCCGTCGCCCTCCTGGGGTACACGGACGTCACCCTCCTGGACAGCTGCGTGGACGCCATCGCCGGGGCCGACGGCGCAGGGGTCTTCCGCGTCGTGGATCGGGTGGTCGCCTCCGGGCACGACCCGCGTAGGTTCGTCGAGGACCTCCTCCAGCGGCTGCGCGACCTGCTCGTCATCGCCCTGGCCGGCTCCGAGGCCGGGCCCGCTCTCGGCTCCTTGCCCGCGGACCAGTTGGCGCGCATGGAGGTTCAAGCCCGCACCGTCGGCGCCGCCGGGCTCTCCCGCGCGGCCGACCTCACCGCCCAGGCCCTCGGCCAGATGGTCGGCGCCACCTCCCCGAGGCTCCAGCTCGAGCTCCTCATGGCGCGCCTCCTCGTCCCCTCCCAGCGCGCTGGTGCGGCAGGGGGCCCGACGGCGCAGGCGGGCACCGCTGGAACGCCCGGGCAGCAGGGGCGGCCGGGCGGCGCGGGCCGGCCTGGCCGCGCCCCTGGTGGGGCGGCGCAGGACCCCCAGGCCGCCTCCGGCCGGGAGATGGCCGCTCAGATCGCGCAGCGCGCGGCCGCAGGGGCCCAGGGAGCATCGGCGCCCTCCGCACCTGCCGCGCCGAGCGCGCCGGCTGCGGCAGCCACGCCCGCCCGGAGCGCCGCACGGCTCGCGGCTCCGCATGAGTCGGAGCCCGCCCGGCCGGTCGCCGTCGACTGGGACGCCCCGGCCGCGCCCGGCATGGGTGCGGGAGAGCCGGCCGCTCCCGCCTCCGCGGCTTCTGCCGCCCCCATGCCGACGAGCGCCCCCATGGCGCCCTCCGCCCCCGCCGCGCCGAGCACGCCCAGCGTCGGCCCGGCGCCGGTCGCACCCTCCGCCCCCGGCGCCGCTGATGCCGAGATGCTGCGCGCGCGCTGGGAGGAGGTGCTCGACGCAGCGAAGCGCTCGCGCCGCGCCACGTGGGCGCTCGTCGGGCCCAACGCCCAGCCGGGGCCCATCAGCGGCGGCACCCTCACGCTCCTGTTCACCGCGCCCGGTCTCGTCGGCGCCTTCGACAACGGCGGCCACGGCCCCATCCTCGCCGCCGCCATCCACCAGGCCCTCGGCCTCGACCTCCAGGTGCGCGCCGTCGTCGCCGGCGGCGATGGGGAAGGGCCGGGAGGCCCGGCCGGCCAGGGCGGCGGACCCGGCCGGGGCCCCACGGCTCCCGGGGCTTCCGGCCGCCCCTCGTCCCCCCTGAGTCCGCGCGGCGCCCAGAGCGTTCCCGCCGCCCCGGCCGAGCGCCCCAGCCGCCAGACCGCCCCCACCGCCTGGGATGAGCCCGCCCCCTTCGGGCCGGAACCCCCGATCGACGAGGCCCCGGAGCCCCCGCGGGGCCTCAGCCCCGAGGCCGGCGCCCCCGCCCGGGATGGGGCGCCGAGCAGCTCGAGCGCCCCGCCCGCCCGCGCCGTCGGCGACGACGGCTGGGGCGAGGTCGCCATCCCCGGTGGCGCGCTCGCAGCCGCCAAGGCCGAGCCGGAGCCCCCCGCTCCCGCGCCGCGGGCGGAGACACCCGCCCCCGCCTCCGCTCCGGGCCCCGCGGCCGCCCCCGCGGGCCGCGCCTGGGACGCCCCCTCGCCCGATGCCGCCGCGTCTCCCGCCGCCGTCCCGGCCCCGGAGTCCCCCTCACCCGAGGCCGATGCCCCGCTGGCCACCGTCCACCGCCTCCACGCCCTTCCCGAGATCCCGCGCCCCACCGCCTCCTCCCCGTCTCCCGCCGCGCCGTCGTCGGCCGCCGCGTCCCCCGCCTCTCCGCCGGTCCCGGCCGCTCCCGCCCCACACCCGGTGGTCAGCTGGGACGGCCCCTCCTCCTTCTCCGACGGCGTGCCCATCCCCGACGAGCCCGCGGACGACGGCGACGACGTCGCCCCCGAGGACACCTGGTCGCCCGCCCCCGGCGTCTCCGCCGCCGTTGCCGCCGCGCGCGCCGCCGCCCGCGGCCAGGCCCTGCCCGGCCGGGGTCGGCCCGGCCGCACCGGAAGTCCCTCCGGCTCCCCGGGCGCCGCC
>NZ_MVIW01000039.1 GCF_002072185.1 Actinomyces denticolens
GCGGCGGCGGCGGGGGGCCTCGTCGACGAGCAGCGTCGCCGAGCGGGGCCCGGGCTCCGGCTCAGGGGCCGCCTCCACCACGGGTGTCAGGCCGATGCGGGGGATGCCGACCGGGGAGGTCACGGGCGTGGGGGGCACCGGCGGGATGTCGGATGCTGGTGGCGCCGCAGGCGCCGCAAACAGGGCTGGCGCGGCGTCGGCGGGCGCGCTGCCCGAGGTCGGGGACTCGGCGTCGGTCATGGCGGGATTCTACGGGGATCGGCGCGCCGTCCCACTGTGTCTTCGGCGTCTCAGCCCGCTCTGCGCAGGCGCAGCGAGTTGGCGACGACGATGACGCTGGAGCAGGCCATCGCACCGCCGGCGATCATCGGGTTGAGCATCCCGGCCATGGCCAGCGGGATCGCCGCCACGTTGTAGGCGAAGGCCCAGAACAGGTTCTGCTTGATGATCCGCAGGGTGGCCCGGCTCACCCGCACGGCGGCGACCACCGCGTCGAGATCGGACCTCACGAGGGTGATGTCCGCGGCCTCGATGGCCGCATCCGTCCCCGAGCCCATGGCCAGGCCCAGTCCCCGAGTGCCCGCCTGGGCGAGGGCCGCGGCGTCGTTGACCCCGTCGCCCACCATGCCGACGACGGCGCCGGAAGCCTGGAGCTCGGCGACGACGTCGCGCTTGTCGGTGGGCAGGACCTCGGCGCGCACATCGGCCGGATCAATCCCGACCTGCCCCGCCACATGCGCCGCCGCCCGGGCGTTGTCCCCGGTCAGCAGGATCGGGCGGATCCCCAGGGCGCGCAGCTCGGCGATCGCGGCGGCCGAGGAGGGGCGCACCGTGTCGCGCACCGCCAGCACAGCGGCGGCCCGGCCGTCGATGGCGACGACAACCCCTGTGGCTCCGGTCGACTCGGCGGCCTCCAGCGCGTCGGACAGGTAGCCGGGCAGGACGGCGCCTCGCCCGGCGATCCAGGGGGCCCGGCCCACGGCGACCTCGTGCGTGCCTCCCGGCTCCGCAGCTGCGCCGGTCACCCGACCCGTGACGCCCTGGCCCCCGTGGTTGACGAAGCCCTCGGCCCTCGGGAGTCGGGCGCCCTCGATCTCCGCGCGCTCGCGGGCGGCGGCCGTGATGGCCGCCGCCACCGGGTGCTCACTGGAGGCCTCGAGCGCGCCCGCCAGCATGAGGGGGTCGATCGTGGGGAGGGCGGATCGGCCCCGCCTCCCCGGCTCACTCCCGATCCCGGCGCTGGCGGCGGCGTCGAGGCTCATGCGCGCCGTCGTGACAGTGCCGGTCTTGTCCAGGACGATCGTGTCAAGTGAGCGCGTGGACTCCAGGACCTCCGGGCCCCGGATGACGACGCCGAGCTGGGCGGCTCGGCCCGAGCCCACGAGGATCGCGGTGGGCGTGGCCAGTCCCAGGGCGCAGGGGCAGGCGATGACGAGCACGGCGACCGATGCCGTGAGGGCGTCCTGCGCGGAGGCTCCGACCACGAGCCAGCCGATGAGCGTCAGGGCGGCGATCCCCAGGACGGCGGGCACGAACACCCCGGAGATGCGGTCGGCGAGGCGCTGCACGGGCGCCTTGCCCGCCTGCGCCGCGGTCACCAGTGCGCCGATCCGCGCCAGGGTGGTGCCCTCGCCCACGCGCGTGGCGCGCACGAGCAGGGCTCCGGAGGTGTTGATCGTCCCACCGGTCACCTCGTCGCCCACGCCGACCTCCACCGGCACGGACTCCCCGGTGAGCAGGGACGCGTCCACAGCGCTGGCGCCCTCGACGACGACGCCGTCCACGGCGATCTTCTCCCCGGGTCGCACGGCGATGAGGTCGCCGGCGGCCAGGTCGTCGACGGCGACCCGTTCCTCGCGGCGCTTCGCGTCGGGGCGGGGGGCGCCGTCGTCGTCCAGGACGTCGATGGCGTCGGCGGAGCCGGAGGGAGCGGTGAGTCGGACGCGGCCGGCCTCCTTGGCGCCGAGCTCGAGAAGGGCGCGCAGGGCGTCCCCGGAGCGGTACTTGGCGCGGGCCTCCGCGTAGCGGCCGGCCAGGAGGAATGTGGTCACCCAGGCGGCTGACTCGAAGTACATGTGGGCGTGGTGCCCGCCCCCGCCGGAGGTGCCGGTGAGCATGCTCGCGAGGTCCATGGGCATCTTCATGCCGATCTCGCCCGCACCGCCCCAGATGAGCGCCCACAGGCTCCACAGGGTCGAGGCCGCCACACCGAGTGAGACGAGCGTGTCCATGGTGAAGGCCCCATGCCGCAGCCCCGCCAGGGCCGTGCGGTGGAAGGGCCACGCTCCCCAGGTGACCACCGGCAGCGTGAGGGCGGCCAGCGCCCACTGCCAGCCGGTGAACTGGAGGGCCGAGCTCATTGAGATGGCCATGACCGGGACCGAGAGCACCAGGCTCAGGATCAGGCGGCGCCGCAGGTCCTCGGCGCGCACGAGGTGGGAGGCGCCCAGTGAGCCGCGAGTGCTCCTCGTGGCCGCCGACTCGGCGGGGGCGTTATCGGTGGGCCGGGCCGATGGCTCCTCGGGGGAGGTCGACGGCCTCGGCTCCGCCGGGGCCTCCGCGCTCCGCGCCGCGACCGGACCGGCGAGGGCCGCCGAGTACCCGGCCCGGGCGACGGTGGCGATGAGCTCGTCATCCGTCACGGAGTCGGGAACAGTGAGGTGGGCGGACTCGGTGGCCAGATTGACGCTGGCCTCGACGCCGTCGATCCTGCGCAGCTTCTTCTCCACGCGCGCCACGCAGGACGCGCAGGTCATGCCGCCGACCGCGAGATCGACCTCGCGGGTGCTCAAGAGATGCGGACGTCGCGCTCGACGGCGTCCAGCGTGTAGTCACCGGCCTCGTCGATCGCCTCGGCCAGGGCGGCGTCATCGAGCACGACGTCCGACACGACCGTGACGACGGACTGCCCGCCCTTATTGAGGACGACGGAGACGTCCTTGACGCCCTTGAGCGCCTCGAGCTCCTCGGTGACGTGGGCGACGCAGTGCCCGCACGTCAGGCCGGACACCTTGAGGGTAGTGGTGCGGTCGATGCCGTCGTCGGTGAAGTCAGCCATGGGAATGCTCCTCGCTGCGGTGCTGGTGCGTGCTCGTCTCCGGTATGAGGCTCTGCGAACCTACTCCCGGCCCCGACGGCGCGCCAAGCGCCCTTGCCTCCCGGCGAAACCGGGATTATGAGGGGCGCACGCTGATGTGGCCTACCCTGTCCGATGTGCCTGGAGCGATTCACATGACCTATCCGGTTGCGGCGGGGCTCATCCCTGATGGCGTCATCGGCGTCCTCGCCGCCACCCCCCTGCTCACGGTCTTCCTCGTCATCGGGCTCGGGACCGCCGTCGGCCAGATCCCCTTCGGGCCGATCCGCTTCGGTGCGGCGGGGGCGCTGTTCGTGGGGCTCGCCGTCGGCGCACTGGACCCCGGGCTCGGCGCCGACCTCGGGATGCTGCGCGCCCTCGGGCTCGGGCTGTTCTGCTACACGGTGGGGCTCGGCGCGGGCAACACCTTCTTCCGCAACCTCGGCCGGCAGATGCCCCTCATGGCCTTGTGCGTTGTCGCGCTCACCGCCGCCGGCGCGGTGGGGGCCGGATTCTCGCACCTGACCGGGGTGACGCCCGCGATGGACGCCGGCGCCTACGCGGGCGCCCTGACCTCCCCGGTCCTCGACGCCGCGATCGAGGCCGCCGGGAACCAGGAGCCCTCCATCGGCTACGCCATCGCCTACCCCGTGGGCGTGGCCGTGGCGATCATCGTCGTCGCCATCGTCATCGGCCAGCGCTGGCCGGGTCGCAGGGACCCCCGCCCCGCCAGCGCCGACGGCATCACCGCGACCAGCGTCTACGTGCTCACCCGCGTGCGGCTGGATCAGATGGAGGCCTTCACCCGCGCCCACATCCGCATCTCCTACCTGGAGCGCGACGGCGTCACGCGAGTCGTCGACCCCGGTGAGGAGCTGGCCCCGGGGGACAAGGTCGTCGTCGTCGGGGCGCCCGCCGCCGTCGAGGAGGCCATGCACGAGTTGGGCACGGGGCTGCGCTCCTGCCTGGCCAAGGACCGCCGGGCCGTGGACCACCGCCGCCTCACCGTCTCCTCCACCCGCGTGGCGGGGCGGACGATCTCCGAGCTGGACATGCCCGGGCGCTTCGCGGGCGTCATCACCCGCGTGCGGCGCGGCGACCTCGACCTGCTCGCCCGCGACGACCTCGTGCTCGAGCTGGGGGACAGGGTGCTCGCCGTCGTGCCCAGCGAGAGGCTGGAGGAGGCCGCCGACTGGTTCGGCGACTCCGAGCGCAAGATCTCGCAGATCGACGCCTTCAGCGTCGGCATCGGCATGGCCCTGGGCGTACTGCTCGGGCTCATCGCCATCCCGCTGCCCGGCGGCATCACCCTCAAGCTGGGGGTCGCCGCAGGGCCGCTCGTGGCCGGCATGATCCTCGGGCGCCTCGGGCGCACCGGCCCCTTCCTGTGGGGGCTGCCCCATGCCGCGAACGCCACGATCCGTCAACTCGGGCTCCTGTTCTTCCTGGCCGCGATCGGCCTGGCATCCGGCCCGCAGTTCGCGGCCGCCGCCTTCTCCTCGACGGGCCTGGCCGTGGGCGGGCTTGCGGCGATCGTCGTCGCCGTCAGCGCCGTGGTGCTTCTCACGGGGGCGAGACTCGTCGGGCTCTCCGCCGCGCGGGCCGCCGGTGGACTGGCGGGCCTCGTGGGGCAGCCGGCGATCCTCTCCTACGCCCTGTCCCGCAGTGAGGACGTGCGGATCGAGGCCGGGTACGCGACCCTCTTCGCTCTGGCGATCGTGGTCAAGATCGTGATGGTTCAGATACTCGTGGCCCTGTGAGTCACCTCCCAAACCCGCTTCGACGAGGTGCGTCCTGAAGAAGTTCCAGAGCCCGTCAGGTAACACGGAGATCACGGGATGGGTATCATGAAGGCGCGGACCCCATCCGCGCCTGATGCTCCCGAGCCCCTAGCGTCCCGGTGAGTGTCGACAGAACTGACTACCCATGGAGATTTCAGCCCTGTGAAGATCACCCGCCTCTTCGCCGCCGCCGCCGTCACCGCGACGCTTGTGGGGATCACCCCCCAGGCCGTCGCGGCGCAGGCCCCGGCGTCGCCGGTCAGCCCCGGAGCCGCGAGGGTCCTCCTGCCCGCTGCGACCTCCGCCGACAGCGCCGCCGCCCAGCAGATCCTCACCCGTGTCAACGAGTTGCGCCAGAGCAGCGGTCTCAAACCGCTCACCCGGCTCGTCGAGCTCGACGACGTCGCCCAGGACTGGTCCGGCCAGATGGCCGCCGAGAGCAACCTGTACCACCGGCCCAATCTGCGCAACGCCTTCCCCTCGGGGTGGACGTGGGTGGCCGAGAACATAGCGATGAATGGCTTCGGCCTGTCCGGCGCGGACCTCGGCAACGCCCTGTTCCAGCAGTGGGTGGACTCTCCGGGCCACTACCAGAACATGGTGGACCGCAACGCCACTGCCATCGGCATCGGCATCGCCCGGTCCTCCGACGGCTCGATCTACGCCACCCAGAACTTCGCGGCCTACCCCGACGACATCCAGGCGGGCTTCGAGGTATCCGGCGGGGGCTCGTCCTCCTCGCCATCGACAACGCCGGGCAGTTCGGTGGCACCCAGTGGTGGAACCTCGACGGAGGCCCCCCAGCCCGCGCCCGAGGCGAGCCCGACGCCTGACGCCACGCCGACCACCGCGCCCACATCCACCGCCACCCCCACGGCGACGCCGAGCGCCCCGACGAGCGCGACGGCCACTCCGGCCCCGGCGGCCGCGCCGACGGGGGGCACCGCTGATTCAGTGGGCGCCCCGAGCACGGGCTCAGAGGTCGTGGCCGCCCCGGAGGAGCCCGTGAGCACGCCACGGTCCACGCAGGAGAGACTGCTGGGCATGCTCGGCATGACGGGGGCCAATGCGACCCTCGTGCTCTTCGCGATCATCACCCTGGGCGTGGGCGGCGTCGTCCTCATCCTGCGCCGCGGCCTGCGGGACTGATCCGCGAGCGTTAGACCCGAAGCGCGGGGCGCGGAGGGTGGAGAAGATGGCGAGGTTTGAGGATTCCTTTTCCTGACGTGATGTTAGGTCGTATGTCATCGCAGGTCAGGAGCTTGTGAGGTGCTGGGCGCCAGGCCTGGTGGGCGCTGAGCGCCCGAGCAATCCTCAAACCTCGCCATCATGGGCGGGCTACCCGGCGCTCAGCCCCGGTAGTCGCCCTGCCAGACGTAGGTGAAGGGGATGTTCCCGCGCATGCCGGGATTGACCGACGCCGAGACCACGTTCTTCGCCGTCACCGCCGCCTCCAGGGGCGCGGCCCCCTTGGCGAGCTCCGCCGTCACCGCCGCGGCGAGCGTGCAGCCCGCGCCGTGCATCCGCTCCGTGCCCACCGCCGGGACCTCCAGGACCTCCAGAGTGGAGCCGTCGTAGAAGACGTCCAGCGCCGTGCCGGTGCCCAGGCTCGGGCCGGCCTTCGCCAGGACATTGGGCACGCCGAGGTCGAAGATCCGCTTCGCCGCGTCCTTGAGCGCCTCCACCGAGGTGATCTCCTCGACGCCGGCCAGCGTCGCCGACTCGAAGAGGTTCGGGGTGACCATCGTGGCGCGCGGCAGGATCTTCTCGCGCAGCGCGTTGTCCACCGCCATCGCCGCGGAGAACTCCTGGCCCTTGCAGATGAGGACCGGGTCGAGCACCACGATCGGGAAGTCGTAGCGCTCCAGGGCCGCGTCGACGGCGTCGATCGTGGGCTGCGTGCCCAGCATCCCGACCTTCACGGCGTCGATCCTGGAGTGGACGGTCGCGCAGGCCTCGATCTGGTCGGCGATGACCTGCGGGTCCACGGGCACGAAGCGGTGGTCCCAGTTCGCCTTCGGATCCATGGACACGATGCAGGTCAGGGCCGTGCAGCCGAAGACGCCGAGCTGCTGGAAGGTCTTGATATCGGTCTGCGCGCCAGCGCCACCGGAGGCCTCGGAGCCGGCGATGGCCAGGGCGATGGGGGGAGTAGTTCTCATGGGCCAAGCCTGCACCCGGAGGGCCCCGTGGCGCAGCCCGGGCCGCTCGGAATCCCATGATGTCCCGCGATGCGGCGCGCGCACTCGGCCTCGGGCGGGCCGACGACGAAGGCGGCCCCGGGATATCTCGCCGATCTGCCCGCCAAGAGCTCCTCCTTCTCAGCCGCCCCGGTCAAGATCGCCGGCACCAGTTACCCCCACGCGCTCTCCTACACGAGCGCGGGCAGTTCCGAGGGTGCGGGTGAGTGGGACCTCGGCGGTGGTTACACCCGGCTGACCGGCACATTCGGACTGAGTGATGAGACGCGCGACCCCAGCGCGAGCTTCAGCCTCCAGATCCTCGCCGATTCCGCTCCCGTGGCCACCGAGACCATCTCCCGCGGCGTCTCGAAGAGCATCACTCTGGATCTCACCGGCGTGAAGAGCCTCAGGATCGTCCTCACCCCCAGCGGCGGCGCCTCGGGGGCGATCGCCGTCCTCGGCGACGTCAAGCTCTCCTGAGCGCGCGGGCGGCGCGGCCGGGGGAGGCGGACTCAGCCGAGCGCGGTCAGGGCGGCGATGACGACGGCGGCGCTGCGGGCCGCGGCCTCGTCGGCGCCGATGTGGAAGTCCTGGCCCGCCTCGGGACCGCACAGATCCGAGATCCCGCGCACCGAGACGAAGGGGGCGCCCGCAGCGGCCGCCACCTGCGCCAGCGCCGTCGACTCCATGTCCGTGCTCACCGCCTCCGGGAACGCCTCGCGCGTGTCCGCCACATTCGCCGCCGTCACGAAGGAATTGCCGGAGAGCATCTGGCCCAGGTGGAGGCGCGCCGACGACGAGGCCGGGGTGGCGGAAGTCAGCGCCGCGGGGCCATGAGTCGCGACCGTCCGGCGCATCCCGGTGTCCGCCTCGAAGACGGGGGGCTGCCCGGGGATCTGGCCGCGCGCGTAGCCGAAGGCCGTCGCGTCGGCATCCGTGAACGCCAAGGCGGTGGAGGCGCACACGTCCCCCACCTCCACGGCGCGGGCCAGGCCCCCGGCCGTCCCGGCCGAGACGATCGCGCGCGGCGCCACCCGCGTCAGCGCTGCCGACAGCGCCGAGGCGGCGGCCACCAGGCCGATCCCCGAGCGGATGAGGAGGATCTCCCGGGTGGTCCCGGGATCCGGGTCGTCGGAGCCCTCCCGGGCCGGGGCGGGCAGTTCGAGGCTTGCGGCCCATGCGTCACCGTTGAGCGGGGGAGGAGCGGCGCCGTCGAGCGCGGGAAGGCGATCGAGGAAGGGGCGCGCCTCCTCCTCCATGGCGGTCAGGACGACGGCATGAACTGAGCGGACCGGCTGCGCGGGCTGGGCCTGCGCGGGGCGCTGGGGTTGGGGGAGCGTCATGGCGTGAGCCTACGCGGCGCGCTCCGACCGGGACCGGCGCGCGATGACCATCTCCATCCACGGGTCGGACACCGCGTGGAAGCGCTCGGGGAAGGTGCGGCGCACGCAGTGCGGGGCGTCCACGATCACCGAGGTGGAGATGAGCGGGTTCTTGCGCGCCAGCAGGTTCAGGTAGTGGTCGCCGCGCAGCACCACGCCGTCGGTTCCCGTGATGATGAGCGCGGGAACGGCCAGGCCATCGACGACCTCCTCCCACGGCGTCGGAGGGCTGACGCAGCCAAGGCCGATGAACCGCAGGTCGACGCCGCAGGAGGCCTCCACGCTCGCACGCACCTCCCGGTGCGACCACGTGGGGTTCTCGGTGGTCTCCGCGGTGAAGCGGGCCTCGGGGTCCTTCGCGATCCCCTTCATCTCGGCGACCTGCCGGAAGGCGTTCGCGCGCAGGAGCGCCCGCCATGCCGGGGTGACGAAGGCGGGGTCCTCCGCGACGACGCCGTCGACCAGGTCCGGGCGATGGTAGGCGACGTCGAGACTGGTCACGCCGCCCATG
This sequence comes from Actinomyces denticolens, assembly GCF_002072185.1. GTDB lineage: Bacteria > Actinomycetota > Actinomycetes > Actinomycetales > Actinomycetaceae > Actinomyces > Actinomyces denticolens. The sequence goes on from NZ_MVIW01000039.1 coordinate 8,934, forward strand.
GAGTGCCCCACGAGCAGCAGCGGCGCGCGCAGGGGGCCGGCCGAGGGCTCCTCGGGCGACGTGCGCAGGCCGTGGGAGCGCAGATCCTCCAGGGCGTCGGAGAGGTCGGCGGCCAGGCGGCGCCCGGCGGTCTCCTGGTTCTTCAGGTCGGCGTCGTCCCAGCGGGGGGAGTCCCCGTGGCCGCGCGCGTCGAGCGCGACGATTCGGTAGCGCGGGGCCCAGCGCTCGACCGCCTCGATCCAGCAGGCGGCCGAGTCGGTGATGCCGTGGGACAGGACGAGGACGGGGGCCTCGGCATGATCGAGCGGCCCGGCGAGGTGCCGGGCGAGGGGCGCGGGAGCGGCGGTCATGCGCCGATCGTAGGCCCCGGCGCCGTCACCCGCCCCCTTCCCCCGCCCCCTCCTTCGTCGAGACCGGTCGTTATTGTCATCGAAACCGGTCCTCAGGACCGGTTTCGATGACAATAACGACCGGTCTCGCTCATGAGCATGAGGTGGGGAAGACGGTCTCCCATTCGTCGCGCTTGGCCAGGAAGGCCCGCACGGCGTCCTGGGCCTCGGCCAACGAGTGGTTCGCGCCCCAGCCGCACTGGACCTCGTTGGCCGCCGGCACCTCGGCGGCCGCGAGGATGTCGCGCATCGTCGCTTCCAGGAGCCCCAGGAACTCCTCGGTCTCAACGCCCAGCATGAGCGCGTAGAAGCCCGTCTGGCATCCCATGGGGGAGAAGTCGATGAGCCTGTCCGTGTGGTCGCGCATGAGCTCGGCGCTCAGGTGCTCGATCGAGTGGACGGCCCTCATCCCGAGGTGCTCGGTGTTGGGCTGGCAGAAGCGGACGTCGTACTTGACGAGGGTGTCCCCGCCCGGCAGCTCCTTGCGGTCGGCGATACGGACGTAGGGGGCCCGCACCCTCCGATGGTCCAGGTTGAAGGACTCCACGTTCATCCGTCCGGACCGTGCGTCCTCGCTGGTGGCAACCTGTTGCTCATTCGTATCTCTGTCCCCTGTCATGGGTACAGCCTAATGGGGGAGGATGGCGCCCATGCACTCCTCCCTGGCGCGGATCACCGTGGGCCGCGACGACGCTCCCACCCTCGTCCTCCTGCACGGCATCACCTCCTCGGCCGTATCCCAGGCCGATGCGATCAACCACTGGGCCCGGCGCGGCTACCGGGTCATCGCCGTCGACGCCCGCGGGCACGGGCTCTCGCCCTGCTGGGAGCCCTCGCAGCTCGAGCGGGCCGGCGAGCAGCTCGTCGACGACGCCCTGGGCCTCCTCACCGACCTCTCCACCCAGGCCCGGGGCCGGGCCGCCCTCGGCCTGGCCCCGCCCCGGCCCCCGATCGTGCTGGGCCACTCCATGGGCGGGGCGACCGCCATGGTCGCCGCCATCCGCCGCCCCGAGCTCGTCAGCGGCCTCGTCCTGGAGGACCCCTCCCTCTACGGCACCCGCAGTCCCTCCGAGCTGCTCGCCCGCGGCGCCGCCCGGGAGCGCGCCCTCGACGCCGAGCTCGCCAATCCCGCCGGTGCCGTCCTGCGGGCCCTCGCCTCGGCCACCATGCCCGAGGCCGAGGCCCTGCCCTCGGTCTGGGCCAGCCAGCGCGTGGATCCGAGGCTCCTGCGCACCGGCGTCGTCGCCCCCGAGGTCCCCTGGCGCGAGGCACTGGCCGCCCTCACGGTTCCCGCGCTGCTCCTGAGCGGGGACCAGCCCGGCTCCGCCCGCCTCGGCACGACCGGCCTGGAGGAGGCCCGCTCCCTGGGCAACCCGCTCATCACTCCCGTGCTCATCAAGGGCGCGGGGCACCTCATCCGCCGCAGCAGGCGCCGGGCCTACTACGCCGCCGTCGACCCGTGGATCGAGCGCGTCCTGGCCCCCGCCCCCGCCGTCGACGCCGCCCGATGAGAGGGGCGCCCGCCGGTCGGCACGGGAGATCATGGGAGGATACGGCCCATGAGTACTGCCAGCGCTAAGACAGAGCGGCCAACGCCATCCCCGCCAGCGACGACAGCCGGTCGGACGGCGCCCGGCCCCCTGGCGCCCTCCTCGCCCGCACCCGCCGGGGAGCCCGGGCGCAGCCAGGGGGAGACGATCGCCTTCACGGTGGCGGCGCTCGCGGTGTGCTGCGCCGGCATGTACTACGCGCGCGGGCTCATCGGTCCCGTGTTCCTCGCGCTCACCCTGGTCATCACCGTGCGGCCCCTGATCACCTGGGCCACCCGCCACCGCATCCCGAGGCCGGTCTCCGCGCTCGCCGCGATCGTGATCATCTACACCTTCGTCGTGGGCTTGTTCGCATTCCTCGGCATCGCCGTCATGCAGCTCATTGACACCCTCCCGGGCTACTCGGACCGGTTCGCCGACATCTGGACGCAGCTGCAGGACCGCCTCACCCGGCTGGGCATGTCCCAGGCCGACCTCGTCGCCCAGGCCTCCAAGGCCGTCGACACCTCCAAGGTCGTCAGCTTCGCGCAGGCCCTCCTCGAGCAGATCTCCGGCATCGGCTCCATGCTCATGGTCATGGGCCTGGCCGTCATCTTCCTCATGTTCGACATGGCGCGCATCGAGAGGCGCACCCGCGCCCTCGTCGTACTCAAGCCGGGCCTCGCCTCGGCGCTGGCCGGCTTCGCGGAGTCGGTGCGCTCCTACTGGCTGGTCTCCACCGTCTTCGGCCTCATCGTCGCCGTCCTCGACACGATGGCCCTGTGGTGGCTCGACGTTCCCATGGCCATCACCTGGGGCGTCGTCGCCTTCGTCACGAACTACATCCCCAACATCGGATTCGTCATCGGTGTCATGCCGCCGGCCCTCCTGGCCGTGGTGGACTCCGGGCCCTGGACGGCCCTGTGGGTAATCGTCATCTACTCGCTGCTCAACTTCGTCATCCAGTCCATCATCCAGCCCAAGTTCACCGGCGACGCCGTGGGCCTCAACACCACCGTCACCTTCGTCTCCCTGCTGTTCTGGTCCCAGGTCATCGGCGCGCTCGGCGCGATCCTGGCCATCCCGCTCACCCTCTTCGCCAAGGCCATCCTCATCGACACCGATAGGCGCGCCGCCTGGGTGGGCCTCTTCCTGTCCGCCGGGGACAATCCGCCGGATCCCGTCGAGCAGGTGGATCTCGACGACGTCGACCGCGCCGACCTCGACGGCGACGGCCCGGGGCCCGACGCCCCTGAGGCCGATGAACCGGTCATCGCCGAGTAGCGGGGGCCCCGGGCGCCCGTCCGCCTTCAGCCGGGTGTCAGGGATGGCGGGTACTGTGCCGCGCGTTCGCAGCCGCCCACCGCCCTGAAGGAGGTGCCATGCCCCGGTCCCCGGGCGTCGTCGCCGCCGCCCTGAGCGCGAGCCGCCTCCTGGCCGGTCCCGAGGCCGACGCCGGGCTGCGCCTCCTGCGCCTGGACCAGGCCGCGATCGCCGTCGCCGTGCTCGGCTCCCACCTGGGCGGTCAGAGCCGCCGCATGAGCGTCGCCGACCTCCACGAGCTCATCGACGAGGACCTGATCTCCCTGCGCGAGGCCGGCATGGACCTGGGGGAGAAGACCACCGCCCGCACCTACTGCGACCGTTGGCGCGCCGAGGGCATCCTCGTGCGCTCGACCGCCCCCGGCGAGCGCGAGGAGGCCTACGAGCTCTCCGCCCCCGCCGAGGCCGCCCTGCGCTACCTGTCGCAGGTCGAGCGCCCCCGCGCCGCCGTCACCCAGTCCCGCCTCGCCTCCATCGCCGGTCAGCTCGCTCGCCTCGTGCGCGACTCCGACCCGTCCATGGAGCGCCGCCTGGCCGGGCTGCGCGCCGAGCGCGACGCCATCGACGCCCGGATCGCCCGCATCGAGACCGGCCAGATGGAGCCCCTCGACCCCTACGACGGCGCCGAGCGGCTCGAGGAGATCATCGCCCTGGCCGAGCAGATCCCCGGTGACTTCGCGCGCGTGCGCTCCGAGATGGCCGATCTCAACCGCTCCCTGCGCGAGCGGATCGTCGAGGCCCCCGGATCGCGCGGGGAGGTGCTCGACGACGTCTTCCGCGGCGTCGACCGCATCGAGTCCTCCGAGGCGGGCCGCTCCTTCCTCGGCTTCTTCGAGCTCCTCCAGGACCCCGAGTCCTCCGCCCTCCTGGATGATCACATCGACGAGGCCCTGAGTCGCGGCTTCGCCGAGATGCTCGACGAGGCGGACCGCCGCTTTCTGCGCGACTGGCGCTCCACCCTCATGACCGAGGCCGGCGGCGTGCGCCGGACGATGACCGGCTTCTCCCGCTCCCTGCGCCGATTCGTGGCCAGCCGCGCCTTCGAGGAGCACCGCCGTCTGTCCGACGAGCTCGCCCGCGCCTCCGTGCTCGCCGCCAGGGCCGCCGAGCGCGCCGCTCCGATCGCCCCCATGGGCCTGAGCCTGGAGCTCACCGGTCTGACGCCGGCCAGTGTCGGCTCCTGGCGCCTGAACAATCCCGCCGACGCCGACGTCGCCGAGGAGATCGTCACGCACTCCGCCTCCGGCCTCGACCTGGACTCCATGCGCCAGGCCGTGCGCGCCTCCGAGATCGACATGATCGAGCTGGCCGAGGCGGTGGCCGACTCCGTGGCGCGCCGCGGCACGGCCACTCTGGGGGACATCCTCGCCGACCACCCCGCCACCCAGGGGCTGGCCAGCATCATCGGGCTTCTCCTCCTCGGGAGGCGCGACGGCGCCCTCACCGGCGGCGAGGAGGAGATCTCCTGGTCGACGGCGGGGGGCGAGGAGCGCCGCGCCACCATCCCCCGGCTCGTCCTCTCAGCGCCAGCACTGCCCACGGCCCCCGCCCTGCCGGCAGTGCCCCCCGACTTCACCGCATCGGACCCGCGCCCCGAGGGAGACGACGAATGAGCCCCGAGAGCCCGCTGGAGGAGACGACCCTCGAGGTCCCGCCCCTGCCACCCGGCGGGGCCGGCGCGATTCCGCCGCCGCCGCCCGCCGCCCCCGGTGCCACGGCCGCGCCCCCGGAGCCTCCGGAGCCCCGGGAGCTCCGGGCGCCGACCGGCCCGGCGGAACCCGCGGAGCCGGCAGAGCCGATGGAACCGGCGGAACCGGCCTCGGAGATGCCCCCGGGGGCCCTGTGGGACGGCGACGCCGGGACCCTGCCCCGCGACACCCGTCGCGCCATCGTGCGCCTCGTCCAGGGCCCCTACCTCTCCGCCGCCCTCCACCCCGAGCTCTGGCAGGCCCTCATGGCCGACCTCGACGCAGTCCGCCATCACTTGGCCAACATGTTCCTCGGCGTCATCGTGGACCGCGAGGCCGGCTTCGCCTTCGTGCGCAACTGCGACGACCCCACCGGCCAGGCGCCCTCGGTGGTGCGCGCCATGCCCCTGACCCTCATCGACACCGCCCTTCTGCTCCACCTGCGCACCCTCCTCCTGCGCACCATGGGCGCCGGCCAGCGCGTCTTCGTGGACCGCTCCGAGCTCATCGACCACCTCGCGATCTACCGCCGCCGCGCCTCCACGGACCTGTCCGGCTTCGAGCGACGCGTGAGCGCCTCCATCGCCAAGATGACCAGGGCCTCGCTCCTGCAGGCCACGAGCGTGGACGAGCGCTACGAGATCTCCCCGATCCTCGCCCTCGTCTTCGGCGCCGACCAGGTGACCGCCGTCGCCGCCCAGTACGAGGCCATGCTGCGCGAGGACGACGATCACGGGGCCGGGGACGCGCCGGGGGCGCGAGCCCCCCGGGACCCCCAGGACTCCCCCTCCACCCAGAGCGCTGACTCCGAGGAGCGGCCATGAGCACGACGACGTCCGCCCCCGCCCGGAGGCGCCGCCCGGCCTCCCCAGTGCCCCCGGCGCCGCGCTCGGCCCGTACGCGCTCGCGGCTGCGCGAGGCCGACGCCCAGCACAGGCTGTCCCGCATTCAGGTCCACAACTGGGGGACGTTCAACGGCTACCACGACCTGCCGGTGCCCCGCGACGGCCTGATCCTCACCGGGCCGTCGGGCTCGGGGAAGTCCTCCCTGCTGGACGCCCTGTCCGCCGTGCTCGTGCCCGCGAAGAACCGCCGCTTCAACGCCGCCGCCCAGGACTCCGGCTCGACCGACCGCGCCCGCACGATCCTCAGCTACGTGCGCGGCGCCTATCGGCGCACCACCGACGGCGCCACCGGGGAGGTCGTCACCGACTTCCTGCGCACCGGCGCCACCCGCAGCGGGATCGCTCTCACCTTCTCCCAGGGCGGCGAGGGCGCCGAGTCCCTCACCCTCATCGTCCTGTTCCACGTGCGCGCGGGGACGAACGCGGGTGACGCCGTCGCCCAGCTCCTCCTCATGGCCGAGGGCTCCCCGGATCTCACCGGCCTCCTGCCCTACCTCGCCCACGGCATCGACCGGCGCGCCATCCGCCGCGACTACCCCGAGGGCATGCGCCTGTTCGACAAGTACGAGGCCTTCGCCGCCGCCTTCCGCCGCCGCCTCGGCCTGTCCAGCGAGGTCGCCCAGCGGCTCCTCCACCGCACCCAGGCCGCCAAGTCACTCACCAGCCTCGACACCCTTCTGCGCGACTTCATGCTCGACGAGCCCGAGACCCTGCGCCTCGCCGACGCCGCCGTCGAGCAGTTCGGGGAGTTGCGCGAGGCCCACGCGGCCGTCGTCCAGGCCCGCGAGCAGGAGAGGGCCCTCGCTCCCCTGTCCGAACTCAGCCGCACCATCATCGACGCCGGGGCCCAGCAGGCCCACGCCGAGGCCCTCGCCGCCGCCGTGCCCGGCTACGTCCACCACCTGCGCCTGACGCGCCTGGAGGAGGAGCGCGATCGCGCCGCCGCGGCTGTCACCGGGCTGGAGGCGGAGGTCGCCCAGGCGGCCGCCCGCGAGGACTCCGCCGTCGCCGACCTCGACCTCCTGCGCGCCGAGCGCCACGGCGCCGCCGGCGCCGAGCTGCCCGCCGCCACCGCCCGCCTCGAGGCCGCCCAGGCGGAGGTCGCCCGCCGCACCGACGCCGCCCGCGCCCTGGAGCGCTGCCTGAGCGAGCTCGACGCCACCGCCCCGACGGACGCCCGCGCCCATCACGAGCTCCAGGCGGTCCTCGAGGCCGAGGAATCCTCCCTGCGGGGCCGGCTGGCCTCCCTGCGCGCCGAGCGCGACACCGTCGGCCTGGCCGCCCTCGACCTCAAGCGCCGCATCGACGCCCTGACCACCGAGCGCGAGCAGATCCTCGCCAGCCGCTCCGCCATGCCCGCCCGCCTGCTCGGCGCCCGCGACCTCATCGCCACCGTCATCGGCCAACCGGCCTCCGTCCTGCCCTTCGCCGGGGAGATCCTGCGCGTCGTCGATGGCGAGGAGGACTGGCGCGTCGCCATCGAGGCCGTCGCCGGGGGCTTCGCCACCCACATGCTCGTCCCCGACCGCCTCTACCGGGACGTGCTCGCCGCCGTCGACACCCTCCACCTGGGCGCCCGGCTCCACTTCGACCGCCTCCTGCCCGCCGGCCAGGCCGCGCGAGGCATCCCCCGCGTCCTCGGCGGCGCCCTGGCCCGCAAGATCGAGCCGGTCCCGGGCACCGAGCACGCCGACTGGCTCAATGCCGAGCTCATGCGGCGCTTCGACCACCTGTGCGTCGATGGCGCCGAGGAGCTCGCCGCCGTCGACCGTGGCGTCACCCGCGCCGGCCAGGTCAAGTCCTCCCGTACCGCCCATCTCAAGGATGACCGTCGTGACCTGGCCGATCCCCGCGCCTGGGTGATAGGCGTCGACGTGCGCGACAGGCTCGAACTCGTCGTCGACGAGCTGGCCGCCCGCACCCGGGAGAAGGCGGAGGCCGACGCCCGGCTCGACGGCCTGGAGGCCGGCGAGGCCGTCCTGCGCGACCGGCTCGCCGCCTGTCAGCGCGCCGCCGAGTACACCTGGGAGCAGATCGACACCGCCACCGCCACCGCCCGGGTCGAGGAATGGGCCGGGCGCTGCGAGCGGCTGAGGGCCGCCCAGCCGGGCCTGGTCCAGCTCGACGCCCGCATCGAGACCGCCCGCCAGGCGCTCGCCCGGGCGCGCGAGTCCCTGCGGGCCCTCAGCGCCTCGCTGGCCCGGGAGGCCGAGAACCGCGACGCCGCCACCGCCGAGCTCGACCGCCTGCGCGAACGCGAGCAGGCCCTGCGCGCCGGCGCCGTCACCCCGGGCGACGAGGAGGAGGCCCTCATCCTGTCCGCCCCCGAGTCCGGGCCCATGCGCGCCGAGCTGGACGAGCGCTTCCGCTCCCAGCGTCGCCGCCGCCCGAACCTGGAGGAGATCAGCGAGGTCGCCGCCCGCGTCTCCAAGGAGATCGTCGAGCAGCGCGAGGCCGCCGCCCGCCGCGAGGCCCGCGCCGTGGCCGGCGCGGTGGTCACCATGTCCACCTTCGTGGCCACCTGGCCCGAGACCCGCGGCCAGGTCCTGCCCGAGATCGACTACCTCGAGGAGTTCCTGGCGATCCTCGCCCGGCTCCAATCCGATGACCTGCCCCGCCACGAGCGCCGCTTCGCCGCCCTCCTGCGCTCCCAGTCCCGCCAGAACATCGGCCACCTCGCCTCCGAGATCCGCCGCGCCGTCAGCCAGGTCCGGGCCCGGATCGGGCCCGTCAACGACGCCCTGGCCACCACCGAGTACTCGCCCGGCCACCACCTGCGCATCAAGGTGGAGGAGCGGCGCCTGCCCGTGGTCAACGACTTCCTGCGGGACCTGGCCACCATCGCCTCGGGCAGCCTCGAGCTCGACGACGAGTCCCCCGATCGCGCCGAGGAGCGCTACGCCCTGCTCGGCCGCATCATGAGCCGGCTCGGCTCCTCCGAGCCCCGCGATGCGGCCTGGCGCCGTCAGTGCCTCGACACCCGCCTCCACGTGGCCTTCCGCGCCGAGGAGCGCAATGTCGACGGCGTCGTCGTCGACGTCTACGAGGGCGCCTCGGGCCTGTCCGGCGGGCAGCGCCAGAAGCTCGTCGTGTTCTGCCTGGCCGCCGCCCTGCGCTACCAGCTCACCGATCCCGGCAACCAGCTGCCCGGCTACGCCCTCGTGGTCCTCGACGAGGCCTTCGACAAGACCGACGCCGACTTCACCCGCGCCGGCCTGGAGGTCTTCCGCGACTTCGGCTTCCAGCTGCTGCTCGCCACCCCCATGAAGATGCTCCAGACCCTCGAGGAGCACGTGGGCGGGGCCGCCATGGTCACCAACACCCCCGAGGGGGACGCCTCCGCCCTGTCCATGGTGCTCTTCGACGCCGACTCGCTCCCGCGCCGGGGCGCCTGGGCCGACCCCGAGCAGACCGGCGACCTCTTCGAGGGCTTCAACCTGGAGGCGCTGTGAAGGGGCCCGCCGAGCTCGCCGCCCGCGCGGCCGTGCGCTACCAGCGCGTCTACGCGGCCTGGGCCGCCAACCCCGAGCAGGCGCGCGCCGAGGTGCTGCCCCTGCCCCTCGACCCGCCCACGCAGGACCTCGCGCTCGCGGACGTCGACGGCGTCGCCGCGTGGATCGCCGCCTGGCGCCAGTGGGAGCGCTCCGCTCCCGGCACCGTCACCTGGGAGGGGCGCCGCTGGGCCTCGCTCGGCACTCAGCGCCTGCCCGTGCGCGCCCAGCTCGTGGGCGCTGACGCCATCGCGTCGGCCGCGGGCCGTGCCGGTCACTGGGGGCTGGCGAGCTCCCGGGCCGAAACGATCACCGGGATGCTCGAGGCCCTGGGCGCGGGCCCCTCGGGCCTGCCGGGCCAGGGCGGCGCGGCCGAGGCGGTGGCCGCCGTCATCGGCGAGGTCGTCGAGTACGAGGACGACGACGTCGAGCGCCTCGTCGCCGCCGTGGGCTGGCTGGCCTCCCACCCGGCCTCCGGGCTGTACCTGCGCCAACTGCCGATCGCCGGCCTGGACACCAAGTGGCTGGAGCGCCACCGCCGCGTGGTGCTGCGCCTGCTCGGCGCGGCCCGGGGCGGGGACCGCCCGGTGGAGTCCGAGCTGGGCCTGCGCCGCCCTCCCACGACCGTGCGCGTGCGGATCCTCGACCCGGGCCTGGCCGCCGGGGGCCTGCGCGACGTCGAGGCCCCCGTGGAGGAGATCAGCCGCATGTGGGCCGATCGGGCGGGCTTCATCGACGTCGTCGCCGTGGAGAACCTGGCCACCTTCCTCGCCCTGGAGGAGCGGCCGCGAACCGTGGCCGTGTGGGGCGCGGGCAGCAAGGTCATCCAGACGCTCCCCCTGCTCTCCTGGGCGCGCCACGCGCGCCGCGTCGTCTACTGGGGCGACCTGGACACCGACGGCATGCGGATCCTGGCCGCCCTCAGCCAGCGGCTCCCCGGGATCGTCCCGGTGCTCATGGACGCCCCGACCCTCGAGCGCTGGCGCTCCCTGGCGGTGGCCGACCCCGGCAGGCGGGCGAGCCGCGACGGACTCCAGCCCGAGGGGCTCGGGTACGAGCAGATGCGCGCCTGGCGGATGATCATCGACTGGGGCCTGCGCCTGGAGCAGGAGCGCCTGCCCTGGGACGAGGCGACGTCGGCCCTGGCCCTCGCGCTGGCCTGAGGGGCGGGGCAGGATGAGGGGCATGACGCGATCGCAGCCGGACCGGGGCGCCGACGGGCTGACGGCCTTCGTCGCCACGGCGCCCACCCCTGACGGGCCCTTCACCATCATCGCGGGCAGTCACGTGCTGGCCTCGGGATGGACTGCGGACCCCGCTGATCTCCTCCGGCTCATCCACCCCCGCCTGCGCCCCGAGCGCCTGGACGAGGCGCCGTCGGGATCCGTTCCCGGGGCCCTGGGCCAGGCGATCTCCGCACTGGAGGCCTACTACGACGGCGAGCCGGGCGCCCCCGGCCAGGTGCCGGTCCTCCAGCGCTCGGGTCCCTTCCGCGAGCGGGCCTGGGAGGTGCTGCGCGGCATCGGCCCGGGGCACCCGGTGAGCTACGCCGAGTACGCCGCTCTGTGCGGCAGCCCCCGGGCGGTGCGCGCCGCGGCCGGCGCCTGCGCCTTCAACGCCGCCGCCCTCTTCGTCCCCTGCCACCGGGTCACCCGCGCCGACGGTTCCTTGGGAGGCTTCCGCTACGGACCGGCGACCAAGGAGAGCCTGCTCGCCCGCGAAGCGGCCATGCCATGAGCGCGTTGGCAGCCCGATCCGCCTGTCACCAGCTGCCGATTCGGGTGGAATCAGCAGTTGGTGATGGTGGAGAAGGAGCAGTGGAGAAGGAGCGATCAAGCAGGGGCGCCGCATGCTGCGGTTCCCCGTCGATGACCTCGCCCAGCGCGGGCGCGCCCGAGCCCGGCGGTCGGCCGAGGGTGAATCGCGATTCGGCTGTTGCGAGGGCCCGGTGTAGGGAATCATGATCACATGAGCTCCCAGCGCCACGCCCCCGAGACACAGCCCGTTCCCATCCCGCTCGTCGGCATCCCCGACGAGGTGTCCCAGGCCATCGTCACCCCACTGGTGGGGCTCAGCCCCACGGAGCAGGAGATCTTCACGACCCGCCTGGAGCGCTGGTACCCCGATGTCATCGACGGCCTGGTCACCCTCTACGGTGAGCCCGCGGCGACGCGGGCGGCCACGATCCTGCTGACCGAGGCGGCGGCCGCCTACGCTCAGCGGAGCCCCGAGCTGCGCCACCTGGACCTTCAGCGCATGCTCAACCCCTCCTGGATCCAGGACCCCTCGCGCATCGGCTACGCCTGCTACACCGAGCGCTTCGCCGGGAACCTGCGCGGCGTCGAGGACCGCATCCCCTACCTGCGCGAGCTCGGTGTCAACTACCTCCACCTCATGCCGCTGCTCACCCCCCGCCCCGGGGATTCCGACGGCGGCTACGCCGTCGCCGACTACCGCTCCGTCCGCCCGGACCTGGGCACCATGGACGACCTCGAGCACCTGGCAGGCTCCTTGCGCGGGGAGGGGATGAGCCTCGTCGTCGACCTCGTCCTCAATCACGTGGCGGCCGAGCACGAGTGGGCCCGGCGCGCCCGGGCGGGGGAGGAGCGCTACAAGGACTACTTCTTCCTCTTCCCGGACCGCGCCGAGCCCGACGAGTACGAGCGGGATCTGCCGGAGGTGTTCCCGGACTTCGCCCCGGGCAACTTCACCTGGAACGAGGAGCTCGCCTCCTGGGTGTGGACCACCTTCAACTCCTTCCAGTGGGACCTCAACTGGCGCAACCCCAACGTCATGGAGGAATTCGCCTCCATCATCCTGGAACTGGCCAACCGCGGCGTCGAGGTGCTGCGCCTGGACGCCATCGCCTTCACCATCAAGCGCAAGGGCACCGACTGCCAGGGCCAGCCCGAGGTCCACGCCATCACCCAGGTGCTGCGCGCCATCACCCGGATCGCCTGCCCCGCCATCATCCTCAAGGCCGAGGCGATCGTCGCCCCCACGGAGCTCGTGCAGTACCTCGGCCAGGGCCGGTACACGAATAAGGTCTCCGACCTCGCCTATCACAACTCCCTCATGGTCCAGGTCTGGTCCATGCTCGCGGCGCGCAGCGCGGTGCTCGGCGCCCACGCCCTGCGGAACCTCCCCGCCGAGTCCCCCAGCTCCACCTGGATCACATACCTGCGCTGCCACGATGACATCGGCTGGGCGATCGACGACGGCGACGCCGATGCCGTGGGCCTGTCCGGCTACTGGCACCGCGCCTTCCTCTCCGACTGGTACGCGGGCCTCTACCCCCTCTCCGACGCCCGGGGCCTGGTCTTCCAGTACAACCCGGTCACGGGGGACCGCCGCATCTCCGGCACCGCCGCCTCCCTCATCGGCCTGGAATCCGTGGCGGAGGCGTGGGAGGGCATCAACGACCTCACGCCCGAGCACGAGGTCGACTCCCTGTGGCAGTGGCGCGAGGAGCGCATCAACGCCCTGCGCATGGCCAACGCGATCCTCTACGGATGGGGCGGCGTGCCCGTCATCTGGTCCGGCGACGAGCTGGCCCAGTTCAACGACCCCAACTGGGACACCGAGCCCGGCCACGAGACCGATTCCCGCTGGGCGGGCCGTCCCCGCCTCGACGAGCGCCTCATGGCCACTCGCTGGGACCGCTCCACCATCGAGGGCCGCGTCTTCACCGACCTCGCCCACATGGGGCGGGTACGCGCCTCCCTGCCCGTGCTCAGCGCCGACGTGCGCACGCAGGTGGCCCCCCTGGACGACGACGGCGTGCTCGTCACCTTCCGCGACCACCCGCTGGGCAGTTTCGTGGGCGTGTACAACGTGACACCGGAGTGGAGGAGGATCCCCGCCTGGCGCCTGGCGGAGCATGGTGTGCTCGGCGCCGTCGACGCCCTGACGGACACGGTTCCCTCGGGCTCGGCGACTCTCGAGGGCGACGGCGACGGCATGGTCCCCGTGCCGCCCTACGCCGCCTGGTGGCTCGTGCGCGCCACCGACTGAACGCCCGTCGGAGCCGCGCCGCGGCGCCTCCCGCGTCACTCGACGGTCCACCGGCCGTTGCGAAAGAATCACGATGCCGCCCGGCTCAGGTCCCGCGAAGGGGCACGAGCCGGGCGGTACCGCGTCGGCCCTGTCTCACCGCGATCACGGGACGCGGTTGGAGGCGTCCGGGCGGTGCGCTTGCGGCTCCGGAGCGGCTCCGGCACTCGCCCAGGTCATCGGTGAACCGTGACGAATACGAGTCCGCCCCGCGATGAATGAGCGTGACAGGAATGTCATCGGGCGCCGTCGGCGATTCGTTATCCTGGCCCGCGTCATCACAGGGAAATCTCGTAATTCAGGCTGCCGGGGCGCTGCTAGCATCGTCCTCGTCCGGTCGTCCAGAGTTCAGGGCTCTGGCTCCCTGCGACCGCTCCCATCCCCTCCCTGCTCCTGCAATCCCTTCCCCTCCTTCCCCGAGAGATCCCCATGTCCTCCTCCTTGAAAGAACCCCGGCGCATCGCATTCCGCGGATCGCGACTGGCAACCGCACTCACCTCCGCCCTCCTGCTGGGATTGGTCGTGGTGCCGGGCGCGGCGGCCTCGATCGTGCCCGCCGATGGCTCGCGCGGCGGCTCGCTGCCATGCGTCCAGAACTGCGGGGACCCGCTCGGCTTCACCGACACCCCTGGGACGGTCGGCGCCCTGTCCGCCCCCGTCGTGTCGGATCCCAGCCAGACCAATCCCAAGGATCATCGCGCCACCACGGTGATCTCGGGGGAGGGCTCCGCCGCCAAGAAGGTCACGGTCTCGCCCTCCGTCAACGATGTCCCCGAGGGCACGGTCGCCGAGGATGACGCGCTGGGGTGGTCGCTGTCCGCCATCGCCGTCTACGAGCAGCAGATCCTCGACCGCGTCAACCAGCTCCGCGTCGAGCAGGGACTGAACCCGGTCAAGCGCGCGGTCAAGCTCGATACCGTTGCGCGTGACTGGAGCGCCCATATGGCCTCCTACGGCGTGGGATCGAATAATCTTCCCAAGGGTTTCCATCACCACATCACCGAGAAGGGAGCCCCGGAGAACTTCTGGGATCTGTATCCTTCCGGCTGGGGCGGCGGCTCCGAGAATATCGCCTGGCAGTACTACTATGGATATAAGAACGGCAATCAGGGGTACTCCCTGTTCAATCAGTGGCTGCATTCCCCGGGGCATCTGGGAGCCATGCTCGACCCGTCCTTCACGCATATCGGAATCGCCGTCCACTATGACGGAGCCACTCACTCCTGGTACGCCACTCAGAATTTCGCCCTGTACCGCAATCCCGCGAACGTCGGCGCCCTGACGCCGCCCGCTGGCTCCCAGGTCGGGGTGTCGAGCAACTCCTTCTCCGGCTCCAGGCCGGCGGCTGCCGCGGCCCCCGCGCGCCCCGCGCCCGTCGTCCCTCAGCCGACTGGCTGGGTCCGCTCGGGCTCGACCTGGCATTACATCGACCCGTCCACGGGCGTCAAGGCCACCGGCTGGCGCTTCATCGGCGGCTCCTGGTACTTCCTGCGCCCCGGTGGGGCCATGGCCACGGGCTGGATCGCCGACGGCGGGAGCTGGTACTTCATGGATGCCTCGGGCGCGATGCGCACCGGTTGGATCGCCACGGGCGGTCACTGGTACTACCTCAAGTCCGGTGGGGCCATGGCCACGGGCTGGATCGCCGACGGCGGCAAGTGGTACTTCCTCGACGCCTCGGGCGCCTGGGTGCGCTAGCCGCATCGACGCCATGCCGCCGGCCCCGTGCCCGCTGCCCCCAGGGGGGGTGGCCGGCACGGGGCCCGTCTATGCCCGGCGGGACGAACTGATCTCGAATCGTGATTCGCTCACGATGTCAGACATGTTCGCAGATCAGTCACCCAGTGTTATCGGAAGGTGACCGGATCAGGGGAATAAAGAGTGTAAATAGTTGCCGATTCGTGATTTTTCGGGTGTTCTTCGTCGGCGGTCTGTGCCAGCATGGCTGCTGCCTCGGCGTGATCCCCCTCCTCGCCGCAGCGCATCCCTATCCTCTTCGATGAGTGGTGAACGATGATCAACCCCATGAACAAGGCCCGGGCGACTGTGGCCATGACCGCCGCCGCCCTCATTCTCGGCGCCGGCGCGGCAGCTGCGGCTACCGGTTCTGGCGGCGAGACCCCCACCGGCGGCGACACGAGCTCGACCGCTGCCTCCCAGTCCGCAGACGCGACCACCTCGGCCGCCGCCACGACCCAGGCCGCCGAGGGCGGCGACGGTGCCTCCTCCGAGGACCCCAAGGGCTCTGAGACGAAGGAGGCTGACAAGCCCGCCGCCGACGCCACCACCCCGGCGGCCGAGAACTCCGCGGGCTCCAATGGCGAGACCTCCGGTCCCTCCAGTGAGTACGGGAATGGAAAACTCACCCTGACCATCACGGGCCTTCCCGCTGAGAAGGGCAGCCTTGAGTGCAAGATCCTCGACAAGGACAACGCCACTGTTGGCAGCGGCACGGTCACCTGGGACGGCACTGAGGCGGACCATCAGAAGAAGGTCGACATCACGTACCCGATCAAGGCGAAGGAGGAGGGCGAGTTCGGGGACCCGATGTACACCGTCGAGTGCGAGCACCTCGACAAGACCACGTTCGAGGCCGGTTACAACGTCGAGGACCGCTCCATCGCGTGGAAGCCCAAGCCCACCGAGTCGGCCAAGCCCTCGGAGTCGGCCAAGCCTTCTGAGTCCGCCAAGCCGTCCGAGTCGGCTGACCCCAAGCCGTC
>NZ_MVIW01000004.1 GCF_002072185.1 Actinomyces denticolens
CTCTCCCTGGTGGCCGCGGTGGGCATCATCGGCAGCGGGCTCATGGCTCCCGTGGAGACCTCCACTGCCACGGTTCAGGCCGGCCAATCCCTGTGGGATGTCGCCGCTGCGACGGGCGCTCCGGACGTGGCCGAGGCCATGGCCCAGATCGTCGACCTCAACGATCTGGACTCCTCAACGATCCACCCGGGGCAGACTCTCGTCGTCCCGGCGCGCTGACGCATCGCCCAGGAGCCGTGGCCGCGCGGGGCTCCTTGCGGCGCGGGCGGCGGGCGCCTAGGCTCCACGTCACAGGCCATGCTTCAACCCCGAGGAGCCCGCGTGCACTGCCCCTTCTGCCGCCACGACGGCTCCCGCGTGGTCGACTCCCGGACCTCCGATGACGGCCTGGCCATCCGGCGTCGCCGCGAGTGCCCCGCCTGCGGTCGGCGCTACACCACCATCGAGACGGCCAGCCTGTCCATTCGCAAGCGCTCCGGCGCCGTCGAGCCATTCTCCCGGAGCAAGGTGATCGTGGGCGTGCGCCGTGCCTGCCAGGGTCGTCCCGTGTCCAATGACGATCTCGCGCTCCTGGCCCACAAGGTGGAGGAGACCATCCGCGCCACCGGGCAGGCGATCGTCGACTCCCATGAGGTCGGCCTGGCGATCCTCGGGCCACTGCGCGAGCTCGATGAGGTCGCCTACCTGCGCTTCGCCTCGGTCTACTCCAACTTCAACAGCCTGGAGGATTTCGAGAGGGCCATCGCCGATCTTCGCACGGCCCACGCGGGCCGGCCCGTTGCTCGCGCCTGAGCAGTTCCGGCGGGATCGCCCCGCGCGGGCGGGGGCACTGGCGCGGGCCAGCGCTCAGCGGCGCCTGCCGGTGCCGTCTGTCAGCGCGCGTCGATCGCGTCGACGAGTCGCTCCACCAGGGAGGGCCACGTCCAGCGCTCGATCATGAGCCGCCTGCCGGCGGCGCCCATCCGGGCGCGCATGTCGGCGTCGGAGAGCTGGCGGACGATCGCCCCCACGAGCGCGTCCTGGTCCCGCCCATCGACCACGTTCCCGGTCACACCCTCCTCGACGGTCTCGGGCGCCCCGCCGCTGGTCCCCGCGATGACGGGCAGACCTGCGGCGGACGCCTCGAGGAAGACGATGCCCAGCCCCTCGACGTCGAGCCCCCCGCCGCGCGTGCGGCAGGGCATGGCGAAGACATCCCCCATGGCCACGTGCCCGGGCAGTTCGTCATAGGGGACCTTGCCGGTCAGGATGATCGAGTCGCGGACGGGGGACTGGCGCTTGAGGAGCGCCAGGCGGCGCGCGTAGGAGCCCCAGCCCACGATGACCAGGCGGGCCCCGGGAACGCGCTCCGCCACGCGCGGCCAGGCCTCGATGAGGGAGTCCTGGCCCTTGCGGGCCACGAGTCGGGATACGCACACCACCGTCGGGGCATCCCCCAGCCGGTAGCGGGCGCGCAGCGCGGAGCGGGCGGCGGGGTCGGGGCTGAAGCGGTCGACGTCGATGCCGCTGGGAAGATGGGTGGTGAGGGCGACCTGTGGCATGAAGGGGCGCAGGCGGCCCAGTGTGTACTCGGAGATGTAGGTCACGACGTCGGCCTCGCGGAGGATGCGGCGCAGGAGCCGGCGCGAGCCGGGCAGCATGGACCAGCCGACCTCGTGCCCGTGCGTAGTGGCGATGACGCGGCTCGCGCCGGCGCTCTTGGCGGCGCGGCCGAGCAGCCCGAGCGGGGCGGCGGCGCCGAACCAAACGGTTTCGATACCGCGCTCGGCGATGATGCCCCGCATCCTGCGCCGCACGTCTGGGGTGGGCAGGAGCATATGGGTGGGCATGCGGACGACGTCGAAGGGGATCTCGGAGTCGAAGGCCGCAGCGGCCTCGGGACCCTCAGGGGGAGTGGAGGCCAGGACGGTCAGGTCCGAGGGCGGCAGGCGGCGGGTGTAGTCGTCGAGGTAGGACTGGATCCCGCCCACGACGGGCGGGAAGTCATTCGTGACGAGGAGTGTCCGGCGCATGCCGCGAGTCTAGAAGACCTCTCCGTCGAGACCGGTCGAAAACGGCATCGAGACCGGCTCCCCGTCCACAGGGATGGCTGAGACACGCCGAGCACCACTGGCGGCTCATAGGCGATTCTCCTGCTGCCTGACCCGCGCCACCGACTGGGCGAGCACGCGGCGCACGGATGCGGTGAGCTTGCGGCGCGTCGAGAATGACAGCCCCGCGAGAAGGTTGTGCAGCAGCTGTTCATCATCGAGCCCGCCGTCCTCCCGCATGCGCTCTCGCGCGTAGTTGTCCAGCTCGCGCGGATGAATCTCCTCGATCGCGACGAAGTCGTACGGATAACGGCGGTAGCCGGTGAGACCAGCCGGATCAACGCCCTCCGGCCAGACGAAGCCATCGTGGTCGGTGAGGACTCGCGCGCTGCGGATGAGGGCGCGGATCTGCTGTTTCCTCACGCTTCGTGCCTGCTGCATGCCGAAGTCGTAGCAGACCAGGCTGAGAAGCCGTTCTCGTGCGATCGGGTACTCCTTCTCGCAGATCCGCTCTGCCGCCTCACGTACGAGCGCACGAGCCTGGGGATTCGTCGCCGTCTCGTCGAGAAGCGCGCGATCAAGGTGCTCGTTCGACTCGTAGGGAACGAAGTCGACGACTGCGCTGAGATCCCTGCGCTGCTCCGGCCACGCATGAGTTGGCGCTGCTGCGGTGGCATCCGTCACGGTGTGATCGGGCGTTGTCTCAATGCGCAGCGGGGCAACAGTCGGTTCGAGTGACGTCATGAGCCGGACTTGGTCAACCCCACCTCGATCAGTCGGCCCGGTCCCACAGGCTGCGGCCAGATCAGGGAACGAGGCCGGGGCCGCAGGCGCGGGTGTGACTGTGGATGCGGGCGTGGCTTCAAGTGGGCCCGGGGTCGCGTCGTCGCCGCATGGCTCGCTGCAGTCCTGCGCATGCTCGACGGCGCCGACAAGACGGGAGACGACCGTCTCCGGGTCCTGGAGCCATTCCGGCATCCAAATCCGCTCGACCCTCGGCCAGTGCATCATGCGAGCGAGTACCCTCGTCGGCAGCACGTCGCGGTCGTAGGAGGTGCGCCGGTTCTCCCAGCCCGGACCGTCGAGCAGGACGGCCACCCGCGGCTCGTCGGGGCACTCGCCAGGGGCGAGGACCAGGTCGATGCGGAAGTCGGACAGGCCCACGTCGGAACGCACAGCCAGCCCCTGCTCGCGCAGGGCGGTCGCAATCTCCTCACGATGTCCGTCGGGACGCGCCTGACTCGCCGCGCGCGCGGGCAGGACGCCCGTGCCGTGCTCGGCGAGCAGGAGATAGCGCTTGAGATCCTGCAAACCCGCCGAGGCACTGCGCTCTGCGCGGAGCGAGATCGGGTCGAAGGAGCAGAAGAGGATGACCTGGGCTCGCGCCCTCGTGATGGCGACGTTGAGGCGGCGCTCGCCGCCGCTCCGATTGAGGGGCCCGAAGTTGAGCGGTACCTGCCCGTCCTCTCGCGCCGAGAAGGCCACGGAGAACAGGATCGTGTCCCGTTCATCTCCCTGGACGTTCTCGAGGTTCTTGACGAAGACTCCCTCGGCTGCGTCGAGCGAGGTGGTGATCCTCGGGTCATCGAGCTCGCGCAGGCGGGTCTCGATGAGGTCTCGCTGCTGGATGTTGAACGTCACGACCCCAACCGACGGACCCTCGGGACCAGTGGGACCGTCATCGAACCGGCGCCGGATCTCCTCGACGATGGCCTCAGCCTCCGCCTGGTTCGTGCGATAGATCTTGCGCGACTGCCCGCGCGGGACGCTTCGCACGAAGTGTCCATCGACATGGCGCAGGCTGATGCCGAAGCCGTGGGGGCCGTCATCCCGCTCAGCCGCCATGGGACTCGGGAAAGAGGACAGCCTGCCCTGGTAGTACGCGGAATTGGAGAAGGCGATGAGGGACTCGACCCTGCTGCGGTAGTGCCAGGACAGCCAGAACCGTGGAACGTGGGCGGCCACGCACTCGCTGAGGATCGACTCCTCGTCGACGAGGTCGTCTTCGCCGTCGTCGTCTCGTGAGAGCTCAGCGAAGGAGGTCGGGGGCATCTGCTTGGAGTCCCCGCATACGACGACGCTACGGCCGCGCCCCATGGCTCCGATGGCGGCGGCGACCGTGATCTGGGAGGCCTCGTCGAAGACGACGAGATCGAAGTCCTGGCGGTCCGCAGGGAAGAACCGCGCCACCGAGTCCGGGGAGACGAGGACGCATGGGGTGAGGGACGTGATGAGGTCGCCGAACTCGCCGATGAGGTCGCGGATCCTCCGCTTCTTGCGCTTGCGCTCGAGAGCGGTGCGCAGATTGGCCAGTCGCAGGCCCTCGCTCGCCAGAGCATGGCCTCGGGCGATAAGAGCATCCTCGACGAGTGCCTCGGGCAGCATGCCCCGGATCTCGTCGAGCACCGCTGCGTACTGGGTCACGGTGGCGTTGTGCCGCTCGGCGTTGAACTCATCGAGTCGGCCCCGCTCCCCCTGCAACTCGAGCGTGGCGTGGATGAGACCGATTTCGAGGGCGGTGGAGGCATCCGAGGCGAGCACCTCGCCTCGCCGGAGCTGATCGAGGCAGGAATCGAGGCCGAGGCGGCGGAACTCCGCCCCGGCACTGAGGAACTCGCTCCAGCCGCGGAGGACTCGTTCTCGGCGCGGGGCGGGGATCGGCAGGAGGACCTCGATGGCGCCCCGTCCGATGCCGACTCGGCTCAGGGCCGTCAGCCCCTCACGGGCCCGGGCGTACGCGCGCATCCATCCCGCGATTGCCGCGCGGTCCGGCCGGATCGAGCGCGCGGCGACAATGATCCGCGTCTGGCTGTGCTGCCCCGCAGCGGCCAGATGAGCCCGCTCGAGCAGTTGGCGCAGCCTGTCCCCGGAGGCTGCGGCCGTGGGCCCGTCGAAGGGTGTCCAGCCATGGATCATCGCTGCGGTCCACGGCAGTAGGGACGAGTGCAGTCGGCGCAGTCGGTCACGGCGGTCGGCGAGGCTGATGAGTTCGTCGACGATGCCGAGCAGCGCGGCGGCGTCGTCGGGCATTGACTTGCCGCTGCGGTGGGCGGCGAGCCGGGCGAGTGCTTTCTCGGCCTTCTTGGACTTGCTGAAGAAGGCGTGCTTGGCGTCGATGAGGCTCTCTCTGACCTCGCCGAGAGGTTCGTCGAGGACGCTCTCCCGGTAGTAGGTGAGGGCCGGGTGCGGGTCAATGGCCTCGGCGTCGAGCTGCTGGAGGAGCCACTGGGCGTCGCGCACCCATGATGGATCTGCGATGAGGTCGAGGACGCGAGTGTCGAGGACGGGGTCCTCGAGGATGAGGGCAGCAGTCTCCAGCTCGGAGTCCGGCATCGTCTCGACGGCTGCTAGGAGCTCGTCGTCGCCGCTCGAGATGATGCTGTCCCAGCGTGCGGTGGCGGCGAGGACTTCAGAGAGGGAGACGTCGTCGAGAGGCTGGGAGATCACGGGCTCGGAGCCGACGAGCACGTCGCGGTAGCGGTCCAGGAGCATACTGACGGACGGGATGCTCGTGCGCAGACCGGCAACGTCGTCGTCCGTCATCGCAGCGAGTCGCTCGGGCGTGATCGTGAGGCTCCCGACGCGGTGGCCGGAGTATGCGATCTCAGCGGTTCGGGCGTCGTAGAAGGACATGCCGCTCTGGCTGCGCCCGTGGAGGGAGGAGCGGTACTCGGCGAGTCTGGCACTGTCGGCTCCAGCCAGAGCCCTCCGGGACTGCAGGGTGATGCGATCCGGGTGAGCCTCGAGATCCATCGCGGCGAGGATCTTCCGGCGCACGGCGTCCGGGGACTGCTTGCGGTCGTGGAGGTCCAGGAGGAGCCCGCCGACGCCTGCGTCGCGCAGGCGCCTGGCCACGACCTCGAGCGCCGCCTGCTTCTCAGCGACGAAGAGGACCTTGCGGCCTTCCGCGATGGCACTGACGATGACGTTGGTGATCGTCTGGGACTTGCCGGTGCCGGGTGGGCCCTCGACGACGATCGAGCGCCCGCTGAGAGCCTGGGCGACCACCTCGGCCTGCGAGGCGTCGGCCGCCACCGGGAGCCGGGGCAGGAGCTGCTCGAGGCCAACCACCGGGGCATGCGCCTGTGGGTCGGCGAACTCCTGGTCGGGCGTCTCGATGAGGTGGCGGACGAGGGGGTTGCGGGCGATCTCCTTCCATGACTCCTCAAGGTCCTTCCACAGCCGGAAGGTGCCGAACTGGAAGATGCCGAGGTACGTGGTCGCCTCGACGTGGAAGGGCAGACGGTTCTCCGCGAGTACTCGGCGCACGATCTCGAAGAGGCCTGGAAGGTCCAGGCCGGCGGCATCCTCCTCCGGTTCGCTCAGCTCCGTGAGTTCGAGGCCGAGATCGATCCGGAGACGCTCGACAAGGGAGTAGTTAGGGGTGGTTGTGCCCGAGGGATCGATCCGTAGGCGGAAGGGACTACGGGCTGAGCGGCGCTCTAGGTCGACCGGGATGAAGACGAGAGGAGAACGGATGGTCTTGCCGCCCGTCTTCCAGATGAGTGAGCCGAGCGCGAGATAGAGGTTGTTGGCGCCGGTCTCCTCGGCGAGAGTCCTAGCGTTGGAGCGCAGACGGCGCAGGATCGGGTCGTAGGCGTCCGCGCCCAAGTCGACCTCGACCTCGCGATGGTCCGCCAGTAGCGGGGCGAGCTGCGGAGGATCGAGCTCCGTGCGGAAGAGGCCACCGATGCGGCGCACCTCGGCGGCCCGCTCACCGGCGGGTCTCAGTGTGATGTCACGCCCGGTATTCACGAGGTCCTCGAAGGACCCGATAACCGCCTCGGGCACCGCGAGCTCGACGATCTTGTGGCTGCGGATCGCGCGATCCGAGCAGTTGATGAGGCGGTTGCGCGGGCTGAGATCGAGGAGCCGCGCCTTCCAGGCCTCGACCCGATCCGGGGCCTTGGCCCGCGTGGAACGAGGTCGGGCGGTGTTGAAGAGTTCGTCGGGCAGTAGGACGGTGTTCGGCCGCGGTGCGGCGACATAGGTGCTCTCAACGACCTCACCGGCCTCGTTACGGCTCCTCAACGGCATGGGGACGACCCCGCGCTCGCGGGCCGCCCGCACAGGGATCACGACATCGATCTCGGCGGCGTCGACGCCGATGAGCCGACGGGCCGCTTGATGGAGCTGGTCAGCGGTGGCTGAGGCCTCGCCGGTGAGGAGAGTCGTCTCGACCAGGCGGATCTCTCCGAGGTCGATCTGGTTGAGCAGTTTCCACCCGGGCATCGAGAGATCTTCGGAGATGTGGTGCTGCGTGCGCCAGTAACCGAGGAGGGCGTGGCCCGGAAGAAGGATGATCAGCGGCTCGATCTCGAGGTACTCCAGAGCGCTCGCCAGGAGGATCGTGGTGTCGAGGCAAGTGCCGAGACGGTTGTCGAGCACGTCTTCCGCAGTGCGCACCCGCTGTCCCGATTCGCCCCAGCTCGTCGGCGGAACCGCGTAGGCCACCTCGGCGTCCTGGATGGCGCGGCAGACTGCTGCGACGATGGAGCTCACCCTCGCGGGGCCGCCCTCATAGCCGTTGAGGGACGTCGATCCTGTGGCCGTGCCGAGCAACTGAGCGGCGTGGGAGCAGAGCGCCGCGAGCCTGGGCTGCTGAGGCTGGACGAAAGCGGTCAACGTGGCAGCAGCCTCCGAGGGGCGGCCTCGCATCACCCACTGGCGCGGAGTGAGGACATCCGGTCCATCGAAGAGGAGATCGCGTCGCGCGCCTGCCGACTCGAGGAGCAGATGAAGATGCGAGGGGCTCTGGGCGTCGACCTGAAGCAGGGCTGCTCGCTCCGGGAGGACGCTGACTGTGAGGGCCTCCCCCTCCGCGCCGAGCCGAGTCAGGATGACAGGACGACCGGAGGCGACACTCTCGCCATCAACCTCGACGCTGACGGTGACGCGGACGTCCTCGAGGGGAACCCACTGCCGAGCCCCTCGCTCATCGAGGTCGGCACCGTGGTCATCGACCGGCCGCAGATGGATGGTCACGGACAGGTGCCACCCGGCGACGGCGTGGGCATAGGAAACGACCGGGGGAGCATCGACGGAGATCGCGAGGAAGTCGAGGTCAGTCCCAGTCGGCCGTGGCAGGGGCGGTGGCTCGGCCACGACGCGCACCGTCTCGTCGTGGGCAGAGGACAGCGGGTCGGAGACGGCCGGAGCCGCCTCGGCCGCGGTGCGCCCGGTGCGCTTGTCCCAAGGCGTCGGCTTCTCGCGCGCTGCGGCCGGCTCCTGGAGAGGACCTGCTCGGGGAGCGTCCAAAGGCTCGACAGAAGACTCGGAGCCGGCGGGGGGCTCCGCCCCCGACGTCTCCATCCTGGGTCCGGCAGCCGCATAAGCCGCGAGTTCCTGCGAGACCCGGTCGGATGCCTTGACATCCCCGATGATCCGGAGGATCTCAACGATCCCGCTCAAAGCCGTCAGCATCTCGGAGCGTTCAAGCTCAGCGCCGTGAGCGAGCCGGTCGCGCACGATCTGGATGTCATGAATCCTGCCGTGCAGGCCCGGTTCGGCGCTGAGGATCGACTTGCCGCTCCTGTCTTGCCCGGTCAGGATGAAGAACTGCGTGGAGAGATCGTTGAGGTCGACGTTCCCCGGCACGCCGTCCCACAGCGCCGGGGACGACCAGTTCCGGTCCGGATACTCGTCGGCCAGGCGCCGACGGACGTAGGGGCCGAGGCTTTCCGCGAGGACCTGAAGGACGATGTGGAAGATAGGCTGCCGATCATCGGGCGCGGGACGGTCCTAGCGCTCGGGAATGGGTGTGCATAGTTTCGCACGCCAACCCCCTCTGGAGCAGCGGGCGTCGGAGGACATGGGTGGGCTTCCGGATCGGCGCCACCGCCTCCGATCGGTCCGGCGGCATCGCACGACCGGTCTCGTTGCCCGTATCGACCGGTTTCGATGGCGTTTTCGACCGGTCTCGGCGGAAGGCGGGGAGGGGTCAGCCCTCGTCGGCGGCGCGCAGGATCTCGGAGAGGCGGCGGGCGGCGGCCATGACCACGGCGCCGTGCATGCGCCCCGGCTGGCGGCCCATCCGCTCGATCGGACCCGAGATCGACACGGCCGCGATCACCTTGCCGCTCGCGCCGCGCACGGGGGCGGAGACCGAGGCGACTCCCGGCTCCCGCTCGCCCACGGACTGCGCCCAGCCGCGCCGGCGCACCGCGGAGAGCATCGTGGCGTTGAAGCGCGCCCCCACCAGGCCCCGGTGCAGCCTGTCCGGCTCCTCCCAGGCCAGCAGCACCTGCGCCCCCGAGCCGCCCAGCATGGACATCGTCGCCCCCACCGGGATCGAGTCGCGCAGGCCGATCGGGCGCTCCGCGTTGGCCACGCACACGCGCACATCCCCCTGACGGCGGTAGAGCTGGGCGGACTCATGGGTCTTATCCCGCAGGGCCGCCAGCACCGGACCGGCGGCCGTGAGCAGATGGTCCTCGCCGGCGGCCGAGGCGAGCTCGGTCAGGC
The DNA here is from genome assembly GCF_002072185.1 of Actinomyces denticolens. GTDB lineage: Bacteria > Actinomycetota > Actinomycetes > Actinomycetales > Actinomycetaceae > Actinomyces > Actinomyces denticolens. The sequence continues at coordinate 9,495 of NZ_MVIW01000004.1, forward strand.
GCGGGCCGAGGATGAAGCGCCCCTGCGAGTCGCGCGAGACCAGCCGGTGGTACTCCAGGGCGACGGCGATGCGATGGGCCGTCGGCCGGGCCAGGTGCGTGGAGGAGACGAGCTGGGCGAGGGTCGCAGGGCCCGCCTCCAGGGCGCTCATGACGAGGGCCGCCTTGTCGATGACGCCCACACCGCTGCTGGTCGCTGACTCCAACGCTTCGTCCATACTCTGATACTGCCATCCCGAGGGCTGAGATCTCAAGTAATGTCGAGGATCCACGGCAACGGTGTGTCACGAAAGACAGTGAGCGACGTCGAGCGACGCTGAACGGCACCGAGCGACATCAAGCTATATCAAGCGACATCGAGCGACACTGAGTGATGAGTGAAGGGGAGACGCGATGGGAATGACCCTCGCCGAGAAGGTGTGGCGGGACCATGTGGTCAAGAAGGGGGCGGATGGCGCCCCGGACCTGCTCTACATCGACCTCCATCTCGTCCACGAGGTGACGAGCCCCCAGGCCTTCGAGGGGCTGCGCCTGGCCGGGCGCTCGGTCCGCCGCACGGACCTGACGATCGCCACCGAGGACCACAACACCCCCACCCTCGACATCGACCTGCCGATCGCCGACGTCACCAGCCGTGCTCAGATCGAGACCCTTCGGGCCAACTGCGCCGAGTTCGGGGTCCGCATCCACTCCCTGGGCGACGCCGACCAGGGCATCGTCCACGCCGTCGGCCCTCAACTGGGCCTCACCCAGCCCGGCATGACCGTGGTCTGCGGGGATTCCCACACCTCCACCCACGGAGCCTTCGGGGCGCTGGCCTTCGGCATCGGCACCAGCCAGGTCGAGCACGTGCTCGCCACCCAGACCCTGCCGGTCGCCCCCTTCAAGACCATGAGCGTGACCATCGACGGCGATCTGCCGTCCGGTTCGGGGGCCAAGGACATCATCCTGGCCATCATCGCGAAGATCGGCACCAATGGAGCCCAGGGCCATGTCATCGAGTACCGGGGCCGCGCCATCGAGGACCTCTCTATGGAGGCCCGCATGACGATCTGCAACATGAGTATCGAGGGCGGTGCCCGCGCGGGTATGATCGCCCCTGACGAGACCACGTTCGACTACCTCAAGGATCGCCCCCATGCCCCGCGGGGCGCCGACTGGGACGCCGCGCTGGAGTACTGGCGCACCCTGCGCACCGACGACGACGCCGTCTTCGACACCGAGGTCGTCCTCACCGCCGCGGACATCGAGCCCTTCGTCACCTGGGGCACCAATCCCGGGCAGGGCCTGCCGATCTCCGCGTCCGTCCCCGACCCCGCCGCCATCGCCGACGAGACCGAGCGCCGCGCCGCCGAGCGCGCCCTGGAGTACATGGATCTCACCCCCGGCACCCCGCTGCGGGATATCGCGGTCGACACCGTCTTCCTCGGCTCGTGCACCAACGGGCGCATCGAGGATCTGCGCGCCGCGGCCGAGGTCGTGCGCGGCCGTACCAAGGCTCCGGGCCTGCGCATGCTCGTCGTGCCCGCCTCCGCCCGCATCCGCCTCCAGGCCGAGGCCGAGGGCCTGGACCAGGTCTTCAAGGGCTTCGGCGCCGAGTGGCGCAACGCCGGGTGCTCCATGTGCCTGGGCATGAACCCCGACCAGCTCGCCCCCGGAGAGCGCTGCGCCTCGACGTCGAACCGCAACTTCGAGGGCCGGCAGGGCAAGGGCGGGCGCACCCACCTGGTCTCGCCCGTCGTCGCCGCCGCCACGGCCGTGCGCGGGAGGCTGTCCACCCCTGCGGACCTGGAGCCCTTGGACGGGCGGAGCGCCGCGGCCGGCCGGGCCGCCTGAGAGACACCGGGACGAGACAGGGAAGCAGGATCACCATGGACAAGTTCATCCGCCACACCGGTATCGGCGCCCCACTGCGCCGCAGCGCCGTCGACACCGACCAGATCATCCCGGCGGTCTACCTCAAGCGCATCACCCGCACCGGCTTCGACGACGCCCTCTTCTCCGCCTGGCGCGCCGGCGAACCCGATTTCATCCTCAATCGGGACGCCTACAAGCGTGCCTCCGTGCTCGTGGCCGGTCCCGACTTCGGCACCGGCTCCTCGCGCGAGCACGCCGTGTGGGCGCTCAAGGACTACGGCTTCAAGGTGGTCCTCGCGCCCCGCTTCGCCGATATCTTCCGCGGCAACGCGGGCAAGCAGGGGCTCGTGGCCGGGGTCATCAGCCCCGAGGACTGCGAGCAGCTGTGGAAGATCCTCGAGAACGAGCCCGGTACTGAGGTCACCGTGGACATCGAGGAGCGCAGTGTCACGTGCGGATCCCTGCGCACGACCTTCCAGATCGATGACTACGTGCGCTGGTGCCTCATGGAGGGCCTCGACGACATCTCGCTCACCCTCACCGAGGAGGATGCCATCAGCGCCCACGAGGCCGCGCGGCCCTCCTTCAAGCCCACCACCCTGCCCGCCCGCCACCTGCCCCCGGCCCGGGTTGTTCCCGCCCGCAGTGCGGAGATGCCCACATCCTGAAGGGCTCGGCGGGGCGCCGGGCCTCGCCTATGCTTGGTTGGCCCGCCGTCCCTGCGCCGGGCGGAGCGCGGACCCCGCCGCGCGGCACTAAGGAGGTAGGCATGGTCGACGGTCTTCTTCAGGTTGAGGGCGGCCGCCCGCTCAACGGCGAGATCACCGTGCGCGGTGCGAAGAATCTCGTCCCCAAGGCGATGGTCGCGGCGCTGCTCGGCACGACGCCGTCGGTGCTCGGCAACGTCCCCCTCATCCGGGATGTCGAGGTGGTCTCCGGGCTGCTGACCCTCCACGGCGCCCAGGTGGACTACGACCAGGCCGCCGGCATCCTCCACCTCGACCCCTCCCGGGTGGAGGCGGCCCACGTGGCGGACATCGACGCCCACGCCGGCAGCTCGCGCATCCCGATCCTGTTCTGCGGCCCCCTCCTGCACCGCCTCGGCGAGGCCTTCATCCCCGACCTCGGCGGCTGCCGCATCGGGGACCGCCCCATCGACTTCCACCTCGACATCCTGCGCAGCTTCGGCGCCGTCGTCGACAAGCTCGAGGCCGGCATCCGCCTGACCGCGCCCGACGGCCTGCGCGGCACCGTCATCGAGCTGCCCTACCCCAGCGTCGGCGCCACCGAGCAGACGCTGCTCACCGCCGTGCGCGCCGACGGGCGCACCGAGCTGCGCGGCGCCGCCGTCGAGCCCGAGATCATGGACCTGGTGGATGTCCTGCAGAAGATGGGCGCCATCATCTCCGTGGACACCGACCGCACCATCCACATCGAGGGCGTCGAGGAGCTCGCCGGCTACCGGCACACCGCCCTGCCCGACCGCATCGAGACGGCCTCCTGGGCCTCCGCCGCCCTGGCCACCGGCGGCGACGTCTTCGTCCACGGCGCCCACCAGAGCCACATGACGACCTTCCTCAACATCTTCCGGAAGGTCGGCGGCGCCTTCGACGTGCGCGACGACGGCATCCGCTTCTACCACCCCGGCGGGGATCTGCGCTCCATCGTCGTGGAGACCAATGTCCATCCCGGTTTCATGACCGACTGGCAGCAGCCGCTCGTCGTGGCCCTCACCCAGGCCGACGGCGTCTCGATCGTCCACGAGACCGTCTACGAGAACCGCTTCGGCTTCACCAAGGCCCTGTGCAAGATGGGTGCGGCCATCCAGGTCTACCGCGAGTGCCTGGGCGGGACCGCCTGCCGCTTCGGGCAGCGCAACTTCTACCACTCCGCCGTCATCTCCGGGCCCACGCCGCTGCGCGGCGCCGATATCGTCGTGCCCGATCTGCGCGGCGGCTTCTCCCACCTCATCGCCGCCCTGGCCGCCCAGGGGACGAGCCGCGTGGAGGGCATCAACCTCATCGACCGCGGCTACGAGCACTTCATGAGCAAGCTGGGCTCGCTGGACGCCAAGGTGACCCGCCTGGCCTGACGCCCCGCGACACGAGGGGACCGCGGTCGGCGAGGCGCACGGTCGGCCCGATCCGACTAGAGTCGTGCCGTGCCCCAGAAGCGTCCTATGAGCCTGTTCTACCGCTTCGCCTCGCGCGGAGCGATCATCCCCTTCCTCAAGCTCGTCTCGCGCCAGCGCGTGACCGGTGTCGAGCGCTTCCCCGCCGACGGCGGCTTCATCGCCGTGGCCAACCACCTGTCCAATATCGACGCCCTCACCGCCATGCGCGCGCTCGTGGACGCCGACATCCCCGCCTACTCGCTGGCCAAGGCCAGTCTGTTCAAGATCCCCGTGGTCGGGCGGGTGCTGCGCGCCGGCGGCCAGATCCCCGTCGAGCGCGGCACGGCGAGCGCCTCCGACGCCCTGCGCGAGGCCGAGAGGATCCTCGCCGGCGGCGGCGTCATCATGATCTTCCCCGAGGGCACCCTGTCCCGCGATCCCCTGAAGTGGCCGATGGTCGGCAAGACCGGTGCGGCCCGCCTGGCCATGCGCACCGGCGTGCCCGTGGTCCCCATGGCGCAGTGGGGCGGGCAGGACATCATGGACACCTGCACCGACGCCTTCCACCCCTTCCCGCCCAAGCCCGTCACGGTGCGCGTGGGCGAGCCGCTGGACCTCACCCGCTTCGGCGCCGATACCGATGACCGCGACGCCGTGCGCGCCTGCACCGCTGAGATCATGCGCGCCATCACCTCCGAGCTCGAGGTCATCCGGGGCGAGAAGGCGCCCCGCCCCTTCGACCCGCACTACGACATCGACCACGGCCCCGGGGCCTATGGCGAGCGCCTGCCCGATCCCGAGCCGGGACCGGGCGCGGGCGAGGGGAGTGTCGCCCCGCCGGATCCCGAGCCGGGAGCCGATCCCGAGGAGGCCGGGCGGTGACCGGCCCCGGGAGGCCTACCCGCGCCGCCATCATCGGCTCGGGGGCCTGGGGCACCGCCTTCGCCTCCCTCGTCGCCGAGGCCGGCGGCAGCGCCACCATCTGGGCCCGCCGGGCCGAGGTCGCCGAGGAGATCAACACCGGCGCCAACGAGCGCTACCTGCCGGGCCTGCGCCTTCCCGCCGGCGTGCGGGCGACGACGGACATGTCCGCAGCCGCCAGCGGCGCGGAGATGGTGGTCGTCGCCGTGCCCTCTCAGGCCGCCCGGGGGATCGTCGCCCCGCTCGCCGGGCGCCTCGAGGAGGGCGCCGCCGTCGTCTCGCTCATGAAGGGCATCGAGCTGGGCACCGGGATGCGCATGAGCGAGGTCATGGGCCAGGCCCTCGATGCGGGGCCCGAGCGCCTCGCCGTGGTCTCCGGCCCCAACCTCGCCGACGAGATCGCCGCGCGGCAGCCCACCGCCACCGTCATCGCCGCAGCGGACGAGGATCTCGCCGCGCGTGTGGCCGCCGCCTGCGCCACCGCCGCCTTCCGCCCCTACACGAACACCGACGTGCTCGGCGTCGAGCTGTGCGGCGCGGTCAAGAACGTCATCGCGCTCGCCGTCGGCATGGCCGCCGGCCGGGGCTACGGCGACAACTCCAAGGCCACGATCATCACCCGGGGCCTGGTGGAGATCACCCGCCTGGGCCTGGCCCTGGGCGCGAGCCCCGAGACCTTCGCGGGCCTGGCCGGGATGGGAGACCTCGTGGCCACCTGCTCCTCGCCCCTGAGCCGCAACCAGTCCTTCGGACGCCACCTCGGCGAGGGCATGACCGTGGACGAGGCCGCCGCGGCCTCACGGGGCGTGGCCGAGGGCGCCAAGTCCGCGCGCGCCGTCCTCGACCTCGCCGCCCGGCACGGCGTTGAGATGCCGATCACCGCGGGAGTGGTGGCGGTCGTCGAGGGGGCGGCGAGCGTTGAGGAGGTCAACGACGCGCTCCTGGCGCGCCCCCGCAAGACCGAGGGCGTCCACGGCGAGCGGATCGACTGAGGGCTCCACCCGCCGGGAGCGGGAGGCCGAGCCGGTCCGGGGCGCGCTGCTCAGGGATGCTTGACGTCCACGACGAGGCGCGTGGGCGAGCTGAGTGCGAAGACCCGGTAGGACTGCGATGAGGTGCCCAGGACCAGCTGGTACTGGGCCTCGACGGTCGGGTCGTAGTAGACCGAGGCGATCGCGGGCAGGTCCAGGTCCGCGTTGAGGGTCTTCTGGACCGACGCGATCTCCTCAGCGGTGGAGGGCATGCGCGCACCCGTTCCGAGAACGCGCAGGACGTAGGCGCCGGAGGGCTGGATCGGGTCGCCCTTGCCCTGCGTGCCCGCCTCGGAGACCCAGTCCGCCTGCCAGCCGGGCGTCCCCTCGCCGCTCAGATCGACGACGACGCGGTCGTAGTCCTCATGCGTCCCCGTGCGCACGCCGGTCACCAGGAGGCTCGCTCCGTCGCCGGCCTCCCGCTCGGAGGCCGTCTCCACCCAGGGCGCGTCGGAGCCCGTCTCGGACGACTCCGAGGCGGTGGCGATCGTGGTGGCCGTGGGCAGGGGCTCCCCGGTGGGGATCGCCCCGGTGGTGGCGGCGCCATCCGCGGCGGCACTGGTGGCCGGGGCCGCGCCCGAGGCACTGGGGGCGGAGGGCGCGGGGTCGGCTGCGGAGCCGCAGGAGGCCAGCGCCAGGGAGGACAGGGATGCGAGGGCGGAAGCGGTGAAGATTCGGCGGCTGGGCGCGGTGGTCATGGTTCCTCCTCGTGGGCAGTGGTGGGACGACAATAGCGCCTTGTGTCCCATGGCACTGCCCGGACCGCTCACGGGCCGAGCCGGGGGAACGCCTTGCGACATCGAAGGGGATGGATGATCGTCCGCCCATTGGGATGAGGGAGGGCGATGCGCAACGATGGTATCTATTGTCGGTCTCTTTGCGATAACTCCGCCGATACCGCCTTCGGTCGAGAGGTAGATTGTCGGCTGGCGTTTAGGGTGCCCATTCCCCTGAGGTGCCTGCTCGCCTCCCCTGTCGGCAGAGTTGAAAGATATGGAGGAGCGTTCGTGCCGTCTCAATCCCATGCCCGGATGTCCCGCCATGCCTCAAGTCGGATTATGTCGAGAATATCGATGATCCTGATCATCGTCGCCATGGCGTCATCGCTGCTCGTGCTCCCGGTGTTTCCCGGCGTGCTGCCCCGCGCGTCAGCTGTCAACGCCTGCGCCGGCAGTGTGTCCGAGTTCTCCTGGCAGCCGGGCCCCAACATCGTCAACGTCGATGGCGTGAGCACCTACCAGAGCAGGGCCGGCCAGTTGGCCCGTCTCCAGTGGAAATGGACGGTCGATGCCAACGCCAAGGCCGGCGATGTCATCACGATCACCCTGCCGGACCTCGTGGAGGTCTACCCCCTGCTGACCTCTTTCGACGTCTATGACGGTGCGAGCAATAAGGTCGGCACCGTCACCTGGGGCTCCGGCAAGGGGGCCACGATCACGCTCACCCTCGGTGACTACGTGAACAACCACGGCTCGGTGTCGGGATCCGCCTATATCAATATCGTCTGGACACAGGGGGCGGCTGTCGGCAAGCACGACCTCGTCTTCAAGGGATGCAAGGGCGAGGGGACGCTGAAGTCCGAGCTCCTGCCCGAGCCCCCGGCCGGCACATTCTCCGTCAGCTCCAAGTACGGCCAGGTCGACTCGGCGAGGAATCAAGTCGTTTGGAGTCTCGGGCTTGGCAGTGCCACGAAGCAGAACTACTCCGACAAGCAGCCGGTGATCGAGGACCCGGGTGGCGAGGGTTATGTTCTCACCTGCGAGAACTTGACTATAGACAACATCACGCCGCGCCCGTACGACCAGGTTGTGTACCGAAAGAACTACCTCGACAAGAAGAGGTACAACTGCGAGAAATTCGGTGAGCGCGGCATCAGGGTGACGATCAACAAGAACGGGGACGGCAACTACATCGATCGCTATGAGACGTACTTCATGACCGTCTACGGCACTCTCGACCCCAACTACAAGGACTACGCGAAGCTCCACAACACCGCGAAGGTCATGAACGGCCCCGACGCGGAGAAGGGCCCTGACTATGAGGTGCCCGGTGAGGCGGAGGTCCCTGACGCCGGCGGCGTGGGCTCCGGCAAGCAGGTCAGCTTCTCCATCCAGAAGGAAGTGAGTGGTCCCGCTCCCGGCGGGGCCAAGTACTCCTTCGAGTACAAGTGCCTGGGGGACCGGTTCGCCCCGCTGAGCGCCGTGTCCGCCGGTGAGACGACCACCAGCGCCAAAACCAAGTCCTCAGCGACGTGCACGATCAGGGAGAAGGATGTTCCCAACGGCGTGGGAGTCTCATACGAGCTCCTGAATCCCGACTCGGGGGCGATACTGACCCCGGGCCAGGCGGGCGAGGCCACCTTGACGTTCAAGGAGGACTCCCAGGCCGATGTCAGGATCAAGGCGGTCAACACCTTCCCCGCGGAGCTCCCCGCCTTCGCCGTGAAGAAGGAGACATCCGACGGCGGCTTCGTCGTCGGCTCCACCGTGAGCTCCCTGCGCCGCACCTACAGCGTGACGGTGACGAACACGGGCACGGGGCGAGGGACGTCTCCGGAGGTCGTCGACACCCCCTCGACGCCCCGAGGATTCTCGATCGACACGGTCGAGGTCAACGGCGCCAAGGTTGAGAAGGCGCAGGCCGGGTACTACGTGACCCGAGGCGATGAGCTCGACGTCAACGCCTCCAAGACCCACGATGTGGTCATCACGTACAGCATTGATCCCACGGTCATGGACTCGGGGAGCCTTGAGCTCCTCGGCGAGTGCCGGACGGGCGGGGCCGCCGCCGATCCGACGAAGGGCCTCTACAACAAGGTCACCATGGACCAGGACTCCGATGGCGATGCCAACAATGATGCCTGCACCATTGGCGAGGACCGGCGGGGGCGGGTCACGTGGACCAAGATCGACGCCGACACCCGCCAGGCCCTGGCCGGATCCGAATGGGAGATGACCGGCAACGGCATCCCCGCCGGCACGGTCATCACGGACTGCGTCGCCGATCGCGCGGAGTCGTGCGCCCCTCAGGGCGGCTACGACGCAGCGGCCCTCTACGACCACGACCCGAAGCCGGGCGCTTTCGACGTCCAGAATCTCACCCTGGCGAACTCCTGGCGCAAGCTCAAGGAGTCCAAGGCTCCCGCGGGCTATCGGATGGACACTCGGGTGAAGAACTTCATCAACTACGCCGACGCCCCTCATTACACCTTCCAGGACTCCTTCGAGAACTCCAAGTCGCCGGTGCCGCTGCTCCCGCTCACCGGTGGGATGGGGGCGGACGCCTTCCTCATCAGCGGAGGCGTCGTCTTCCTCCTGGGTGCCGCCTGGGAGGCGGTCCGCAGGGTCCGATCGAGGAGGCGGCCCGCGGTCCTATGATCCGGTGACGGGAGTGAGTGGCGGGTAGCCTGGGCCCATGTCTGAGACCCTGGAACCCGCCGCTCCCTCCGCCGCAGAACCCGCCGTCGACGCCTCCGGGGAGCCCGCCGCCCGCACTCTCCCCGCGTCCGGCAGGCGCCCGCGTGTCGCCGTCGTCTTCGGGGGGCGCAGCGGGGAGCACACGATCTCCTGCGCCACCGCCGCCGGGGTCCTGTTCGCCATCGACCGGGAGCGCTACGAGGTCGTGCCCATCGGCATCACCATGGAGGGGAAGTGGGTCCTCGTCGACGACGACCCCGCCGCGCTGGAGCTCCGGGACGGCGCCCCGCCCGTGCGCATCACCGCAGAGGGCATGGGGCGCGGCGAGCTCGCCATGCGCCTGGGCGGGGGAGCGCCGGTGGCCCTGACCCAGGCCGGCCCGAGTGTCCTGGAGGCGATCGACGTCGTCCTGCCCCTCCTGCACGGCCCCTACGGCGAGGACGGCACCATCCAGGGAATGCTCGAGATGCTGGGCCTGCCCTATGCGGGCTGCGGTGTTCTGGCCTCCGCAGCGGGCATGGACAAGCAGGTCGCCAAGGTCCTCCTCGCCGATGCCGGGATCGCCACCGCGCCGCACGTCGTCGTCGGCCCGCACGCCTGGAGGCGCGATCCCGAGGCGATCCTCGCCGCCTGCCAGGAGCTCTCCTATCCGCTCTTCGTCAAGCCTGCCCGTGCGGGCTCGTCCCTGGGCATCACCCGCGTGGAGGCGCCCGAGCGCCTGCGCGCCGCCATCGAGGCCGCCCGCGAGGTGGACCCCAAGGTGCTCGTGGAGTCCGGGATCGAGGGCCGCGAGATCGAGGTCGCCGTCCTGGGCGGCCGCGGCGACGACGCCCCTCGCGTGGCCGAGCCCGGCGAGATCGCCATGGACGCCGCCCGCGGTGCCGGCGAGTTCTACGACTACGAGACGAAGTACCTGGCGCACGACGCCGTCGCCATGGTCTGCCCGGCACCCATCGCCCCCCAGGAGCGCGAGCTGCTCATGATCACCGCCGCCCGCGCCTTCGAGGCCATCGGCGCCGAGGGCCTGGCGCGCGTGGACTTCTTCCTCACCCCCGACGGGCGGGCGATCGTCAACGAGGTCAACACGATGCCCGGCTTCACGCCCTTCTCCATGTACCCCTACATGTGGCGCAAGAGCGGCATGACCTACCCCGAGCTCGTCACCGAGCTCATCGAGCTGGCCCTGGCCCGTCCCGCGGATGTCAACCGCTGAGAGTCCGGGCGCGCAGGCTCCGTACGCCCGGGGGCGGGGCGGGGATGAGACCCGCCCGACCGTCGCGGATCTTGGGGAGGAGGGGCTCCTCGCCCGCTTCGCCCCCCTGCTGCCTCACGCCGACGACGAGGTCGTGGGCACGGGCGATGACTGCGCCGTCCTGGCCGCACCGGATGGCCGCTACGCCGTGAGCACCGACGTGCTCGTCGAGGGCCTGCACTTCCGGACGGATTGGTCCACTCCGGAGCAGGTGGGCAGGCGCGCCGCCGCGCAGAACCTCGCCGACGCCGCCGCCATGGGGGCCCGGCCCACCGCGCTGACCGTGGGGCTCGCCATGCCCGGGACGACGCCGGTCGCCTGGGTGGAGGGGATGGTCGCCGGCATGGGCGAGGCCTGCCGCGAGTGCGGGGCCGGCGTGGTCGGCGGCGACCTCGTGGGCGGCCCCGCCATCGTCATCTCCGTGACCGTCCTGGGCGACCTCCAGGGGCGTGCCCCCGTGCTCCGCTCCGGGGCGCGGCCCGGGGACGCGATCGTCCACGTGGGCGCCCCGGGACGCAGTGCTGCAGGACTGGCCCTGCTCAGCGCCGGGACCGGGGAAGGGGATGCCCCGGGCCTCCAGGGGCGGGGCCAGGAGCCGGCGCATGCGGGATCGGCCCGCCCTCTCGACGCGGCCACCCGTGCCGAGGCGCGGGCCTGCCTGGAGGCCTTCCGCGCGCCCCGCCCGCCCCTGAAGGCCGGCCCCGCCCTGGCGCGGTCCGGTGCGAGCGCGATGATGGACGTCTCGGACTCCCTGCTGCGCGACGGCGAACGGATCTCCCGCGCGAGCGGCGTCATCCTCGATATCGACGAGCCCGCCCGGGGGAGTGGCGCGCTCGCGGACGCGATGGCCTCACTCGTGCCGGTGGCCCGCCTGCTCACCGACGACGAGGCCGCTGCCGCGGCGATCGCCCGCACGTGGGTGCTCACCGGGGGAGAGGATCACGGGATGCTGGCAACGGTGCCCGCAGAGATCCTGGGCGCGCCCGCGGGCGGCACCGACGGGCTCCCGGACGGGGCTCGGGTCATCGGGCACGTGCGCGCGGCGGGCGACGGTGAGTTGCCGGGCGTGCGCGTAGGAGGGCGCGCCCCCGAGGCCGGCCTCGGCTGGGACCACTTCGGGGGCTGAGCATCCTCCGGGGCTTGAGGGTGAAGGGCCGGGCTCTGGCATCAGGGACAGAGGGACAGAGGGACAAGGTAGGTCCGCCATCCGCGCCTCTTGTTCCTCGGGACGCTCCCACCGGCGCCATCGCAGTCCCGGTTCCCTCCGACTCCGAACGCCCCACTATGCCCCCGCGAGCATTGGGCCTTCTTCGAGCGGAGATGGTGGGCTGGGCGATTGCTTGCGAAACCCACCCTCAAATCATTGCGCCGTTATCAATCTGAGACACAGGATGCTCTTGGCCTGACCAGTGGTCGTCTCTGTGAGCTGATGGCGGCGGTCGGAATGCTGCTGTCCCGGTATGTTGATCAGTGCACCGCCGCTGTTGTTGGTGGCGGTGGTGGGAGGGATGAGAATGCCGATTCTTAGTCGTCGATCCTTGTTGTCTGTCCCTGTTCTTGTTGCTGTGGGTGTGCCGGTGGTGGCTGCCTGTTCGGGGGAGGGTTCTTCGGGTGAGGGCGGGGCGACGGTGGCTTCGGTGTCGGCTCCTGCGGGGTGGCAGTCGTTGTCGGGGAGTGTGATGGGGCATTCGGTGACGGTGGATGTGGGTCCGTTGGTGCGGATGGATGAGTCGACGACGCTGCTGCCGTTGCGGGTGACGCGGGCGGCGGATGATCCTGATGCTGAGGGGCTCGATCTTCGGGATGTGTGGTCGCATTACGAGGTCAAGCCGTCGTTGACGGCGCTGCGTGTGATCGATGTGGAGGGGTCTCGTGTGTGGGATCCGTTGAACAGCAATGATTCGTCGATGCCTGTGGAGGTGGGGCAGTCGGTCTTGTGCGCCGGCGTGTTCGGGGCCGTGGATGTGGGTCGTGTGACGGCGATGCTGCCGATGGTGGGCTCGCCTGCGGTTGAGGTGTTGGAGCGCGCGGACGCTGAGGCGGCGCTGGGGGCGGATGTGGATCTGGATCAGCTCCTGGCGGATGCTGCTATCGACCTGTTCGGGCGGTACCACAAGAGCGGCCTGGATGAGGCTCGTGAGCCGGTAGGGGTGGAGTCGTTCACGAGGGTGCTGGATGGTTCGGCGGCGTCGCGGACGACGACTACGAGTATTACGACGATTCTGTCCAGTGATGTGACGTTCGAGTTCGGCAAGTACGATCTGACCGCGCAGGCTGATGGGCAGTTGCAGGCGGTGGCCGGTCAGATCGCCTCGTATGGCGGTGGTGAGTTGAGCGTGGTTGGGCATACCGATGATGTGTCCGATGATGCGTTCAATCAGACGCTGTCGGAGCAGAGGGCGGCGGCGGTGCGCAAGCGGCTGGGGGAGTTGACTGATCTGTCGGCGTGGAGCGTGACCGAGGAGGGCAGGGGCAAGACCGAGCCGGCCGTCGAGGGCACTGATGAGGCGGCCAGGGCGGCGAACAGGCGTGTGGTGGTGACGATCACGCCCACGGGGGGGGCACCGCGACCGAGTCGGGCGTGCCTGCCTCGGCGAGCCCGTCGGCGGCTTCGTCGTCGGGGGCGCTTCCTGAGGCCAAGGGGCCGGTGGGTGCCGGGGCCGAGGGTGTGGTGGTCACCAGGGGTGCGGGGCAGGCGACGATCTCCATGGACAAGGTGGTGCGCCGGGGCAAGTACCTGTTCGGGACGCTGACGGTCAGTGGGGATGCGACCCTCTTGGTGTACTGGCTCAACGACTCCTCGGCGGGTATCTGGGCGAGCAGTCGTGAAGAGGCCAAGAAGACGATTCATCCCGCTGCCACGGGCGCCAATGGTCTGGACCTGCTCGCCGGTGGGCTGCGGTACTCGCCGTGCGATCATGTGCGGCCGGGCACCGAGCATCACATCACGCTGGCGGATGTGAGTGTCGATCATGACATGAGCGGGACCACCGGGGTGTGCGTCATCTGGCCGGACGTGGGTGGGGATACGGTCACCCTCGACCACGCCCCGGCCAAGCGCGTCCAGGACTCCATCCCCTGGCGCCTGACCGACATCCCCGTCGTCGACGAATGAGACGAATGAGTCGTCGAGGACCGGGCGGCATCAGTTGCCCGCGTTCCCCGGGGTTGCGAACGCGTCCGGGGGTTGCGGACGCGCGCCCGGGGCACGTCCGCAACCCCCGGACGCGTCGTCAACCCCGGGACGCGCTCTCAACCCGCGCTGGTGACGACATGGGGCCCGCTCATGACGAAGGCCGCCGCCCCGCGGGGGCGACGGCCTCGACCTTGAGCCTCGGCGGGCGGGCGCGCATCAGACGTTGCGCGTGACCTTTCCGGCCTTGAGGCAGGACGTGCACACGTTGAGGCGCTTGGGGGCGCCCTTCACGAGCGCGCGCACACGCTGGATGTTCGGGTTCCACCGGCGGTTGGTCCGCACGTGGGAGTGCGAGACGCTCTTGCCGAAGATGGGGCCCTTGCCGCAGACGTCGCACACAGCAGCCACGGATCTCTCCTGATCTTCCTTGCTTCAACGCTGGGGCCCTCGGCCCCGCGCCAGGTCTTACCGCCCGAGGCCGCGCCTCGGGCAACCAGGACACAATAGCGGAACCGCGGGCCGGGCCCCAACCAGCGCTGGCGTGGGCTCAGGCACACGACGACGGTACCCTGGCCCCGGGCGCGCCGCCGGTCGGCCGCGCGCGGCATGAGGAGCGACAGGGGAGGACGCCACCATGGGACCACGCGCGATCAGTGACTCCGGCCCCGCGCCCCTCCTGGACGCCCCGGCCCTGCGCCACTGGCTCGCCCTGGCCGTATCCGTCGCCGAGCGCTCCCGGAACCTGGTCGACTCCCTCAACGTCTTCCCGATCCCGGACGCCGACACCGGAACCAACGTCCTACTCACCCTGCGCTCCGCCCTCGACGCCGTCGGGCTCCTCCCCCCCGGTGCCGACGCCGCCCAGACCAGTCGCGCCATCGCCGACGGCGCCATCCGCGGCGCCCGCGGCAACTCCGGGCTGCTCGTCTCCCAGGCCCTCGCGGCGCTGGCCGAGACCTGTGCGAGCGCCCCCGATCCGGCGGGGCTGCGCCCCGTCGAGCTCGTCCAGGCCTTCGACCAGATGGCCTCCAGCACCTGGGCGGCCGTCTCCCGGCCCGTCACCGGCACCCTGCTCACCGTGGCCGCCGACGCCGCCTCGGCCGCCCGCGATGCCCTGGAGGGAGCCGGGCCCCGCCGGCCCGCCAGCCCCGTCCTCATCGCCGCCGCCGCCGCGCTCGGGGCTCAGGAGAGCGTCGTCGAGACCGGGGGGCTCGGGCACGGCCCCGTCGATGCCGGCGGTGCCGCCCTCATGCTCCTGCTCACCAGTCTCGCCGACACGCTCGACGCCGCGGGACTGCCCGCCGCGCTCGGCCCGACCACCGGCCCGGCCACCGACGTCGCCCTCCAGATGCTGACCGACCTCGCCGCCGGCGCCACCGCCCACCAGGGCGCGGGCGCGCAGGCCGAGGACGTGTCCACCGGCGAGTTCGAGGTCATGTACCTCCTCGAGGCCACAAGCGCCCAGGCCTCCCGCCTGCGCGCAGCCCTGGAGGGCATCGGCGACTCCGTGGGCGTCGTGGGCACCCCTGATGCGCTCGGCGTGGGCCTCTTCCAGGTCCACGTCCACACCGACACGCCCCGCGCCGCGCTGCCCAGGACCGGGCGCGCCCGCCAGATCTGCATCCACCACCTCGCCCCCACGCCCCTGATCGCCGAGGCCGATGAGCCGCCCGCCCCGTGGCTGGACGCGGCGGGGGGCGACAACCGCGTCGTCTCCTTCGAGCGGCTCGCCGCCCGGCGCGCCCGCCGGGGCACCGCCCAGCCCCCCGCCGACCACCCGCGCGCCACCGCCCGCATCGGGGTCATCGCCTGCACCCGCGCCCCCGGGCTCGTCGAGCAGCTCGCCCGCGCCGGGGCCGCTGTCGTCCTCGACCCCCAGCGGGAGGGCATCATCCGCGCCGCCGGAGACCTCGGTGCCGACGAGGTCATCGTCCTGCCCTGCGACTCCGCCGCCACCACCGCCTCCCACGAGGCCGCCCGGGCCCTGGCCGCGCGGGCCGCCAATTCCCCCGGCGGGTCCGGGGGAACGCATCTGACCATCGGTGACACCGATGACGAGGCCCGGGTCCTCGCCGCCGCCGTCGCCCTCGCCGGCCAGACGGGCCGCGAGGGCGCCCAGGTCGGGGATCTCGCCCGCCGCGCCTGGCGGGCCGGCGCCCACGTGCGCACGAGCGCCCTGAGCGGGTCCGGGGCCGAGCCCGATGCCGTCGCCCGCGCCGTAGCCGCCTCCCTGAGGGACGAGGACGAGATCCTCACCGTCATCCTCGGCCGCGCCGCCCTGCCCGACGTCGGCTTCATGGCGCGCGAGGCCGCTGCGCGCCCCACCGGGGGCGTCGGCGACCCCTCTGGCGGCGACGGCGACGGCGCCGTCGAGGTCATCGTCCTGGCCGGCGACCAGCCCACGCCCGACGTCCTCCTCGCCTTCGAGTAGAGCGGTGACGCGCCCCATGTGCCCGCCTCCCTCCCGCGATACCCTCACGGGCCCCTCACCCGGCTCCGTCCCCTTCCTGCGGCGTCCCCTGGACAAGGTCCTGGGCAAGCGCACCGCCGATCAACTCGCCAAGCAGGGCGCCACCACCGTAGCCGGGCTCCTGCGCCTCCTCCCGCGCCGTTACGACACCTGGGGCGAGCTCACCGATCTGGCCGCCCTCACCGAGGGCGAGCAGGCCACCATCCAGGCGGAGGTCGTCCGCTCGTCCTCCCGCCGCACCCGCTCCGGCCGGCCGCCCGCCATCCTCGAGGCCACCGTCACCGACGGCAGCGGCCTCATGGACATCGTCCTCTTCGGGGCGCCCGGGCTCATGAGCGCCTACGCCGCCCAACTCGCCCCCGGCTCCACCGTCCTGCTCAGCGGCAAGGTCGGCATGCGCCAGGGCCGCCGCCAGCTCGCCGGCCCCCGCTTCCAGGTCCTCACCGATCTCGACGACGCCGAGCGCGAGGCCCTCCTAGCCCGCCCCGTCCCCATCTACCCGGCCACCGACGCCCTGCCCTCCTGGCGGGTCGCCAAGGCCGTGCGCACCGTCCTCGACCAACTCGCCCCCGGCGACGTGCCCGACCCCATCCCCGCCGACCTGCGCGAGTCCGAGGATCTCATCGATGCCCTCACCGCCTACAGGTGGGTCCACATGCCCCAGGACCCCTCCCAGTGGAAGGCCGCCAGGGCCCGCCTGCGCCATGAGGAGGCCCTCGTCACCCAGACCGCGCTGGCCCAGCGGCGCGCGGAGCACGCCGCCCGCCGCACCGCCGTCGCCTGGCCCGAGCCGCCGCCCAGCGGGAGCCTGCGAGCCTCCCTCGACGACAGCCTGCCCTTCGCCCTCACCGAGGGCCAGAGGCGCGTCGGCGACGAGCTCGCCGCCGCGCTGGCGTCCACCATCCCCATGCAGCGCCTCCTCCAGGGCGACGTCGGCTCCGGCAAGACCCTCGTCGCCCTGCGCGCCATGACCCAAGTGGTCGGCGGGGGCGGGCAGGCCGCCCTCCTGGCCCCGACCGAGGTCCTGGCCGCCCAGCACCGGGAGTCCCTCGCCGCGCTGCTCGGCCCTCTGGCCAGCGCCGGCACCCTTGAATCCTCCCTGCTCACCGCGCCCGGTCAGGCGCCCGCCCCCACCACCGCCCTCCACCTGCTCACCGGCTCCACCCCCGCGCCCGAACGGCGCCGCATCCTCGCGGCCCTCGCCGGAGGAGAGCCCGGCATCGTCGTGGGCACCCACGCCCTGCTCTCCGAGACCGTCCGGATGCCCCTCCTCGGGCTCGTCGTCGTCGATGAGCAGCACCGCTTCGGCGTCGCCCAGCGAGACGCCCTGCGCGAGCGCCCCGGCGTCACCGACCCCGCCACCGGCCAGGTCCGCACCCCTCACCTGCTCGTCATGACCGCCACACCCATCCCCCGCACCATCGCCATGACCGTCTTCGGGGATCTCACCACGAGCATCCTGGACGAGCTGCCCGCCGGGCGCAGCCCCGTCGAGACCTTCCTCGTCCCCTGGGAGCGCCGCAGCTGGGTGGAGGGGCTGTGGCGCCGCGCCGCCACCGAGATCGCCGGCGGCGGGCGGGTCTACGTGGTCTGCCCGCGCATCGAGGCCGACGATGACGCCGCGACTGGGGAGGAGGCCCCGGTTCCCGGACCCGGGGCGGGGGAGGACCTGCTCGACGGCCTCGCCGGGGGAGCGGGGGATGGCGCCCCCGCCCGGCCGCTCGCCGCCGTCGAGGACTGGGCCGAGCGCCTCGCCGCCGAGCCCGCCCTGGGCGGGGTCGGAGTCGGCGCCCTCACCGGCCGCATGACCCCGGCCGAGAAGGACGCCGCCATGCGCTCCTTCGCCTCAGGGGCCGCGCCCGTGCTGGTGGCCACCACTGTCATCGAGGTCGGCGTCGACGTGCCCGAGGCCACCATGATGGTCATCCTCGACGCCGACCGCTTCGGCCTGTCCCAGCTCCACCAGCTGCGCGGGCGCGTGGGCCGCGGCGGCCGCCCCTCGGTGTGCATGGCCGTCACCGGGGCGGAGGTCGGTTCGCCCGCCTACCACCGCCTGCGGGCCTTCGCCTCCACCCTCGACGGCTTCGCCCTGGCCGAGGCCGACCTCGAGCTGCGCAGCGAGGGCAATGTCCTGGGCGCCGCCCAATCCGGGCGCCGCAGTGACCTCGACCTGCTGCGAGTGCGCCGCGACGCCGCCCTCATCGAGCGCGCCCGAGCCCAGGCCGAGGCCATTATCGCCGCTGACCCGGAGCTGGCCGAGCACCGCGCGCTCGCGGCCGCCATCGCCGACCGCCTCGACGATGAGGCCCAGGCCTACCTCGAGCGCTCCTGAGCATGGACGGGAGCATCGTTTGGCATCAAAATTGATGTAGGAGGGATGATGCGCACCACGATCACACTTGACGACGATCTTCTGGAACGAGCCACCGAGCTGACGGGCATCACCGAGAGAGCGGCCCTTGTGAGGGAAGCCGTCCAAACCCTGATCAGGGTCGAGAGCTCGCGCCGTCTCATCGCTTTAGGAGGAACCGACCCCACTGCCGAGGCGGCCCCGAGGCATCGAGGCGTGCGAGTCCAGCGGGATCGCTGACGAGGCCCCGCCATTATCCTCGTCGACACCAACGTGTGGATCGACCACTTGCACGCCAGTGAAGCTCGTCTCGTCGACCTTCTCGAAAACGCTCTGGTCGCCACCCATGAAGCGGTGCTCACCGAACTGGCGCTCGGGTCGATCAAGAACCGACAGGACGTCCTCGACTCCCTGGCGTCCCTACGACGAGTGCCCCGTGTCTCTGATGGGGAGGTTCGTTGGTTCGTTGAACGCCGTCGCCTGTGGGGAAGAGGCCTCTCAGCAGTTGATGCGCACCTGCTCGCATCCGCTGTCGCCGTGCCCGGCACGCTGTTGTGGACCAGGGATGAGCGTCTTGCGGTCGCCGCCGACGAACTTGGGGTCGGCCATCAATGATCGGTAGATGCGTTGACCACTTGACCACTGAACGGAATACCAAGGTGAGTCGTCAGTCGTCGGCGCCGGAGGGCTCGGCGAACCAGACGGTCGTCTCCCCGTACTTCCTGGAAGAGAAACGGCGCAGGCCCGTCGGCCATTCGGGCTCGCCCGAGCGCGTGGCCCGCTCGACGACGACCACCGCCCCCTCGGCCAGCCACGGGTCCTCCGCGCGCGTCAGTGGGGCGAGGATCTCCGATAGGGTCCCCGCGTCCATGTCATAGGGCGGGTCGATGAGCACGAGGTCCACCGGTGCCCCGGCGGCGCCGGCCAGGTAGGCGGCGGCGCCGGTCCTGACCGCCCGCACGCCCGCCAGCCCCAGCGATCGCGCGTTGCGCAGGCAGACCGCCACCGCGCCCCTCGCCGAGTCCACGAGCGCCACCTCCGCGGCGCCCCGGCTCGCGGCCTCCAGGCCCAGGGCCCCCGAGCCCGCGCACAGGTCCAGCACCCGGGCGCCACTGACCACCCCCAGGTGCTCCAGGCGGGAGAAGAGGGCCTCGCGCACGCGCTCGGAGGTGGGGCGCGTGCCCGCCGTCGGCACCTCGATCCGCCGTCCACCGGCGCTGCCCGCCACGATCCTCGTCATGGGCCGGAGCCTACGCGACCCTCGCACCGCACCGGGTCCCACCCGGCCCTCACCGGCGCGCGTCCCGCACGAGCGCCGGGCCCGCCGCTAGCGTGATGCCATGCCCATGCCGTCCGAGCCCGCCGCGCCGTCCTCACCGCCGGCGCCCCGCACGAGCGCCCTGGCGGTCTACCCGGGCAGCTTCGACCCCATCACCCTGGGCCACGTGGACATCGCCCGTCGAGCCGCCGCCCTCTTCGACGGGGTCATCCTCGGCATCGCCCACAACGCCGCCAAGGCCGGCCGCCACCTGCTCGACATCGACACGCGCCTCCGCCTGGCCCGCACCGCGCTCGAGGGGATCGAGGGCGCGCGCGTCGAGATCATCCCCGGGCTGCTCGCCGACTTCTGCCGGGAGCGCGGCGCCACGGCCATCGTCAAGGGCCTGCGCAACGGCACCGATCTCGACGCCGAGGCGCCCATGGCCCTGGCCAACAGGGAGCTCGGCGGGCCCGAGACCGTCCTGCTCATCGCCTCCCCGGCGCACGCCCACATCTCCTCCTCACTGGTCAGGGACATCGCCTCCTACGGCGGCGACGTCACTCCCTACGTCCCGCCCGCCGTCGCCACGGCCCTCGCCCAGCGCCTGGTCGCCACCCCGGGGCCCTGAGCGCCCAGTCCCCGGGCCCCAGACCACTCCACCCGACCCATCCTGAAGGACTCAGCCGTGACCAAGCAGCACGACGCGTCAGACGACCTCCTCGACATCCTCGATGCCCTCGACGAGCTCATCGCCACCGCGCGCTCCATGCCGATGAGCGCCTCGGCGATCGTCAACCGGGACGACGCCCTCGACCTCATCGACCGCGCCCGTCGCTCCGTGCCCACCGCCATCCACCGCGCCCAGGCGATCGTCGCCGACGCCGACGCCGTCCTGGCCCGCAGCCATGACGAGGCCGAGCGCATCGTCGTCCACGCCCATGAGGAGGCCGAGCAGATCGTGGCCGGGGAGAACATCGTGCGCATGTCCAACGACCGCGCCGACGAGATCATCGCCGCAGCCGAGGAGCGGGCCTCCTCCCTGCGCAGGGGCGCCGATGAGTACTCCGACCGCTCGCTGGCCACCCTGGAGGCCGAGATCGCCAAGATCTCCGAGCAGATCCGCTCCGGACGGGAGGTCCTCGCCTCCCGGCTGGGCGCCTGGGACGGCATCATCGGCGGCGGGGAGACCGACTCCGGCTCCCGCCGCCCATCGTGGTGACGCGGCCCGCACGAGGGGCGCTTCTCACGCCGACGTGCGCCGCCGGGACGCGCGAGGGGCGCCGCCCAGCGAGTACATTCGGCGCATTGGCACTCCTGGAGGAATCATGACCGGACTCGTCGTCGACATCCTCGACCTTCCGCCGACCATCGGCGCCACCAAGCAGATCCATCTCGACCTGGTCGCGCCCGAGGACCTGGGGACCGGGGTCATCGGCGCCGAGCCCGGCAGCCCGCTCATCCTCGACGCCTCCCTGTCGTCGATGGAGGACGGCGTGCTCGTGCGCGGCAGGGCCCAGGTGCGCGTCCACGGCGAGTGCGCGCGCTGCCTGACCGGCATCGACTCCGAGCGCGAGATCACCTTCGACGAGCTCTACCTCCTGCCCGACAAGGCCGCCCGGGCCCGCGCCGCCGAGGAGGACGAGGAGGCCGACGACATCTTCGTCGCCGGGGAGACCACCGTCGACCTCGAGCCGGCCCTGCGGGACGCCCTCATCCTGGATCTTCCCCTGCGCCCCCTGTGCCGCCCCGACTGCGCCGGTCTGTGCTCGCAGTGCGGGGAGCGACTCGAGGACCTGCCGGCCGACCACCACCACGACGCCATCGACCCCCGCTGGGCCGCCCTGTCGGGGCTGCTGCCGGACCCCGATGAGGCGCAGGACTGATGGCTCGCCGCACCCCGCCCCCCGCTCGCGACGACGTCGAGACCCTCGTGTACCGCTGGGGGGAGCGGATCGACCCCGAGCTGCTCGACCTCGCCCTGACGCACCGCTCCTGGGCCCACGAGAACGGTGGGCTGCCCACTAACGAGCGCCTGGAGTTCCTTGGCGACTCCGTGCTCGGCATCATCGTCACCGAGCGGCTCTTCCGCACCCACCCCGAGTCCCCGGAGGGGCAGCTCGCCAAGATGCGCGCCGCCACCGTCTCCGAGCCCGCCCTGGCCGCCGTCGCCCGCGACCTGGGCCTGGGGGAGTTCATCAAACTTGGCAAGGGGGAGGCCCTCTCGGGTGGGAGGGACCGCGCCTCCATCCTGTCCGACACCGTCGAGGCACTCATCGGCGCCACCTACCTGACGGCCGGCCTGGAGCCCACGCGCGCCGTCGTCGAGAGACTCGTCTCCCGCTTCCTGGCCACCGCCCGCACCCGCGGCGCCGGACTGGACTGGAAGACCAGCCTCCAGGAGCTCGCCGCCGCCCACGCCATGGGGCTGCCCTCCTTCGAGGTCGACGGCGTCGGACCGGACCACAACCGCTTCTTCTCCGCCCGCGCCGTCATCGACGGCGAGACGTTGGGCGAGGGCGAGGGCCGCTCGAAGAAGATCGCCGAGCACGCCGCCGCCGAGGCCGCCTACGCCGCGATCCTCGCCGCGAAGGGCGACGGCGGCCTCGATCTGCCCGGTGTCAACGAGGCCCTCCGCAAGGACCTGGCCGACCACTCCCGGCGGATGGCCCCCTCCGCGCCCGCCTCCGAGCGGGCGACCATGCCCCGGGGCTGACCCGCATGCCTGAGCTCCCCGAGGTGGAGGCGGTGCGCGCGGGCCTGGCCCGGCACCTGACGGGACGGCGCATCGCCGATGTCGAGGTCCTCGACCCCCGGCCGCTGCGGCGCCAGGACGGCGGTCCCGAGGCCTTCGCCCGGGCTCTGCGCGGGCGCGCCATCACCGGCGCCGCGCGCCGGGGCAAGTTCTTGTGGCTCCCCCTCGACGACGGGCGGGCCCTCGTCGCCCACCTGGGCATGAGCGGCCAGCTCCTCGTGCGCGGAACCGCAGCCCCAGTGGCCGCCGCCGCACCTGGCGCCCATCTCGGCCCTCCGGGCGAGTCGCCGCCGGACCTGACGGCCACCCGCGCCCCGAGCCTCGTGCGTGATCTGTCCGTTCATCCCCGCCACCTGCGCGTCCGTCTGCTGCTGGCCCCCGAGCCGGGGGATGCCCCCGGTGGTGCGGCCCTGGACCTCGTCGACCAGCGGATGCTCGGCGGCATGCGCGTGACCGGGCTCGTGCCCACCACTGATGGCGCCCCGGGCGGGAAGGGGTCGCCAGAACCGCTCCTGCCCGCCGACGCCGCCCATATCGCCCGCGACCTCCTCGACCCGGCCCTGGACTGGACGACCGCCATCGCCAGGGCCCGGTCCTCGCGCCGTGCCATCAAGGCCGTCCTGCTCGACCAGGGCATCGTCTCCGGGATCGGCAATATCTACGCCGACGAGGGCCTGTGGCACGGGGGAGTCCACGGTCTGCGACCGGCGGCCTCGCTGAGCCGGCGGGCGGTGGAGCGCGTCCTGCGGGCCACGGCGGACGTCATGGATCGGGCCCTGGCCGTGGGAGGAACCAGCTTCGACGCGCTGTACGTCGACGCCGAGGGCGCCCCCGGATATTTCGCGCGGTCACTGGCCGTCTACGGGCGGGCGGGCCGCGAGTGCCGGCGCTGCGGGGCCGCCCTCCGCTCCGAGGTGATCAGCGGGCGGTCCCACACGTCCTGCCCCCGTTGTCAGACGCGCCCCCGGGCGCGCAGGACGCGCGGTTGAGCCCGGGGGCGGCCTTTGTGACGTAGGTCCTCAGACGCTGCTAATGTCAGGTGCATGCCGAATGCTGCAACGCCCGGGACAGTCCGCGTCATGATCGTGGACGACCACGAGATCGTCCGCCGCGGGATCGCCGAGATCATCGACCGAGCGGACGGCATGGAGGTCGTGGCCGAGGCCGGCTCGAAGGCGGAGGCCGTGCGCCGTGCCGAGCTCGTGCGCCCCGACGTCATGCTCGTCGACCTCCAGTTGCCCGACGGCACCGGCATCGAGGTCATGCGGGAGGTTCGCGACTCCGTGCCCACCGCCCTGCCGATCGTCCTGACCTCCTTCGACGACGACGAGGCCCTCGCCGAGGCTCTCGAGCTCGGGGCCCGCGCCTACCTGCTCAAGACCGTGCACGGCGCGGAGATCAGCGACGTCGTGCGCGCGGTGGCCTCCGGCCGCGTCCTGCTGGATGAGCGCACGGTCACGCGTCGCCGTGCCGACCACGACGACCCCACCGCCGAGCTCACCAACGCCGAGCGCAAGGTCCTCGAACTCATCGGCGACGGCCTGTCCAACAGGGAGATCGGCGAGAGACTGGGGGTGGCGGAGAAGACCGTCAAGAACCACATCACCTCGCTACTGGCCAAGATGGGCCTCCAGCGCCGCACGCAGGTGGCCGCATGGGTCGCGGGGCAGCGGGCCTCCGGCTGGCGCAACAACAGCTGACGCCCGCCCCGCCCGTCGGGGCCGCCCGGCGCCCGCGGCCCCGGGGCTAGGCGTGGTCCAGCGGCGCTATCCAGGTGAAGATCGTCCCCCGTCGGGGCCCATCCGAGCGCGCCCTGGGACCGATGGAGAAGCTGCCGCCGTGGCGCCTGGCGCGCTCGGCCATGTTGGCGGTACCGGAGCGGCGCGTGACCGCGGGATCCACCCCGATGCCGTCGTCGCGGCAGGCGATCGCGGCGAGAGGCCCGGTCATGCCCCCCCAGTTCTCCTCCACGCGCTCGGAGGCGGGAAGCACCCCGTTGATCCGCACGTGGATCGTCGCCGAGGAGGCCCGGGCGTGGCGGGCCACATTGCTCAGTCCCTCCCTGACCACGGCCACCATGTCATCCGCGACGTCGTCATCCACGGACGCGGCGATCGCCCCGGACAGCTCGCGGTGGGTGTCCGCGCCCTCCTCGGTGAGGGCGTGGCCGTCGACGGTGATGAGCAGGGAGGGCGCGAAGCCGAGGGAGGTGCGCGCCAGGGAGGCCTCGCGCCGCAGCCGTTCGACGAGCCCGACCTCCTCGTCACGGTCCCGGAGCGAGTGGACGATGGCGCGGATCTGGCTCACCGAGTCATCGACGGCGGACAGGACCGAGTCCAGGATGTCGCGCATCGCCTCGCAGTCGGCGTCATCCTCGCGCAGGCGGTCCCGGGCGGCCGTGACCCGCATCCCGGTGGCGAAGAGCTGCTGGATCGCCAGGTCGTGGAGGTCCCGCCCGATGCGGGCGCGCTCATCGAGGAGGGTGGCCATCTCCTCGGCGTGCTGGGCGTCGGCGAGCTCGAAGGCCATGGTCGCTTGGCCCGCCACGAGCTCGGCGATCTCCAGGTCCTGCTGGGTGAAGGGGGCCTCCCCGGGCTCGCGCAGCAGCAGCATGACGCCGACTCCCCGGTCGCGGTGGATCATCGGGGCGTAGAGGGCCGGGCCGAAGCGCGCCAGCGCCTCCACCTTGAGGTCCTCCGCTCCCCAGGCGTCGATGAGGGAGGGGACGGTCAGGCCGGTGCGCCGCGCGAGGGTGGACATGGCGCGCCCGGCGGGAGGGAAGTAGGTGCCGATGAGCTCGTCGGCATGGTGCCCGTCGGCGATCTCGCAGATCCAGGTGTCGCCCACGCTGGGCAGGACGAGCGCGGAGGTGCCGGCGTGGGCCACCTCCCGCACGCGCCGCGCGATGAGGGTGAGGGCGTCGTCCTGCTCGGCGCCGGACAGCAGGAGGGTCGTGATCTCCTGGGACAGGGCCATCCACTGCTCGCGGTCCCGGGCCTGGCGGTACAGGCGGGCGTTCTCGACGGCGATGGCGGCCGCCTCGGCGAGCGTCACCACGGCGTCGATGTCGGCGCGCCCGAAGCCCCCGGGGCGGTCACCCAGGTAGAGGCGGCCGAAGAGCCGCCCGTGGGCGCGAACCGGCACCGACAGCATCGAGCCGGACTCCTCGCCCTCGATGGCCCCGGTGAACGCGGTGGCGCCCGAGAGATCGTTGACGACGACGACCCCCTGGGGGATCCCGTCGGTCGGTGCGCCATCCACGACGCCGGGGGCGTCCGGCGCGCCGGACGCGGGGGCCCCGCTGAGGAACTGCTGAAGGATGTCGGGCTGGTCCCCGATGAGGGTGGGGACATTGCCCGTGGAGGGGGGCGCTGCCGCTTCGGGCTCGACGACGGCGTCCTTGCTCACGGCGATCGTGCCCCACGTGGCGCCGGTGATCGAGCAGGCCGAGTCCACCAGGCGCCGCAGCGCCTCGGTGACCCGCAGTGAGCTCGTCAGGCGCAGCGCCGCCTGGACGACGTCGGCCGCGCGCTCCCAGGGCGGCTCTTCGCCCCGGGGCCCCCCGGTCCCCGCCGGTGCCTGGCGGGCGTGGACGGCGTAGGCCAGGGGTCCGCCCGGGCCCGGCCCCCGCGTCTCCTCGTTGTCAGGCATCGGCGTCCTCCTGGGAGAGCGACCAGCGGTAGGTCTGAGAGTTCCTCATGAGCTCATCATGCGTGCCGCGCGCCAGGACGGTGGCGGGTTCGCCGGAATCGCGCGCTGATCCCCCGCGGCGGCCCAGCACGAGGATCTCATCGGCGTCCGCCAGAGCGCTCAGCCGGTGCGTGATGAGCAGGACGCCCCGCTCGCGGCTCCCGGCGCCCAGCAGATCGGCCACGAGCCGGTCGGCCGTGACGGCGTCGAGGTGCTCCCCGGGCTCGTCGATGAGGAGCAGCGGCGCGGGGGCGGCCAGGGCTCGGGCCAGGAGCAGTCGGCGCCGCTCCCCGCCCGAGATCCCGGTGGCCCCGGTGCCCAGGGGCGTGTCGAGCCCCGCGGGCAGGGCATCGAGCCAGGCGGCCAGTCCCGCCCGCTCGAGGAGCGCGGTGGCGCGCTCGGGCGTCAGAGCGCCATCGGCGACCCTGAGGTTCTCCAGGACGCTGGTGTCGAAGACATGGGCGTCCTCCGCAGTGAGCGTGAGCCGGACGGCCACATCCCGCCGTTCGGCGCCCCAGGGCGGGGCACTGTCGATGGTGATCTCGCCGGCCTTGGGCTCGATGAGCCCGGCGAGGGTGAGCAGCAGGGTCGTCTTGCCGATACCGGAGGGCCCGACGATCGCCAGGCGGCGCCCGGGGGCCAGGTCCAGGTCGATGCCCGAGGCGACGACCGGCCCCTCGGGCCAGCCGACGGCCAGGCCCCGGGCGCGCAGCCTCGGTCCTCCCCCGGAGACCCGAGGGAGCGGCGACGGCTCGGGCACGCGGGCCGCCGAGGCCTCAGCGGCCTCCACGAGCTCGACGACGCGCCGGGCAGCCCCCGCTGAGCGGACGAGCTGCACGCTGGCCGGGCCGAGCGCGGACACCGCCTCGAAGGCGGACAGGGGCACCAGGACGATGACGGCCAGCATGACCGGTGCGAGCCGTCCACTGCTCACTGCGGGGATCCCCGTCAGGAGGGCGCCGATGACGGCCAGTCCCAGGGCGGCGGCGTCCAGGGCGGCGGCGACCGCCGCCGGCCGGGCTCCCGCGTCGCGGGAGGCGGCGAGGTGCTTCTCGGCGCGCGCCACCTCCTCCATGAGCCGCGGCATCCGCCCCGAGACGCTGAGCTCGGATCCGGACTCGATGGCGGTGAGCGCATGGGCGGCCAGGTCCGTCGCCTGCTCCTGGCGCGCCAGCTCGGCGGCCCTGGCCGAGCGGACGGTGATGGCCGGCCCGACGACCCCTGACAGGAACAGGCAGGCGGCGAGGATGAGACCCGCGGGCCAGTGGACGATCATGATCCCCACCACGGTCCCCGTGCTCACGGCGATGGCGATGGCCACGGGCAGGTAGGCGCGGATGACGAGATCCCCGACGGCGTCGATATCCGCACCCACGCGAGCCAGGACATCGCCGCGGCGCAATCCCGCCACTGTGTCGGTGCGAGAGGCGGCCAGGGTCTCATAGAGGCGGGCGCGCAGCGCGCTCATCCCGCGCAGGGCGGTGGAGTGCGAGACGAGGCGCTCGCAGTAGCGCAGGACCGAGCGCGAGATGCCGAAGAGCCGCACCGCGACGGGCGCCACGCCGAGCGCGGCGACATCGGGGATCTCGGCCGCTCGCGCGATGAGCCATGCGGCCACCGCACTGAGGCTGACGGCGCTGCCCAGCCCCAGGGCCCCGGCGATGACGGACATGGCGAACCGGCGGCGGTCGAGTCCGAGCAGGTCGACGGCGCGCCGCAGCGCCCGCCGTTCGGCGATGATGAGGGGGGAGAGGGACATGCTCATCGACCATCACCGGCCCTCGTGAGGGCGCCCGCGGCGGTGGCCTCGCCAGGCGGTGCGGCCCCCTCGGACGGCGTCGCGTCGGGATCGTGGGCCGAACGAACCTCGACGACGTCGTCGGCGATGGCGATGAGGGCCCGGCGGTGGGCGATGACGATGATCGTCCGTCCCTCGGCCCGCAGCGCCTCGACGGCGCGCAGCACATGGGCCTCGCCGGCGGCGTCGAGGTGGGCGGTGGGCTCATCGAGCACGACGAGGGGCCTGGGGGCGAGGAGGGCTCGGGTGAGCGCGAGGCGCTGGCGCTGACCGACGCTCAGACCGACCCCGCCCTGGCCGATCGGGGCCAGCCAACCGCGCTCCAGGGAGGCGATGACCTCGTCGAGCCCGGTCTGTGCCGCGGCCCGCTCGACGGCCTCGGGAATCGGGGCTCCCGATGCTTTCATCGCGGCCTCCTCGTCCTCGCCCAGGACGTGGGCCAGGAGGGTTCCCGGCAGGATGGCGGGGCGCTGGGGGACCCAGGAGATCTGCTCCCACCAGGTGGCGGGATCGATGTCCGCCAGGTCGATCGGCCCATCGGCGGGCGCCTCGGGGGAATCATCGAGCGGGGCGCTGATGAGCACGCGGCCGCGGTCGGCCGGCAGGAGGCCGAGGAGGACCTGGGCGGTGGTGGTTTTGCCGGCCCCGGAGTCCCCGGTGAGCACCACGAGCCGACCGGGGCGGATGACGGCGGTGAGCTCGTGGGGCGCCCAGGCGCCCCGGGCGGCGACCGACAGTCCCTCAATGCGGATGGTCGCGGTGGCGAGGGAGGGCGCCGCAGTGGTGCCGTGCTCCGGAATGGGGGTCTCGAGGATGGAGAAGACGGCCTCGGCGGCGGCCACGCCATTGGCGGAGGCGTGGAAGTGGAAGCCGACCTGGCGCAGGGGGTTGAAGATCTCCGGGGCGATCATGATGACGAGAAGACCGGTGGCCAGGTCGAGGTCGCCGTACAGGAGCCGGAAGCCGACCTCGACGGCGATGATCGCGACCGACAGCGTGGTGATGAACTCCAGGACCGCGCCGGACAGGAAGGCCACGCGCAGGGTGGACATCGTGGTGGCGTTGTAGGCCTCGCCCAGTGCCCGCACCCGCTTGGCCGGCCCGGCCTCACGGCCCAGGGCCTTGAGCGTCGGGAGGCCGGCGATGAGGTCGAGCACCTGGGATCCCAGTCGCTCCATGGCCTCCAGGCGCGCCTCGGAGTGCGCCTGGGTGAGGCGCCCGATGAGGATCATGAACACCGGGATGAGGGGGATCGTGAGCACGACGGCGACGGTCGATGGGATGTCGGCCGCGAGCATGACGGCACCGGTCATCGGGGTGACGGTGGCGGCCAGGAGGAGCTGGGGCAGATAACGGACGAAGTAGGGCTCGAGGTCGTCCAGCCCACGGGTGAGCAGGGTGGTGGTATCGGCGCCGTGGGCGGACTGCCACCGGGGGCCGAGCGCTGCCGCGCGGGCCAGGACGAGGCGCCGCAGCTCGATGATCGTGGAGGTGGCCGCCCGGTGGGCCCGGCCCTCCTGGACGAGCACGACCAGTGCGCGCGCCACCGCCACGCCGGCCAGGGCCGCCAAGAGGCCGCTCTGCTCTCCCGGGCGCGCCTGGTCCAGGATGACGGGGGAGACGATCCGGGAGATGAGACAGGCCTGCGCCACCACGAGGATCGCCGTGAGGACGCCCGTCACGG
This sequence comes from Actinomyces denticolens, assembly GCF_002072185.1. Taxonomy (GTDB): domain Bacteria; phylum Actinomycetota; class Actinomycetes; order Actinomycetales; family Actinomycetaceae; genus Actinomyces; species Actinomyces denticolens. Next base: position 39,225 of record NZ_MVIW01000004.1, read on the forward strand.
CGGTCAGGACCACGTAGCGCCGGGCCGAGCGCGCGTAGCGCATGAGACGTGGGTCAAGGGGCTTCACGGCGCCCATCCTATGTGTAGGGCTCTTGAACGCCGGTTCATAGGGGAAGGCTATGTTGCAGGGTGCGATGCGCGGCACGACGATGATCGCCGCCCGGCCCCGATGGGCCGGGCGGCGATCATCGTCGGTGGCGGGATCTCACCCCGGCAGAGGGTGAGAGGGTGCAGGGGTGCTCCCTAGCGCGGCGGGGCCGCGTCGGTTCAATAGCCGATCACGGCCTCCGGCTGGGCGGAGTCGCGCACCTTCGTGGGATGCAGGCCGCCCGTATCGGGGTTGATGGTCTCGGCGCTGATGCGCCCGGCGAACACCTTGTAGCCCCAGATCGTGTAGAAGAGCACGACCGGGACGAATACAACGGCCGCCACCGTCATGATGAGCAGGGTGACATCAGCGGAGGCCGCCTGCTGGATCGTCAGGGAGTAGGCCGGGTCGATGGACGAGCGCATGACATCGGGCGCCATGGCGGAGAAGATGAAGGCCACGGCGAAGGCGATTCCCGCGAAGTGCAGCCCGAACGCCATACCGAAGCGGCGGCGGTGGCTCATGGCCAGGGAGCCGATGAGACCGACGGCGGCGATGATGAGCGGCAGCCAGGCCAGGGCGTTGGGGGAGTGGGCCAACTGCGCCCAGAGGGCCCACACTGCGGTGAGCGTCGCGGAGACGCCGCCGGAGCGCACGGCGAAGGACTCGGCGCGCTCGCGAAGCGCCCCGGTGGTCTTCAGGGCGGTGAACAGCGCGCCATGGGTGACGAAGAGCATGCAGGTCACCGCACCGCCAAGAAGGGTGAACGGGGTCAGCAGCGAGAAGAATCCGCCGGTGAGCTGATGCGAGGCCCCGCGCAGAAGCGAGTCGGCCGGGACGAGTGACGGGTCCACGGCCGCCCCGCTCGCCGTCTCGATGACCTCGATCCTCATTCCCTGCACCAGATTGGCGAAGGCCACGCCCCACAGCGCGGCGGGCACCCACGCGCTGATCGTGTGGGCCCAGTCCCACCAGTCGCGCCAGCGCTGGGAGTTGATCTTGATGCGCCACTCGATGGCGCAGATGCGCACGATCAGGCACAGCAGGATGAGGAACAGCGGCAGATAAGCGCCGGAGAAGAGGGTGCCGTACCACTCCGGGAAGGCGGCGAAGGTGGCGCCGCCGGCGGTGAGCAGCCAGACCTCGTTGCCGTCCCAGTGCGGCCCGATCGTTCCCATCATGGCGCGGCGCTCGCGCTCATCGCGGCCGAGGATCCTCAGGAGCATGCCGACTCCGAAGTCGAAGCCCTCCAGGGTGAGGTAGCCGGTCCACAGGACGGCGATGAGGACGAACCAGAGAATCGAGAGCGTCATGGTCGTGTTCTTCCTTCCCGGCTTCAGTACTGGAAGGACAGCAGGGCGGGGGCGCCCGCGGTCCTCGTGGATTCACTCGGCCCGGAGGCCTGGGCCCCGGAGGCGGTCTTCGGATCGACCGGGGTGCGCACGCCCTCGCGGATGTAGCGGCGCAGCAGGTAGAACCAGATGACCCCCAGGGTCGCGTACAGGAGGGTGAAGAGAACCATGGAGGCCAGGACGGTTCCCGAGGAGACCACGGTGGAGACCCCGTCGGCGGTGCGCATGTAGATCTGGGAGACCGGGTCGGCCAGATTCGGGACGATGACCCAGGGCTGGCGGCCCATCTCCGTGAAGATCCAGCCGAAGGAGGAGGCGATGAAGGGCAGCCACATCGTCCACAGGGCAGCCTTGCCCAGGGCCGGGCTGCCGATGAGCCGGTCGCGCCGGGTGAGCCACAGCGCGAGGGCGCCGATGGCCATGGAGATCATGCCGAGCCCGATCATGAGGCGGAAGGTCCAGAAGGTGATCATCTCGTTGGGCGTGTAGTCGCCCGGGCCGAACCTCTGCTCGTACATGGCCTGGGCGTCGTTGAGGCCCATGACCTCGGCGTGCGGGTCGTTGGTGGCCATGAAGGAGTAGACGTTGGGGATCGTCAGGATGTGCGACGCCGTGCCGTCGGCGCACGAGCCGAAGGCCGCGACGGTGAATCCCGCTCCCTCCCGGGTCTCGCACAGCATCTCGGCGGCGGCCATCTTGGCGGGCTGGACCTCCGCGATGATCTGCCCCTGGGCGTGGCCCGAGGCGGTGCACAGCAGTCCGGAGATGATCATGGTGACCGCCCCGAAGCGGGTGAGGCGCCGCCACAGCTCCCGGGCCTCGAAGTCCTGGCCGGCGCGCACGGCGCGGGTCATCCACCATACGGCCACGCCCAGGATGACGGCCCCCGCCACGAGGAAGGAGGCGGAGATGGTGTGGGCCAGGGTGGTCCACAGCAGCGGGTTGCCCAGCACCTTGAGGAAGCCGCCGACGCCGTCGAGCTCGGCGCGCCCGGTCTCCGGGTTGAGGACGGCGCCCATGGGGTTCTGCATCCAGGAGTTGGCCGCCAGGATGAAGAACGCCGAGACGTTGGTGCCCAGGGCGACCATCCACATGCACAGGTTGTGCAGCTTGGGGGACAGGCGGTCCCATCCGAAGATCCACAGGCCCAGGAAGGTCGACTCCATGAAGAAGGCCAGGAGCGCCTCGAAGGCCAGGGGGGCGCCGAAAATGTTGCCGACGAATCGCGAGTACTCCGACCAGTTCATCCCGAACTGGAACTCCTGGACGATGCCGGTGGCCACGCCCAGGGCGAAGTTGATGAGCAGGATCTTGCCGAAGAACTTGGTGGCGACCTTCCACTGCTCGTTGCCGGTGCGCAGGTAGAGGGTCTCCATGAGCGCCACGAGCGGGGACAGGCCGATCGTCAGGGGAACCAGGATGAAGTGGTAGACCGTGGTGATGCCGAACTGCCATCGAGCCAGGTCGAGGGAGTCCAGCGCCATCGGCGCGAGGGTCATGATCGCACCTTTCGGAAGAGGTGAACGGAAATATAGGCGACACCATTGGATGCGGTGACGACGTATAGGAGTTGGGGTTGGTGCGAGTGTAGGCCACGGGCTGACGCTGTGTCGCGATTTCGTTGGCGCGCGGGGCCTCGTATCCCAATCGCATCCGGCGCGCCCGGCCCGCGGCGCCCCTGGGCGGAGCCGCCGCGGAGGTCGACGTGCGCTACGCCTCGGGCATGATCGGCCCTGCCGCGCAGCCGGGCGCCAGGGGGTGTGGAATACTCTGACCCGGCCCCGGCCTCCCTCGTACAGGCGGTCGGTGTCCGACCCTCGTCGGCTACCCCGGCAGTGGAGACTTGCGCCGCATCGCGCGCCGCCGCACTCCCGCGCCGAGCGGGTGCCCCGACGAGTCGGCGCCTCACGGCGCAGACGCAGACTTTCTCTGCCCCTCGCCGAGGGGCTGACAGCGCCCCGGCGCCGCGAGTACGGGCGGCGCGCGGGCATCCGGAGAGTGCACACGATGCCACGAGCCAAGAAGACCAACGAAGCCGCGACCGAGGCCGTCGAGCCCATGAGCGCCGTCGAGCCGGAGGAGGTCCCCGCCGCGCCCCCGCGCCGACGCCGCAGGGCGACCGCCGCGGCGGCGGCCCCGGAGACCGCGCCCGCCCCCCAGGCGGAGACCCGGGCGGAGAAGAGCCCCCGGCGCGCCCCGGCGGCCGACGGGGCCGAGGGGCACGGGGTCGAGCGGGACGGCGCCTCGCAGGAGGCTCAGCCGATGCTGCCCGTGGCCTCCCTCCTCTTCCAGGCGCCCGACCCCGCTCGCGCGAGGCGTCGTCGCCGGGTCTCCTCGGCGACGACGGCACCGCAGGAGGCGCCCGCAGCCGAGCAGTCCGCCGCCCGCGGGCGGGGCGCCGATGATGATGCCTCCGAGGCCGTCGGGCCGCAGGGCTCCGATGCCGCCTCTGAGGGCGACGCCGCGCCCGCGGGGAAGGGGCGCCGCCGTCGCAAGGCGACAGCCCCGGCCTCCGCGCCCGAGCACGTGGAGGAGGCGGCCCCCGGTCGTCGCCGCTCGCGCAGGAAGAAGGCGGCGGACGCCCCCGCCGAGGCCGAGGGCTCCGACTCCCAGGAGACTCCGGTTCTTACCGAGGATGAGCCCGCGGAGCCCTCCGAGGGCGAGGGCGACGCTGCCGATGACGCCGCGGACTCCGAGGCCGGGCAGGGCAGGCGCAAGCGCCGTCGCGGGGGCCGCGGGCGCCGCTCCCGGGGGCAGTCGGCCCAGGACCCCGCCGAGGAGGGCCCCGACGATGCCCCCGGCTCCGAGAGCGCCGATGGCGCTCAGTCCGACGACGACCGGGACGCGGGCGCGTCCGCGGATGGCTCGGAGGACTCCGATGGCGCTGAGAGCGCTGAGGAGGGCGGTTCCTCGCGCCGCCGCCGTCGCCGCCGCTCGCGCAGCCGTTCCGACCGCGAGCCCCGCGAGAGCCGGAGCAAGGACATCCGCGATGAGGTCACGGCCCTCAAGGGCTCCACGCGCCTGGAGGCCAAGCGCCAGCGGCGCCGGGAGGGCCGTGCCGCCGGCCGGCGTCGCCCGATCGTCACCGAGGCCGAGTTCCTGGCCCGGCGCGAGAGCGTCGACCGGCGCATGATCGTGCGCGAGCAGGATGGGCTCAACCAGATCGCGGTGCTGGAGGACGGCCTGCTCGTCGAGCACTACGTCGCCCGCCACACGCAGGCCTCGATGGTCGGGAACATCTACATCGGCCGTGTTCAGAACGTCCTGCCCTCGATGGAGGCGGCCTTCGTCGATCTCGGCAAGGGCCGCAACGCCGTGCTCTACGCCGGCGAGGTCAACTGGGACGCCGCGGGCATGGAGGGCAGGCCCCGCCGGATCGAGGACGCCCTGTCCAGCGGTGACACGGTCCTCGTCCAGGTCACCAAGGACCCCATCGGTCACAAGGGGGCGCGGCTGACCAGCCAGATCACCCTGGCCGGCCGCTACCTCGTCCTCGTGCCGGGCGGCACGATGACCGGTATCTCGCGCAAGCTGCCCGACACCGAGCGGGCCCGCCTCAAGAAGATCCTCAAGCGGGTCGTCCCCGACTCCGCCGGCGTCATCGTGCGAACGGCCGCCGAGGGCGCCTCGGAGGAGCAGCTCGCCGCGGACGTCAAGCGACTCGTGGACCAGTGGGCCTCGATCGACAAGCGCGCCAAGGCCGTCCTGGGCGGCTCGGGGAAGGCCCCGGTCCTCCTCAAGGGCGAGCCGGAGCTCGCGCTGAGGGTCGTCCGCGATGTCTTCAACGAGGACTTCCGCCAGCTCGTCGTGGCTGGGGCGGAGGCCTGGCGAACCATCTCCGAGTATGTCACCGAGCTCAGCCCCGATCTCGCCGATCGGCTGCGCCACTGGGTGGAGCCGGAGGACGTCTTCACCGCCCACCGCGTCGATGAGCAGCTCGCCAAGGGCTTCGACCGCAAGGTCTGGCTGCCCAGCGGCGGCACCCTCGTCATCGACCGGACGGAGGCCATGACCGTCATCGACGTCAACACCGGCCGCTACACCGGCGCCGGCGGCACTCTGGAGGAGACGGTCACCCGCAACAACCTCGAGGCGGCCGAGGAGATCGTCCGCCAACTGCGCCTGCGCGACATCGGCGGCATGGTCGTCATCGATTTCGTCGACATGGTCCTGGAGTCCAACCGGGACCTGGTGCTGCGCCGCCTCGTGGAGTGCCTGGGCCGGGACCGCACCCGCCACCAGGTCACCGAGGTCACCTCCCTCGGCCTTGTGCAGATGACCCGGAAGCGCGTCGGCCAGGGCCTGGTCGAGGCCTTCTCCACGCCCTGCGACTGCTGCGGGGGCCGCGGCTTCATCGTCCACGAGAGCCCCGTCGAGAATCAGCAGGCGGACATGTCCGCCTCGGGCTCCCGCTCATCGGGCCGCAAGGGGCGCAAGGGCAAGGAGGGCGCGGCGAAGTCCTCCGACCGCGCCCCGGGCAAGACCGGCACCGGTCGCTCCGACCAGGCCGAGGATGCCGGTGACGAGGCGGCCCGCGCCGCCGTCCGCGGCGCCCTCGCCCAGATCGCCGCCGCCGCCGAGCACGCGCACGAGCAGTCGCAGGACGCCTCCCCGGAGACCGACGACGACTGATCGGGTCCGGATGGGGCCAACGTCCCACCGCCTGGGCGTGTCGCCGGACTCGCCGCGGAGAGCGCCTGCCCCGATCTCATCATTGTGGCGGTGAATCCCTGAAGATCCCCGTAGCATTGGATGTGATGACGCAATGCCATCAACCGGGGGAGGGGCCCCGGTGCCGTGCACGGAGTTGTGGGGAGGGGTCATGGCGGCGGCCACCGTCAGGCGGATCGGGATCGCCGCGATCCTGCGCTGGATCGTGGCATTCGCGATCGGCATCCTCATCGGGCTGATGGCCTACACCTTCGTGTACGCCAAGGGGTTCTCCTACCTCAGTAATGACCCGCAGGCCTGCGTCAACTGCCATGTGATGGAGGACCAGTACGAGTCCTGGCAGGCGGGGCACCACCGGCACACCGCCACCTGCGGGGACTGCCACCTGCCGCATGACAACATCGTCCACAAGTACTGGGTGAAGGCGGAGGACGGCTTCCTCCACGGCTTGAAGTTCACCACCGGCGACTACCCCGAGAACATCGTCATCCGCGACGTCAACATGGATGTCGCCAACGAGGCCTGCGTGCACTGCCACGCCGATGTCACCGACGACATGCGCCATGGGGCGCTCAACCGCAACGAGGTCTACGACTGCGTTCACTGCCATTCCGGGATCGGCCATGAGTAGAGAGGATCAGGCCATGGACACCGCCGACGAGAGCCCCAAGGGGCTCGCAGCGGAGGTCGAGCGCGACAGCGCCGAGAGCCCGATGAGGGGCGAGGGCCCCGGTGAGGGGACGGCGCGGCACAAGCGCTCCTTCCTCAGGGGACCGGTGTTCATGGTGCTGCTCATGGCGCTGGTCGCAGGGGCGACCTTCGTCGTGACCATGCTGCTCATGAGCATCAACAACCACCAGGCTGAGGGCTCGCGCGCCTTCCACAACGTCGTGGAGCTCGATGAGACCTCCTACGACCCCGCCGTCTGGGGTCAGAACTACCCCATCCAGTACGCCGACTACAAGAAGACCGCCGAGTTCACCCCCGCCGAGCACGCGGGCACGATGGTGCCGCACTCGGTGGAGGGCGACCCCCGCACCGAGGTCAAGTCCCAGAAGCTGGAGGAGGACCCCCGGCTGGTCGAGATGTGGTCCGGCTACGCCTTCGCCGTGGACTACCGGCACGCCCGCGGGCACGAGTACGGCACGGTGGATCAGCAGTACACGCTGCGCAACGCGAAGGACCAGCAGCCCGGAACCTGCGCGAACTGCCACGTCTCGGCCCCGGCCCTCTACGACAAGCTCGGCAACGGCGATCGGGAGGCGGGCTTCGAGGCCACTGGCACGATGAAGCTCTCGCAAGTCCTCTCCGATGACTCGGTGTCCCACCCGGTGGCCTGCATCGACTGCCACGACCCCAAGACCATGGAGCTGCGGGTCACCCGCCCGTCCTTCATGCGCGGCATCAAGGCCCTCAAGGCCAGCCAGGGCGTGAACGACTTCGAGGTCAACAAGGACGCCACGCCCCAGGAGATGCGCACGTACGTGTGCGCCCAGTGCCACGTGGAGTACTACTTCAAGGGGGACGACAAGGTCCTGACCTTCCCCTGGGACAAGGGCATCGACATCGACAACATCTACTCCTACTACGAGGAGCAGGGCTTCACCGACTGGACTCACGAGAAGACCGGGGCGCCGATGCTCAAGGCCCAGCACCCCGAGTTCGACATCTGGTCCAACTCGGTCCACGCGGCCAATGGCGTTGGCTGCGCCGACTGCCACATGAACTACAAGCGCGTGGGCTCCGGCAAGGTCTCCAACCATCACGTCACCACGCCGATGGTGGACGTCAACGCCTCCTGCGGCACCTGCCACAAGACCGGAGACGGCGTCCTGGAGAAGCGGGTGAGGACGATCCAGTCCAACTTCATCGCCTCCCGCGACTCCGCCTTCGACGCCCTGGTGGGCCTCATCACCGATCTGGAGGCGGCCAAGACCAATGGCACCTCGCCCGAGCAGATCGCCCTCGCCCAGCAGTACCAGCGCAAGGCGAGCTTCTACCTCGACTACGTCTACTCCGAGAACTCCTACGGCTTCCACGCCCCGGACTACGAGCAGCGGATCATCAACCAGGCGGAGAGCGCCGCGCAGAACGGCCGCCTGGCGCTGACGGGCAAGACCGCCGAGGAGCTCAAGGCCTCGGACATCTCGACCGCCAACGCCGAGCACTACCCCTCGGACAAGGCGGCGACCGGCGCCTCCCAGGGCAGCGGCCACTGATGGCGGGCGCTGAGGACAACGGCGCGCAGGGCGATGCCCCGGCGCCGGACGAGGGGCGCCTCCGCTGGGTCCGCGAGCTGCTCGATGAGCTGAGCCCGCAGGAGCGCCGAGCGGTCCTGCGGGGCCGGGGAGCCTCCACGGGCTCCGAGGAGGCCGGGGCCGCCGCCCAGGGCGGCTCGAAGGACTCGGGGAAGGACCGCGCTGACGGCGTCGGCGCCGAGCCGGAGGAGCAGGACGAGTCCGAGGCCTTCTACGCCGGCCTGGAGGAGGACGACGACCTCATCGGCTCCAAGCTCGCCTCGCGCCGCGCCAAGCGGGGTAAGGACGGGCACCGGGGGCCTGCCGGCTCAACGCCGAGGCGGCGGGCGCCGTTGTCGAGCGCGGAGCGCATCGCGCTCGTCGCCGCCGTCATCCTCGGCATCGCCGCCGCGATCTGGTACAGCGACGTGGGCGGGCTCTCCTCCTCCCCCCACGGGGACGCCATGGCCGGCGCGGGCGCGCGGGCCGATGCCACCAGGCCGGGCACCGAGCAATGGGCCGCGGAGGTCTCCAGCATTCAGGCGCAGATCGAGGCCGACCCCTCGAACCTCGATCTGAGGGTTCAGCTCGGGCGCGCCTACGCCGGCCTCGGTGACTACGACCGGGCGATCGAGACCCTCACCGGCGTCACCGACGAGGACCCGGCCAAGGCGGAGGCCTGGTACTACCTCGGCTTCATCCACATGAGCACCAACCCGCCGGACGAGGCGGCCGCCAAGGCCGCCTGGCAGAGGGTCATCGACCTCGACCCCGACTCGGAGAGGGCCGGCAAGGCGCGCTCGCACATGGCCAACCTGGGCTCGCAGGGCGGTTCGGCCGGGCCGCAGGGAACGCCCGCCGATCCCATTGGAGGCGCGAGCGCCACCGCCGAGGCGGTGCCCTGATGACGTCCGTGTCCGTCCCCGTCGCGCTCCTGGCGGGCCTCATGGCCTTCGTCTCGCCCTGCTTCCTGCCACTGGTGCCCGCGCTCCTCGCCCACCTCGCCGGGCGCGGGAGCGCCGCAGCCGCGCAGATCCCCTCGCTGCGCCGCGCCCCCGTGCTCACCAGGGACGACCTCGGGAGGGCGGTGGGCGGCGGCACGGCGGTCCCGCTGAGGGCTCCTGCAGTCGGCAAGACCGCGCGCCTCGCCCCGAACCGCGTCGTGCTCAACGCCATCGCCTTCGTCCTCGGCTTCTCCGCCGTGTTCGTGGGGCTGTGGGCCCTCGTCGTCACCGGCGCCGTCGCCCTGGGCCCGCATCGCCGGACCCTGCGCCTCGTCGGCGGTGCCCTCCTGGTCATCATGGGCCTGCACGCCGTCGGATTGCTGCGGATAAGGGCCCTGGATCGCGCCCTGGGCGGTGGGCTCGGCGATGTCGGCCGCTCCGGCACAGGCGCGACCCCTGTCAGCTCGCTGCTCATGGGCTGCGGCTTCGCCCTGGGGTGGTCGCCCTGCATCGGTCCGGTGCTCGGCGCGATCATCGCGCTCGCCTCCCAAGCGGCCTCCGCCTGGCAGGGGCTCGCGCTGATGGCGGTGTTCTGCGCCGGGCTCGGCGCGCCGGTGATCGTCCTTGCCCTGGGCATCGAGCGCGCCGCCGCCAGAACAGCGTGGCTGCGCGCCCACGGCCGCGCTATCCGCATCGCCTCGGGAATCCTGCTCATCGCCGTCGGGGCCCTGATGACCATGGACCTGCTGGCCCCGCTCTCCGGTCTCGCGAGCACCCCACTATGAGGAGGACTCCATGACAGACAAGGCGCCCAAGGCCGCTCCAGGTCCGAAGAGCCCTGACTCGGCCGCTGAGGTCACCGCTCCCGACATCAGCGGCGGCGAGAGGGACGTGCCGGTCGCCGAGCTGTTCCTCTGGCTCTACCGGCTCTTCTACTCCAAGACCCTCGGCCTGACAGTGATCCTCCTGTTCGCCCTGTACGCCTTCATCGGCTCGCTCCTGCCGCAGGCGACGAAGGAGGTCCTGGCCGATCCGTGGGCCAAGGAGGCCTTCCTCAACGCCAGGCGCCCCGCCCTGGGGCGGATGACGACCGCCCTCGACGCCCTGGGCCTCTTCCACGTCTTCACCTCCATCGGCTTCTACGCAGTGGTCTCGCTACTGGCCCTGAGCATCATCGCCTGCACGGTCCACCGCATGCCCGAGCTGGTCAAGCGCGAGAGGGAGCCCCGGGTTCATGTCGCCCCCAGGTTCTTCGACAAGGCCCGCTACCGCGCGCGCATCCCCAGCCCCGACGGTGTCCCGGCCTCCCTGGAGGCGGCCCGTGAGGTCCTGCACGGGGCCCGATGGCGGGTCATCCCGGATGACCGCGACCCGGAGCACTGCCTCTACGCCGACCGCAACGCGCGCTCGGGCATCGGCACCGTCCTCGCGCACACGGCCTTCGTCCTCATCCTGGGCGCCTTCGTCGTCTCCTCCACCTGGGGCATCGAGGAGGACCTGACCGTTCCCGTCGGCTCCAGCGTCGAGATCGGCCACGGAACGGGGCTGAGCGTGCGCGCCAACTCCTTCACCGACTCCTACACCGACACCGGGCAGCCCATGGATTACGTGTCCGACCTGTCCATCCTGCGCGGGGAGGCGGAGGTCGCCCACCAGGAGGTCCGGGTCAACTCACCGCTGTCCGTCGAGGGCTACCGGCTCCACCAGGCCTCCTACGGCACGTCGGCGGATGTCACCATCGCCGACGCCGCCGGGACCGTCCTCGCCCAGCGCAGCGTGCCGCTCCAGTGGCAGACCCCGCAGAGGACCGAGGCCTACGGGCGGGTCGATCTGCCCGATGGCAGGGCCGTCTACGTCTTCCTTCCCGCCTCGGGGCAGGCGATGTCCCAGATCGCGCCGGGAACCGCCGTCTTCGGTCTGGCCCCCGACGGCCACAGCGACCCGCAGGCCGAGCAGCAGGCCGAGGCCGGGACCGCGGCCCGGCTCGAGGACCTGACCGTCACCTTCGATCGGGAGCGCCAGTACACGGGGCTCACACTCCGGCGGGACCCGGGCACCCCGATCATGTGGGCCGCCTCGGCGCTGCTGATGATCGGCATGTCGATCACGTTCCTCATGCCCTACCGGCGCCTGTGGGTGCGCGTGGAGCCCGACGAGAAGGGCGCCGGGAGCGTCATCCGCCTCGGGTCGGTCTCGCGGCTCGACATCACCTTCGAGCGCATGTTCGCCGCGCTCGTCGGGCGCATCGAGGACGCCGTCGCCTCCCCGGAGGGCCCTGAGGACCCCGATCCCGCCGCCAGTGCCAAGGAGAGCAAGGAGAAGGAGCTCAGCGACCATGAATAATGTTCTCTCAATCGGCCAGTTCCTCCTGACCTCGGCCATGGCGATCCTCGGCCTGGCCGTCGTCTGCGATGCCGTCGTCCTCACCGGGCGCGGGGCGCGGGCCCGGGCCATCCCGGCCGCAGCGGGCTCAGGCGGGGGCCGCGGCGGCCGGTCCCCCGGCAGGGCGGCGGGGAGCCGGGCGAGCCACTCGGCCCATTGGGCGCGCGCCTCACGGCCGGGCCTGCCTAGGGGACTGGCGCTGTACGCCACCGGCTTCACGGTGATCGCCCTGGCGCTCATCACCGCGTACTTGGCGCTGCGCGCCAGCGCCACCGGGTACAGCCCCTTCGCCAACCAGCATGAGTTCGCGGTGTCCTTCACCTTCGGCATCCTGCTCATGTACCTCATCGCGGAGTTCCGCTACCGCGTGCGCTGGCTGTCCATCGTGGTCCTCCCCGTGGTCATCGCCCTGCTCATCTACGCCAACAGCCAGGACAAGGCGATCAAGCCGCTCGTGCCCGCCTTGCGCAACTCCCTCATGCTGACGCTCCACGTGTTCTTCGCGGTACTGGCCTACGGGGCGGCCTGCGTGTCCTTCGCCGCGGCGATCCTCTACCTCCTCCACCCTCATCTGAAGAGGTTCCGGTCGCTCCCCTCGCGCGAGGTCCTCGACGACGTCGGCTACAAGGCCGCCACCGCCACCTTCCCGCTGCTGACCATGATGACCGTCCTGGGCGCCGTTTGGGCGAACACCGCGTGGGGCCGCTACTGGGGCTGGGATCCCAAGGAGACCGCCGCCCTCGTGACCTGGCTCATCTACGGCGCCTACCTGCATGCAAGGGTCACTAGGGGCTGGCAGGGGTCGCGAAGCGCGTGGCTCCTCGTCCTCGGATTCGGCGCCGTGCTCTTCGCCTACTTCGGGAACCACTTCTTCGGGGGACTGCACTCCTATGGCTGACAGTGAGGTCAGGGACGACGAGGCCCTCCTGGACGAGTGCGGGGCGAGCCCCGCCCTGTCGATGGCGCCCGATGCCGGGGGAGGGGATGCCGAGCCGGGCCCCCGCCGTGTCCCCATGTGGCTGAGCAACATCCTCGTCCTGGCCGTGGCCACGGCGCTCATCCTGGGCGGCGTGTGGCTGACGGGCTCGTGGCGAGCCCAGGGCCCCACCGCCGAGGCCTCCGGCCAGGGGGACGGAGGGGTGACGATGCTGTCCACGGACGCCCCCGGCGCCGCCCCCCAGGTGGGCCAGGAGGCCCCCGCATTCAGCGCCACGGATATCAACGGCCGCCCGGTGGACCTGACCGAACTGCGCGGCAGGCCCGTGTGGCTGCTCTTCGGCGCCACCTGGTGCGCCGAGTGCCGCACCGAGGCGCTGGACATCCAGGCGATCTCGGAGGAGTACGCCGAGCGGCTGACGGTGGTCGCCGTCCACGTTCAGGACAGCCCCCGGACCGTCGCCGACTACGTCCAGCGCCTGGGACTCACGCACCCCACCGTGGTGGACTCCGATGACACGATCTCCTCGGCGTACGGCGTCTACGGGATCCCCTCCCACTGGTTCATCGACGCCAACGGCACGATCGCCGCCACGAGGGTCGGCGCGATGTCCCCCGCCCAGATGCGCGAGCAGGTGCAAGCGCTCACGGGCTAGTCGTGCAGCCGGTCGCCGCTCCGTGCCGAAGAACACAGGCTCGTCGCGGCCATGGGCTTGGAGCCCCGGGAGCCTTTCACCTAAAGTAGTCAGCCGGTGCGTGTCGCACCGTTTGCCCAGGAGAGCGCCCTCCCGGTGCGGGCCGGTCCGGCCCACCGGAGGCGCTCCGCAGATTCGGAAGAGATGAGCATTCCCGTGGTCTACGCGATCGTCAAGGCTGGTGGCCGTCAGGAGAAGGTCTCCGTCGGCGACGTCGTGGTTGTCGACAAGCTTGCCGGTGAGATCGGCGACGAGGTCACTCTCGCCCCCGTCATGCTGGTCGATGGCGACAAGGTGACCGCCTCCGCCGCCGACCTTGCCAAGTCCTCCGTCACGGCTGAGATCGTCGGCGACGAGAAGGGCCCCAAGATCAACATCCTCAAGTTCAAGAACAAGACCGGCTTCCGCAAGCGCCAGGGCCACCGGGCCCAGCTCACGGCCGTCAAGATCACCGCGATCAAGTGACGCCCGGCGCCACCGAAGAATCGCACCAGTCAAGAGAGAGAGAAGCCTGAGATGGCACACAAGAAGGGTCTTGGTTCCTCCCGCAACGGCCGTGACTCGAACGCCCAGCGCCTCGGCGTCAAGCGCTACGGCGGCCAGTTCGTCAAGGCCGGCGAGATCATCGTCCGCCAGCGCGGCACCCACTTCCACCCCGGCAACAACGTGGGCCGTGGCAATGACGACACGCTGTTCGCCACCGCCGCCGGCAACGTCGAGTTCGGCACCCACCGCGGCCGCCGGGTCGTCAACGTCGTGCTCCCCGAGGCCTGAGCCTCGCGCACCCGGACTCTCGCGAGGGCGAACGGCTTGGGCCGTCCGCCCTCGCGCTGTTCCCAGGGCCGGGCCCGGGCGCCCCGGCCCGGCCCCCCCCGTCCCACTCGGCCCAATCCATGAGGAGAGACCATGCCCAGCTTCATCGACCGAGTGGTCCTCCACGTCGCCGGGGGCGACGGCGGCGACGGCTGCACCTCCATCCACCGGGAGAAGTTCAAGCCGCTGGCCGGCCCCGACGGCGGCGACGGCGGGCACGGCGGTGACGTCATCCTCGCCGTCGACCCCCGGACCACCACCCTGCTCAGCTACCATCGCGCCCCGCACCGCAGCGCCGGGAAGGGCAGCCCGGGCATGGGCGATTGGCGTCGCGGCGTCGACGGCAAGGACGTCATCCTGCCCGTTCCCGAGGGCACGGTGGTCAAGGACGACGAGGGGCGGGTCCTGGCCGACCTCGTGGGCGCGGACGCGCGTGTCGTCGTCGCCCGGGGCGGAACCGGCGGGCGCGGCAACTTCTCCCTGGCCTCCTCCAAGCGCCGTGCCCCCGGCTTCCACCTCCTGGGCGAGCCCGGACAGGTCCGCGACATCACCCTGGAGCTCAAGACCATCGCCGACGTCGCCCTGGTCGGTTACCCCAGCGCCGGCAAGTCCTCCCTCATCGCCGCCATGAGCGCGGCCCGTCCCAAGATCGCCGACTACCCCTTCACCACCCTCGTGCCGAATCTCGGCGTCGTGGAGGCGGGCCAGACCCGCTACACGATTGCCGACGTCCCCGGCCTCATCCCGGGCGCCAGTGAGGGCAAGGGCCTGGGTCTGGAGTTCCTGCGGCATATCGAGCGCTGCGCCGTCATCGTGCACGTCCTGGACTGCGCGACCCTGGAGCCCGGCCGTGATCCGCTGAGCGACCTGGACACCATCGAGGCCGAGCTGGCCGCCTACTCCGAGCGCCTCGGCGACGAGAACGACCCGGTCCTCACCGGTCGCGTGCCGCTGATGGAGCGGCCCCGCGTCGTCGTTCTCAACAAGGCCGATGTCCCCGACGCCGCCGAGCTCGCCGAGTTCGTCACCGACGACATCGCCGCCCGGGGGCTGCCGGTGCTCACGATCTCCGCCGTTGCCCGCACCGGCCTGCGCGAGCTCTCGTTCGCCCTGGCCGAGCGCGTGCGCGCCGCCAGGCGGGCCCGGCCCGTCTCCGCCGAGCGGATCGCCGAGGAGGCCGAGGCCGCCCGCCCCGTCATCCGGCCGACTGCCGTCGGACGGCGCGGCAAGGAGGACATCGCCGTCGTGCGGCCCATCAATCATCCCACCGAGGGGCGGGTGTTCCAGGTGAGGGGGGACAAGCCCGAGCGCTGGATCCTCCAGACCGATTTCTCCAACAACGAGGCGATCGGCTACCTCGCCGACCGGCTCGCCGCCGGGGGAGTCGAGGACCTGCTCGTCAAGGCCGGTGCGCGCGCCGGGGACGCCGTGCTCATCGGCGAGGTCGACGGCGGCGTCCTGTTCACCTGGGAGCCCACCATGACCACCGGCGCCGAACTCCTGGGGGCGCGGGGGACCGACACGCGCGTCGAGGACTACCACCGGCGCACCAACGCCGAGCGCCGCGTGCGCTACCACGAGCGCATGGACGCCAAGGAGGCCGCCCGCCAGGAGCTGCGGGACGAGGCCGCCGAGGGCATCTGGACCGACGCCTCCTCCTGGGGGCGCGGGGATGAGGATGGGGCGGACTCATGAGCGCGCGCCCCGCCGCGCTGCCCGAGGGATCCCGCGTCGTCATCAAAGTGGGTTCCTCCTCCCTGACCCGCGATGACGGCGGCCTCGACCTCAACCGCATCGACGTGCTCGCCAGGCTCGTGGGGGGCATGAGGCGGCGCGGTCACGACGTCGTGCTCGTGTCCTCCGGCGCGGTCGCGGCGGGCCTGCCCCCGCTGGGGATCGAGAGCCGCCCCGATGACCTCAGCATGCTGGCCGCCGCGGCCTCCGTGGGCCAGAGCCACCTCATGGCCCGCTGGCAGGCGGCGATGAGCAACTACGGGGTGGTCGTCGCCCAGGTGCTCCTCACCGCGCAGGACGTGGCCGTGCGCAGTCACTACCGGACCGTGCGCGCCACCTTCGACGCACTGCTCGACCTGGGCACGGTGCCGATCATCAATGAGAACGACGCCGTGGCCACCACGGAGTTCAACCTGGGGGACAACGACCACCTGGCCGCGCTCGTCGCCCACCTGGTGACGGCGGACGTCCTCATCCTCCTCACGGATGTGGACGGCATGTGGACCGCCCGGCCCGGGACGCCCGGTGCCACGCCCATCCGCTACATCCCCGGCGGCAGGAGCTTGGAGGACGTCGATGTCACCGGCTCGGGATCGGCCCTGGGCACCGGTGGGATGCGCACGAAGGCCCAGGCCGCGACCATCGCCTGCGCCTCGGGGACCGCCACCATCATCGCGTCGGCGGATGATGCCGCCCGATTGCTCTCACCCGGGGGAGTGCCGACCGACCTCGGCACATGGTTCGAGCCCACCGGCCCCCACCGTCCCAGCAGGCGGTTGTGGATGGCCCACGCCTCCCGCGTCGAGGGCCGTGTGCTCGTCGACGCAGGGGCCGACCACGCCCTCACCGCGGGCAAGAAGTCGCTCCTCCTGCCCGGCGTGGTGGGTGTCGACGGCGAGTTCGAGTCCGGCGCCGTCGTCGAGATCGTCGGGCCGAGGGGCCCCGTGGCCCGGGGGATCTGCCGCTACGCCTCTGCGGAGATCGAGGAGGTCCTCGACGCCCGCGGCGGCGGGGCGCCGATGCCCGACCACCTCGCGCCCGTCGTGCACCGCGACGACCTGGCGGAGCTCCCGCGCCTGGCGGGCTGAATCACTGCTGAGCCTTCCGGATCAGAGTGAGGGTGCCCTCGGAGCGCTCCAGGACGATGGAGCCATCGGCCGAGCGGGTGATGGAGCGCGCCACGAAGAGGCTCCCATCGCGGTTCGTGATCGTGTAGCCGCGCGAGTCCTGGCCGATCTCCCAGCCGTCGTACTCCGGCAGGCAGGGCGCGGGCGCACTGGCCACGGCGGAGCCGACATAGGTGTGGTCGGCGTTGAACGTGGCCTCGAGCCCGACGCACTCGGGAGCGGACGCCTGGGAGATCGTGAAGGTGGCGCCGCTGAGCGCGGACTCCAGCGCGCCCTTCTCCGAGCTGATCGAGGCCTCCGTCGACGCGCGGTTCTCCGTGGCCCGGGCGGAGGGGACCGGTGATGCCTGCTCGGTGGGGGAGGGGCGGGTGGCGGCGCTTTCGGGGCTCGCGCCGGTGCCCACCGAGGTCGGGGTCGTCTCAGGCTGGATCGACGCCGGCGCGTGGCCGGCGCCCGTGGCCCGGTCGGGCTCGATGGCGAGGCCGCCGCCGGCGGCGCCCGGGGGGACGACGATCGTCGGTTCCGGGGAGACCGAGGCCCCGCCGGGGCGCCCGCCATCATCGGCCGGCGCGCTCTGGCAGGCGGCCAGCGGCGCGAGGATCGCGAGCGCCAGGGCGCCGAGCGGGGCGCGAAGGCGAGGTCTCATGTGCTGACTCCTCGAGAGACTGGGTACCGCGCCCATCGCACCGTGAGCGGTGCCGACGGCACGGGGCGGGGGCACCGGAAGGCGCCGGAACTGCCACGACGTGACCAGGCGTTGTTGGAGTTTACCGCGATGAGGGGATCGTGCCCAGGGCGAGGATGGTGACGGCGACGCCGCCGCGGATGGAGCGCATGGGGACCTCATCGGGAAGGATCGGATAGGTGACAGCCACCACGGTATGGAGTGAGGTGGGTTGTGAACAGCAATTTCTTCTCCTTTCTCGTCCACTGAGACACGGACTGGGCCCGCTGGAGGCGCCCGCGGTCAGGATGCGGCCCTCTCACTCCCTGTTCCCCCGATACGTGAACCTCCCCGCGGACCGTAGGCTGGCCGCATGACGACGACGCGGTCCGCCCCGCCCAGCACCAGTGCCGCCCATGCCCCATCGGCCCAGCCCGACGCCCATGCCCTCGTCCGCGAGACGGGCCTGGCGGCGCGGGCGGCCCAGCGCGAGTTCGCCGGGGCGACCCGGGCGGTCAAGGACGCCGCCCTGCTCTCCATGGCCTCCGCCCTGCGCGCCCGGAGCGGGAGCATCCGCGCGGCCAACGAGGATGACCTGGCCGCCGCCCGCGAGGCCGGCATGAAGGAAGGGCTCGTCGACCGCCTGGCCCTCGATCAGGCCCGGATCGAGCGGATCGCCGCATCCGTGGAGGAGATCGCCGCCCTGCCCGATCCCGTCGGCCAGGTCGTCGACGGCTCCGTCATGCCCAACGGGCTGCGCGTGCGCAGGCTCCGCGTCCCCATGGGCGTCGTCGGCATGATCTACGAGGCCCGGCCCAATGTCACCGTGGACGTCGCCGCGCTCGCCGTGAAGTCGGGCAACGCCGTCGTCCTGCGCGGCGGCAGCGCCGCCGGGCGGAGCAACGCCGCGATCGTCGCCGCGCTCCGGGCCTCCCTCGCCTCCCAGGGCCTGCCCGCTGACCTCGTGACCACCATCGACCCCGCCGGGCGGGAGGGCGCTCAGGCGCTCATGCGCGCCCGCGGCCTCATCGACGTGCTCGTGCCCAGAGGCGGCGCCGGCCTCATCCGCGCCGTCGTCGAGAACTCCTCCGTCCCGGTCATCGAGACCGGCTCGGGCAACTGCCACGTGTACGTCGACGCCAGCGCCGACCTCGCGGCGGCCGTGGGCATCATCGTCAACGCCAAGACCCAGCGCGTCGGGGTGTGCAACGCCGCCGAGACCCTGCTCGTCCACCAGGACGTCGCCCGGGAGTACCTCCCCGCCGCCGCCCGGGCCCTCTGGGAGCGCGGGACCATCCTTCACGCCGACGACGCCTCCCGCGCCGTCCTGGCCGATCCCGCCGTCGAGGCGGGCATGGAGCGCCTCCTCGTCGCGGCGGTCGAGGAGGACTGGGAAACGGAGTACGGCTCCCTGGACCTCGCCGTGCGGGTCGTCGACGGCCTCGAGGCGGCGATCAGCCACATCCGCCGCTACACCACCGGTCATACCGAGGCGGTACTCGCCCAGGACGTGGCGGTCGTCAACCGCTTCATCGCCGGCATGGACAGCGCCGCCGTCATGGTCAACGCCTCCACGCGCTTCACCGATGGCGGCCAGCTCGGCCTGGGCGCCGAGCTCGGCATCTCGACCCAGAAGCTCCACGCCCGCGGACCCATGGGCCTGGCCGATCTGACGACGACGACGTGGGTCGTCGAGGGCGATGGGCACGTGAGGCCCTGAGGCGCCCTCACACCGTGATGACCTCGATGCCGGCCCGCCGCAGGGGCTCGAGCTGCTCAGGGGCGGCGCCCGAGTCGGTCAGCAGCGCGTCGACGCGGTCGGCCCGGCAGATCAGCGCGAAGGCCGCCGTGCCCAGTTTCGTGTGGTCGGTGACGACGACGACCCTGCGCGCGCAGCGCACGAAGGCGGCGCCGACCGCGGCCTCGCCCTCGTGCTGCGCGTAGGCCCCCCTGGCATCGATCCCCTCGACGCCGAGGAACAGCGTGCCGATGGTGATCTGGGGGAGGATGAGCTCGGCCAGTGGGCCGGTGAGCTCGTAGGAGCGAGCGCGTGCCACGCCGCCGGTGACCACCACGCGCACGCCCTGGCGCACGGTGAGCTCGGAGGCGATGTTCACCGCGTTGGTCACCACCGTCACCGGCTGCTCGGGATCGGAGGCGCCCTCCAGGAGGGCGATCTCGCGGGCCACCTCCGTCGTCGTGGTCCCGCCGTTGAGGCCGACCGTGCCCCCGGCGGGCACCATGCCCGCCGCAGCGCGGGCGATCCGGGTCTTCTCATCGGACATCCGGGAGTTGCGGTAGCGCAGGGGGAGCTGCGCCGAGGTCGGATTGGCCGAGGCACCGCCGCGCGTGCGGGTCAGGAGCTGCTGGTTCGCGAGCAGATCGAGGTCGCGCCGTGCCGTGGCCGCTGAGACGCCGAGGCGCGAGACGATGTCGTCGATGTGGACTCCGCCCTCCTCGACGACGATCCCCAGGATCGCGGAGAGTCGTTCATGCCTGGACATGAGGGTTCCTCCTCGGCCGGTCAGGCCCCAGCGGGCCGCGCGGGCCCCGCCGAGGGCACGTCCTTCGGCTGGTCGCGGCGGATTATGGCGGTAGGGACGCGATCGTGTTGAGGCGTCCCAGGTCAGGAATAGGAAGAATGATGGCACTTCGACGCGCCTAGCACGCGGGAGCCACGCGACTCAAGGGCTGAGGGGAATCCCACGAGACGCGCTGACGCGCGCCGCGAGGCCCCCGAATTGTGCGCGTCATGGCAGGATGGGGGCATCCCGTGCGTGCGCGCGGGACCGACCGAAGGAGTATTCGTGCTCAAGAGCGCTGATGAGGCGGGCGTGGCGCAAGGAGCGCCGCGCCGGCTGCGCATCGGCATCATGGGCGGCACCTTCGATCCCATTCACCACGGGCACCTGGTGGCGGCGAGCGAGGTACAGCACGCCTTCGACCTCGATGAGGTGATCTTCGTCCCGACGGCGACGCAGCCCTTCAAGAAGGACCGCCGAGTCTCTCCCGCGGAGCACCGCTACCTCATGACGGTCATCGCCACCGCCTCCAACCCGCGGTTCACCGTGTCCCGGGTCGATATCGACCGCGGGGGCACCACGTACACGATCGACACCCTGCATGACATCGCCGCGAAATACCCTGGCGCCGAGCTCTACTTCATCACTGGAGCCGACGCGCTCGCGCAGATCCTCACATGGAAGGACAACGAAGAGATCTTTGAGCTCGCCCAACTCGTGGGCGTGACCCGGCCGGGCCACGCCCTGACGGATATGGGCCTGCCTGAGGACAGGGTCTCCCTCATGGAGGTCCCCGCGATGAGCATCTCATCAACGGACTGCCGTGAGCGAGTGAGTGACGGGGGGCCTGTGTGGTACCTCGTGCCCGACGGGGTGGTTCAGTACATTCGCAAGTACGGCCTCTACCGTAGGGCCGGGCGGGCGTCATCGACGACGTCGATGACCGCACGCGTCGCGCGAGAGCAGTCGCTCAGGAAGGAGAACGACGGTGAGCCCGGAGCCCACTGACGCCACGACATCCGATTCTACAGGCGACCCGAACCACTCCAGCCGCCGGTCCATCCGGCAGGCGGAGCGCGAGGCGGAGCGCGAGGCGATCCTCACCGGTCAGCAGCCCCTCCTGACCCGGCGGGAGATGAAGCGCCTGCGCGAGGAGGCCGAGGCGCTGCGCGCCGCCGTCGCCGCGGGTGAGATCACCATCGAGCAGGCCCGGGCGCTCCAGGACCCGCTGGCCGACGAGCACAACATCACGATCTCCTCGTCCTCGGCGGCCTCCTCGGCCGAGGCCGCGGGCGGATCCCACGACTACTCCGCCTCGGAGGGAGCGCTCGGCGTCGGTCACGGCTCCGGGCCGGAGGGCCCCGACGAGCCCGTCGCGACCCCCGGTGGCGGTGTCGTCGCCGAGCCCGCCGCGACCGAGGTGAGGGGGACGTCCTCGGCGGGGGTCGACTCCTGGCAGTACAGCTCCGCGCCGCCCGCGGGGCGCGCCGGGGACTCATCGGAGCACTCGGCGCCGGCCGATGAGCGCCACGGCCGCACGAGCCACGCGGCGGCCGCCCGGGCCGAGGAGCCCGCGGCCGGCCATGATGACGGCCCCTCCGAGGTCGCGGAGCTCCCGTGGGTGCGGGCCTGGTACGCCAGCCCCCAGGTCGCCCCTCCCGGCACATCCTCGGCCGCCGCGAGCGGGCCCGCCGATCCGTCCCCGAGGCCGCACGACGACGCCGGAGAGGCCCCCTCGTCCTCCGCGTCCCACGCGCCCGGGCGCACTCAGGGCGAGCAGACGACGGCGCGCGAGCAGCAGATCGGCTCGGCCGACTCGTTGAGCGCGGATCAAGTCGCAGAGATCTCCGAGGCGGAGACCGGGGTTCTGCCCGCGTCCGAGCTCCCACTCACCCAGGACGGCGCGGGTCAGATGGCGCCGTCGGCGGGTCTGGGATCCGGCAGCGCCGGCGAGCAGAGTCCGCCGACATCCCCCTCGCGGCGCTCGCTCATGGAGCGGGGCGCGCAGGCCGACTCCCCGAGTACCGCTCAGCAGTCCACGTCGCCCCAGCCGCAGCGCGGCTGGCAGCCGCCTCAGGCCGACCGGGGCTACGAGCCCACCTGGCGGGCGGCCGCCCGCGAAGGCTCCGGGCTCGATTCCCCGCGGGCCGGGACCTCCTCGGCTCCGGGGGAGGGGACGCCCACCGCCGCGCAGCCCGGCGGCGCGACGGCGGAGCCCTCGGCCCCCAGCGCCCTCCGCCGTCCCATCGTGCGCATCCCGGCGGCCGCCCAGGGCGTCCGCACGATGAACTCCAGCACCGGCAGGCTCAGCTCCGTCCAACCCGTCGACGAGGACTTCGATGGGATCGACTCCCCGCAGTGGCGCGCCCTGCGCTCCGGGGACGAGGCCCCGCTCGAGGCCGGGGCCTCCGTCCCCGCCGGGCCCGCCGACACCGTGGTGACCAGGGTGCCCGCGGATCTGAGGGATGATCCTGCGGGAGATCCCTCCTATGTCGTCCCCTCGCCCTACGGCACTTACGGCGGCTACAACGAGCCGGCCGCGCCGACGGCCCCCGCCGCGGCCGAACCGCAGTCCGGTCAGCCCTCCCTCGGGGTCCAGCCCTCCGCCGAGTCCTGGGAGGACGTGACGCGCGCGGGCAAGGACTCCTCGGGCTCCCCCGCCAGCCGTCGGACGCTCGCCTTCTTCTTCGCCCTCGTCCTGGCGGTCGTCATCCTGATCATCATCTGGTTCGTCGCCACGCAGCTGGGCGGCTCCTCGGTCAATGCCGAGGCGGCGCCCTCCTGGACGCCCCTCCTGACCTGATCGCGTCGGCCCGGTGGCCACCGCGCGGCCCATCGGGTCATAATCCGCCATACTCGCCCACCCCCGGAAGGAGCCCCATGGCCGCAACCGAACGCGCCGTCGAGCTGACGATCGCCGCCGCGCGCGCGGCCGCTGAGAAGAAGGCGGAGGAGAGCATCGCGATCGACGTCTCCGAGCGCCTGGCCCTCACCGACGTCTTCCTCGTGCTCTCCGGTGGCGGCGACCGGCAGGTGCGCGCGATCGTCGACGCCGTCGAGGAGGCCATGGCGCGCGCCGGCGCCAAGCGCCGGATGCGGGAGGGCCTCGAGGAGGCCCACTGGGTGCTCCTGGACTACGACGAGCTCATGATCCACGTCCAGCAGGCTGAGGACCGGGAGTACTACGGCCTGGAGCGCCTCTGGAAGGACTGCCCCCTCATCGCACTGCCCCCGGAGCTCGCCGGGATCGCCCGGGCGGCTGAGGCTCCCGAGGCTCCCGCGACAAGCGGGGCCCGGGGATGAATCCGGCACGGCTATGACCGACATCATCCTGTGGCGCCATGGGCAGACCGACTACAACGTGGGGCGCCGTGTCCAGGGCCGGGTGGACATCCCCCTCAACGCCGTCGGCCGGGCCCAGGCCGAGGCCGGCGCCGAGCTGCTGGCCGATGTCCTGCGCTCCCCGGGCGGCGCGCATGAGGCGGAAGGCGGGGCGTCAGCGCCCTGCACGATCGTCTCCTCACCGCTTCGCCGGGCCCGGGCGACGGCGCAGGCGCTGGCCGCGCGCCTCGCCGTGGAGGTGACGACGCATCCCGGGCTCGCCGAGCGCGACTTCGGGCAGTGGGAGGGGCTCACTGTCGAGGAGATCGAGTCCGGCTGGCCCGACGCCTACGCCATGTGGCGCACGGGGCATGACCCCCAGGGCGTCGAGGTCGAGCCCCGCAGTGCTGTGGGCCGGCGCTTCAGCGACGCCGTCAGGAGCCTCGCCGCGACTGCGGGTCAGGGGCCGCTCGTCGTCGTCGCGCACGGATCGGCCATCACTCAGGGCACGACGGCGCTGCTGGGCATGGACGCTTCCAGCTGGTTCGGGCTTCGGGGCCTGGACAACGCCCACTGGGCGCGACTGCGCTCCTCCCATCGCACCCCCGGATGGGAGCTCCGGGACTGGAACGCCGGCGCCGAGCCGACGGCCCTGCTGCCCTGAGGCACGCGCCCCGCGCGGCTCGGTGAGCCAGCACACGTGCGGTGGATTTGCCCAGGAGCCCGCGAGTCCATAGAGTTGTCCGCGTCGCCCGGCGGGTGGCGCCCGTGAGGGGCTATGGCGCAGTTGGTAGCGCGCTTCCATGGCATGGAAGAGGTCGGGGGTTCGAATCCCCCTAGCTCCACGATCCGATCGGCTCCGCCGTGAGGGCATCCCTTCGGGGCTATGGCGCAGTTGGTAGCGCGCTTCCATGGCATGGAAGAGGTCGGGGGTTCGAATCCCCCTAGCTCCACCCCTCGCACGAGGCCCGAATCCCTCCATCATCGATGATTGGATTCGGGCCTCGTGCGCACCTGGGCCCAGATGAGGGCCTCGGTGCTGGGCTCATAGCGCGCTTCGCGTTGATGGGGTTGGATTTTGTTGATATTGCGGGATTCCGCCGCGTTGGGGTCGGTTCGTTCCAGGCCCGATCGCGCGCCATCGCAATCCTCATGCCAAGGGCTGTCCGCTCCAGCGCTTCCGCGGCCCCTTCATCCACCCGCGGGCTCGACATACCCCCACCCCCTGAGGGTAGCCTCACCTGTGGTGTGAGGGCGCCCCGCCCGATCGCCGGATGAAGGAGACGGCATGAGCCCTGCCCATGAGCACCAGAGCACCGGCGCGCCCGGGATCGACGAGCGCGCGCGCCGCACGGCACGCAGGCTTCTCGCGGGCGCCGGGAGCGCCACCGTGAGCGCCTACAGGCTCGACCCCTCCAGGGCCGGCGCCTACGTCGCGCACGCGCTCGACGTCGATGGCCTCATCCTCATCGCCATCCGCCCCCAGCCCGGCACGCCCCTGGCCGACGCCCCGGACGACCGCCTCATCGATGTCCGCCTCGACATCGTCCTGGACTCCTCCGAGCCCGGCATCCGCGTCACCGCGGCCAGCGCCCATGTCCTGGGCTCCCTCCGCTGGGTGCCCGCCAACTGGGTCGAGACCGTCCTCGCCGAGAGCGCCACCCCCGTGTGCCACTGCGCCATCACGGGGGAGGACCCCCTCGGCCGCGTCAGCGAGCTCGCCCGGACCCCCGGCGCGCGCCTCGCCCTCGTCCAGGGCAGTCGCGTCATCCTCCACGGCCCCGACGGCGTCTCGCGCCACATGGTGGAGGACCTCGCCGGCCAGGGCGACGAGGACTCCGCGACGCCCGGGACCGCCTGGTCCCCGCTGGAGGTCCTCGACGCGCATGAGGCCGTGCGCTCCCTCGGAGACCTGTCCCTGCGCGCCCTGTGCGAGGCGGTCGTCGCCGACGAGGCGCCGGGCTCACTGTGCTCGAGACGGCCCAGCGTCGGGGTGGCCCGCAGCCTCATCGAGCGGGTTCTCGTTGTCGACGTCGACCCCTGGGGCCTCACCCTCATGCATGTCGGCGCCGACGAGACCCGCACCGTCCTCGTGGCCCTCCCCGGCGCGCCCCTGGCCCCGGCCGAGATCGCCCCGGTCCTGGGAGCCCTCGCCGACGAGCTCCTGCCCGCGCGCTTCGAGCTGGGCTGAGCCGCGCATCCGCCGCGGGCTCGCGCGTCAGCTGGCCTCGTAGGACAGGCACGCGGCGGTGTCACCGCCGATGCTCACGCCGTCGGCGGTGCACATGAGGTCGGAGTTGTGCACGCACTCGAGGCGCTGACAGGCGCCCACGTGCCCCTCGGCGACGGGCAGGCCGCCCCGGGCGTCCAGGGTGATGAAGGTCGAGCAGGCGGCCGCGCCGTCGACGGTGATCGCGAAGGCGGTGCAGCCCCCGTTGTTGAAGGCGCAGGAGGTGGTGGTGCAAGTGGAGATGGGGGCGACGGCGGCCATGATGGGCTCCTCTCGGATGGCGCCTCGCGGCGCTGGTGACTCGGACACCAATAAGGTCGCCCCGATGCGCCGGTCCGGCCAAGGAAGGCGATCCGAACCCTGCTCGCGGGGGGCCGGGATATCGTTGTCATTCCGGGGTTTCCTCGCTATTGCGCCGACGGGAGCGCCGACGGCGGCCGGGCCGTTCAACGGGACGAGTTGCCGCCTCAGGATGTTTCCAAACAGGGCCAGGTGAGCCTGGGCTGCCACATTTTCGCAAGCGCGCAATGGCCTCGAGGCGCCCGGCCGGCGCGGACTGGGACATGCGTCCCGGATGATGGACCGCCCGCGGGCGGTGGTGCGAGCGCGGCTACGGTGCCGAGGTTCGCCCCAGGGCGCGCATCGCGCGATCCCGCGGCATCCTCGATCCCCGGCGCCGGGCACCATTCCGACGCCCCACCCCAGGAGGGCACAGCATGTCGTCCAGCACCGACGGCGCCCCAGCGGCGCAGGCTCCCGAGCGAGAGCAGTGGAGCGGCCAGGTCGGCTTCCTCTTCGCCGCGATCGGCTCGGCCATCGGGCTGGGGAACATCTGGCGCTTCCCCGGCGTCGCCTACTCCAACGGCGGTGGAGCCTTCATGATCCCCTACATCATCGCGCTCCTGTTCGTCGGCATCCCCGTCCTCTTCCTCGACTACTCCCTGGGCCACCGCCTGCGCGGCAGCGCCCCGGCGGTCTTCCGCCGCCTGAGCCGACGCTTCGAGTGGCTCGGCTGGTGGCAGGTCTTCATCTGCTTCGTCATCATGACCTACTACGCCGTGGTGGTGGCCTGGTCGCTCAGCTACACGGTCTTCTCCGTCACTCTGGCCTGGGGCGACGACGCCGGCGGCTTCTTCTCCGAGTACGTGGGCACGGACCAGTTCGGCGACGCCGCGCCGTCGTTCTCGATCACCCCCATGGCCGGGGTCATCATCCCCCTGGTCATCGTGTGGGCCTTCGGCATCGTGACCATCTCGCGCGGAGTGAGCAACGGCGTGGAGAAGGCCAACAGGATCTTCCTGCCCCTGCTGGTCGTCATGTTCCTCGCGCTCGTGGTGCGCTCCATCCTCCTGCCCGGCTCCACCGGCGGGCTCAACGCCCTGTTCACCCCGGACTGGTCCTCGCTGGGCGACTTCAAGGTGTGGATGGCCGCCTTCGCGCAGATCTTCTTCTCCCTGTCCATCGGCTTCGGCATCATGCTCACCTACGCCTCCTACCTGCGTCCGCGCTCCAACCTCGTGGGCACGGGCCTCGTGGCGGCCTTCGCGAACTCCTCCTTCGAGGTCCTGGCGGGGATCGGGGTCTTCTCAACGCTCGGATTCATGGCCCACGCCCAGGGCATCTCCGTGGGTGAGATCGACAAGATCTCCGGGCCCTCGCTGGCCTTCGTCACCTTCCCGACGGTCATCTCCCAGATGCCCGGCGGCGCGATCTTCGGCGTGCTCTTCTTCGCGTCCTTCGCGATGGCGGGGCTGACCTCCTTCATCTCCATCATCCAGGTGGTGGTCCCCGGGATCTCCGAGAAGACCGGCCTGTCCATCCCGCGCGCCACCCTCCTGGTCTGCCTGCCCTCGGCCGCCCTCTCGCTCCTGCTGTTCGGCACCGCCTCAGGACTGTTCGACCTCGACATCGTCGACGCCTTCATCAACAACATCGGCGTGGTCGGCTCGGCCATCATCATGTGCATCGGCGTGACCTGGGTGCTGCGCCGCGCCAAGCCGCTCCAGCGCCACCTCAACCTCGTCTCCGAGACCCGTGTGGTGGGGGCCTGGTGGCGATTCCTCATCGCCGTCGTCGCCCCGCTCGCCCTGGGCTACATGATCGTCCAGACCGTGCTGTCCTACGTCCGGGACGGCTACGAGGGCTACTCCGACGCCATGATCGGCGCCTTCGGCTGGGGAATGCTCGCCCTGGGCGCCGTCATCGTCGCCGTGCTCACGCTCGCCAGATGGCGGACCCCGGTGGACGACTTCACCCCCATCGACCTGGACGCCCCTCTCGCCACCATCGAGGAGGAGAACTGACATGACCGGCGCCGCCATCATCCTCATGCTCGTCGCGATCATCATCATCTGGGGCGGTCTGGCCGTCTCCGTCACCGCCCTGTACGTGCGCGGGCGCCGGGAGGAGCGGGAGGCCCGCAAAGCGGCCCTCGCCGTGGCCCGCGAGCACTTGCGCGGCGGGCAGGGCTCCTGAGCCCGGAGCACCACCCGCCGGGCGCGGCGCGCCGGGCCCCGGTCCGTTTCCGCGGATCGGGGCCCGTGGGCGACAATCACCCCATGACCACCTCTTCCGACGCGCCGGCGCTCCCCGCGCTGGTGGCCTTCGACCTCGACGACACCCTCGCCCCCTCCAAGTCCGCGATGCCCGAGCCGATGGCCGCCGCCCTGCGCTCGCTGCTGGACGTCGTCCCCGTATGCGTCATCTCCGGGGGCCAGATCGGCCAGTTCCGCGACCAGCTCCTTGCCCACCTCGGCGCCGACGACGCCGAGCTCTCCCATCTCCACCTCATGCCCACCTGCGGCACCCGCTACTACGTCCATGGCGCCGGTGGGGCCGATGACCGGTCCCCGGGCGCCATCGAGGGCATGCCCGGCTGGCGGCTCGTCTACGCCAATGACCTGAGCCCGCAGCAGATCGAGGAGGGCTTCGCCGTCGTCGAGGCCGAGGCCCGCCGCCTGGGCCTGTGGGAGGAGCGCACCTGGGGCGACATCCTCGAGGACCGCGGCAGCCAGATCACCTTCTCCGCCCTCGGCCAGGAGGCGCCGCTCCAGGCCAAGCGCGCCTGGGACCCCACGGGGGAGAAGAAGGGCGCCCTGCGCGACGCCGTCGCCGCCCGCCTGCCCGGGCTCGAGGTCCGCTCCGGGGGCTCCACCAGCGTGGACATCACCCTCAAGGGGGTCGACAAGGCCTACGGCATGACCCGCCTCGCCGAGGTCACCGGCATCCCCGGGGAGCGGATGCTGTTCGTCGGCGACCGGCTCGACCCCGAGGGCAATGACTACCCGGTTCTCGCGCTCGGCATCCCCTGCCACGCCGTGTCCGGCTGGGAGGAGACCGCGATCTTCGTCGCCGACCTCGCCCAGCGCATCGCATCCGCCGGGGCGGGCGCCGCCCCGGATTCCGGCACGGCGGGCTCCGGGGGCGCCTGAGGGCGCGGGCCGATGAGACGCCGCGACGAGACCCCCCGTCCGGCCGGTGCCCCGGCGCCCCGCCCCGGCTCGCCGTTGGCCGCGCTGATCGGCGTGGCCAAGAGGATCGGGCAGGCCGTCTGGCGGGCCTGGTGCGCGCGCAGCGCCCGCTTCCGCCGCAGCGTGCGCGCACTGGGCCTCCTCCTCGTCTCCGGGAGCATCAGCCTCGGCCTCGGCGCCGCCACCGCGCAGGCAACCTCGCCCGTCGGCCCGCATGAGGCCCACTGGTCCACCAACCTCGACTCCGTCATCGTCCTCGACCTCGGCCCGCTCGGCAGCGCGTCCATGGACTCCCCGGCCCCGCCGCTGGGAGTGCGAGTCGTCCTGGGGGAGATCCCCTCCTCCATGGGCGTCGCCCCCGTGGACAGCATGAGCCTGGGCGAGTCCTTGACCCAGGACGCCAACGCCTACCTCACTCTCGCCTCCCGCCCCCAGCTGACCATCGACCGCGGGATCCACGCGCTCATCGACGACGCCCTGCGCAGGGCCGGACTCATCGAGTCCCTGTTCCTCACCGCCGTCGCCGCCGGCCGCCTGGGCGCCAAGGGGCGACTGCGGGCGCTCGTCGCCAAGGGGCTGAGCCGTCGCCCGGCGGCGGTCCTGGCCGGGGCGGGCGCCCTGGCCACGATGATCGTCATGCTCGCCCCCGTGCTGCGGCCCGCCACCGTGCCGGGCGAGACGATCCCCGCCCTGGAGGGCACTTCCTTCGCCCCGGCGAGGCTGTCCGGCCGCATCGCCGATATCGCCACCGCCTACGGGGGCACGGTCGCCGGCTACATCAGGGAGAACCAGGCCTTCTACTCCCGGGCCCAGGACAACCTCCGCGCCGCCTGGGAGGCCTCCCGGCGCGTGAGCGGGAGAATCGAGATCACCGCCTCCTCGGGGAGCTCCGATGAGGCCGCGATCCAGTCGGCGCTCTCCCAGTCCCAGGCCGCGGGTGAGGCCGCCGTCAAGAGCCCCGCCGCGACCGCGGGCCCGACACCCGGCACAGCGCCGCAGGCCACCGCCAGTCCGATCGACGGCGCCGCCCCCGGTCCTGCCGGAACCGCTGCGCCGCCGTGGGGCGGTCCCTCGGCCCCGCCCTCCGCCAGGGGCGTTCCCACCGCCCCCGCCACACCCGACCAGGCCCTGGCCGCCCAGGCCGACGAGGCGCCGGTGACCGCCGTCCTGTCCACGGACCTGCACTGCAACCTCGACGTCATCTCCTTCGCCGGGCTGCTGGACCAGTTGGCGCGCCCCGATGTCCACATGGACGACGGCGACCTCGCCATGACCGGTTCCAACCCCGAGCAGGTCTGCGTGGACGCCCTCAGCCAGGCGGTTCCCTCCGGCGTCGCGCGCGTGGCCACCATCGGCAACCACGACTCCGAGGCCACCGCCGAGCGCCTGCGGGGCCAGGGCTGGACCGTCACCGACGGCAAGCCGGTCAAGGCGGGCCCGCTGACGGTGCTCGGGGATGATGACGTCGAGCGCACCACCGCCGCGGGCACCACCAAGCGCGGGGGAGAGGACGCCTCCCAGCTCGGCCAGCGCCTGTCCGACCAGGCCTGCCAGGCCGCCGACGAGGGGAGCGCCGACGCCGTCGACGTCGTCCTCATCCACCGGCCCCAGGCCTTCGCGCCGCTCCAGGCCTCCGGCTGCGCCCCCCTGCTGCTGGCGGGCCACGTCCACGAGGAGAGGGGGATGACCTCCGTCGACGGCGAGAGGGGGAGGGTCAACGCCCTCACCTCCGGCGCGGGCAAGGGCGGCACGTCCATCGGCCCCGTCACCCAGGAGGCCTGGCTCCACGAGCTCGCCTTCACCTCCGACGGCTCGCTCATCGCCTGGAGGTCCATCGTCCTGCACCCCGACGCCTCCGTCACCGTCGGCGCCTGGCAGGGACCGCCCCGGCCCACCGGCGCCGGCACTGACGGCGCCGGTGAGGGAGTCGCAACGGCCGCGCCGACCGACTCGACGGCGACGCCCGTCCCCACCCCGGGGCCGAGCGCTGCTCCGACGGCGCCGTCGGGAACCGGGGCCGCCGAGCCCGATCCCCCCGACGAGGGCGAGGCGTGGGGCACGGCGAGGGCCGGGGGCTGAGGCGTTGCGCCGTCACGCGCATCCAGGGTGCACAATGAGCCGGTCGCCCCATCGGGCGCGGCCGGCCGACGACCGGGTCAACGAGAGGAACGCTGCAATGGCCCATGTGCCGACCCAGGCAGAGATCGACGCGATGAGCGAGGAGGAGCTGGAGGCCTACCTCGCCGGCGCCGAGGACGCCGACGCCCCCCTCCTCGAGGTCCAGGGCACCGGCGCCAGCGCCTCCTCCGGGGCCCCCCGCGAGTACGCCGTGCTCCTCATCATCGGCTCGATCATCGCGCTCGGCGCCTGCTGGGAGCTCACCACCGCCCACATCAAGCAGATCAAGGAGCCCCTCGCGGGCCTGTCCTGCGACATCAACCCCCTGGTCTCCTGCGGCGCCTCCCTGGACATCTGGCAGGGCAACCTGCTGGGCGTGCCCAACGCCCACATCGGGGCGATGGCCTTCTCCGCGCTCCTGACCCTGGGCGCGCTCCTCATGGGCGGGATGCGGCTGCCGCGCTGGGTGTGGCGGGGCATGGTGGCCGGCACCATCGGCGGGATCCTCTTCGTCGCATGGTTCCTGTTCGTCTCCGTCATCGACCTGGGCAAGCTCTGCCCCTTCTGCATGCTCATCTGGGCGGTCACCATCCCCATCGCCACCTCCACCTGGGCGTGGGCCGCAGCGGGCGGGCACCTGGGCGTGAGTCCCGCGACCGCCCGCCTCCTCGTGGCCCGGCGCTGGTGGGGTGCCGTGGCGCTGTATGCGCTCGTCGCCCTCACGGTCGCCGTCGGCCTGTGGTCCGAGTGGATGACGCTGCTGCGATGAGCGCCTCCGCCCGCCGGGACCGCGAGACGGCGCCCGCGCCCGTCGCCGACCCCACGGACTCGACCGTCGCCCAGGACTACCTCAAGGCCGTCTGGGCGGCCACGGAGTGGGGCGGCGCCGGCGCCTCCATCACGGGTCTCGCCCAGCGCATGGGGGTGGCGGCCTCCACTGCCTCGGAGAACGTCTCCCGTCTGGTCGACGCCGGCCTCCTGGAGCACGAGCCCTACCGCGCCGTCACGCTCAGCCCCGAGGGAACGCGCCGCGCCATGGGCATGGTGCGCCGCCACCGCCTCCTCGAGACCTACCTCGTGGAGGCTCTCGGCTTCGACTGGGACGAGGTTCATGAGGAGGCGGAGGTGCTCGAGCACGCCGTCTCCGAGCGCCTCCTGGACCGCATCGACGCCGCCCTGGGGCGCCCGGCCCGCGACCCCCACGGCGATCCGATCCCCACGGCCGGCGGTTCCATGGCGCTCCCGGCACTGCGCAGCCTCGACGCGCTGCGCGTGGGGGAGAGCGGCGTCGTCGCCCGCATTCAGGACGACCCCGCCACGCTCCAGGCGCTCGACCGCGCTGGGATCGGTCTGGACGCGCGGATCAGGGTGACCGGCAGGGGACGGGTCGACGGCGATTCGGGCCTTCGCCCCAGTCTCATCCGGCTCGTCAGCGCCACTGGGGCGGGTCGGGCGGACGCCCCCGAGGACGGGATCACCGGTGGCGCTCCGGAGCCGGGGGAGGCCATGATCCCCGCGGGCTTCCTGTGGGTCCTCGCCGAGGACTGACGGCGCGGCCGCCGATTGACCGCGACTCGGCCGCCGGGAGTCCGACGTCCTGCGGCCCGACGACCGTTGGACCTGAGCCCCGGCTCCGGGCGCGCGGCGCCATCGTCTGGAAGGATGGGGCGCATGAGCACCCTCTTCACCAAGATCATCAATGGCGAGATCCCCGGCTCCTTCGTGTGGGCCGATGAGCACTGCGCCGCCTTCGCCACGATCGAGCCCCACACCGACGGCCACGTCCTCGTCGTCCCCCGCGAGGAGATCGACTCCTACGTCGACGCCCCCGACGAGCTCGTCGCCCACCTGGCGGTGGTGGCCAGGAGGATAGGTGCCGCCCAGACCCGCGTCTTCGGGGCGGCGAGGGCCGGGGTCATGGTGGCCGGTTACGGCGTCGACCACCTCCACGTGCACGTCCTGCCCATCCGATCCGAGGAGGACCTGCAGTTCTCCTCCGCCCGCAAGGACGCCGCCCCCGAGGAGATCGAGGCCGCCATGGCGCGCCTGCGCTCCGGGCTGCGCGAGGACGGCTGGGGGGAGTTCGTCGTCACCAGCGCCCCCGGCACACGCTGAGGCGGGCCGCGCTCCCGGAGGCGACCGGCCGGGCCAGGGGCGCCCACTGCGCGGGCGCGGCGCGGGGAAGGCGCCGCCGAGGGCTAGGCTGTCCCCCAGCCACGCTCCCCGGGGGATGAAGCCCCTCAGGGCATGACGATCAGGGAAAGAGCACAGAGCACTATGACCCACAACCCCGCAGCCGCTCCGGAGCCCACCGACGCGCCCCCCTTCCGATACACGGCGGCGCTGGCGGGCAGCATCGAGACCTCCTGGCAGGACCGCTGGGAGGCCGAGGGCACCTTCTGGGCGGACAACCCCGTGGGCGATCTCGCGGGCCCGGGCGCCGAGCGCGAGAAGTTCTTCATGCTCGACATGTTCCCCTACCCCTCTGGCAAGGGTTTGCACGTGGGCCACCCCCTGGGCTACATCGCCACGGACGTCATCGCCCGCTTCACCCGCATGACCGGCAAGAACGTCCTGTACACGATGGGCTACGACGCCTTCGGCCTGCCCGCCGAGCAGTACGCCGTGGCCACCGGCCAGCACCCGCGCGTGTCCACCGAGGCCAATATCGCCAATATGCGCCGCCAGTTGCGCCGGCTCGGCCTGTCCCACGACTCGCGCCGCTCCATCCAGACCATCGACGTGGACTACGTGCGCTGGACCCAGTGGATCTTCCTTCAGATCTTCAACTCCTGGTTCGACCCCACTGCCCCTCGTCGCGACGGCCGGGGAACGGGCGCCGCCCGCCCCATCGCCGAGCTCGAGGCCAAGCTCGCCTCCGGGGAGGTCCCCACCCCGGACGGCCGCCCCTGGGCGCGGCTCGGCAAGGCGGAGCGCGCCGAGATCATCGACTCGCACCGCCTCGCCTACGTCTCCCACGCGCCGGTCAACTGGTGCCCGGGCCTGGGCACGGTGCTGGCCAACGAGGAGGTCACCTCCGAGGGCCGCTCCGAGCGCGGCAACTACCCCGTCTTCAAGCGCAACCTGCGCCAGTGGATGATGCGGATCACCGCCTACGGGGACCGCCTCGCCGAGGACCTGGACACCGTGGACTGGCCCGAGAAGGTCAAGCTCATGCAGCGCAACTGGATCGGGCGGTCCGAGGGCGCCGAGGTGACCTACGCGGTGCCCGATGCCGCGCTCGCGGGCGCCGGCCAGGACACGCTCACGGTCTACACCACGCGCCCGGACACGCTCTTCGGCGCGACCTTTATGGTGGTCGCCCCCGAGCACCCGATCCTGGGCGGCGTCCCTTCCGCCGCCTCGGCCCGCACGCAGGCGCAGATCGACGACGACGCCGCAGCGCTCACCCTTCCCTCGGCCTGGCCCGAGGGCACGAAGGAGGCCTGGACCGGTGGGCACGCCACCCCGGCCGAGGCCGTGTCCGCCTACCGCGCCTACGCCGCGGCCGCCACGGACGCCGAGCGCACCGACGAGGGGCGCGCCAAGACCGGTGTCTTCACGGGCCTGTTCGGCATCAACCCGGTGGATGGGCGCCGGGTGCCGGTCTTCGTCGCCGACTACGTCCTCATGGGCTACGGCACTGGCGCGATCATGGCGGTGCCCTCCGGCGACCAGCGCGACTGGGACTTCGCCCGCAAGTACGGGATCGACGTCGTCGCCACGATCCAGCCGCCCGAGGGCTTCAGCCTGGAGGAGGCCGCATGGACCGGCGACGGCCCGCTCATCAACTCCGCGAACGGCGAGATCGACCTCAACGGCATGGGCAAGGATGAGGCCAAGGCCGCGATGACCCAGTACCTGGAGGCCAAGGGCGTGGGCCGCGGCGCGGTCACCTACCGCCTGCGCGACTGGCTCTTCTCGCGCCAGCGCTACTGGGGCGAGCCCTTCCCGATCGTCTGGGACGAGGACGGCCTCGTCCACGCCGTCCCGGAGTCGATGCTGCCGATCGAGCTGCCGGAGGTCACCGACTATTCTCCGCGCTCCTTCGACCCCGACGATGCCGACTCCTCGCCTGAGGCGCCGCTGTCCAAGGCCACCGACTGGGTGGAGGTCGAGCTCGACCTGGGCGATGGGCCCAGGAAGTACTACCGCGAGACCAACACGATGCCGCAGTGGGCGGGCTCGTGCTGGTACGAGATGCGCTACGCGGACCCCACGAATGGGACGGCGCTCATCGACCCGGCCAACGAGGCGTACTGGATGGGTCCTCGGCCAGAGGGGGGCAACACCTCCGGTGGCACTGACCTGTACGTGGGCGGCGTGGAGCACGCCGTGCTGCACCTGCTGTACTCGCGGTTCTGGCACAAGGTGCTCTTCGACCTCGGCCACGTGTCCTCCTCGGAGCCCTACCACCGCCTGTTCAACCAGGGGTATGTGCAGGCCTACGCCTTCAAGGACGCCCGCGGTCAGTACGTGCCCGCCGAGGAGGTGGAGGAGAGCGTCGGCGCCGATGGGGAGCCGTCCTTCACGTGGCGCGGCGAGCCGGTGACCCGTGAGTACGGGAAGATGGGCAAGTCGCTGAAGAACATCGTCACCCCGGATGAGATGTACGACGCCTACGGGGCGGACACCTTCCGCGTCTACGAGATGTCCATGGGGCCGCTGGATGTGGACCGCCCGTGGGAGACCCGGGCCGTGGTGGGCGCGCAGCGCTTCCTGCAGCGGCTGTGGCGCAATGTGGTCGACGAGTCGACGGGTGAGGTGACGGTGGTCGATGAGGCCGCCGACGATGCCACGCGCCGGCTCATCGCCCGCACGATCGTGGGGGTGCGCGAGGACTACGAGGGGATGCGCCTGAATACGGCGATCGCCAAGCTCATCGTGCTCAACAACCATCTGACGGCGGTGGGCGCGGTGCCGCGCGAGGCCGCGGAGGCCCTGGTGCTCATGGTCTCCCCGGTGGCCCCGCATATCGCGGAGGAGCTGTGGAGCAGACTCGGGCACGAGGCCTCGCTGGCCCGCGAGCCCTTCCCGGTGGTGGCGGATGAGTCGCTGCTGGCGGCGGAGAAGGTGACCTGCGTGGTGCAGGTCAAGGGGAAGGTCCGCGACCGCCTGGAGGTGGATCCCGGGATCGATGCCGCCGAGCTGGAGCGCCTGGCACTGGCGGCGCCCGGCGTGGTGCGCACTCTGGATGGCCGGGGCGTGC
This sequence comes from Actinomyces denticolens, assembly GCF_002072185.1. Lineage (GTDB taxonomy): Bacteria > Actinomycetota > Actinomycetes > Actinomycetales > Actinomycetaceae > Actinomyces > Actinomyces denticolens. The sequence continues at coordinate 75,738 of NZ_MVIW01000004.1, forward strand.
GCAAGGTGATCGTCAAGGCCCCGGGGCTCGTGAGCATCGTGCCGGAGTGAGCGGAGCCGTGTCGCGGCGCGCCGCGCGGGTGGGGGAGTAGTACCCCGGCTCGCGCGGCGCGCTCGTGCCTGGGCGGCCTGGTCCGGATGTTCCTCAAAGCGATGCGAGCGGCGGCGAACTGGCGCGCGCTGGGATGCGCTCAGTTCACCGCCGCTCGCACCACTTGTGAGGGCAGTATGCCGTATGCCCCGCTTGCCGTCCCTTCTTACCGTGCGAGAAGGGGCCGGGGGCGGGAGGCCGTCGTCGTACCGCCCTCGGGAAAGCCACGGTGACGGCGGCTTTCGGTCTCAGCGCCTCCGCAGGACGTTGCCGAGGACGGAGCGCACGATCTGGCGGCCGACGGAGCCGATCGTCTTCTCGATCTCCCGGTGGCGGCGCTCAGCGGCCCGCTCCGCGGCCAGGCGCTGGCGCTCGGCCTCCTTCTCCGCCTGCCGCTGCAACTTCTCCAGCTCCTTGGCCTGGCGCTCAGCCTCCTTCTGCGCGGCCTTCTGAGCCGCTGCCTCCGCGCGCTCCGCCGCCTTCGCGGCAGCGGCCTCGGCCTTCGCCCGCTCCTTCTCTTCAGCAGCGGCGGCCTTCTCGGCAGCCACGCGCGCCTCCTCAGCCGCAACCGCGGCGGCCGCTTCCTCGGACTCAGCAGCGATCCGCTTCTCTAACAACTCATAGGCCGACTCGTTGTCCACCACGGTGCTGTACTTGCCGGCCAGCGGCGAGCCGGAGAGCAGCGACTGCACCGTCGACTCCTGCCCGGCGCCCATCACCGAGGCCGGGGCGTCCACCACCACGGCCGTCACCGGGGCCGGGCGACCCTTCTCATCGAGCACCGACACCACCGCCTGGCCCGTCCCCAACGAGGTGAGCACCTTGGCCAGGTCCAGCGGCGAGGTCGGGAAGGTCGAGACCGCCTTCTTCAAGTTCGCGGCGTCGTCGGGAGTATGCGCGCGCAAAGCGTGCTGCACCCGCGATCCCAGCTGAGCCAGCACCTCATTGGGCACATCCGTGGGCGACTGGGTGATGAACACGATGCCTACGCCCTTGGAGCGGATGAGCCGGACCGTGCGAGTGACGGCCTCCATGAACGCCTTCGTCGCATCCGCGAACAGCAGGTGCGCCTCGTCGAAGAAGAACACCATCTTCGGCTTGTCCAAGTCCCCGACCTCCGGTAGCACCTCGAACAACTCGCCCAGCAGCCACATGAGGAACGTGGAGAACAGCGTGCCCTGGGACTGGATGTCCTCCAGCTCCAAGGAGGAGACAATGCCGCGGCCATCGGAGGACACTCGCATGAGGTCCTGCACGGTCAGGCCCGGCTCGCCGAAGAACGCGTCCCCGCCACTGGCCTCCAGGGCCGCCAACTCCCGCAGGATGACCCCCGCCGTCGCCTCCGAGACGCCACCGATGGTCTTGAGCTCGGCCTTGCCCGCGTCGGTGTTCACCAGGTAGTTGATGACCGCCCTCAGGTCCTTCAGGTCCAGCAGCGCCATCCCCTGCGAATCGGCCCAGTGAAAGACGAGCTGCAGGGCGGAGGTCTGCGTCTCGTTGAGGCGCAGGACGCGCGCCAGCAGCACCGGGCCGAACTCCGTGATCGTCGTGCGGATCGGGGTGCCCTTGCCCTGGCCCCCCAGGCTGAACAACTCCATCGGGAACGACGCCGGCTTCCAGTCCTGACCCGTCGACGCCGTGCGCGACTCCAGCTTCGGGCTCGTGGCCCCCGGCTCGGCCATGCCCGTGAGATCGCCCTTGATGTCGGAGAGGAACACGGGCACCCCCGCCGAGCTCAGCCCCTCGGCCAGCAGTTGCAGGGTGCGGGTCTTGCCCGTGCCCGTGGCGCCGGCCACCAGCGCGTGGCGGTTGAGCAGCGCCATGGGAATGCCCACGCGCACACCCTTGACAGGGGCCGGGTCGCCTGATGGCGGGGCCGTCTCCAGGTAGGTGCCCACGGGGAGCATGTGCCCGTCGAAGGCGTAGCCGTCGCGCACCTGAGCCGCGTAGCCCTCCGGCTCGGTCGGCGACGGCGCTGCGGGAGCCTCGGCCGGGGCATCGGAGACGGCCTGCTCAGCGGCCGAATCGGGCTCAGCGGGCTTGTCCTCCGTCTTCTCCTCGGTGCGATCAGCCGGTGCGTCCTCGGACGCCTCCTGAACGGCACCGCTGGCCATGGCGGCCTCGAGGGCGGCCTGGGCGGCAGCGGCCTTCGCGGCGGCGGCCTCGGCGGCGGCCTGCGCGGCCTCGGCCTTGAGACGAGCAATGTCAGGCGTGTCAGTCATGGCGCCATGGTAGAGGGGAGAGCCCGGAAAACGCTGGCGCATACGGCTCTGAGTCTCTGACGGCGCGGCCGGGCACGGCTATCGTCGGAGCATGAGCCTCGCCGTTGTCACGGACTCCTCATCCTGCCTGCCGACCGATCTCGCGCGCGCCTGCGGCATCGGCGTCGTCCCCCTGCACGCCACCACGGGGGACGGGAACCGGCCTGGTAGCACATCCCGACCAAGTCTCGACGAGCTCGCCCACGCCTACGCCCACGCCGCGGAAGGCGCAGACGAGGTCCTCGCCCTCCACCTGACAGCCTCCCTGTCCGGCACTGTCGACGCCGCCACGCGCGCAGCCGACTCCATCAATCAGGCCCTCGGCCGACGGGTCGTCACCGTGCTCGACTCCGGCACCACCGGCGGCGCGCTCGGGCAGGCCGCCATCGCCGCCAGTGGTGCCGCCACCGCGGACGACGGCGTCGAGCGCGCCCGCGACCTCGTCTCCCGCAGCACCGTCCTCCTCCTCGTGGACGACCTCGCCCACCTGCGCCACGGCGGGCGCCTCGACCGCCGCACCGCCCTGCTCGGCGGAGCCCTCGGCGTGCGCCCCATCCTGCGCGTCACCGCCGACGGGATCCGCCCCGTCGAAGCCGTGCGCGGTGCCAAACGGGCGCGCGCCCGACTGGCCGAACTCGCCGCCGGCCTCGCCTCCCAGAGCGCCGGTGCCATCGGCCGGACCAGCCTCATCATCCACGCCGACGACGGCCCGGCGGGTCGTGCCCTGATCGACGGCATCGCCGCGGGCGCCCCCGGGGAGGAGCCCAATGGGCCCACTGGAGCGGACACCGCCGCGCCCGAGGCTGAGCGCCAGGCGACGCCACGGGTCGGTGGATGGACCGAGGAACCGGCGCGTTGCTGGCCCTTCGACCCGGCCCTCGCGGTGCACGTCGGCCCCGGGGCGCTCGGCTGCGTCATCATCTCGCCCGGCGGCCGGGGAACCACAGGCCCCGCCCTGCGTACCTGAGATCGCCCTCTTCACAGGCGCCCTGCGAGACAACTCCCGCGCTCCTTAACCTTGGAGACATGAGCGGCAGGCGCATCGCAGGCGGGCGGGCCCCGCGCAAACGACCCCTCGAGGACTACGTGCGCATCGCCTGCACCGCCGACCCCCAGGATCCGCCCATCAGACCCCGACGGGCCGCCATCACGCCGCGCGCCGCCATCGCCGGAGGCATTCTCATCATCGCCCTCGCCCTCCTCCTCGCCATCCGCTCCGTCCTCGTCTCCGCCGATACGACCTCGCGCGCCCCCGCACTCACGGCGGGCACGACCGGCAGCCCGGGCGCCGCCGGCGCGGCGAGCCCCACGAACACCCCTTCCGACCCGGCGACCACTGGGGAAGGTACCGCCGGGCCGGTGGGCAGCGGTGCGGCGGGTAGCGCCGTCGTCCACGTCACCGGCGCGGTGACCGCTCCCGGCGTCGTCACACTCCCGGCAGACGCACGCGTCACCGACGCCCTCAACGCCGCTGGCGGGGCCGCCCCTGACGCCGATGTGGAGCAGCTCAACCTCGCGCGCGTCGTCGTCGATGGCGAGCAGATCCGAGTACCTCGTCAGGGTGAGACGCTGCCACCCGCCGCGCCCGGAGCCACCGGGACATCCGCCGCCGGGGCGGGCGCGGGCCGAGACAGCGGTGGTAGCGGGCAGATCAACATCAACACCGCCGACGCCGCGGTGCTCGAGGCCCTCCCCGGTGTCGGTCCGGCCCTGGCCAAGCGGATCGTCGACTACCGCGCCGAGCACGGCCCCTTCGCCACCGTCGACGCCCTCACCGATGTCCCCGGCATCGGCCAGGCCAAGCTCGAGGCACTCCGAGGAGCGGCCACCGTATGAGCACCCATCCGGCTGCTGAGCCCGCGGTCCCCGTCCTCGACCTTCGTCTTCTCACGCCCGCCCTGGCGGCTTGGACCTGCGCGTGGGGCGCCACCGGCCTGACCGGCGCTCGCGCTTGGCAGGCTTCCGCCATCGGGAGCGTCGTCGCCCTCGCGCTTGCGGCAGCGCTCATCGGGCCGGTCGGCCATTACCGTCCGCCACGGCACCGCCACGACCCGCGCCCCGGCAACGCGGGCACTGCCTCCGCGGGCCCTGTCGCCGCCGGAGTGTTCCTGACCTGCCTGACGGTGACGGCCGTGCTCGGCGTTTCCTCAGCGGGCCAATGGGTCCGCGCCCGGGACCCGACAACGCTCGCCGTCGAATCCGGGCGCGTCGTCACCATCGAGGGGACCATCAGCGAGCGGCCGCGCGCCACCGCGTCACCGCGCGCCACGACCATCCTGACCGCCCTGGACGAGGTGCGCATCGACGGAGAGCCCTCGCGCCTGGGCATCCGGGTCCTCGGCGGCGCCCCCTGGCTGGAACAGCCCCTGGGCTCGCGCGTCACCGCGCGAGGCCGGCTCGGGGCCCCGGGGGCGGGTGCCTCCGAGGGGGCAATCCTCGGGCGGGGGAGCGAGCCCAAGAGGATCGGTGACCCCAGTGGGACCCTGGGCGCCGTCGGCGAGCTGAGAGATGGCCTGTCACGGGCGACCGGTCGGGCCGGGGGCAGGGCCCCCGTGCGTTGGATCGGGGGAGAGGACGCCGGTGCCCTGGCGCTCGTGCCCGGGCTGGCCCTTGGCGACGACCATGCCCTGCCCGGCGACCTGCGAGAGGATATGCGGACCGTCTCGATGACCCATCTGACAGCGGTCTCCGGGCAGCATGTCGTCATCGTGCTCGGACTCGTGCTCACCGGCCTGGGCGTCCTGCCCAGGCGCTGGCGGGCACTCGCGGGAGGGATCGTCCTCGTCGGCCTCGTCCTTCTCATGCGGCCCAGCGGCTCCGTCCTGCGCGCGGCCACCATGGGGGCTGTGCTGCTCGTGGGCGTGGCCGCGGGGCGGCGATCGGCGTCCATACCCGCCCTGTGCGGGGGCATGATTGTGCTGCTGCTCGTCGACCCGTGGCAGTCGCGCGACTACGGCTTCGCCCTGTCCGTGGCGGCCACCGGCGGGATCCTGCTCGGGGCGGGGCCGATCATGGCCGCCCTGTCCCGCCACCTGCCCCGTTGGGCGGCGGCGCTCATCGCGGTGCCGGTGGCCGCCCAGCTCGCCTGCGCCCCGCTGCTCATCCTCCTCCAGCCGCGGGTGGGGCTGTGGGCGGTGCCCGCGAATATGATGGCGGCCCCGCCGGTGCCCCTGGCGACGGTGGCGGGGCTGCTTGCCGCCCTCGCGGCGCCGGTGTGGGGATCCGCCGCTGATTGGCTCGCGCTGCCCGCGCTCGGCTCCTGCGCCTGGCTCGCCGGTGTGGCGCGGTTCTTCGCCGCGCTCCCCGGCGCGACGATCCCCTGGCCTGGCGGTGTCGGTGGGGCCCTCCTCCTCGCCATGGCCGAGGCGCTTCCCCTCGTCCTTATCCGCCGTCATCGTCATCCCCGTCCCCTATGAGCGTATGAGCGAGACCGGTCGATATGGGCGCCGAGACCGGTCGAAAACGACGTCGAGACCGGTCGAAAACGCTACCGAGACCGGTTCTGACCAGTGAATGAGGTGCCGGCCCACCCACGCTATTCGGTACGGCAGGCGCGCCGAAGGCGTCGGAGTCCGGTCGTAGTCTGTGCCTCATGACGCCCTCCGACGAGCCCTCTCTCTTCGACGCCGCTGCCGAGGCGGGCGGCCCCGCCGTCAATGACCTCACGCGTCCCCTCGCGGACAGACTGCGCCCGCAGGCGCTGAATGACGTCGTCGGCCAGGACCATGTGCTGGGAGCCGATGCCCCGCTTGGGCGGATGGTCGAGCAGGGGCGGCTCTCCTCGATCATCCTGTGGGGACCACCGGGCTGCGGGAAGACGACGATCGCACGGCTCCTGGCCGCGAGCACCGGGCTCGTCTTCGAGCAGGTCTCCGCCACGTTCTCCGGGGTGGCGGACCTGCGGAGGGTTTTCAGTGCCGCCTCGAAGCGCCGTCAGATCGGCCAGGGAACACTGCTCTTCGTCGATGAGATCCACCGCTTCAACCGGGCCCAGCAGGACTCCTTCCTGCCCTACGTCGAGGACGGTACGGTCGTGCTCGTAGGAGCGACCACCGAGAATCCGAGTTTCGAGCTCAACGGGGCGCTGCTCTCACGCTGCCAGGTCCTGGTCCTCTCCCGGCTGTCCGAGGAAGCTCTCAACGAGCTCCTCGTGCGTGTCGAGCGGCTGGTCGGCCGCGAGCTCCCGTTGACAGGCCCTGCTCGCTCCGCGCTTATCGCCATGGCCGACGGCGACGGCCGATACCTGCTGGGCATGGTCGAGCAGGTCCTCGCGGCGGTGAGAGGAACCGGCGACGGCGGCTCTGGAGGACTGCTTGACGCGCAGGACCTGGCCGATATCGTCGCCTCACGGGCTCCTCTTTACGACAAGACCTCCGAGGAGCACTACAACCTCATTTCCGCGCTGCATAAGTCGATGCGCGGTAGTGATCCGGACGCCGCTCTCTACTGGGTGAGCCGCATGCTGCTCGGCGGGGAGGATCCGCTGTTCATCGCCCGGCGGCTCGTCCGCTTCGCCAGTGAGGACGTGGGGATGGCGGACCCGGGTGCCTTGCAGATGGCTCTCGCCACCTGGGACACCTATGAGCGGCTCGGCTCTCCCGAGGGGGAGCTCGCGATAGCGCAAGCGGTGGTGTACTTGGCGACGGCTCCGAAATCCATCAGCGTATACCGAGGATTCAACAGAGCCTGGAAGCAGGCGAAGCGCACAGGCTCCCTCATGCCGCCGGCTCATATTCTCAACGCGCCAACCCGTCTCATGAAGGAATTGGGTTACGGAGAGGGGTACCAGTACGATCCGGATACTCCCGACGGGTTCTCTGGCGCGGATTATTTTCCCGATGGATATCCTGATCCGAAGGATCGTGAGACATTCTACGAGCCCACCGATCGTGGTTATGAGAAGCGCATCCGCGAGCGACTCGCGTATTGGGGTGATCTTCGCTCCAATAAGCGTGGGGGTGGTGGTGTGCCCTCGTGATCTAGATCGCTCTCGTCGAGGCCGGTTGGTGGTGGGTTAGTGGTTGTGGTGTTCTTGGGCGTCGTCGGTGAGGTAGGGGATGAGGCGTTGGATGGTTAGGGGTGGGGCGGTTTGGGTGGTGGTGATGTAGCCGGTGACGGGCCGCCATTCGGTGGCGTCGGTGGGGCGGAAGCGGGCGGTCCAGGTGGTGGTCAGGGTGATGGTGACCTCGGTGGTGGTGGTGTATTGGTGGGTGATGGTGTGGTTGGGGTAGGGGTGTCCGGGGTCGGTGGTGGTTGTGGTGGTTCCGTCTCCCCAGTTCCAGGTGTAGGTGGTGGGGGTGGCCTCGACGTCGATGCTGGTGCCTCCGACGGTGGTGGTCAGGGCCTGGGTGGCGGGGTTGGTGTGGGCGATCAGGGGCATGTGGAGCAGGATGGTGGTCCCGGGTGGTTGGAGGGTGATGCCTGAGCCGTTGATGATGAGGGTGGCTATGTCGTGGGAGGTGAGGGTGATGGGTGCGGGGGCCGGGGCGGCGGCGGGGGCTGTGGGGCTGTCGTCGTTCAGCTGGGCGCAGTGACCCGTTTTGCTGACATCGCTGATCTCCTCCACCCAGCACGTCCAGCGTCCTCCGCCTGGGCTGCCTTGAGGCGATGCCGCTGCTACTGCGACAGCGTTGGATGAACCTTCTGGCGCGTTTGCCGAGGCTCCTGAAGGTGGGCCCGCCTGGACCGGGACCTCCTCGACTGTCACCGCATCGAGGTCAACCGTTCGATCCGAAGCCCTGCCGACAATCTCCCGTTCTGAACTGGCGTCGTCTAACGCTGCCGCCGAAGCGTTTGCCGAGCAAATCGAAAGAGTGCCGCAAACAAGTAGCGCGACAATAGGAGATTGTCTCATTTTTCAACCGCCACGCCTCGAATGTGCCAACTGCCGTCGTAGTACCGTGCGGCTATTACAATATTAATGTTCTCCTCGCTGTTATCAATAACCTCGCCTTTACTGTCGATCGATGTTGATGCCGATGCGATCATAGTCCCTTCGATTCTTGAGTACTGCTTGCCTTCGCCTGGAGGCGCGTAACTGATGTTCGTGAGGCTGATTTCCCAGGGGTTGGCCCAGCCTCCGTCTTGGTGGAGTTTGGTGGCGTCGTCGATGGTGGATTGGCAGAAGACGCAGCCCTCCTCGCTCATGGCGGCCAGGTCGGTGGTGTCTCCGGTGATGAAGGCGTAGCGGTAGAGCTGGAGGAAGTAGGCGGCGGCGTTGACGGCGCCTTCCTCGGTGTTCTGACTGGCCGCTTCGGGCTTAGCGGGCTTGGGCTCGGCCAGGGCGGTGGCTCTTTGGGCGGCCAGCTCTGGGCTGAGCGCCGCCGGCGCGCTGGCGGTGGGCGTTCCAGTGGTGCTGGCGGGGGCGGTGGCCATGAACTGGGTGGGCAGTGTCCCGCTGGCCTCGGATGGGGGTGTCTCCTTGGCGCAGGCGGTCAGGAGTGTCGGGCTCAGGGCGCAGCAGGCCGCCAGCACAAGGGCGACCGGGTGCGCCCAGCGGCCACCCAGCGCCACGATGCCCTGCCGCCATCGGCCGGGTGGCCGAGCGTCAGCGCGGTGGTGCTGTTGCGGCGCGGTGGTGCCGAGGCAGTGGGACGGGGCGCGGGGTGGCGTGGGAGCCATGGGATCTGGGGCCTTCCAAGAAAGAGGGGGGCGGATGGGCGGACACGGACCAGGGGGACAACAGCTCGAGGCCCCAGGTCGGCCCCAGACGACGGCGGCATCGCCGTCGAACCCCAACCCTAGAACCAACCTTCCCCCAGCACCAGACCCCACCACCAATCTGTGGACAAACCAGCCAACACAACCCCCACCAACCCCACCCCGTGAACAAGGAACCGGTCTCGACCACCACTTCAACCGGTCTCGATGACGTTTTCGACCGGTCTCGCGATTAGGATCGGGGCGTGAAGGATCTGAATAGCGCGAAAGGATGTGGAAGGGATGGTCGACATGAATGCTGAGGGCCCTGTTCCGGTCGATCCGCAACTCGCATCGGCGCTCGCCGCGCGCGCAAAGATGGAGCGGCTGCTCGCCTCACCCACGCCCTTCGCGGATGATGACGGCTCGCCGATCCCCGAGGTCACCGCCGCCATTGAGGCCACCGATCTGCCGCGACACGAGTACATGCGCGGCATCGTCGCCGCCCTGACCGCCACGCGCGTCATCGTGCCCGTCGCCGCGCACTCGCTCGCCGGTCCCGCCGCGGCGGAGTCCCGCGCCCACGCCGTCCACACCAACGATGCCAGCCGCGATGCCGCCACCCTCGCCGTCGACCTGCCCGACGGCCACATCGCCCTGCCGGTCTTCACCTCGGCCTCCGCCATGAGCGCCTGGCGCGACGATGTGCGCCCCGTACCCGTCGACCCTCATCGTGCCGCCGCCGTCGCCTACGATCACACCGACCAGCTCTGGGTCCTCGACCCCGGGACTCTCGATCTGCGCCTGCCCCGGCCCGCCGTCGTCGCGCTGGCCGGGGGAGAGGAGTGGATCCCCTCCTGGGCCTCCGACGCCATCCAGGCCGAGGTCCGCGCCCAGCTGGAGACCGTCGACGGCGTCACCGGCGTCGCATTCGCGCCCGGCGAGACCTCCGAACTGCGGGTCTTCGTCCGCGTTGACGCCGGCCGGGGCATGCCCGCCGTCGCCGCCGCGCTCGACGGCTGTCAGCGCATCATGGTCAATCCCGCCTGGGGCGAGCTCATCGACACCATCGAGCTCTGCCCCATCCCCGCCTGACGGCCCATCGGCGGCCCCTCGCCCGTCTCATCCTCTGGGACGAGGCGTGCTCGATCTCCGCTTGTTAAGAAAACGGCATGATCCCGTTCATCGCGAGGCCGCGCGCGTCTGCCCGGGCGCCGCGGCACGACGGCCCCGAGCCCCTCATCCGGGCTCGCGGCCTCACCGTCGGCTACGGCGAGCGCCCCGTGTGCGCCCCCGCGACCTTCGACCTCGCCCCCGGTGAGGTCCTCGCACTCGTCGGCGTCAACGGCGCCGGCAAATCGACCCTGGCGCGCACCTGCTGCGGCCTCTTGCGCCCCCTGGACGGCGAGATCGAGGTCATGGGGCGGCGCCCGGACCCGCGTCGAGCCTCCTTCCGCGCGGCCGTGGCCAGAGACCTGGGCGAGGAGTCGTTCTTCCCGACGCTCAGCGCGGCCGAGCACCTCCATCTCGTCTGCTACGGGCACGGCGTCGCGGACCCGGGCGCCGTGGTCGAGGCGCTCATCGAGGAGCTCGAACTCGATGATGTCGCCGACTCCCTCCCCGACGAGCTCTCCAGCGGGCAGCGCCGCCGCCTCGCGCTCGCCGCCGTTCTCGCCCGTCCCCGCTCCCTGCTCATCCTCGACGAGCCCGAGCAGCGACTCGATCACGTTACCCGCCTCCGGCTGGCGGACCGGCTCATCGAGGAGCGCGAGGCCGGTGGGGCGGTCCTCCTCGTGTCCCACGACGCCGGGCTCGTGCGGGCCTGCGCCACCGCGGTCCTGATGGTCGGCCGTCGGACCCGACTCGCCGCCGGCGTTGAGGAGGGCGTGGAGGCGATCATCGAGGGCGTCCTATGAGGCGGATGCGCGCCCCCGTCGAGGGCGGGCTCGACGACGTCTCCTCCCTCGGCCTCGATGACCCCGCTCTCCTCCCCGATGGCGCCGCCCTGCGCCGCTGGGTGCGGCGCCACACGCTGAGTCGGGGGATCTGGGCGTTGATCGGCGACATCTACTCCGCTCTCCTGGGCGCGGCGGTCCTCGGCGCGCTCGTCGTGCCCCGCGTGGTCGGTGTCGTGCCCCTGGCCTCCGGTGATGCTGCCCGCGGCGGGCTGGGCGCGCTGTCCTCCCTCCGGCCCGGCTGGCTCGTCATCGCCTCCGTGCTGCTGGGGCTCAGCCTCATCGTCGGCCCCCTGCACCGCCTCGGGCCCCTATTCCTGCGTCCCTTCGAGGCCGCCTGGATGCTCCCACTGCCGGGATCCCGCGCGGGGCTGCTCAACCCCATCGCCCGCACGGAGATCGTCATCGCTGCACTGGTCGGCGCGCTCGTCGGCGCGCTCCTGTCGGTTCTCATCAGCGCCGACGCCGCCCTGCTCGGGGGCGCCGCCCTGCTCGGCTCGGGCGCGGGCGCGGCCCTCATCGCCGGGCTCATTCATCTCCAGATCACCGGGCGGCATCCCGGAGGTCCTCGCTTCGGCCTCCTGGCGGGCGCGGGCCTGGCCGTCCTCGCCTCCGTCCTCGCGCCACCACTGCCCCGGACGGCGTCGGCCGGCGCGTCAGTGCTCCTGGGCTCCGTGTGCTGGGTCGCCGTCCTCGCGTCCTGGAGGCGCCTGGGCCGGGCGATGCCACTGCTCGATGACGCACGCATCCTCGACGCCGTGGCCCGTTCCCTGGGCGCGCACGTCTCCCTGCTGTCCCTGGACACGCGCTCCCTGGGCAGGGTTCTCGCCGCTCCGCCGCGCCGGCCCTCCCGACGCTCGTCCATGCCTATGGCCCGCCTGGGGGCACGACTTCCGCGGTGGGCGCGCGCGGTCATCGCCATCGCCCAGGGCGACGCCCTGCTCGCGCGCCGCGAGCCCCACCGCCCGATCCAGATGCTCGTCGGCCTGCTCATCGCCCTCGTGCCCCAGCTCGTCCCCGGCGTCGGGCGGATCCCCTGCGCCATCGCCTACGTCCTCGGCGGCTGGGTCACCACCCTCGCCGTGGCCGAGCCCGCCCGTCGTGCCTGGTTCGACCCCGGGCTCGACGCCTCCTGGCCGGTTCGCCCCGGAGTCGTCCGCCTGGGCCACCTGGCCGTTCCCGCTGCGGGGATGATGCTGTGGACCACTGCCGCCACCGCGCCCCTGTGGGGCCGCATGACCGGGACGATCAGGCGAGTCCTCCCGGGCGGTGCCGTCGTGGAGGCGGCGGGGTCCATGGGCGGGGCCGTGGGACTCGTGCTCCTGGCCGGGATCTCCTGGGCGGGGGCGGCGCTGCGGTCCGGCTACCGCCGGACCCCCGATTTCTCCGCCGGCCTCGTCGCCTCGCCCATGGGGTCGCTGCCGCCGGGCGCGGTCGAGATGCTCGTCTCCGGCCCCGACGCCGCGCTCGTCGGCTGCCTGCCGATGCTCCTGGTCATCGCCGGGGCGCCCGCCGTCCCCATCGTCCTGGCACTGCAGGCCCTCGTAACCGCCTTCGTGGTGGCCTGGGGCATGAGCGTGGAGGAATAGCCCGCGTGAGCAGGACCACGTGGATCTCCCGGTATCGCGCCGCTCCCGGCCTGGGATGGCCGCGTGTGCTCTGGTACCCTCAGTGGTTGACCGGCCGGGGTCCATCCCCGGCGCGCAAGCGGAGCAATCCCACCTGGGTCCTGTCAAGGGGCCGGGTTCGTGCTGGGGGCATGCCCCCGGTGCTGACGCGTGTCCGCGCGTCGGCATGCTTGTACGAGCATATGAGGCCTCCGCTGGCGATGCGCAGCGGGGGCCTTTCCCGTTGCCACGGAATCCGAACAAGGAGTGAGGAATAGCCATCAGCGAGCCCCGTATCAACGAACGGATCCGCGTCCCCGAGGTGCGCTTGGTCGGCCCCAGTGGCGAGCAGGTCGGCGTCGTCCGCGTGGAGGACGCCCTTCGACTGGCCGAGGAGGCCGGTCTCGACCTCGTCGAGGTCGCCCCTGATGCGCGCCCCCCGGTGTGCAAGCTCATGGACTACGGCAAGTTCAAGTACGAGTCGGCCATGAAGGCGCGCGACGCCCGGCGCAACCAGGCGAACACGCAGCTCAAGGAGATCCAGTTCCGGCCCAAGATCGACGAGCACGACTACGCCACCAAGATGGGGCACGTGCGCCGATTCCTCGAGGGCGGGGACAAGGTCAAGTGCATCGTCCGCTTCCGCGGCCGTGAGCAGTCCCGTCCCGAACTCGGTGTGCGCCTGCTGGCGAAGGTCGCCGAGGAGGTCGGCGAGCTCGCCACCATCGAATCCCATCCGCGCCAGGATGGCCGCCAGATGGTCATGGTGCTGGCCCCCACCCGCAAGAAGGCGGAGGTCAAGTCCGACCAGCGGCGCCGTCGTGAGGAGGCTCGCGCCTCCCGCCGCGCCGAGAAGCACGCCGCCAAGGCCGCCCAGACGGCGGCTCAGGCGGCCTCCGCCGCCCAGGCGGTCGAGGCTCCGGCCGTGCCGCCCGCCCCCAAGGCCCCTCCTGCCGCGCCGCCGGTCGCAGCCAATCCCTCCGCGGCCGGGCCCGCCGCCACGTCGGCCGAGCCGGGGACCACCCCCAAGCCGGCCGCTGCCGCTAAGCCGGCCGCTCCTGCCAAGCCGGCCGTCCCGGCGAAGCCCAAGGCGCCTGCCAAGCCCAAGGCCGCCAAGCCCAAGGCCCCGGCGAAGCCCACCGAGGCCTGAGGCCTCACCCGACCCACCCCCTGGCGATGGCCAGCGGGGTCCGCAGCCCGGGACCACCCGGTCACCGAGCCGACAAGAGGAAACCGACAATGCCGAAGAACAAGACGCACTCCGGTGCCAAGAAGCGCTTCCGGGTCACCGGCAGCGGCAAGCTCATGCGCGAGCAGGCCAATAAGCGACACCTGCTCGAGGTCAAGTCCTCGCGCCGCAAGCGCAAGCTGTCCACGGACCAGCCGGTCGCCCCCGCCGACCTTCGCCAGGTCAAGAAGCTGCTCGGTCGCTGACCGGCCCAACGTCTGAAGGAGACATCACATGGCACGTGTGAAGAGGGCTGTCAACGCCCACAAGAAGCGTCGTTCTGTTCTCGAGAAGGCCTCGGGCTACCGCGGCCAGCGCTCCCGCCTCTACCGCAAGGCCAAGGAGCAGGTCACCCACTCCGGCGTCTACGCCTTCCGCGACCGTCGCGCGCGCAAGGGCGACTTCCGCCGCCTGTGGATCCAGCGCATCAACGCCGGCGCCCGCGCCGAGGGCATGACCTACAACCGCTTCATCCAGGGCCTCGGCCTGGCCGGTGTGGAGGTCGACCGCCGCATGCTCGCCGAGCTGGCCGTCAATGAGCCCGCCGCCTTCAAGGCGCTCGTCGAGACCGCTCGCAAGGCGCTCCCCAAGGACGTTAACGCCCCCAAGGCCTGACGTCCCGCACCTCCTACGGCGCCGCCGCCCTCCCCGCGAGGCCGGCGGCGCCGTCGTCCACTCATGCGCTGGTCGTGCCCGGGGCTCCCGTAGGCTTGCCATCATGACGCCCGCGACGCCTATCGACTATGACGACGCCCCGCAGATCCTTGACAATCCGACCTCCCAGCGCGTCGCCCGCGTTGCCGGGCTCGCTCGCAGACAGGCCCGCTCCAAGCATGGGCGATTCCTCGTCGAGGGCCCCCAGGGGGTGCGCGAGGCGGTCCGCTGGGCACCGGAGCGGATCCTGGACCTCTACATGACCGAGTCCGCCGCCAGTCGTCACCCCGGGATCTGGGCCGAGGCCAGGGCGGCGGGACTCTATCGGCACCTGACGACCGCGGAGGTCATGGCCGCGATGTCGGCCGATGCCCAGGGGGTACTCGCCGTCGCCGCGATAGGGGAGAGCAGCGGTGCCGACGCCCTGGCGAGAGCCCTTGAGGGGGCGCGCCTCGTCGCGGTGCTCACCGGGGCCCAGGACCCCGGCAACGCGGGCACGATCATCCGCGCCGCCGACGCCGCGGGCGCCGACGCCGTCATCCTCCTGCGCGGCAGCGTGGAGGCCACCTCCCCGAAGGTCGTGCGCTCGACGGCGGGAAGCCTCTTCCACCTGCCCGTCATCACCGGCGTCGGCCTGGAGGAGGCCATAGGGGCCCTGCGTGCGGCGGGCCTGACGATCCTGGCCGCCGACAGCCGCGGGGACACCGACATCTTCGAGGCCGAGGGTTCGGCGGCCGCCGGTGGGCTGCTGTCCGCCCCGAGCGCCTGGCTGCTCGGCAACGAGGCACACGGGCTCGCCCCCGAGACCCTGAGCCGCGCGGATACCGTCATCTCCATCCCGATCCTCGGGAGGGCCGAGTCCCTCAACGTCGCCACCGCAGCGGCTCTCTGCCTCTACGCCTCCGCCCGCGCTCAGCGGGCCTAGCAGCCCCTGCCCGCGTCGCGCTCGACGGCGCCCGCCGCCCTACCGCCCCCGTCCGCTCCGTGGACGGCGGGATGGCCCGGGAATGTTCCGGGGCAGGGTGGCGTTGGTCCTGCTCGCGGGCGCGCTGCCCGCAGCCTCCGCACCGCCCGAGAATGAGGTCAGCGTGACAGCACCCATGGATACCGGCGCCGAGCCCGTCGGCGGGTCCGGAACCACCGGCCCCGACGCACCCCTCATCCGCATCAGCGGCGTCACCAAGCGCTTCGGCGACTTCACAGCGCTCGACGACGTCTCCCTGGACATCCACCGGGGCGAGGTCGTCGCCGTCATCGGGGCCTCGGGCTCGGGCAAGTCGACCCTGTGCCG
The DNA here is from genome assembly GCF_002072185.1 of Actinomyces denticolens. Classification (GTDB taxonomy): domain Bacteria; phylum Actinomycetota; class Actinomycetes; order Actinomycetales; family Actinomycetaceae; genus Actinomyces; species Actinomyces denticolens. The sequence continues at coordinate 91,463 of NZ_MVIW01000004.1, forward strand.
CACCATCAACCGCCTCGAGACCATCGACGCCGGCACCATCGAGATCAACGGCGAGCTCCTGCCCGAGGAGGGCAGGGACCTGGCCAGGCTGCGCGCCGAGGTCGGCATGGTCTTCCAGTCCTTCAACCTCTTCGGCCACCGCAGCGTCCTGGACAACATCACGCTCGCCCCGATCAGGGTCCGCCGCATGGATCGCGCCGACGCCGAGGCCCGCGCCCACGAGCTCCTGGCGCGAGTGGGCCTGGCCGACCAGGCCGGCAAGCGCCCCTCCCAGCTCTCCGGTGGTCAGGCGCAGCGCGTCGCCATCGCCCGCGCCCTGGCCATGGACCCCATCGCCATGCTCTTCGACGAGCCCACCTCCGCCCTCGATCCCGAGATGATCAACGAGGTCCTCGACGTCATCCGTGACCTGGCCACCACCGGCATGACGATGCTCGTCGTCACCCACGAGATGGGCTTCGCCCGCTCCGTGGCGGACCGCGTCGTGTTCATGGACGCCGGGCGCATCGTCGAGCAGGCCGGCCCGGAGGAGTTCTTCACCTCACCGAGCACGGACCGCGCCCGCGACTTCCTCGCCAAGGTCCTCTCGCACTGACCATCGATCCTCACTCCGCACCACTGATGAAAGGACCTGCCATGGCCCTCTCCACGACGCCCCGATCGATCACCCGGCCCGCCCTCTCCCGGCGCGGCATGCTCACCTGCGCGGGAGGCCTGGGCATCGCCCTGACCCTCGCGGCCTGCTCCGACACCGGTGCCGACGGCAAGGCGGTGGCCTCGTCGACCGCAGGCGGCGACTACGACACAGCGATCAATTCCGGCCCCGTCGCAGCCGATGACGCCGTGGCGGCCTCCACCTGGGCCAGCGCCATCAAGCAGGCCGGCATTCTGCGCCTCGGCGGCTCCAAGACCGCCCAGGTCTTCTCCATCGAGGATCCCACCACCCACAGGATCACCGGTTTCGACGCGGCCATCGGCCAGGCGCTCGCCCGCTACATCATCGGGGGCGACGACGCCGCCTCCCTCGTGGAAGTCACCCAGGCCACCTCCGACACCCGCGAGACCCTGCTGACCAACGGCACCGTCGACACCGTCATCGCCACCTACACGATCACCGAGGAGCGGGCCCAGAAGATCTCCTTCGCCGGCCCCTACTACTCCTCCGGCCAGACCGTCGCCGTCCACAAGGACACCACGGACATCGCCTCCGTCACCGACCTGGCGGGCAGGACTGTCGCCGTCCAGTCCGGATCGTCCTCCCAGGCCGCCCTCGCCGAGGCCTGCCCCGGCGCCACGCCCACGCCCTTCGAGGACAACTCCGCCTGCCTGTCCGCCCTGCAGACCAGGCAGGTCGACGCCTACGTCGTCGACGAGTCCCTCCTGCTGGCCGCCGTGGAGAACAACACCGACATCAAGATCGTCGGCCAGCCCTTCACCGAGGACCCCTATGGTCTCGGGCTGCCCAAGGACTCCGACGCCCAGGCCTTCGTCAACGGCTTCCTGGCCGCGATCGAGGCCGACGGCACCTGGACCAGGATCTGGCAGTCCACCATCGGCGCCATCATCGGGGGCGATGTGCCCCAGCCCCCCGTCATCGGCTCCGTCGCCGGCGCGCAGACAGCCGCCCCGGCCTCCTGACGCGAGCGCCCGCTGGGCCGGGCGCACCGGTCCGGCGGGTCGCTCAGCGGCAAGGACGCGCGGCAGGGAAAGGAGAACCGCCCGTGCACGTCATCCTCGACAATCTCGGTGTGATCGGCGAGGGGCTGAGGACCACCCTCATCATCGCGCTCCTCGCCTACGCGGGGGCGCTCGTCGTCGGCACGATCATGGCCGTCTTCCGGGTCGGCCCGATCCCGCCGCTGCGCGCGCTCGGCGCCGTCTGGGTGGCGGTGTCCTGCAACATCCCCACGCTGTGCCTCATGATCCTCGCCGCCTTCGCGGCCCCGCGCGCGGGGGTGCCCATCAGCCTCTTCTGGGCGGCGGTGCTCGCCATCGTGTTCTCCGCCTCGGGATTCGTCTGCGAGGCCGTGCGCAGCGGCATCAACTCCGTCCCGCGCGGCCAGATCGAGGCGGCGCGCGCCCTGGGCATGCGCTTCGGGGGGATCATCGGCCAAGTGGTGCTGCCCCAGGCCCTCGCCCGGGTCATCCAACCGCTGGTCAACATCTTCATCTCCTGCCTCATCGGGTCCTCGCTCACCGCGGCCATCGGGGTCAGGGAGCTCACCAGCGTCACCCAGCAGCTCAATCTGGAGTACGCCGAGGCCGTCATCTGCTTCCTCACCTCCGGGCTCATCTACCTCGCCCTGGCCTTCGCGGCCACTCGCCTCGGCCACGCCCTGGAGCGCCGCCTCGATGCCACGAGGGGGGTGACCGCATGAGTGCGCTCGCCGCCATCACCGGCAGCCTCGGAGACAGGGCCCCCGCGGCCAGGCGCAAGCGCGCCGAGAGCGATGCCGCCCTTCTCTTCGACGTCCCCGGCCCCCGCGGCCGGGCACGGATCCTCATCGCCTCACTCGTGGTCACCGTGCTCGTGATCGCGCTCGTCGCCGTCGCCATCCACCAGCTCTCGAGCAGTGGGCAGCTCGACTACGCGAAATGGCGCTACTTCCTGGGCCAGTCCATCGTGAACTACCTGGGCCGGGCGGTCCTCGACACCCTGCGCGCCGCCGCCGTCTCAGCGCTCCTGTCCTTCCCGATCGGCATCGCGCTGGGCTGGGCGCGGATGGCCCGCTCCACGGCGCTGCGCGGCGCCGTCGGCCTGTGGATCGACGCGATGCGCGCCATCCCCATGCTCCTCCTCGTCTACTTCTTCCTCCTGGCCGTGCCCAACTGGGGCCTCACCCTGCCATCGATGTGGATGCTCGTGGTCCCCATCGTCATGTGCACATCTGCGACGACGGCGGAGGTCTTCCGCTCCGGCGTGCGCTCCCTGGACGCCGGCCAGTCCGAGGCTGCGGCCGCCCTGGGGCTCAGCTCGGGGCAGACGATGCGCCTCATCCTCGCCCCCCAGGCCCTGCGGCTCATGCTTCCCACCCTGATCACCCAGATGGTGACGATCCTCAAGGACACATCGCTCGGCTACGTGGTGGCCTACGGCGAGCTCATGTACGCCACCAAGGTGCTCACCAACGCCGCGGGCTTCGACGTCTACCTGCCCGCCTACGTCATCGTCGCCCTCATCTACGTGGTCATCAACTGGGCGCTGTCCGCCGCCGCGCGCCGCGTCGAGGCCCGCAGCCGCTGACCGCTCGCAGCCGCCCCTCGGGTGCGTCGAGGAGGGACCGGCGTTCTCACATCCCCTGGGTCGCCCCCGGCTCGGGGTCGGCCCCGTCATTCGCGGCCCAGAAGGCCGTGAGGGCCTCCAGCAGCGCGGAGGGATTCTCCAGTTGGGCGGAGTGGGCGGCGTCGGGGATGAGCGTGAAGGACGCGCCGAGCCTCTTGGCCCAGGGCTCGTACCACTGCACCGGCCACATCGTGTCATTCGCGCCGACGACGACGTTCAGCGGCAGCCCGGTGGCGCGCAGCCGCTCGGTCATGTCGGGGAAGCGGGAGACGATCCTCGCGATCCCCCTCAGGCCGGCCATGGGGGTGGCCAGGGCCCGCAGGCGCAGCACCTCCAGATGCGAGTTCCCCTGGGGCTCCTTGGGCATCCTGGGATGGATGAGGCGGTGCGCGATCCTCGCGCCGAGGGGGCCGTACAGCAGGCGCATCCCGTTCATCAGCCACATGCGCGGCCCGGGCTTGGGGCCCGAGGAGAAGATCGTGAGGGTGCGGAAGAGCGTCGGGTCGGCGATCGCCGTCGCCCGGGCGATGATTCCCCCGAAGCTGTGCCCCACGAGGTGCACCGGGACATCCTCCGCCCCGAAGGACCTGGCGACGGCGAGAGCGTCCTCCACGTAGTTCTCGATGCGGTACTCGCGGGTGCGCTTGGGGGCCGCCGAGTCCGCCTGGCCGCGCTGGGAGTACGCCAGGGCGGTGTATCCGGCGTCCTGGACCATGGGCAGGAAGGAGGAGAAGTCCTCCTTGGAGCCGGTGAAGCCGGGGATGAAGAGCGCGCGCACGGGCTCGGCGCCGCCCTCCTCAGCGGGGGCCGCCTGGGCGAGAGTCGCGGTGAGCTCGCCCGCCGGCGCGGGGACGGCGAGTACCTGAAGATCCTCGTCGAGGGGCTCGGGTCCGAATGGGGCGTGCGGGACCGCCCCTGCGATAGGCGTCAGCATGTGTGAGAGCCTACCGGCCATAGCTGTTGCAATCACGGAGGAGGGATCGCGCCCGGCTCTCCCGGTGCTCGACCCCGGCGTCAGCCCCGCGTCGCGCCCGGCCTGAGGACGGATTCGTCCCCGTCGGGCCGGGGCACTACCCTGGGCCCAGCACCAGCGGCCACGCCGTCGGGCGCGCTCGCGCGCGATCCGGGATTCAAGGCGGTGCCGCACCGCACTGGACCTTTCGAGGAAGGCGCCCGCATATGAACGACGCAGCCGCCGCGACCGGCGCACTGTCCCCACTCGACGCCGACGGCATCAGCGCCGTCGTCGAGCAGGGCCTCGCAGCCATCACCGCCGCCGACTCCCTGCCGGCGCTCAAGGAGGCCCGCCTGGCCTACACCGGTGATGCCTCCGCGCTCGTGGCCGCCAACCGCGCCATCGGCGCCCTGCCCAAGGAGGACAAGCCCACCGCCGGCAAGCTGCTCGGCGCCGCCCGGGGGCGGCTGAACGCCGCCCTCGCCGCGCGGACCGCGGAGCTCGAGGCCGCCGCCGAGGCGGACATGCTTGCCACCGAGACCGTTGACGTCACCGTCCCCACAGACCGCATCGCCGCAGGGGCCCGCCACCCGCTGGACGTCCTCATGGACGAGGTCTCCGACTTCTTCGCCGCCATGGGCTGGGCCATCGCCGAGGGGCCGGAGGTCGAGCACGAGTGGTTCGACTTCGACGCCCTCAACTTCGACGCCGACCACCCCGCCCGCCAGATGCAGGACACCTTCTACATCGACGGCGCCTCCGTGGGCGCCGACCCCGGCGAGCCCTCGAACCTCGTCATGCGCACCCACACCTCCCCGGTGCAGGCCCACGTCATGCTCGCCTCCGAGCCCCCCATCTACGTGGCCTGCCCCGGCAAGGTCTTCCGCTCCGACGAGCTCGACGCCACCCACACCCCCGTCTTCCACCAGGTCGAGGGCCTAGCCGTGGACAAGGGCCTGACCATGGCCCACCTCAAGGGCACCCTCGACCACTTCGCACGCGCCATGTTCGGCCCCGAGGCCCGCACGCGCCTGCGCCCCTCCTTCTTCCCCTTCACCGAGCCCAGCGCCGAGATGGACCTGTGGTTCCCGCAGAAGAAGGGCGGGCCCGGATGGATCGAGTGGGGCGGCTGCGGCATGGTCAACCCCAATGTGCTGATCGCCTGCGGCATCGACCCCGAGGTCCACACCGGCTTCGCCTTCGGCATGGGCCTGGAGCGCACCCTCATGCTGCGCCACGGCATCGCCGATATGCATGACATCGTCGAGGGGGACATCCGCTTCTCCCAGCAGTTCGGAACCACCGGAAAGGGTCACTGACATGCCGTACGTCCCCCTGGAGTGGCTGCGCGAGCACGTCGACGTCCCCACCTCCACCACCGCCGAGGAGCTCGCCTCCGCCCTCGTGCGCGTCGGCCTGGAGGAGGAGCGGATCGTCCCCCCGGCCATCACCGGCCCCCTCGTCGTCGGCAGGGTCCTCACCCGCGAGGCCAAGGAGCAGACCAACGGCAAGGTCATCAACTACTGCCGCGTGGACGTGGGCCCCGAGCACAATGACGCCCCCGGCACCGGCAAGGAGCCCTCGGAACTGCCCAGCCGCGGCATCGTCTGCGGCGCCCATAACTTCGAGGTCGGGGACAGCGTCGTCGTATCCCTGCCCGGCGCCGTCCTGCCCGGCGACTTCGCCATCGCCGCCCGCAAGACCTATGGCCACGTCTCCGACGGCATGATCTGCTCGGCCCGCGAGCTCGGCATCGGCGAGGACCACTCCGGCATCATCGTCCTGGACCAGTGGCTCGCGGCGAACGGCCACGACGGCGAGGAGCCCCCCGCCCCCGGGACCGACGCCCTGCCCCTGCTCGGCCTGGGGGAGGAAGTCCTGGAGATCAACATCACCCCGGACCGCGGCTACTGCTTCTCCATGCGCGGAGTGGCTCGCGAGTACTCCCACTCCACCGGGGCCCGCTTCACCGACCCCGCCGACGGCGCCAACACCGGCCTGTTCCCAGCGGGCGTGGCCGACGCCTCCACCAGCACCGGTGAGGGCTTCCCCGTCATCATCGCCGAGGACCCCGCCCCCATCCACGGCCGCCCCGGCTGCGACCGCTACGTGGCGCGCCTCGTCACCGGCATCGACCCCACCGCGCCCTCCCCGAAGTGGATGGCCGACCGCCTCACCGCCGCCGGCATGCGCCCCATCAGCCTGGCCGTCGACGTCACCAACTACGTCATGCTCGACCTGGGCCAGCCCCTCCACGCCTTCGACGCCGACAAGCTCGTCGCCCCGATCGTCGTGCGCCGCGCCAGGGCGGGGGAGTCCCTCACCTTCCTCGATGAGGTCACCCGTGCCCTCGACCCCGAGGATCTCATCATCTCCGACTCCGACGGCGGGCAGGGCGCGCGCCCCCTCGTCCTGGCCGGGGTCTTCGGCGGCGCCGACACCGAGATCGATGCCTCCACCCGCAACGTGCTCATCGAGGCCGCCCACTTCGACGCCGTGTCCATCGCCCGCTCCTCGCGGCGCCACAAGCTGCCCAGCGAGTCCGCCAAGCGCAACGAGCGCGGCGTGGACACCGCCCTGGCCGCCGTCGCCGCCCAGCGGGCCGTCGACCTGCTCGTCGAGTACGGCGGCGGCAGCGCCGAGCCCGTGGCCACCGACGTCGACCGCACCAGCGCGCCCGAGCCGATCGTCATCCGCGCCGACGCCGCCGAGCGCCTCACGGGCGTTCCCTACGGCACCGCGCGAATCACCGAGCTGCTCGAGATGATCGGATGCTCCGTGATCCCCTCGGGGACGGATGACGCCGGCCGCGAGCTCCTCGCCGTCACCCCTCCCACCTGGCGACCGGACCTCGTGGGCGCCGCCCACTTCGCCGAGGAGGTCGCCCGCCTCGACGGCTACGACGCGATCCCCACGATCGTGCCCGCCGCTCCCGCAGGGCTGGGCCTGGCCCCCCGGCAGAAGGCGCGCCGCGACGCCGTCACGGCCCTGGCGCACGTGGGCCTCACCCAGGTCCTCTCCTACCCCTTCATCGGGGACGCCCACGACCGCCTCGGAATCCCGGCGGGCGACCCGCGCCGCCGGGCGGCCCGGCTGGTCAACCCCCTGGCCGAGGACGCCCCCGCGCTGCGCACCTCCATCCTCGACACCCTCGTGGATACCGCCCGCCGCAACATCTCCCGCGGCCTGCCCGACGTCGCCGTCTTCGAGATCGGGGCCGTTACGCGCCCCTCGGGAACCGTGCCCGCGCCGATCATCGGCGTGGATCGGCGCCCCACCGACGATGAGCTCGCCGCCCTCGAAGCCGGCATCCCCGCCCAGCCGCTCCACATCGGCGCCGTCCTGGCAGGGGATCGCGAGCGCGCCGGCGTGCTCGGCGCCGCCCGCCCCTGGGACTGGGCCGACGCCGTCGAGGTCGTGCGCGCCGTCGCCCGCGCCGTGGGCACCGGCCTGGAGGCCGCCGCGCCCGCCGCTCCCATCGCCCCCTGGCACCCCGGGCGTCTCGCCGAGCTGCGGCTGCCGGCCACCAGGGCCGGCAAGGAGATCATCCCCGGGGCGGTCGTCGCCCACGCCGGCGAGCTGCATCCCCGCGTGGCGCGCGCCCTGGGGCTGCCGGAGCGCTCCTGCGCCCTGGAGATCGACCTCGACGCCCTCCTCGACTCCGCGCTGGGCCGGGGCGTCCTCCAGGTGGGCGCGGTGTCGACTTTCCCCGCCGCCAAGGAGGACATCGCATTGGTCGTCGACGAGTCCGTCTCCGCCTCCCAGGTGGAGGCGCTCATCCGCGCCGCCGCCAAGGACCTCGCCGAGGACGTGCGCCTCTTCGACATCTTCCGCGGCGAGCAGTTGGGCGAGGGGCGCAAGTCGCTCGCCTTCTCCCTGCGACTGCGCGCCGCCGACCGCACCCTGACGGCCGAGGACACCGCCGGCATCCGCAAGCGGATCGTCAAGCGGGCCGCCAAGGTCCTGGGCGCCGAGCTCCGCGCTTGAGTCCCCGTGAATTCATGGACCGGAGTCCCAGCGCGAGACCCCTCTTCGTGCTTGACTTTCCGTCATGACGATCCTCCTGACATCCTCGTCCCGCCACGGCACCACTGATTCGATCGCCGGCGTCATCGCCCAGCGCCTGCGCGAGGCGGGCCTCGATGTCGATGAGGCGCGCCCGGAGGATGTCACCAGCGTCGAGGGGTACGACGCCTTCGTGCTGGGCAGTGCGATCTACATGACGCGCTGGACCGAGCAGGCCACCGACTTCACGCGCCGCTTCCGCGAGGAGCTGTCCACCCACCCCGTGTGGGCCTTCTCCGTGGGCCTGTCCGGTGTGGACAAGGGCGAAGTGAGCGACCCGCTCCGCATCGGCCCGGTGCTCCTGTCCCTCAATGCGCGCGAGCACGTGACCTTCTCCGGGCGCTTCGACCCGGCCCAGCTCAACCTCCGTGAGCGCACCATCGCCAGGATGGGGGGCGCCTCCGAGGGCGACTTCCGCGACTGGGACGCCGTGCGCGCCTTCGCGGACTCCATCGCCGCCGCCCTGCGAGCCCGGGCCTGAGGCTGTTCCGCTCCGCGAGACCTCGGATCTGTCATGTGCATGTCTATGCAATGGCATGTATGGTTCACGTATGACGTGGACAGCAGCGGTCGCGGGCGCGACCGGATACGCCGGTGGTGAGGCCCTCAGGCTCCTCGCCGCGCATCCCGAGATCGAGATCGGGGCGGTCACGGCCAGCTCCTCAGCGGGGACTCTCCTCGGCCAGCACCACTCCCACCTGCCCGGGCTGGCGGGACGGGAGGTCGAGCCCACGCGGGCCGAGCGCTTGGCCGAGCACGACATCGTCATCCTCGCTCTCCCGCACGGGGCCTCCGGCCAGGTCACCGCCGCCATCGAGGAGGCGGCCCGCGATCGAGGGCACTCCCCGATCCTCGTCGATTGCGGGGCCGACCACCGGCTCACCTCGGCCGCGGCCTGGGAGCAGTACTACGGCGGCCCCTTCGCCGAGCCCTGGACCTATGGCATGCCCGAGCTCCTCCACGCCGGGGAGACCAGCGCCGCCGCCCAGCGCGCCGCGCTGAGCGCCGCAACGCGCATCGCCGTTCCCGGATGCAACGTCACCGCCGTCACCCTCGCCGCCCAGCCCGGCGCCGCAGCCGGCCTCATCGACACCTCCTCGCTGACCGTCGTCCTCGCAGTCGGCTACTCCGGCGCCGGCAAGTCCCTCAAGTCCCATCTGACCGCCGCGGAGGCCCTCGGCTCCGCTCAGGCCTACGCCGTGGGGGGCACCCACCGCCACATCCCGGAGATCGTCCAGAACCTCCAGGTGGCGGGCGTGCCCGCGGGAGCCACCCGCCTGTCCTTCACCCCGGTGCTCGTCCCCATGAGCCGGGGGATCCTCGCCACCGTCATCGCCCCACTGACCGCGCTCGCCCAAGGTGCCGATGACCCCCAGGCCCTCCTGCGCGGGACCTGGGAGGCCGCCTACGGCCGCAATGGCGACGGCGAGGCCCTCATCCACGTCCTGCCCGAGGGCGTATGGCCCACCACCGGCTCGGTCCTCGGCTCCGGCCTCGCCTACGTGCAGGTCGCCGTCGACGCCGCGGCCGGGGTGGCGACGATGATGTGCGCCATTGACAATCTCGGCAAGGGGACCGCCTCCGCCGCCCTCCAGTCCCTCAACCTCGCCCTGGGCCTGACCGAGACCACGGGCGTCATCATGCAAGGAGTAGCGCCGTGAGCATCACCGCCGCCAGGGGATTCCGCGCCGCGGGCGTCAAGGCCGGGCTCAAGGCCTCGGGGAGCCCCGACCTCGCCCTCGTCGTCAATGACGGCCCGCTGGCGATCGCCGCCGGGGTGTTCACCACCAATCGGGTGGTCGCCGCGCCCGTGACCTGGTCCCGCCGGGCCCTGGCCGCCAGCCCTGCGGCCCGCGCCGTCATCCTCAACTCCGGATCCGCAAACGCTTGCACCGGTGAGCGCGGGGCCGCCGATGCCGCTTCCACCGCCGCCCATGTGGCGGGGCTCCTCGGCTGCGAGCCCACGGACGTCCTCGTGTGCTCCACTGGAGTCATCGGCGAGCCCATCGACATGGGCTCCCTGCTCCCCGGCGCGGACGCCGCGCACGCCGCACTGGCCGCCACGCCCGAGGCCGGCCACGGGGCCGCCGTCGCCATCATGACCACCGACACCGTCCCCAAGGAGGCCGCGGCCGCCCGCGACGGATGGACCATCGGCGGCATGATCAAGGGCGTGGGCATGCTCGCCCCGGGGCTGGCGACCATGCTCTGCGTGCTCACCACCGACGCCGTCGTCGATCCCGGCGCCGCCCAGGCCGCCCTGGCCTCCGCCGCCGCGCGCACCGTCAACCGCATCAACTCCGATGGCTGCATGTCCACCAATGACACCGTCGTCCTCCTGGCCTCAGGGGCCTCCAGGATCACCCCGACGGACGCCGAGCTCGCCGACGCCGTCCAGGAGGTCCTGGCCGAGCTGGGCCGCAGACTCGTCGCCGACGCCGAGGGCGCCACTCACGACATCGCCATCACCGTGCTGGGCGCGGCCAGCGAGGAGGCGGCCGAGGCCGCGGCCCGCACAGTCTCGGCCTCCAACCTGCTCAAATGCGCCGTCGCCGGTGAGGACCCCAACTGGGGGCGCGTCCTGTCGCAGCTCGGCACCGTCCCCGAGGAGGCCTGCCCCTTCGATCCCGACGAGGTGGACGTGACCATCAACGGCGTCACCGTCTTCCGCCACGGCGGCCTGGGCGAGCCCCGGGGCGCCGTGGACATGAGCCCTCGGGAGACCCGGATCGATATCGACCTGGGGGCGGGAACCGCCCGGGCGACCGTCTGGACCAATGACCTCACCCACGGCTATGTCACCATCAACGCCGACTACACCACCTGAGCATTCACGATGAGCATCGAGACATCCCAGATCAGCCCTCAGATCAAAGCCGAGGTCCTCCTCGAGGCCGTGCCATGGCTGCGCAGCTACAAGGGCGCCACCATGGTCATCAAGTACGGCGGCAACGCCATGATCGACGAGGGCCTCAAGCGGGCCTTCGCCCAGGACATCCTCTTCCTCCACCAGGTCGGGGTGCGCCCCGTCGTCGTCCACGGCGGCGGTCCCCAGATCAACGAGATGCTGGGCCGTCTCGGCATCGAATCCGAATTCCGCGGCGGGTTGCGCGTGACCACGCCGGAGGTCATGGACGTGGTCCGCATGGTGCTCACCGGCTCGGTCCAGCGCGAGCTCGTCTCCCTGCTCAACCTCGACGGGTCCGCCGCCGTGGGCATCTCAGGGGAGGACGGCGGCCTCCTGCGCGCCAGCCAGCGCTCCGCCACCGTCGATGGAGCCAGCGTGGACGTGGGGCTGGTCGGCGACGTCGTCGAGGTCAGCCCCCAGCCGATCATCGACCTGCTGGACCAGGGGCGCATCCCCGTCATCTCGTCCGTGGCGCCGCTGGTGACCGACTCGGCGACCGTCCTCAATGTCAACGCGGACACCGCCGCCGCCGCCATCGCCATCGCGCTGAGGGCCCGCTCACTGGTGATGCTCACCGACGTCGAGGGCCTTTACGCCGCTTGGCCGGACCGCTCGTCGCTCGTCCCCTTCATCTCCGCCCGCGCCCTGGAGGAGATGCTCCCCAACCTCGCCAGCGGCATGATCCCCAAGATGGAGGCCTGTCTGCGGGCCGTGCGCGGGGGAGTGGGACAGGCCCATGTCATCGACGGGCGCCAGGCGCACTCCATGCTCCTGGAGATCGTCACCGATGAGGGAGTGGGCACCGTCATTCACCCGGGGGACAGCCCCGTACCACCACTCGACGGAGGGAAACGGCTATGACCGAAGCGACCACCACCGCGCCCAAGAGCGCCGGCGGCAACGCCGAGTGGCGCGACCGCTACGCCAATGCGGTCATGAACACCTTCGGCACGCCCTCGCGCGTCCTCGTGCGGGGCAGCGGGACGAGGGTCTGGGACGCCGACGGCGCCGAGTACCTCGACCTGCTCGCGGGCATCGCCGTCAACTGCCTCGGCCACGCCCACCCGGCGGTCATCGAGGCCGTGAGCACCCAGTTGGCCGCGCTGGGGCACGTCTCCAATTTCTTCACCACTCCCGCCCAGGTCCGCCTGGCCGAGGAGCTCATCGCCCTGACCCTCCCGGGCGCCGAGCCCGGCGCCTCCCGGGTCTTCCTGGCCAACTCCGGCACTGAGGCCAACGAGGGGGCCCTCAAGATCGCCCGCCGCCATGGCGGCTCCTCCCGGCCCCGGGTCCTCGCCCTGGAGCAGGCCTTCCACGGGCGCACCATGGGCGCGCTCGCCATGACCCACAAGACCGCCTACCGCGAGCCCTTCGAGCCCCTTCCCGGGGGCATCGAGTTCGTGCCCGCCGGAGATGCGACGGCCCTGAGGGACGCCATGGGGCCCGATGTCGCCGCCCTCATCGTTGAGCCCATCCAGGGCGAGGCCGGCGTGCGGCCCCTGCCCGACGGCTACCTCGAGGCCGCCCGCGCCCTGACCCGCGACGCCGGCGCCCTGCTCATCATCGACGAGGTCCAGACCGGCATGGGCCGTGCGGGCGCCTGGATGGCGCACCACATCCTGGCCCCCGGCGTCGTCCCCGACGTCGTCACCCTGGCCAAGGGCCTGGGCGGCGGGATACCGATCGGCGCGGTAGTGGCCACCGGCCAGGCCGCCGAGCTCCTCGGCCCGGGTCAGCACGGCACGACTTTCGGAGGCAACCCGGTGGCCGCCAGCGCTGCCCTGGCCGTCATCGACACCCTGCGCTCCGAGGGCCTCCTGGCGCGCGCGGCGGACCTGGGCCGCAGGTGGGCATCGGAGATCGCCCGAGTCCCCGGCGTCGACGGCACGCGCGGATTGGGACTGCTCATCGGCGTCGCGCTCGACCCCGCGGTCGGCCCCGCCTCCGCCATTGCCGAGGACCTCGCCCGGGCCGGGTTCATCGTCAACGCCCCCCGGGCCGACACCTTGCGCCTGGCGCCGCCCCTGATCCTGTCCGATGAGGATGCCGACGCCTTCACCGCTGGGCTCTCGGCCCTTCTCGCCGCGCGCCTGGCGAGCGCCTCCGAGGGTGCCGCGACGACTGCGGAGAGCCATGACTGAGCGCGTGATCGATCAGAGCGCCACCGGCGCCGAGACCACATCCCCGGGGCTTCCCGCCGCGCCGGCGACGAAGGCCGCCAGGCACGCCCTCATCCGCCAGATCCTGGGCCATTCCCGGATACGCTCCCAGGCCGAGCTGCGCGAGGCCCTGGCCGAGCGCGGCGTGAGCACCACCCAGGCCACCCTGTCCCGGGATCTCGTCGAATTGCGCGCCACGAAGATTCGGACATGCGACGGCGTGCTCGTCTACTCCGTCCCCGAGGCCGGCGCCCCCGGCCAGCTGCGCGCGGCGCAGGCGGTGGCCGAGGGCGCGGATGAGAACGACCTGGGCCCCTACACGACGCCCCGGCTGGCCCGCTGGTGCGCCGACCTGCTGGTGACGGCCGAGTGGTCCGGCGGCCAGCTCGTGCTGCGCACCCCGGCAGCCTCGGCCCAGCTGCTGGCCAGCGCCGTCGATGACTCGATGCTCCCCGGGGTCCTGGGCTGCATCGCCGGCGACGACACCGTCCTGGTCATCACCCGGTCGGAGGAGGTCGCGGCCCGCGTGGCCACCCATCTCCTCGCCCTGGCCGACCCTGCGGGAAGACGCTGACGGCAGATCCCCGCCCTCGACCTCCCTCAGGGGCGCCCCTGCCCGGGCGCTCCCTCCAACCGACAGGCCGGCCCGCCGGCACAACCCCTCCTATGGAGATCCCTCATGAACAAGAACACTGATCGCGTCGTCCTGGCCTACTCCGGCGGGCTGGACACCTCAGTCGCCATCGGCTGGATCGGAGAGCAGACCGGCCGAGAGGTGGTCACAGTCTCGGTCGACGTCGGGCAGGGCGGCGAGGACCTCGACGTCATCCGTCGACGCGCGCTCGACTGCGGCGCCGTCGAGGCCTATATCGCCGACGCCCGCGACGAGTTCGCCTCCGACTACTGCATGCCGGCGCTCAAGGCCAACGCGCTCTACGAGGGAACCTACCCGCTCGTATCCGCCCTGTCCCGGCCGGTCATCGCCAAGCACCTCGTGCGCGCCGCCCGCGAGTTCGGCGCATCGACGGTGGCGCACGGCTGCACCGGGAAGGGCAACGACCAGGTCCGCTTCGAGGTCGCCATCACCTCCATGGCACCGGACATGGACTGCCTGTCCCCGGTGCGCGACCTCGCCCTGACGCGCGATGTCGCCATCGAGTACGCCGAGAAGCACAGCCTGCCCATCGAGACCACCAAGCACAACCCCTTCTCCATCGACCAGAACGTGTGGGGGCGCGCCGTCGAGACCGGCTTCCTGGAGGACCTGTGGAACGCCCCGACGAAGGACATCTACACCTACACCGATGACCCCACCTACCCGCCGCTGCCCGACGAGGTCATCATCACTTTCAAGGAGGGCCTGCCCGTGGCGATCGACGGCGTCGCCGTCACCCCGCTCCAGGCCATCCAGGAGCTCAACCGCAGGGGAGGGGCCCAGGGGATCGGCCGCATCGACATGGTCGAGGACCGCCTTGTGGGCATCAAGTCCCGGGAGATCTACGAGGCCCCCGGTGCCGTCATCCTCATCGAGGCCCACCGCGCCCTGGAGGCCGTCACCCTCGAGCGCCTCCAGCGCCGCTACAAGCGCCAGATCGAGCAGACCTGGGGCGAGCTCGTCTACGAGGCGCAGTGGTACTCGCCGCTCAAGCGCTCCTTGGACGCCTTCATCGAGGACACCCAGCATTACGTCAGCGGCGACATCCGGATGGTCCTCCACGGCGGGCGCGCCACCGTCAACGGGCGCCGCAGCGAGAGCGGGCTCTACGACTTCAACCTGGCCACCTACGACTCGGGCGATACCTTCGACCAGTCCTCATCGCGAGGATTCATCGAGATCTACGGCATGCAGCCCAAGCTCGCCGCCGCCAGGGCCGAGCGGCTCGGCGAGGGCGCGGGCTTCTGATCCCGGTGAGCGTGCGACCAGCGTCTTCCCGCGCCGCTGGTCGCGCGCCGCCCATCGGGCCGCGCTGTGGCGCCATGTGGGACTAACATCTGAGGAGCTCCGTCGTCAGGCATCGCCCGCAGGAGCGCCGATGGAGCAGGACCGACAGACACGGATGACCAAAAATGCAGCGTGAGGAGATCGACGCCCCCACGGGGCGCGCCCATGGGCGCTCGATCATCCCCGGCCTCGCCGTGTGGGCCTTCTTCCTGACCTTCTCCGGGCAGGGCATCCGCAACGTCGTGGGTTGGACGCCCTTCGGCATCATCGCGGCGATCAGTGGAATCGCGCTGTACGCGGCCTTCCGCCTCGAGGGGCACCGGATCGTGTGGCGCGCGCTGCCCCCCGCGATATGCGCCTACTGCCTGTGGTGCGTGGCCAGCATCGTCTGGACCCAGTTCCCCAACGAGACCCTCCTCGCCTCCGCCCTCATGGTGGCGACCACCGCGGCCGGCATCCTCCTGGCCTGCGCGCTCTCCCTGCGTCAGCTCACGGTCGCCCTGGGGCGCTCCCTCGAGGCGACCATCGCGTTGAGCCTGGCGCTCGAGGCCTACGTGGCGCTCGTCCTCAAGCACCCTCTCATCCCTCTCTACATGAGGGGATGGGAGAGTGTGCCCATCTCCTACTTCTGGAGCGAGGACCGGCTCCTCCAGGGAGGCCCGATCCAGGGGATCGTCGGCAACCGCAATCCGCTGGCCTTCATCGCCCTGCTCGCCCTCATCTGCGTGGTCGTGCGATGGAGGGACCGGCAGATCAGCCGCTCCCACCTCATCGTGTGGTCCTCGCTCTCGGTGCTCACTCTCGTCCTGACCCGCTCGGCCACGGTCACCGTGGCGGCGGTGATCTGTGCGATCCTCGCCGTGGTGCTGTGGTGGCTGCGGCACGTGCCCCGGGAGCAGCGCTACCAGGCGATCCTGCGCACCGCCGCGGCCTGCCTGCTGATCGGCCTGATGGCGCTCCTCTTCCGCCACGACCTGGCCGTGCTGCTCAACCGCAGCCCGGACATGTCGGGCCGGGCGATCATCTGGGAGCGCGTCATCGACCTGTGGAAGCAGCACTCCATCCTGGGATGGGGATGGGTCATGTACTGGCAGCCCTGGCTCCCGGTGTTCCAGACGCTTGTCGTCCGCCCTGACGGCACCCCGACCATGAGCGCGCACAACGCCTACCTCGAGGCGCTGTTCCAGACGGGCATCATCGGCTTCATCCTCGTCGTGGCCGTCGTCCTGCTGCTCCTCGTGCGCACCGGACGGCTCGCCCTGCTCTATCTCGACTCCGCGCCCTCGGTGCTCCTGCCGCTCCTCGTCTCCGCAGCGCTGGCGATCCAGGCCCTGACCGAGTCCCGCCTGCTGTCCGAGGGCAACTGGATGGTCGCCTGCGCCATCGGCACCTGGTTGGGCCTGCACCGCCTCACCGTCAAGGAGGCCGAGCGGCCCAGCCGGACCAGGATCGGGGAGGACCCCCGACAGTGAATGCGTCATGATGGGGGCATGACGCCTCCGACCGACCGCACTCCCGACGCCGCAGATGCCGCCCCTTCCAGCAGGAACCCACCGGAGGGCGGGGGCGCTATCAGCCTGTGGGGCGGGCGCTTCACCGGCGGCCCCGCCCAGGCATTGGCCGCCCTGAGCGTGTCCACCCACTTCGATTGGCGCCTGGCCCGATACGACATCGCCGGCTCGCGCGCGCACGCCCGCGCACTGGCGGGCGCGGGCCTGCTCGACGACGGCCAGCTGACCGGCATGCTCGACGCCCTCGACCGGCTGGAGGACGACGTCGTCTCGGGGGCCTTCGCTCCCGCGCCCGCCGATGAGGACGTCCACACGGCCCTCGAGCGCGGCCTCATGGAGCGCGCGGGCGACGACCTGGGCGGGCGCCTGAGGGCGGGGCGCTCGCGCAACGACCAGATCGCCACCCTCATCCGCATGTACCTGCGCGACCAGGCCCGCCACGTCGCCGGCCTCGTCCTCGACGTCGTCGACGCCCTCATCAACCAGGCGGCGCGCGCGGGTGAGGCGATCATGCCGGGCCGCACCCACATGCAGCACGCCCAGCCCGTGCTCGTCGCCCACCACCTGCTCGCCCACGCCTGGCCGCTCATGCGCGATGTCGAGCGCCTGGAGGACTGGGACGCGCGCGCCGCCGTCAGCCCGTACGGGTCCGGCGCCCTGGCGGGCAACACGCTCGGGATGGACCCCGATGCCGTCGCCGCCGACCTGGGCTTCGACGCCTCGGTGGAGAACTCCATCGACGGCACGTCGGCGCGCGACGTCATCGCCGAGATGAGCTTCATCCTGGCGATGACCGCCGTGGACGTCTCCCGCCTGAGCGAGGAGGTCATCATCTGGAACACCAAGGAGTTCGGCTTCGTCACCCTCGATGACGCCTACTCCACGGGTTCGTCGATCATGCCGCAGAAGAAGAACCCGGATGTCGCCGAACTCGCCCGCGGCAAGGCCGGCAGGCTCATAGGCGACCTCTCCGGCCTGCTCGCCACCCTCAAGGCCCTGCCCCTGGCCTACGACCGGGACCTGCAGGAGGACAAGGAGCCGGTTTTCGACGCCCTCGACACTCTCGCGGTCCTCCTGCCCGCGGTCAGCGGCATGGTCGAGACCATGACCCTGCACCTCGACCGGATGGCCGAGCTCGCCCCGCAGGGCTTCTCCCTGGCGACCGACGTGGCCGAATGGTTGGTCAAGGAGGGCGTGCCCTTCCGCGAGGCGCACGAGCTCTCGGGCGCCTGCGTGCGCGAGTGCGAGAACCGCGGCATCGAGCTGTGGGACCTCAGCGACGAGGACTTCGCGGGAATCGATGCCCGGCTGACGCCCGGTGTGCGGGAGGTCCTGTCCGCCGCCGGCTCGGTGGCGGCGAGGAGCGGCCACGGCGGTACCGCGCCCGTGCGCGTCGTCGAGCAGCTCGCCCGTGCCATCGAACACGCCTCCGAGCTGCGCGTCTTCTCCTGGGAGGGCTCTCTGCTCGACGGCCCTGGCAGCGAGGGGCAGGGGAACTGACATGCCAGCCGAGCCCTGCGAGCCCGCCGCGCCCGAGGGCCGCGAGCGGGGGAGCGGCCCGCTCGAGGAGACTCGACGGATCCTGGCGCTGGACTCCCTGGATGCGGCGCCGCTGCTGCTCGGGGCGGTCTTCTCCGCCACCGACTCCGAGGGGACCGTCTCGGTGCGGATCACCGAGGTGGAGGCCTACCGGGGTGGGCGGGACCCCGGCTCACACGCCTACCGGGGCCGCACCGCCCGCAACACCTCGATGTTCCGCGCGGGCGGCATCATCTACGTCTACTTCACCTATGGCATGCACCACTGCGTCAATGTAGTCACCGGGCCCGAGGGTGTGTCCCGCGCCGTGCTGCTGCGCGGTGGTGAGGTGGTCGAGGGACTCGAGCTGGCGCGATCGCGCCGGTCGGCGGCGCGCACCGACCGGGACCTGGCCCGTGGGCCCGCGCGCCTGTGCGCGGCCCTGGGGCTCACCCGCCTCGACGACGGCGCCGCGCTGGGCTCGCCCGGATCGCGCGTGAGCCTGGCCGTGGCCGGGCCCGGGAATGCTCCGGCGTCCGGTGCGATCCGCACGGGCCCGCGCACGGGGGTGGCCGGTCCCGGGGGAGACGGCCAGGCCTTCCCCTGGCGCTTCTGGATTGAAGGCGACCCCACCGTCTCGCCCTACAAGGCGGCCGCGCCCCGGCGGGCCGGGCGCGGGGGAGCCGTGCCCGGAGGATCCTGATGCCTGAGCACTACTGGAACCACAACACGGCCTTCCACGACGAGCTCGTCGCCGACGCCGCCGTCCGCGGCGGGCGGGCGCTGGACGTCGGCTGCGGGGACGGCCTGCTGCTCGAGCGGCTGGCGGGCGTGTGCGAGGAGGTTGTCGGGGTCGAGGCCGATGCTGCCACCGCGCAGCGCGCCCATGAGCGTCTGGCCGGGGTCCGCAACGCGGACGTGCACCGCCTGGACGTGCTCGGCGGCGACGTCGTCGGGCAGCTCGGGCGCTTCGAGACGGTGACCTGCGTCGCCGTCCTGCACCACCTGCCGCTGGAGGCCGGGCTGGAGCGCCTGGCCGAGTTCGTGGCGCCCGGAGGCCGGCTCACGGTTGTCGGCCTCGCCGCGAACGCGAGCGCCTGGGACTGGATCGTCTCAGGGCTGAGCATCCTGCCGATCCGGGTGGCGAGCCGGCTCCACGGCGAGATGCGGGACATCGGCGTGCCCGTGACCCGGGCGCGAGAGCCCCTGGCCGAGATCCGCCGTGCGGCGGCGCGGGCTCTCCCGGGGGCGCGGGTGCGGCGCCGCTTCTACTACCGCTACACACTCACCTGGGACCGGCCCGGAGCGGGCTCGTGAGCGCCGCCGGGACCTCGCCCCTGCCGGTCCGACTCGTGCTGGAGCGCCTGCGGCGGGCGCTGGGCGAGGTCGAGCCATGGCCGGGGGAGTGCGACCTGGAGTACGTGTGCGGCGCCGTCCTCGTGCAGAACACGGCGTGGACGAATGTCGAGCGCGCCCTGGACGCCCTGCGGGAGGCGACCGCCTTCGACGCGCGGCGCCTGCTCGCCCTGGACGACGACGAGCTGAGGGCCCTCATCCGTCCCGCCGGCTTCATGAGGGCCAAGTCGGCGACTCTGCGGGCCTACGTCTCGTGGTCACTGTCGCCCGCAGGGCGTGGCGCGGAGCACCTGGACGACGCCGCCCTGCGCGACGCGCTGCTCGCCCTGCGCGGCGTCGGCCCGGAGACGGCCGACGTCATCGCCCTCATGGTCTTCCACCGGCGCCGCTTCATCTTCGACACCTACGGGCGGCGGCTGCTCGCCCAGGCCGGCTACGCCGTCGGCAACGGCTATGAGCCGACACGGCGCGCCCTGGAGGAGCGGATCGACGCCGAGGCGCTGAGTCTGGCCGAGCTCGTCGAGATCCACGGCCGCATCCTCGAGGCGGGCAAGCGCGCCCGGGCCGCCGGAGGCTGGGAGGTCTACGGGCCGAGCATCGGTCTCCTCCCGGAGCGCTGAGCCGGACGGGAAGCCTGGGCGGCTCCGTCGTCGTGGCAGACTAGCGGCGCCGGAGACCGCTCCGGCCCCGGGCGTCATGCGCCGGGAAGAGCGAGGAAAGGCATCAGGGCCGTGACCGACATCCTGGATGAGCTGCAGTGGCGGGGCCTCATCGCCCAGCACACCGACATCGATGCGCTGCGCCAGGCGCTCAACGGGGGGCGGCTCACCTTCTATTGCGGCTTCGACCCGACCGCCCCCTCGCTCCACCACGGACACCTCGTGGCCGTGAAGGTCATGCGGCACCTGCAGCTGGCCGGGCACCACCCCCTCGCCCTGGTCGGCGGCGCCACCGGATTGGTGGGCGACCCCCGGGACAAGGGCGAGCGCGTCCTCAACACCCCCGAGGTCGTGGCCGGATGGGCGCGCTCCCTGCAATCGCAGTTGGAGAACCTCCTCGACTTCGAGGGGGACAACCCCGCGCGCATCGTCAACAACCTCGACTGGACCGGTGAGCTGACCGCCATCGGCCTGCTGCGAGACCTGGGCAAGTACTTCCGCCTGGGCACCATGCTCTCCAAGGACATCGTCGCCCGCCGCCTGGCCAGCGAGGAGGGCATCTCCTACACCGAGTTCAGCTACCAGATTCTGCAGGCCAACGACTACCTCGAGCTGTACCGCCGCTACGGCTGCACCCTCGAGGTCGGTGGGAACGACCAGTGGGGCAACCTCGTGGGGGGCATGGACCTCATCCACAAGGTCGAGGGGGCTTCGGTCCATGTCATGACCAATCCGCTCATCACGAAGGCGGACGGCACGAAGTTCGGCAAGACCGAGGGCGGCGCCATCTGGCTGAGCCCCGATTTGCTCAGTCCCTACGCGTTCTACCAGTTCTGGCTCCAGGTGGATGACGCCGACGTCGTGCGCTTCCTCAAGGTCTTCACCTTCCTGGACCGTGAGGAGATCGAGCGCCTGGAGGCCGAGGTGACGACCAACCCCAAGGCCCGTGAGGCGCAGCGGGCGCTCGCCCGCGAGGTCACGCGCTGGGTCCACGGCGAGCCCGCCCTCGCTCAGGCCGAGGCCGCGACGGCGGCGCTATGGGGCCGTGGTGACCTGTCCGCGATCGACGAGGCAACGATGGCTGCGGCCACGGCGGACCTGCCGAGCTCGGAGCTCGTCGTGGGGGAGTCCACCATCGTCGACCTCCTCGTCGGCGCGGGGCTGGAGAAGGGGCGCGGGGCGGCGCGCCGAACGATCGCCGCGGGCGGCGCCTACCTCAACAACACCAAGGTGGCCGACGAGGAGGCAGTGGTGACCGAGGCCGACCTGCTCGCCGGGGGAGTGGTCCTCGTGCGCAAGGGGCGGCGGACTCTCTCCGTGGCGCGGAGCAAGTAACGGAGGAGACCTCGGGCATACCGTCTGATCTGCGAGAATTCAGCGACGGCGTCCATGTGGGCGCCGTCACTGATTTGTGATTTGACGACGCGGTGAGCGCTACGTAATCTACTCCTCGGCCAAGCGCGGCACCGAGGTCATCTCGGGGTCGGGCGGCCGGAACTGAACAGAGGAGCGCGAGATCGGGATCACCGGTTTCCGGTTTGATCCGAGGCGTTCCAATCTGTAATGTTCTCTCTGCGCCTCTTCGTGGTGGTGGC
>NZ_MVIW01000040.1 GCF_002072185.1 Actinomyces denticolens
CAGGCGCTTGAAGACGGCGGGGCCATTACCGGACCAGGACAGGCCGTAGAGCATCCGGGAGGTGGAGTACATGCCGGAGTTCGCGCTCGACGCCGCGGCGGTGAGGACGACGAAGTTCACCATCGACGCCGCGAGGCCGAATCCGGCCAGGGAGAACATGGCCACGAACGGACTGGACTCGGTGACCTCCTGCCAGGGGGTGACCATCATGATCGCGGCGAGCGCGCCCAGGTAGAACAGGAGGATGCGCACCGGGATGGCGTTGATCGCCTTGGGGAGGGTGACCTCCGGGTCCTTGGCCTCCGCAGCGGCGGTCCCGATGAGCTCGGTGCCCACGAAGGCGAAGACGGCGATCTGGAAGGCGCCGGTGAAGCCGGAGAAGCCGTTGGGGAAGAGACTGCCGATCGAGTCGCCCGGGTCCCCCAGGTTCCTCAGGGAGGCGACGGCGCCATTGGGCGCTGTGAAGCCGATGGCGACCAGGACGATGCCGACGAGGACGAGCGCGATGATCGCCACGATCTTGATGATGGAGAACCAGAACTCGATCTCGCCGAAGGCCCTGACCGTGGTCAGGTTGAGGGACAGCAGCAGGGCGACGGTGAGGGTGGCGGGCAGCCACAGGGGCACGGTGGGCCACCAGTGCTGCGCGTACTGGGTGATGGCGATGACCTCCGCGATGGCGGTCACGAGCCAGCAGAAGTAGTAGGTCCACCCGGTGAAGAAGCCCGCCCAGGGGCCGATGAGGTCATGGGCGACGTCGGCGAAGGACTTGTACTCCAGGTTGGACAGCAGGACCTCGCCGAGGGCCCGCATGACCAGGAAGAGGAAGCCTCCGATGATCGCGTACACGAGCAGCACGCCGGGGCCGGCCAGGGAGATCGTCTTGCCGGAGCCCATGAAGAGGCCGGTTCCGATCGCCCCGCCGATGGCGATGAGCTGGATGTGTCGATTGGTGAGGCGGCGCTGGAGGTGCTCGCCGCGCTCGACGATCTCGTCTAGATCGTGCTCGCCCGTGTTGGCAGTCATCTGTGTCTCCTCAGGGGTGGGTGTGACTGGGGCAGCCTACGCCGAGGGGTGTTTCGAGCATTAGGCTCGTCCGCGATGAGTCCAGTGCCCAGCCCCGACGACGCCGTTCCTCCCCAGGATGGAGCCGCCGCGTATCCGATCCCGCCTCTGCCGGCCGCCCAGCCCATGCCCCCGTTGCCGCAGGGCCAGTACCTGCCGCCCGATGCGAGGGGGCCGGAGGAGAGCGCCGGGACTGCCCGAGCGATCGCCCCGGAGGCGGAGGAGGTGCCGCCCTTCCGCCTGACCCCGCCGCGTTCCCTCCGAGATCTGCGCGATCTTCTGCCCGCCGCGCTCACCGTCCTCATCGGCGCCTGGGTCCTCATCGCGTACTCCGTGGGCCAGTGGAGGGCGATGACCGTCCCGAGCTGGGACCTGGGCATCTTCTCCGAGGCGGCGAAGGCCTACTCCCACCTGGACGCGCCGATCGTCCCGATCAAGGGGCCGGGCTACAACCTCCTGGGCGACCACTTCCACCCCATCCTCGTGCTGCTCGGCCCCCTGTGGGCGCTGTTCCCCTCGGGCCTGACCCTCCTCATCGTCCAGGACATCCTCCTGGCGGTCTCCGCGTGGCCCATCGTGCGCCTGGCCCAGCGCCTGACCCACCCGATTGTCGCGCTCGCGCTGGGCCTCACCTACGTGCTGAGCTGGGGATTCCAGGGCGCGGTGGCCGCGCAGTTCCACGAGATCGCCTTCGCGGTTCCCATGCTGGCCTTCGCCTCGGCGGCCTTCGTCGAGCGCAGGTGGCTGGCCGTGGCCTGCTGGTCCGCACCGCTGGTCCTGGTCAAGGAGGACCTGGGCCTGACGGTCCTCATGATCGGCCTGGCCGTGGCCGTGCGGGGCCTGGGCGAACTGAGACGGGGCCACCTGGCCCACCCGATCGGGCGCCTCACCACCTGGCAGCTCGGGCTCGTGCTCGCCGCCTTCGGCGTCGTCATGTTCTTCCTGACCACCACGGTGCTCCTGCCGATGCTCAACCCGGGGGGCACGTGGGCCTACTCCATCGGATCGGGTGCCGACGGCGGAGCCCACCAGGACCTGATCACCCGCCTGTTCTCCCCGGAGGTCAAGATCCAGACCCTGGTCGTGCTGGCGCTCACCGCCGGCGGCATCGGGCTGGGATCACCGTGGATCGCCGTAGTGGCGCCGACCCTGGCCTGGCGGTTCCTGGGCTCGGTGGCCTTCTACTGGGAATGGAGGAACTGGCATTACAACGCCGTGCTCATCCCTGTGGCCGTGGGGGCGCTCCTCGACGTCGTCGCCGCTCTCAAGCGGCGGCGCTCGCGCAGGCCGGAGGGCGCGGGCTGGCTGGAGGTACCGCTGTGGGCCCGATGGCTGGCGCTGCTCGGCCTGGCCGCTCCGATGGTCCTGGGTGCCGTCACCGCCTCGGACCTGCCCCTGTGGCAGATGAATGATCGGGGCTTCGGCAGGGCACCGGAGCGCATGGCCTCCGTGGAGGCGGTCCACAACCTCATCCCCGAGGGCTCGACCGTGGAGACGGACCTGTCCCTCATGGCCTACCTGGTCCCGCGGGCGGATGTCGCCTGGGTGGGCACGGGCAGCGAGGCGCCGCAGTACGTGGTCATCGACGCCCGATCATCGGCGTGGGGCGGCAATGCCCCCCGGGACGCCGCGGCCTGGATCGAGGGCCGTACCGGCCGCGACTACATCCTCATCTTCAACGAGGACGATCTTCAGGTCGCCCAGCTCGTCGGCAGCCGCTGACATGCGCCCCTCCCCCGTCCCCGACTGGCCCGCCTTGGGGGTGGTGGGCCTCGGCGGAGCCGTCGGCACCTCGCTGCGGGCCGGTCTCGCCGAGCTCATCGGCTCCTCGCCGTCGGGGCTCCCCTGGGCGACGGCGACGGCGAACCTCGCAGGCGCACTCCTCCTGGGCCTCATCCTGGGCTGGTCGGCGGCGCCCGGCTGCCGGACGGGCGGGCACCGGCTCATCCGCCTGGGGGTGGGCACAGGACTCATGGGGGCGCTCACCACCTACTCGACGCTGATCGGCGAGACGCTTCACCTCATCGGCCGGGGGCGCGCGGCCCTGGGGGTCGTGTACCTCCTGGGCTCCCTCATCGCGGGCCTGGCGCTCGCAGGCCTCGGGCTGCGGCTGTCTGGGCTCCTGGAGCGGGCGCATCGCGCTGATACCACCGACGGCGCCGGAGCCGGTACCGCGCGCCCGGAGTCGGCATGAGCGGGGCATGGATCTGGCTCCTCATGGCCCTGGCCGGAGGCGCGGGGGCCATCGCCCGCCACCTCGTCGACGGCCGCGTGACCGCCGCGGCGGCCAGGGCTGCGGCCGGGAAGACGGCCGCCTCATCCCGCCACGGGCAGGCCGGTCCTGCCGACGGGTCCTCCGGCGAGGCCCACGGGGCCGTCGGCGGGCCGCCGGTGCCGGTGGGGACGATCGTCGTCAACACCACGGCCTGCCTGCTCCTGGGTATCCTCACCGGCTGGGCGCAAGCGGAGGCGACGGCGGGCGCAGCGAGCCTGGCCCGCGTCCTCGGCACAGGCCTCCTGGGCGGTTATTCGACCTTCTCCACGGCGAGCGTGGAGGGCGCGCGGCTCGCCGCACTCGGGCGCTGGAGGGCCGCCGCGGCCCACGGCCTGGGCATGATGACCATCTGCCTGGCCTCGGGAGCGGCGGGCATGGCGCTGGGCGCCTGGCTCCCCGGCTGAGGAGCATCGCGGATCCGTCGCGATGGGGTGGAGAAGCGACTCCGGGCTCCCGCTGTCTGCCAGACTGCGGGCATGACCCACTCGCCCGAGCCCACCGCCGCCCCCACAGGGCCGAACGCGCCCATCAGCCCCGCTTCGGACGGGGCGCCGCCGGTCCGGCGGAACAACCAGGCCGTGGTCATCCTGCTCATCATCATCGCCCTCCTCCTGGCCACGATCGCCGGGATCCTCATCCTGAGGAGCACGGGCGGATCGGCCTCGGCCCCGTCCGCCACGGCGGAGGCGACGCCCTCCGGCCCCGCGCCCAGCCCCGCCCAGGGGGCGGCCGCCGTTCCCTCCCTCAGCCCTGAGCAGTTGCAGATCCTGCGCAACGAGCCCAAGCGCGACCCGAACGACGCCCGCGCCAAGGGGAGCGCGGACGCGCCGGTCGTGATGACGATCTTCTCCGACTTCGCCTGCCCGTACTGCACGAAGTTCGCCCAGGAGACCGGCCCCGGGCTGCAGGACCTCATCGACAATGGCACGCTGCGGATCGAGTGGCGCGATCTCGCGCAGATCACCGCCTCCTCGCCGCTGGCCGCGCAGGCCGGGATCGCCGCCGGGAACCAGGGCCGCTTCTGGGAGTTCCACGACGCCGTCTACGCGGCCGCCGATCCCACCGGCCA
Organism: Actinomyces denticolens; assembly: GCF_002072185.1. GTDB lineage: Bacteria > Actinomycetota > Actinomycetes > Actinomycetales > Actinomycetaceae > Actinomyces > Actinomyces denticolens. Next base: position 4,410 of record NZ_MVIW01000040.1, read on the forward strand.
CCCCGAGTACACCCAGGACAGCCTCACGGCCCTCGCCCAGAGCGCCGGAGTGCAGGATATCGAGAGGTTCAAGGCGGACATGACCGCTGACGCCACCGTCCTGTCGGTGACCCAGGCCAAGGATCATGCCTACGAGATCGGAGTGACGGGAACACCCTTCCTCATGATCAACGACACCTACATCAGCGGCTTCGCCCCTGCGGACGCGGTGCGCGCCGCGATCACCGAGCAGGCCGCGAAGTAGTCGGAGATGATCAGTGGCCCCCACCGGGGCCCGGCGACGGCGGGGATCGCCCATGACGCCCATGACGCTCATGGCCCTCGCGGCATCCACGGGACCGTCGTCATTCGGTCGCGGGAGACCTGCGACCCCTGTCACAATAGGCGCGCCTCGGCATCGCGCCCATCGATGGGCGCGCGCCCACCCGGCACCGCATCACCCGAGGCATGGCGAAGGAGCACACATGGCGGATCAGACCGAGGCGACCACTGGGACGGCGCAGGACTCACGAGGCGCGCTGAGCATCGGCGTGGACGTGGGCGGCACGAAGATCGCGGGCGGCGTCGTCGGCGTCGACGGCGAGGTCCTCGCCACGATCCGCCGCGACTCCCCCGCCAAGGAGCGCCAGGCCATCATCGACACGATCGTCGAGGTCGTGCGCGAGCTCAAGAACGACTTCCCCGCCTGCGCGACGGTCGGCATCGGCGCGGCCGGCTTCATCGCCGAGGACCGAAACACGATCGCCCACGGCACGAACCTGGACTGGACCGGCCTGCGCCTGGCGGACGCGATCTCCGAGCGGGTGGGCATGCCGGTCGTCGTGGAGAACGACGCCAATGCCTTCGGCTGGGCGGAAGTGCGCTTCGGCGCCGCCCAGGGCAAGCGCAACGCCCTGGTCGTGGCGATCGGCACCGGCGTGGGAGGGGCGGTCATCGTGGATGGCAGGCTCCTGCGCGGCGCCCGGGGCTTCGCCGCCGAGATCGGACACATCAACGTCGTACCGGATGGACGGCCCTGCGGCTGCGGCCTCAACGGCTGTCTCGAGCGCTACGCCGCCGGCACGGCCCTGGGGGTCAACGGCTGGGAGCAGGCGCGCTTCCGCCCCGCCTACGCCGCGCGCATCATCGAGCTCTCGGGCGGGGACGCCAACAACATCTCCGGCAAGGCGGTCACCGCGGCGGCCCGCGAGGGCGACCCTTGCGCCCTGGAGTGCTACGCCCAGCTCACCCACTGGCTGGGCCGGGGCCTCGCGGACCTGTGCGCCGTGCTCGATCCCGAGGTCATCGTCATCGCCGGGGGCCTGGCCGAGGCGGGCGACATCCTCCTGGAACCCACGCGGAAGGCCTTCGAGGCCGCCCTCACCGCGGGCGCCCATCGACCGCCGATCCCGCTCGTCCTGGCCGCCGGAGGCCAGGAGGCCGGTTTGGTGGGGGCGGCGGACCTCGCCCGCCAGGGCTGAGCCCGGTCCGGGATCCCACCGCCCCTCCGGGGCGGGGCCGCACGGCGGATGATGACCCGCCGTGCCGACGAAGATGCGTCACGCCATACATGCCGCTCTTCCATAGGCCATCCTCCCCTTACTAAGGTTCTCCTTGTCCATCTCCGGGCGCTCACCGCGATCGACCGCCCCCGACGACGAAGAGGAACCCATGCCCATCCCCCGCAAGTCCTTCCTCGCGAGTACTTCAGCACTGTCCCTGTCGGCGCTCCTGGCCGCCTGCGGAGGCAAGGGGGGCGACGGCGGGAGCGCCAGTGGCTCTTCCGCCGACAGTGCCCCCGGCACCGTCACCCACGCCCTGGGCATCACGGAGCTGCCCGCCTCGGTGGAGCGCATCGCGACCGTCAACTGGGCGAACCAGGACGTCCCCCTCGCTCTGGGCATCATGCCCGTGGGGATCGCCAAGCAGGTCTTCGGCGTCGAGGACGGCTCCGGGATGCTGCCGTGGACCAAGGCGAGGGTGGATGAGCTCGTCGCCGGCGGCGCCACGGCCCCCGTCCTGTTCGACGAGACGGACGGCATCGCCTTCGAGGCCATCGCCGACACCAAACCCGATGTCATCCTGGGCGCCTACTCCGGCATGACCCAGGAGGACTACAACCGGCTCAGCGAGATCGCGCCCACCATCGCCTATCCCAAGGCCGCCTGGGTCACCCCGTGGCGGGAGATGATCACCATGGACGCCACCGCGATCGGCAAGAAGGCCGAGGGCGAGGCGCTCATCGCCGACCTCGAGTCCTCCATCGCCGCCGAGACCGCCAAGCACGCCCAGCTGGCCGGCAAGAACGCCGCCTTCTTCTACATGAGCGACGGCGACGCCTCCTCCATCGGCTTCTACACGACGGGCGATCCGCGCACGGCGTTCATGGAGGACCTGGGCCTGGCCATCCCGGAGTCGGTGCGCAAGCAGGCCGAGGCGGACCCCACCACCTTCTCCTACAACCTGTCCGCCGAGAACGCCGACATGGTCAACGATGTCGACATCATGGTCATGTACGGCACCGAGGCCGATCTGCCCACGCTCCAGGCCGATGCCCTCATCGGGACGATCCCCGCGGTGAAGAACGGGGCCATCGCCTTCGTCGGCAACGGCTCGGCGCTGTCGGCCTCCACCAACCCCGGGCCCCTGTCCCTGCCGTGGGGCCTGGCGGACTACGTGGCTCTCATCGCCGCCGCGGCCGACAAGGTCCAGTGACCCCTCCCGCCCGGCCCGCGCTGGGCGATCCGGTCAGGACGAGGCGCTCCTCATCACCCGCGCCCGCCGTACTCGTCGCGCTGCTGGCGCTGATCGCCCTGGCCGTCCTCGCCTCAATAGCCCTCGGCGCGCGCGTGGTCAGCCCAGCCGAGATCCTCAGCGGCATCACCGGCCATCACTCGACCATCGGGGCCGCCGCCGTCGGCGAGCGCCTGCCGCGCACTGCCACTGCCCTCGCGGCGGGCGCGGCCCTGGGGCTGGCGGGCGCCCTCATGCAGGCGATCACCCGCAACCCCATCGCCGACCCCGGGATCCTGGGGATCAACACGGGGGCCTCCCTGGCGATCGTCACCGGCATCGCCTTCCTCGGCATCCACTCCCTCTTCCAGTACCTGTGGCTGGCGATGGCGGGGGCCGTGCTCACCGCCGTCGCGGTCTACGCCGTCGGCTCACTCGGACCGGGTGGCGCCACACCGGTCAAACTCGCCCTGGCCGGCGTGGCCACCGGGGCGGCATTGTCCTCGGTGATCAGCGCGATCATGCTTCCTCGCGCCCAGGGCCTCGAGGACTTCCGCTCCTGGCAGGTCGGCAGCCTGGGGAGGGGCACCTGGGACTCCCTCGGGGTGGTCCTGCCCTTCATCGCGCTGGCGGCGGGGATCGCCCTGGTGATGGCGCGCCCACTGAACTCGCTGGCACTCGGCGACGAGGCGGCCACGGGCCTGGGCGTCAACGCGCCGGTGACACGGCTCCTGGCCGCCGGGGCGGGGGTGGTCCTGTGCGCCGCGGTGACGGCGCTGGCCGGGCCGATCGGCTTCGTCGGCCTCATGGTGCCCCACGCCGTGCGGATGCTCGCGGGCCCCGATCACCGGTGGCTCCTGCCCCTGTCCGCGCTCGGCGGTGCCGCGCTCCTGACGGCGGCGGACACCCTGGGCCGGGTGATCGCCCGGCCCTCCGAGGTATCGGTGGGCATCATCACCGCCTTCGTGGGAGCACCCGTCCTCATCGTGGTCGCCCGCAGCGCCAAGGTGCGCGAGCTATGAGCGCCCCCGCGATCGCCACCGGGTTCACCGACCGGGGCAGGCGGGCCCGCGCGGCGCGCTACTGGGGGGTGAGCGCGGCGCTGCTCATCGCCGTCATCGCCCTGTGGTGGGCGGCCGTGCTCATCGGGAGGACCTGGTACTCCCCCGAGGAGGTCCTCCGCGTCATGATGGGCGAGCGCGTGCCCGGGGCATCGTTCTCCGTGGGCCGTCTGCGACTGCCGCGCGCGACGGTCGGGCTCCTCGCGGGACTCGCCTTCGGCATGGCCGGGACCACCTCGCAGACGATGCTGCGCAATCAGCTCGCCAGCCCGGACATCATCGGCATCACCTCAGGGGCCTCGACGGCGGCGGTCTTCTCCATCCTCGTGCTGGGCTGGTCCGGGTCGGCCGTGAGCATCCTGGCGATCGCCGCCGGGCTGGCGACGGCCGCCGTCATCTACGCGCTGTCCGGCTCGGGCCGGACCCAGGGCGCTCGGCTCATCCTCATCGGCATCGGCGTGTCCTCGATGCTGTCCTCACTCGTCGCCTACCTGCAACTGCGGGCCGCCATCTACGACGTGCCCAAGGCGATGCGCTGGCTGTCCGGCTCCTTGAACGACGCCGCCTGGGACCAGGTGGGAATCCTGGCGATCGCCGTGGGCGCCTGCGCGCTGATCATGGGGATCATCGGCCGGGACCTGCCGCTGATCGCGCTGGGCGAGGAGACCGCTGTCGGCCTGGGGGTGGCCACCGGCCGCGCCAGGCTCGCACTCGTGCTCACCATGGTGGCGCTGGCCTCCTTCGCGACCGCGTCCACCGGGCCCATCGCCTTCGTGTCCTTCCTCGCAGGGCCCCTCGCGGCGAGTCTCGTGGGGCGCACGCATCGCACGCTGCTCCTGCCCGCCGCACTCATGGGCGCCATCATCGTGCTCGGCGGGGACCTGTTGGGCCAGCACGCCTTCCCCACAACGCTGCCGGTGGGCGTGGTGACCGGCGTGGTCGGCGCCCCCTATCTCCTCCTCCAGCTGCTGCGACTCAACCGCCAGGGAGCCTCCGCATGACCCCGTCCACCAACACCCGCGCACCTGAGGAGCAGGATCGCGCGCGCCCCGCCGAACTGGCCACCCGCGCCCTGCGCTCGGGGTACGCGGGCCGCGTCGTCGTCGACGGCGTCGACATCGACATCCCGTCGGGCCGCATCTCCGTCATCGTGGGGGCGAACGCCTGCGGGAAGTCCACCCTGCTCAAGACGATGGCACGAGTCCTGGCCCCCATGAGCGGACAGGTCCTGCTCGACGGCGAGGAGATCCGCTCGCTGCCCACCCGCCGACTGGCCCGCCGCCTCGGCCTGCTGCCGCAGCAGCCGATCGCCCCGGAGGGCATCGCGGTGGCGGATCTCGTGGGTCGGGGCCGCAGCCCCCACCAGGGACTGTTCCGGGCCACGAGCGCCGCCGACCGGAGGATCGTGGAGGCCTCGCTGCTGGCCACCCGCACTGAGGCCCTGGCGGATCGCTCCATCGACGAGCTCTCCGGCGGCCAGCGCCAGCGCGTGTGGATCGCCATGGCCCTGGCCCAGCGCACCGACGTGCTCCTGCTCGACGAGCCCACGACCTTCCTCGACCTCGCCCACCAGGTGGAGGTGCTGGACCTGCTCACGGATCTCAACCGCGAGCGCGGGACGACCGTGGTCATGGTCCTGCACGACATCAATCTCTCGGCCCGCTACGCGGACCACATCATCGCCATGCGCCGGGGGAGGGTGGTCGCCTCGGGAGCGCCATCGGAGATCATCTCGAGCGAGCTGGTGCGCGAGGTCTTCGACCTGGAGGCGGACGTCATCCCGGACCCGGTCTCCGGCACGCCGCTCATCATCCCCAAGGGCCGCCACCACGTCGGTGCCGACGTCGGGCGGGATCGGGCATCCGCGCGGGAGGAGGCGTGAGCGGCGCCGGGGCCGCCCCCTTCGGCCTCTTCGCCGTCGAGGTGGCGGGAATCCGCGATGTCTCGCCATCCATGCGGCGTTTCACCTTCGTGGGCGCCGGGGCTCCCGAGGAGGATGGCGGCCCTCTGGCCGATTTCGCGGACCCGGGCTGGGACCAGCGCATCAAGCTCGTCCTGCCCGCGCCCTCCGGCGGCTACGAGCACCTGGTGGACGGCTCGGAATGGTACGCCGCCTGGCTCGCCTGCCCGCCGGAGCACCGCTGCCCGATCCGCACCTACACGACGCGCGCGGTGCGCCGGACCGGGCATGACGGGGCCGCGACGGAGGTGGACGTGGACATGGTGGTGCATCCCTCTGCGCCGCCCAGCGGCCCCAGCGGGCCCGGCACCGGGCTGGGACCCGCGGCGCGCTGGATCGAGGCGGCCGCCGTCGGGAGCAGGGCCGTTCTGCTGGGGCCCCGGCGCTCCTTCGACGGCGAGACTGGCGGCGTCGACTTCGTCCCACCGGCGCGCACGGATGCCTTCCTGCTGGGCGGCGATGAGACGGCGGCCCCGGCGATCGCCCGCATCCTGGAGGGGCTGCCCGCGAGCGCGAGAGGGATCGCCGTCGTCGAGATGCCCCGGGAGGCCGACCGCGCCTATCTGCCGAGGCATCCGGGCTTCGAACTGCGTTTCCTGGGACGTGAGGGCCGGGCGCACGGCGAGCTGCTGACAGCGGCAGTCGTTGAGGCGGCGGCGGAGCTGTGCCCGCCGGGCCTGCCCACTCGGGTGGAGGAGATCGACGTCGATGCCGACCTCCTGTGGGAGGTGCCGCGCACGGCGCGGGGCGGGGCGGCGCTGTCGCGCACGGACCTGTACGCGTGGCTGGCCGGCGAGGCGGGGGCTGTGCGTGAGATGCGCCGCCACCTGGTCTCGGAGCGGGGCCTGGATCGGCGCACGGTGTCGTTCATGGGCTACTGGCGCCTGGGCCGGGCGGAGAACTGAGAAGGCCGCGCTCACGGCCGACCGACCGCGGCCGGGCCGGTCAGCCCTCGTAGTCGGGCTCGGCGGTGATGTCGCGCGCCATGTTGGAGAAGCGGGAGAGGTGGCCCTGGAAGGCCACGGGGATCGTCTTGGTCTGCCCGTTGCGGTGCTTGGCGACGATGATGTCGGCCTCCCCGGGGCGCTCCTCCATCGCGTAGTACTCGGGGCGGTGCAGGAGCATGATGATGTCGGCATCCTGCTCCAGGGAGCCGGACTCGCGCAGGTCGGACATCTGGGGCTTGTTGCCGGTGCGCTGCTCGGGGCCGCGGTTGAGCTGGGCGACGGCGATCACCGGGATCTCGAGCTCCTTGGCGAGGAGTTTGAGCGAGCGGGAGAACTCGCTGACCTCCTGCTGGCGGGATTCCACCCGCTTGCCCGAGCTCATGAGCTGGAGGTAGTCGATGACGAGCAGGCCGAGGCCGTTCTGCTGCTTGAGGCGCAGGGCCTTGGAGCGGATCTCCGGCATGGTGAGGTTCGGGGAGTCGTCGATGTACAGCTGCGCGTTGGAGACGGGGTTGTAGGCCAGGGCGACGTCCTGCCAGTCGCGCTCGTCCATCTGGTTGGAGCCGCGCAGCTTGTTCATGGAGACGCCGGACTCGGCGGCCAGGATGCGCATCATGAGCTCCATGCGCCCCATCTCCAGGGAGAAGTAGCACGAGGGGATGCCGTGGTGGATGGAGGCCGAGCGGCAGAAGTCGACGGCGAGCGTGGACTTGCCCATGGCGGGGCGCGCGGCGATGATGACCATCTGGCCGGCGTGGAGGCCGCCGGTGAGCTCGTCGAGGTCCATGAAGCCCGTGGGAACGCCCGTCATGGCGCCCTGCTCGCGGCTCTGCCCGGCCTCGATCTCCAGGTTGGCCTCGCCCAGGAGCTCGGAGATCGCGACGTAGTCCTCCTTCTCCCCCTCGGAGTGGGCCACGGAGTAGACCTCGGCCTCGGCCAGGGTGACGAGCTCGGCGATGTCCCCGGCGTCCTGGGAGTAGCCGAGCTGGGTGATGCGGGTGCCGGCCTGGACGAGGCCCCGCATGAGGGACTTCTCCCGGACGATGCGCGCGTAGTAGGCGGCGTTGGCGGCCGTGGGCACGCTCGCCATGAGGGAGGCGAGGTAGGGGGCGCCGCCGACGAGATCGAGCTCGCCGCGCTTGGCCAACTCGTCGGCCACGACGATGGGGTCGGCCGGCATGGAGCGGTTGTAGACGTCGACGATGACGTCGAAGATCGACTCGTGGGCGGGCTGATAGAACTCGTTGCCGCGCAGGACCTCCAGGACGTCGGTGATCGCCTCCTTGCTCAGGAGCATGCCACCGAGCGCGGCCATCTCCGCCTCGTCGTCGTGCGGGGGGACGCGGTCGAAGACGCCATCGAAGCGGGCCGTCGCCGATGGGCCGGATGCGTCCTGGCCGCTCCTTCCCCGCCCGCCGGACTCGCGCGCCGTGCTCACGGCGGCGCGGTCGATGACGTCGGTCATGGCTCCCCTCCCCTCCGGCGCCAGGCGGCGCGCGCGCGACATTAGCCCCCGCCCCGAGGCGCGGCAAACGCGCCCTGGGGGGATGTTGTGGGCGGACCACCGACACCTGTGGAAAGCGGTGGATAACCTGGGGGCGACGCGCCGCACAGCCTGTGGATAAAGTTGGGGTCACGACCTGCATGTTCTCGGCAATCGTTGAGATACCAGCGTGATCTCGACGTGGAGTTCATGCTCAGAAGCCCACAAGCAAGTGCGACAAAGTCCGCACAAAATCTGTGGATAACCCTGTTTTCCTGTGGAATAACCTCATCCTCACCTTCAGGTCTGGACCACCCGGGCGCGATTGGCACGAGCACGGCGAGGGCCCGGGACGGACGGCGGCGGGGGTGGGCGGTGGGCGCCGCCGGCCTGCGCGGGGGGCGTGAGAGACTGGGACGCCCCCACGACCCCGGAGATGACGTGACCAGACCAGAGTGCGATGACGGCCCCCTCGGCGCGAGTCCTGACCGGGACGGATCCATGAGTTCTCCGGGCCCGACCGGGCGCCGTCGCCTCGACCGGTCCATCCTGGGACTGGCGCTGCCGGCGCTCGGTGCGCTCGTGGCCGAGCCCCTGCTCGTGCTCGTGGACTCCGCGATGGTCGGGCACCTGGGGGCCACATCCCTGGCGGGCCTGTCGCTCGCCTCCGCGGTCCTGACCACGCTCGTGGGCCTCTTCGTCTTCCTCGCCTACGCAACGACCGCGACGACGGCGCGGTTCTTCGGGGCGGGCGATCGGGCCGGGGGCCTGCGCGCGGGGATCGACGGGCTGTGGCTCGCCCTCCTCCTGGGCGCGGGCGCTGCGATCCTCCTGGGCGCGGGCGGCCCGTGGTTGGTGGAGGCCCTGGGAGCGCGGGGGGCGGTGGCCGACGCCGCCACCGCCTATCTGCGCGCCTCGGCACCGGGCCTGCCGGGAATGCTCGCAGTCCTCGCCTCCACGGGCACGCTTCGCGGGCTGCTCGACACCAGGACCCCCTTCATCGTGGCCACCACCGGGGCGGCGCTCAATGCGGGACTCAACGCCGTGCTGCTCTACGGCGTGGGGATGGGGATCGCCGGCTCGGGCCTGGGCACGGCTCTGGCGCAGACGGCGATGGCCCTGGCCCTGGCGCGGCCCATCGTGCGCGCGGCCCGGGCGGCGGGCGTGCCGATGCGCCCCCATCGGGCGGGGCTCGGCGCCTCCCTGGGGGCGGGGCTTCCCCTGCTCGTGCGCACCGTCTCATTGAGGGCGGCGATCCTGCTGACGGTCTGGGCGGCCACGGCGCTGGGAGAGGCTCCGCTGGCGGCGCACCAGGTGGTCAATTCCCTGTGGACATTCGCCGCCTTCGCCCTCGACGCGCTGGCCGTGGCGGCGCAGGCCCTGATCGGCACGGCGCTCGGGCAGGCCGATGCCGCGTCCGCCGAGGAGGCGAGCGCCCCGCCGGCCGGAGGCGCGCCTCCGCTCGCCGTGGGCGCGGTAGTGCGCCGAACCGTGGCCTGGGGGGCGCTGACGGGTGTCGTCCTGGGCGCCGTCATGGCGGCGGCCTCCCCATGGCTGCCGCGCCTGTTCACCTCGGACGCGGGCGTCATCGGCCTGGCGATCCCGGTACTGCTCGTGACGGCCTCGGCGATGCCGCTGGCCGGGGTCGTCTACCTGCTCGACGGCGTTCTCATGGGCGCGGGCGAGGGCCGCTACCTGGCGCGCGCAGGGGTGCTGACCCTGCTGCCCTACGCCCCCCTGGCGGTGGCGATCGGGCACCTGGGCGCGGCGTCGAACCTCGGCGATCACGGGCTGGAGCTGCTCTGGCTGGCCTTCGCCTGGGTGTTCATGGGCGCCCGGGCCGCAACCACTGCCCTGCGCGCCCGCGCCTGGCGCTCCTAAGGGCGCGGCTCGCACCTCGGCGCCGCGCCGGGCCCTCCGCTCCCGCCGCCCTCCTCGATGGCGGGCACCACGGCGTCCTGCACGAGGACGGAGGCGCCGATGCGGGCCATCATCGCCCCGAAGCTCCCGGCCTACTCCTCAGTCACGTCCCGGGTCGCTTCCCACGCGAGTGGCGAGGTTTGAGGATTCCTTTTTCTGACATTGTGTTACGTCTTGCATCATCCCAGGTCAGGAGCCTGGAGATGGAGGACGAGAACACGCAGAGTATCTCCAGATCGCGAGCAATCCTCAAACCTCGCCACTTCCCGGCCGCCGACAGCGAAAGGGGCCCGCCCGGGACTGCCCGGGCGGGCCCTCGGTGCTGCCGATGCTCAGCGAGCGGCGACGACGTACAGCTCCACCGGGGCGACGACGTCGGCGTGCAGGCGCACGGAGGCGTTGTGACGGCCGGTGGCCTTGATCGGGGGAACGACGGTGATCTTGCGGCGGTCGATGGCGGGGCCGCCGGACTCCTTCACGGCATCGGCGATCTCGGCGGTGGTGACGGAGCCGAAGAGGCGGCCGTTGGCACCGGCCTTGGCGGTGATCGTCACGACGTTCTCAGTCAGCCAGGCGCGGGCGGACTGGGCGTGCTCGAGGGACTCGATGCTGCGACGACGTCGGGCCTCGGCCATCTGGTCGATCTGCTTCTGCGCGCCCTTGGTCCAGGGCGTGGCGAGCTTGCGGGGGACCAGGTAGTTGCGGGCGTAGCCGTCCTTGACGTTCACGACCTCCCCGGCGGCGCCGAGGTTGGCCACGTCGTGGGTGAGGATGAGCTTGGTGGTCATATCCGTGCCTCCTTCTCAGCGAGCAGAGCTCGTGTAGGGCAGCAGGGCCATCTCGCGGGCGTTCTTCACGGCCTTGGCGATCTTGCGCTGCTCCTGGACGGAGACGCCGGTGACACGGCGGGCGCGGATCTTGCCGCGGTCGGAGATGAACTTGCGCAGCGTGGCGGTGTCCTTGTAGTCGATGACGCCGACCTTGATCGCCTTGACGGGGCCGACCTTCTTCTTCGGCTTACGAAGCTGGGGCTTCGCCATAGTGGTACTCCTTGTTGCGAGCGCCGACGGCGCTCATACGAGATTGGTTTGTGGGTGTGGGAACGGGCCGAGGCGCCTGGATCGCGGGAATCAGAACGGGGGCTCGTCACCGAAGGAGGTGGAGCCGCCCGTGGCCCACGGGTCGTCCGCGGCGCCGCCCCGGGGGGCGTTGTAGCCGGACTGGCCGCCCTGGCCCTGGAAGCCCTGACCGCCCTGGTTGTTGCTCCAGGAGCCGCCCTGACCGCCCTGATTCTGGGGGCCGCCTTGATAACCGCCCTGGTTGCCGCCGTAGCCGCCCTGACCGCCCGTGCGGGTGACCTGGGCCTTGGCGCGGCGCAGGGAGGGGCCGATCTCATCGACCTGCATCTCCACGACGGTGCGCTGGGCGCCCTCGCGATCGGTGTAGGAGCGCTGCTGGAGGCGGCCCTGGGCGATGACGCGCATGCCCTTGGTCAGGGACTCGGCGACGTTCTCCGCGGCGTCGCGCCAGATCGAGCAGCGCATGAACAGCGTCTCCGCGTCCTGCCACTCGTTGGTCTGCCGGTTGAAGGTGCGCGGTGTGGACGCGATCGTGAAGGACGCGACCGCCGCGCCCGACGGGGTGAAGCGCATCTCCGGGTCCGCGGTGAGGTTCCCGATGATCGTGATGACGGTGTCGCCGGCCATTTCGCTTCCTTCCCTCGGTGGGCTCAGGCCTCGGGACGCAGGAGCTTGGTGCGCAGGACAGTCTCGTTGAGGCCGAGCTGGCGGTCGAGCTCCTGGGCGATCTCGGGCGTGGTGGTCATGTCGACGACGACGTAGAAGCCCTCGGAGCGCTTCTTGATGTCGTAGGCGAGACGGCGCTTGCCCCAGACGTCGACCTTGTCGACCGTGCCCCCGTTGCTGGGGACGACCTGCAGCAGCTTCTCGAGCGACGGCGCGATGGTGCGCTCGTCCGTCTCGGGGTCGAGGATGATCATGATCTCGTAATGACGCATGCTTGGTACCCACCTCCTCTGGTCTCAAGCGGTCACGGTCTCTCCGTGACAGGAGGGTTGATGCGTGCGGCGCACCGCCGGGGCGGGATCGCCCAGAGGGCGCCGGGACACGAGCCTACTCCAGGGCCGCCGTCGCCCGGAAGGCGGGGATGGGCCGCCGGCCGTGCAGTGCGACACGTGCAGGAGCGCAGGCCGGGCCCCGCCGTGCGATCACGCCCACGACGGCCTGGCGCCGTCACGCGCCGGACGGAGCTCAGTAGGCGTACTCGTACCGGTAATGGGGGTACCAATCGTAGGCGTTGCGGTTCTGCGGATCCGACCGACCGCCCTGCCCGTCGTTCGGGCCACCCTCCCGGTCATTATCACCAGGATCTTTCTCGTTGCGTCCGCCCTGGTTGTTCGGGTCCCAGGGGTTGTCGGTCCCGTTGCCACCCGGTGGGAGCGCCGGGGCCTGCTGATCCGGCTCGGGCGTGAACCCGCGCTGGTTGTCCTGGGTGGGGGCCTGCTGGGTCGGCGCCTCCTGCGTGGGCTCCACCGGCGCGGCGGAGGGCTCCGGCTCGGGCGCCGGGGAGGAGTCCTCCGAGGGGGCGGGAGCCTGGGCGCCGCCCAGGGAGCCCGGCGTGTACGACTCGGCCGTGCGCTGGGGGAACTGCTCGACGGGCAGGCCGTCCAGCGCGGACTCCATGTAGGTGGTGAAGATGTCCGCCGGGTAGGTGGAGCCGGTGATCTCGGAGTACTCGCCCCAGGGGGTGATCGACTCCTCCTCGCCGTTGGGCCCGGTCTGGTAGAGGGTGACAGCGGTGGCCACCTGCGGGGTGTAGCCGACGAACTGGGCGGACTTGTTGTCCGAGGACGAGCCCGTCTTGGCGGCGATCGGCCGGCCCAAGCGCAGCGCGGTGGTGCCCGATCCCTCGTTGACCACCTGCTGCATCGCATAGGTGGCGTCGGCCATGACGTCGTCGGAGAAGACCTTCTCGCCATTGGTGGGCGCCGTGTAGGAGACGCTCTTCCCGCTGACCGAGGCGACGATATGCGTCTGGTGGCGGGTCCCCTGCGAGGCGAAGGTCGCGTACGCCGTGGCGATGTCGATCGTGTGCGGCGAGGCCGAGCCGAGGACGTTCTGGAGGTTGGCGTCCTTCAGGCCCGCCGTGTCCTCCGGGTAGCCGGCCCGCGTGGCCACCTCCTTGGTGGTCTCGGGTCCGACGTCCTCGTTGAGCTGGACGTAGGGGGTGTTGACCGAGTACGCGGTGGCGGTCACAAGACTCGCCCACTTGAACTGGGCGTCTCCGAAGTTGACGAACTGAGTGCCCTCGATCGTCATGGGCGAGGTCCCCGGATAGCCGTTGGCCAGGGTCGCGCCGTTCTCCAGGGCGGCCACGAGCGCGAAGGGCTTGAAGGTCGATCCCGCCTGGGCCACGGCGCCGGTGGAGGAGTTCAGGCCGCCGGTGAGGTAGTCGCTCCCGCCGTAGAGGGAGAGGATGCCGCCGCTACTGGCGTCGATCGAGACCAGCCCCACCCTCAGGTTGGGCGAGTGGCCCTCCGGCAGGCTCTGGGCGGCGGCGACGGCGGCGTCCTGGTTGCCCTTGTTGATCGTGGTGACGATGGACAGCCCGCCGGTGTCGATCTGCTGGTCGGTGAGCCCCGCCGTCGTCGTGAGCTCCTCCCGGACCATCTGGAGGAGGTAGCCGTTGGGTCCCTGGTAGGTCTCGTCGTCGGTGACGTCGATCGTCGTCGGGAAGGTCGCGGAGTCGCGCTCCGCCTGCGTGATGTACCCATCGGCCACCATGAGGTCGAGCACGCGCTTCCAGCGGAGAGTGGCCTGGTCCTTGTCGATCGCCGGGTCCCAGGCGCTGGGCGCGGGCAGGATGCCCGCCAGGAGCGCGGATTCGGAGAAGGTCATCTCGGAGGCCGGGTGGCCGAAGTACGCCTGACTGGCGGCCTCGATGCCGTAGGCGGCCCGCCCGAAGTACACCGTGTTGAGGTAGGAGCCGAGGATCTCCGCCTTGGTCTTGGAGCGGTCGATCTTGAGGGCCATGATGGCCTGCTTGAACTTGCCCGTGTAGGAGCTCGTCGTATCGACGTAGTAGTTCTTGATGTACTGCTGGGTGAGGGTGGAGGCGCCCTGGGTCCCCCCGCCGCTGGCATTGTTGACCAGCGCCCGCAGGATTCCCTTCGGGTCCACACCGCTATTGGTGTAGAAGGAGCGGTCCTCGGAGGCGACGACGGCGTTGCCCACATGGGAGGGGATCGTCGAGGTATCGATAATAGTGCGGTTGACCTCGGCGAATTGCCCCATCGGGGTGGTGCCGTCGGAGTAGTAGACGGTGGTCGTCTGCGCCTGGGCGAACTCGCTGGGCTCAGGTACCTTGATCGTCGAGTAGGCGTAGACGAACAGGCCCAGCACCGCCGCGGTCATGAGGAGGAAGGATCCCAGGCAGAAGCGCCAGCTCGGGATCCAGCGGTGGATCGGGCCCTTGCCGCGCCTGGGGTAGTTGAAGATCCTCCTCAGGCCCGTGGGGGCCGGGCCTGCGGCAGCGGCCCTGGCGGCCTTCTTGGCGGCCCGGGCGGCGCGCCTGTCACGGCCGCTCAGGGGAGCCTGTCGGCCGTGCTCCTGCCTCCCGGAGCTGGCCGCCTGGGCGAGCCTGCCGCCACGGGGACGATTGCCTCCTGGGTCCGCGTTCAGTGTCACGCGCTCCTCAATTCCTGCAGTGCCGGTCGGTTCGCTGGGATTCAGGGCTGGGGGCCCAACGAGCCATCGTGCAGCCCCAAGTATGGCCGGGAAGTGCCCCCTCGGGGCAAGGGGAATGCGGCCGGATCATGACCCGGCGTCGGCTCGACGGACCCTGCGCCCCCGCTGATCGGCGTCATTACAGGCCAGAGCACAATATGGCGCCTATCACTCAGGCATCGGTCACACTCGTCCGCCTCCCGCCGGACCGGGCGGAATAGGCCGAGAGGCCCCTCCACCACCCCGCCGGCGCCCCCTAGGCTCGGCACCATGGACTCCGCAGCCGCACCATCCGCTCCGCTCCCCTCCGCCGTCCTCGCCACCCCGACCGACGCCATGCGGGCGGCGATCTCCCTGCGCCTCCAGCTCCTGGGCATCCCCGGCCCCACCGGGGCCACCTCCACGGAGATCGACCAACTGGTCTCCCCGATCATCGCCCGCGAGCGCGAGCTCTCCCGCCGACTGGCCAACCGCCACTGCGCGGCGGACCACCGCATCCAGGACTTCCTCGACTCCTACCTGTCCGGCACGTCCACGAGCCCCCGGCTGCCCCGGTCCACCTTCGTCCTCGACCAGCCCGGCATCGCCCGCGCCCTGTCCCTGCCGGCGGACGGGAACCGCTTCGTCTCCGATTACGTCGAGTCCTACCGCGTCCTCCAGGGGGTCCTGCACAACCCGCGCAACGACCGGCGCACCACGGCCGGCGTCTTCCACGTGGCCGAGGGCGGCCTGCCCATCCCCGATGACAAGATCGCCGTGCCGGCCGAGGTCTTCGGCCGCCTCCTGGAGCGCGCCATCGACGCCCCGGCCGACCTGCTGGCCCTGCCGTGGACGGCCGACGGGCCCGCGGATGAGCGCGCCCACTGCTTCGTGTCTCTCCTGCTGCGCCCGGTCGTCGTGCCCGAGGTGCCGGGCTTCAGCGACGCCCGCTCCATGGAGATCCGCTTCATCGCCCCGGGCGGGCTCGTGTCCAACCTCGACTTCGTCGAAGGGATCTTCGGCAACGGCGGGGACCCGTACCTGCCGGAGAACGACGCCTCCCTCGAGCCGGGCACGTGGACCGGCCACACCGGCTGCGTCATCCTGGCCCCGCACCTGACCCGCCTGACGAAGAAGGAGCTCGGCCTGCCCTCGTGGGAGGGGGCCACGGAGCGCCAGCGCCGCGACGGCATGTGCTACCGGGCCGAGGACGAGCTCTACAACGGCGGCAAGGCCTTCAAGTGCGTGGCCCGCGACGAGCGCGGCGTCATCGTCACCGTCATCGCGGACAACTACTTCGGCTACTGCAAGAAGGAGGTCAAGACCCAGATCGGGTACTCGGCCAACCTCTTCGGCTGCGTGGAGGAGGAGCACGCCGGTGGCGCGATCGCCTTCCCGCGCTACGACCTGGGCCGCGAGTTCCGCGATGTCCACACCCCCGAGGGAATCACGATCGCCTCCGTCATGGAGACCAATCCGGGGCGCTTCGAGCTCATGCCCGCCGGGCACGCCCGCGACCTGCTCGACGACGCCGTCGTCCTCGTGCCCGGCGGCGCCTTCTACTCGATGCTCACCCGCACGATCCAGTGGGCCGATGACGCCGGCGAGCACTCGATCCCGCTGCTGGCGGGGCGCATCTACGTGACTCCGTCGGGCTATCGGGTCCACTGCAAGGCGGCGGTGGGCAACCCCAAGCAGTGGCACATGATCGGCACCGCCCCGTGGCACACGCAGCTGCACAAGCCGGCCACGGTCTCGGGCGGCGGGAAGTCGGAGATCTCCAAATCGATCCTCGACGCCTTCGTGTTCGGAGAGGCCTATATCGCGGACCCGGAGAAGGACTTCGACGCCGTCCAGGAGATCCTCGACGGGGACTACACCGATCGCTTCGTCGACGACGCCAACAAGAGCTCGGACCACCGGCCGATCCTCTCCGAGCGCCGCAGTCTGGGCAGTGTCATCAAGCTGCTGACGCCGTCGGAGATGTACACGCCCGAGTACAACGCGTTCCTGGAGTCGATCCCCGCCCATATCAAGGAGCTCATCTTCACGGTGAAGCGCTACTACCGCCCGGAGTGGGGCGGCGATTGGCGCTCGCACTTCTCCGTGGGGGTCATGAACGGGCGGCAGGCCAACTCCCTGCGCCTGGATGGGGAGACCGTCAAGGTCAACATGCTGCGCGTGGGCTTCGAGGACGACGGCGCCTGGCGCTTGTTCTCCCTGCGCCCGGACTTCGCGGCGGCCGCCAAGGTGCAGACGGAGGACGACATCACCGCCTCGACGGTGGCGCCGGCACTGGATGAGGGCATCGGCGGGGACCTGAGCCGCAAGTACGTCACCAACTGCGAGAGCCTGCTCTTCCAGCGCCCCGATGACGCGATCGTGCGCGGCTACGACAAGCAGACGGAGTCCGACATGTCCGGCACGGGCCTGTTCATCTCCAACTTCCAGCCGCTCACCCCGGCCGACGCCCGCGCGATGGCGGAGGACGCCCCGGGCCTGTCCCAGTTCACCGAGCCCATGCAGGACCTGGTGCGCCGGGCGGCGGCCCTGCCGGACGGGCCGGACGCGGCCCACGAGACCTACTGGGTGTCCACCGCGGACCCCCGGCTGGTCGACGGCGCCCCCACGAAGAACCCGCGATACCTGCAGGTGCGCCCGGACGTCGCGGAGCCCGAGCATGCGCGCCTGGCCGAGCTGGCCAGTCATCTCTACGCCGGGGTGCCCCTGGACGAGCCGATCCGCCACAGCGTGGATGTCGTGGCGGCGGGACGGCGCAACAACCCGCCGGAGCCGGGCGTGCCGGCGCTGTGCGCCTACAACCCCCTGCACTTCATGGAGCTGCCCGAGCTGTTCATGGAGTTCATCTCCTCGATGACCGGCAAGTCGCCGTCGACGACGGGCGCCGGCAGCGAGGGGGCGCTGACGAAGTCCCCGTTCAACGCGCTGCCGCCGGTCTACGACCTCAACGCGGCGCTGCTGTCCTATGCGCTCAGCGGCTACGACGGGTGGCTCTCCTCGGCCGGCCACATCGGCCCGAGGGTGAAGGTCGCGCATGACATCTCCATGCTCGTCCCGGAGATCTTCTCCCGCATGGAGCCCGCCGAGCGCGACGCCCACCGGCTCATCGACGCCGGCTACCTGGAGAGGATGGAGGACTACGTCCACGAGGGCCGCACAGTCCAGGCCTCCCGCCTCGGCTACCGCATGAACCAGGCCTTCGCCTCGACGTTCTTCGGGCGGATCTTCCTGCACCCGGACGTGGTCTTCACCAAGGAGATGCTGCGCCCCGAGCTTCAGGACCCGGACGTCTTCGCCGACTCCATCGACGTCATCGTCACCACCCACGAGGTGGTGGCCCGCAAGTACGTGGCCGATGGCTCGATCGAGCAGGCGGTGCCGCCTCTGCGGGCCCTGCTGGAGATCATGGCCGACGGCGCCTCGCGCGAGGGCTGGACGCTGGCCAGCCCGGAGTTCCGGGCCCTGTTCGAGCGCGAGGCGATCCTGGCCTCCGACTGGTACGCCGCGCGCGTGGACGCCAAGGCGCGCCGGGATATCGCGGTGGCCGACGATGCCATCGCGGGCCTCACGCGCTTCCTCACCACGGAGGGCAACGAGGCGCCGGTGGGGCGCCTGGGCGTCGAGGCGCGGCTGGAAGCGGCCCGCGCTTGGCGCGAGCGGGTGGGCTCGGAGGCCTACCGGGCCTCCCTCGTGGGCACTCTCGGGCTCCAGCCCGAGTTGGCCTGACGGCGGGCCCTCCTCCGTCCACGGCTTCGCATTTCTGGTGGCAGCCTCGCCCCCGCCCTCGGATCTCGTCACCAGAAATGCGATCCCATCAGGCCCCTCATGAACCGCTCCTGATTGCTCCCCAGGTGAGGGTTATTTCGTGATATCGCAGTTTCACAGTCAGCACACCTTGCGGCTGATGACATGCGGTTTACTCGTCGAAATAGATCCTGAACAGCATGAATGAACCAACGCTCGGGTTCGGTGCATCAATTTCATATCACTTGGGGCTCTCATTCTGAGAACGGTCACCGCCGTCGGATAGGGTTAGTCACGGGTCACGCACCCATCCCCTTTCCCTCATGCAGAAAGCCTCCTCCCCATGTCATTCTCCACTCGTGGGCGCCGCCTCCCGGCCCTGGTGGGCCTCATGGCCGCCTCCTCCCTCGTCGCGCCGATCGCCATGGCGGCCGGCGGGACCGCGACCGCCGCAAGCCCGAAGGCCCCTACCTTCACGGTGAGCACAGCGACCTGCCACGCACCGAAGAACCTCGTGACCGTGACGGACTTCGATACCGCGGCCGCTGCGAACTACCGCATCGTCGTCAGCGTCGACGGCGTGGGCGCCGCAGCAGTCAAGAGCAGCACCAGCAAGACGGTCTTCACCACTGGCAATGGCGTCTTCGACGTCGACGCCTACCTGAAGGAGCGCGGCTTCACCGGCACCGCCTTCGATGGCAAGAAGGCCACCGTCAAGCTGTACTACTTCGACAAGGACGGCAAGTACGCCGACCAGTACGAGGACAAGGACACGGTCGTCCCCGGCGAGACCAAGGACAAGATGGTCCCGCTGGGCAGCCCTGTCGAGGTCACCTACGAGGATCCGGCCACGGTCTGCGAGACGACGATGCCGACCACCCCGAAGGTCTCGGCGGCACTGTCCGGCGACCACAATGACGTCTCCGTCTCCGAGGCCACCACGGAGCCCCAGAAGAACTACCGCTTCGTCGCCACGCTGCCCGACGGCACCAGGAAGGCTCTGCCCAAGGCGTTCTCCGAGAAGATCGCCGACGGCAAGGCCACGGTCAGCGCCGAGGAGGCTCTCAAGGACGCCGGTGGCGTCGAGGCCTACTACGGCAAGCCGATCCCGGTTCAGGCCTACTACTTCGACGCGGAGAAGCGCTACGCGACGACCGCTTACGTCGACCCCGCCGGCGTGGTCGATGGCCAGACCAAGGAGCAGTTCATCAAGCTGGGTGAGCCTCAGGAACTGACCCTCACCAAGCCGGCCGAGACCCCGAAGCCGGATCCCGAGCCGACCGGGACTGCTGACCCCAAGCCCTCGGAGTCGGCTGACCCCAAGCCGTCGGAGTCGGCTGGCCCCAAGCCCTCGGAGTCGGCCAAGCCGTCCGAGTCGGCTGACCCCAAGCCGTCCGAGTCGGCTAAGCCTTCTGAGTCGGCCAAGCCGTCGGAGTCGGCTGACCCCAAGCCGTC
>NZ_MVIW01000041.1 GCF_002072185.1 Actinomyces denticolens
GGCGGCCATGCCCGGCGCCGCGTCGACGCCGCGGCCGCCGCTCCCGGGATCAGTGCCACCCGCGGCGCGCACCGCCACCTGGCCCACCGGAGCGCCTACCGGGATGCCCGCCGCGGCCGAGGCGCCGTCCTACGGGAGCGCACCGCACGCGCCGCACGACCAGGGGGCGAGCGCGCCGCAGCCGCAGGGCCGGCCGATGGCCCGACCCGCCCTACCCGGTCACGCGGCGCCCACGGCACCAGCGGGGCCCGCACCTCAGCCCCCCATCGTCCCCGTCGCGGGCGCGCCGGCCACGAGCGAGCCCCCCGCCACCCTCCCGCCGTCCTTCGCCCCGGCGGGCAGCACCGGCGCATTCGCCACCGGGCCGGCGCTTGCCTTCCCCGGCCCCCTCTCACCCGCGACGATCCCGCCGTCTGGAGCCCCAGCAGGGCAGGTCTCCCCATCGGGCCCCGATTCGTTCGCGGTCAGCGCCCCAAGGCCCGCTACGATAAGTCCAAACCCACAGATAGCCGAGAGCACGGGAGGCAGTGTCCGCATGGACGGCATGGATCAGGCGAAGCCCATCGGGTCGGGGCGCTACGCGCTCACGGCCGCGATGCCCGCCACCCTGCCCCGTATCGTGCGGCATCTCGGCCGCGACGCGATCCTGGGGCGTGAAGTCGTCGTCCTGACCCTCAGCGGCGCCACGCCGCATCGCGACGAGATCCTCGATGCCGCCTCCCGCGCGGCGCTCATCGATGATGCCCGACTGCAGAGGGTCTACGACGTCGAGCGCGGTAACCCCGCTTTCATCGTCACCGAGGCGGTCGCGGGACGCTCCTTCGGCTCCCTCGTGCGCGAGGGCCTGAGCCCCGCCCAGGTCCGCGCGATCGTCGGGGAGGCCGCGCAGGCCCTGGAGGCGGCCTCCCGCAGGGGCCTGCACCACCTCAACCTCGCCCCTGAGTCCGTGCGAGTCCTGCCCGATGGCACCGTGCGGCTCTCCGGCGTCGGCATCGAGGCAGCGGCGCTCGGCCTGGAGAAGTCCGGTGGCGATCCGCTCGACTCCGATCGCGCCGACGCCCGCTCGCTCGTCGAGCTCCTCTACTTCGGGCTGACGCGCCGCTGGCCGGGCAAGCGCGCCGGCATCGCGCCCGCGCCCACCTCCGAGGGAGTGCCCGCCCGTCCCTCATCCTTCGTGCCCGAGCTCGCCTCGGAGAAGGACCTCGACGATCTCGCCGCCAAGTCCTTCGCCGATGAGGCACCGATCTCCGCCTCCGAGGTCGCCCACCAGCTCGGTCGCTGGGAGACGGCCGCCCTGCAGGGCCTCGTGCCCCAGGCACCTGCGGCACTGGGGCAGCCGGCGGCGCAGACCGCCCCCGCAGTGCCCCAGTCATCGCCCCGATCGGCCGCCTCTCCCGCCCCGGCCGAGGTCGCCAAGACCGTCCTCGGCCGCCTGCGCGGTCTGTCGGCCAATCGCGCCGGGGCCCTGGGCTCGAGGTCCGGCGCCAGCGCGGCCTCCGCCGCGGAGGCCATCGCCGCCGCCCCCAGCGCACCGGCGCCCGCCGCCCCCGCACCGCCGCCGACGCCGGCACCGCTCGGCGCCACTTCCGCGGCCTCGGCAGGGGCCGTCAGTGCCGTTGGCCCCACTGGCGGTGCTGAGGCCCAGGGCTCTGTTGCGGCCACCACGAGCGCGGCTCCGCTCCCGCCGGCGGTTCCGGGGGCGTCGACCGGGGCGGCGGCCCCGCCGCCCCCCGCTCCGGCCTTCCTGCCCGCCCGCCCCGCGCCGACGCTCCTCGAGCCTCTCGACACCACCGGCTCACTGCCCCGCATCATCGATGACATCGATGACGGCTCGCAGGACGACGAGGACTCGGAGACCGACAGTCGCGTCTCGACGGGCATCATCGTCGGGCTGCTCGCCGTCGTGCTCGTCGTCGCCTACTTCGCGATCACCAATATCCTCCAGCTCCTGGGCGTGCCCCTCATGGAGAAGGAGGTGCCCGCCGCGCGCACGGTGCCATCCACCGCCGCAGCCGCCCCCGGCGGCGACGGCCAGGGAGGGGACGCGCCCGGCCCCCAGGCGCCGATCACCATCACCGGCGCGAAGAGCCTGAGCGGCCAGCACCCCGAGCTCGAGGGCCGCCTCGTCGATGGGGACACCTCCAAGGACTGGTACACCCAGTGGGCCAATCAGCCCACGGGACTCGGCGATGTGAGCATCGCCGTCACCCTGCAGCAGGCCGCTCCCGTCTCCGGGATCGACCTCCAGGGCACCGGCCAGGGCGGTCACGTCCAGATCCGCGCCACCAGCGCGCAGGACCCCCAGGGGGGCACCGTGCTGGCGGAGGGCCCCTTCACCTCGGGTACCACCTCCTTCTCCTTCGACGCCACCACGACGGACACGGTCGCCATCGTCATCACCGAGTTGCCGGTGGCCCCCGACGACGGCAAGAACAAGGCCACTATCACCGAGATCACCCTTCGATAGGCGAGAGGGCGGGAACAAGCGGTTTTCATCGTTGGTTGCAACAGCTGCCGCTGCCCTATCACTCGCACACAGGAGAGTCATGATCCACGACGTCGTCATCGTCGGCTCCGGACCCGCCGGTTACACGGCCGCCATCTACACCGCGCGCGCGCAGTTGAACCCCGTTGTGCTCGCCGGCTCCGTGACAGCCGGGGGCGCCCTCATGAACACCACGGAGGTGGAGAACTACCCCGGGTACGACGAGGGCATCATGGGTCCCGAGCTCATGAATCACATGCAGGAGCAGGCTGAGCGCTTCGGCGCGGACATCCGCTACGAGGACGTCACCGCACTGGACCTGACCGGTGACATCAAGCGCATCACCACGGACGACGCCGTCTACGAGGCTCGCACCGTCATCATCTCCACGGGCTCGGAGTACCGCAAGCTCGGAATCGACGACGAGGACCGGCTCTCCGGCCACGGCGTCTCCTACTGCGCCACCTGCGACGGCTTCTTCTTCAAGGACAAGCCGATCGTCGTCGTGGGGGGCGGCGACTCCGCGATGGAGGAGGCCACGTTCCTGACCCGCTTCGGCTCCTCCGTCACCGTTGTCCACCGCCGCGACCAGCTGCGGGCGAGCGCCGCCATGGCCGCTCGCGCCGAAGCGGACCCGAAGATCTCCTTCGCCTGGAACTCCAAGGTGGTCGCACTGGGCGGGCAGGATGCTCTTGAGTCCGTCACCCTGGAGGACACCGTCACCGGGGAGCGCCGTGAGATCCCAGCCGAGGGCCTGTTCGTCGCCATCGGCCAGATCCCGCGCTCCGAGCTCGTCGCCGGGGTCCTCGAGCTCGACGACGCCGGCTACATCGTCGTCGATGCGCCCAGCCAGCGCACGGCCATCCCCGGGGTCTTCGCCTGTGGCGACGTTGCCGATGCCACCTACCAGCAGGCCATCACCGCCGCCGGCTCGGGCTGCCGTGCCGCGCTGGATGCCGAGCACTACATCGCCTCACTCACCGCCTGACCACCCATTTCCGCTCCACTCTCACCGACCATTCATTAGGAGATCCCATGTCCAACGCACTCGCCGTCACCGACGCCACCTACGAGGCCGAGGTCGCCACCTCCGAGCTTCCCGTCCTCATCGACTTCTGGGCGCCCTGGTGCGGGCCCTGCCGCCAGATGGCCCCCGTGGTGGACAAGGTCGCCGATGAGCTCGGTGAGAAGCTCAAGGTCGTCAAGGTCGACATCGACGAGAACCCGTCGATCGCCCAGTCCTTCGGCATCACCTCCATCCCGACCTTCGCCGTCGTCAAGGGCGGTCAGACAGTCCACCAGTTCTCCGGCTCCCGTCCCAAGCCGGCGTTCCTCAAGGAGATTGAGAAGGCCCTCGGCTGACGCCGACCGCGCAGGAGCGCATGCTCCGCACATGCGTGACGGCCGGCAAAGCCGCCTCTTCCAGGCGCCGCGCCCTCTGCCCTGCTCGGGGCAGGGGGCGCGGCGCTGTCTCATCAGGTGGGGAGAGGAGGTCTCGTCCGCATTTCATTAATTATATTTATCTATTATTTCCATAATTCAGATCTATTCTACGTATGGCGTTGTTTCACGTGAAACATCCATGACGCGATGAGCATCGGCTATCCCAAAGGCGGGCCTCGCCCTACGATGGGCACGATTCCCATCCCACTTCGACCAGCGAGGCGCAGCATGCAGTTCATCTCCACCCGCGGCCAGGCACCATCGACCAGTTTCACCGAAGCACTCCTCATGGGACTCGAGCCCGACGGGGGGCTGGCCGTTCCCGCCTCGATTCCCACGATCACCGCGGACCTCCTCGAGGAGTGGCGCTCTCTCGATTACGCCGCGCTGGCTGCCGCCGTCATCGGTCTCTTCGCGACCGACATCCCGAGAACCGATCTGCGCGCGATCGTCTCGGCGGCCTATGATCCCTCACGCTTCCCAGCACCGGTGGTTCCACTGAAACCGCTCGACGACGTCGTTCCCGGCCTCACTCTGGTCGGGCTGTCCGAGGGTCCCACGATGGCATTCAAGGACCTCGCGATGCAGTTCCTGGGTCAGGCCATCCCATACGTCCTGGCGCGCGATGGGAAGGTTCTCAACATTCTCGGAGCGACGAGCGGTGACACCGGTTCGGCCGCCGAGCACGCCTTCCGCGCACAGGAAGGGGTCGCAGTGTTCATGCTCTCGCCGGCCGGGAGGATGAGCGACGTGCAACGCGCGCAGATGTACTCCCTGGCCGATGCGAATATCCACAATATCGCGGTCGACGGGGTCTTCGATGACTGCCAGGCGCTCGTCAAGGCCCTCAGCAACGATGCCGCCTTCAAGGCCGAGCACAGCCTTGGTGCGGTCAACTCGATCAACATAGGCCGCATTGTCGCGCAGGCGGTCTACTACACGTGGGCCTGGCTGCGCGCCTCCGACAGCGCCTCCCCGGAGGAGAGGGGGAGGTTCCATGTGGATGTGGTGGTGCCCTCCGGGAACTTCGGCAATATCTACGCCGGTCACCTCACCAGGACCATGGGGCTGCCGATCCGCCGACTCATCCTGGCGACGAATGAGAACAATGTCCTCGATGAGCTCTTCACCTCCGGCGTCTACCGCCCTCGCTCAGCTGCCGAGACCCTGGCGACCTCGAGCCCCTCGATGGACATCTCGCGGGCCTCGAACCTGGAGCGTTTCGTGTGGCAACTCCTCGGTCCTGAAGAGTTCACCACTCGCTGGATGTCTCTGGAGACGACGGGCTCGCTCGATCTCACCGACCACCTCGCGGCCATGCACGACGACTTCGGCTTCCTCTCCGGCACGTCCACGCATGCGGATCGCCTGACGACGATTCGGCGCGTGCACAGGGCTATGGGAGGACTCGTCGATCCTCATACGGCCGACGGCCTCACCGTGGCCCTGCGGCACATGGAACCGGGCTTCCCAACGCTTGTCATGGAGACGGCTCTCGCAGCCAAGTTCGCCAAGACCGTGGAGGAGGCCCTCGGTGAGGTCCCCGAGCCCTCTGCGGCCATACAAGAGCTCCTCACCAAGGAGCAGCATGTCGCGACGATCCCGAATGACGAGGAAGAGCTGCGCAAGTTGATCGCGCGATCAGCACTGCGCCAACCCTGAGGATGGTTCGTGTTTCACGTGAAACCACTCCCAGCCGTTTCACGTGAAACACATCGACCACTCGCCGAGCGAATCACTCCTCCGAAGCGATACCGCTCGGCGATGGCCGATGACCGGGGCTATCGCAATACCGCAGCGGGGCCGTGTTTCACGTGAAACACGGCCCTCTTCCTGCCCGGACGAGGGAGGCCGAGGCGGTCCTCAGGCGTGGCAGACTTGGATCACAGCAAGGCTGCCCGCCCGGAAAGGACGATGACGTGACTGACCCGCAGCATGTGAAAGGGAACCGGCTCGATCCCTGGCTCGACAACTACGCAGTGCGCGCCCATGGTTTGCGCGCCTCGGAGACGCGCTCCTTGTTCGCCGTGGCGGCTCGTCCCGAGGTCGTCTCGCTCGCCGGCGGCATGCCCAATCTCAAGGACCTGCCCCTCGACCAACTCGCCGATGCCACGGCGACCATGCTCCGCAAGGATGGGGGGAAGGCGCTCCAGTACGGGAACGGGCAGGGCCTACCCCGTCTTCGGGAGCAGATCCCGGAGGTTATGGCTCTGGAGGGGATCGAAGCTGATCCAGAGGATGTCATCATCACCACCGGATCTCAACAGGCTGTCGACATCATCACCGAATTGTTCATCGACCCGGGCGACGTGGTGCTCGCCGAGGCACCCACTTACGTCGGATCCCTCTCCATCTTCGCCACGTATCAGGCCGACGTGCAACAGGTCCCCATCGATGCCCAGGGCGTCATCCCAGAGGCCCTGGAGGAGCGCATCGAAGCACTCAAGCGCCAGGGCCGTACCGTCAAGTTCTTCTACTGCCTTCCCAACTTCCACAACCCCGCAGGGGTGACACTCTCGGAGGCGAGGCGCCCCCAAGTCATCGAGATCTGCCGTCGGCACCACGTGCTCATCGTCGAGGACAATCCCTATGGACTCCTCGGATTCGAAGGGCAGACCTACACAGCGATGAAGACGATCGCACCGGACGACGTCGTCTACCTCGGCTCATTCTCGAAGATCTTTGCTCCCGGCTACCGCGTGGGTTGGGCGGTGGCGCCACCCGCGATCCGGGACAAGATGAAACTCGCCTCGGAAGCAGCGATCCTTTGCCCGTCCTCCATGAGTCAGTACTCGATCTCCACCTATCTCGATCAGTTCGACTGGCGCGCGCAGATCGCCGAATTCCGCGGGATGTACCGCCGGCGCAGGGACGCCATGATCGACGCCCTGGAGGAGCATCTCCCCAGTTGCACGTGGAACACTCCTGCCGGTGGTTTCTACGTCTGGCTCGGGCTCCCCGAGGGCCTCGATGCCAAGGAGATGCTCCCCAGGGCTGTCACGAACCTCGTCGCCTATGTGTCCGGGACGGCCTTCTTCGCGGGCGGCCGATCCGGCCAGGACCACCTCAGGCTCTCCTTCTGCTACCCCGAGCCGGAGGAGATCAGGGAAGGGGTTCGTCGACTTTCAGAAGTCGTGGCCCGCGATCTCGAGCTCATCCAGCTCTTCGGTCCGGCTCATCATGAGCCGAGTCCCGGTGTATCCGCTCCCGCCCCCGACCAGATCTGAGGTAGTTCCATGACAACCACGACGTCGCCAGAGCCGCTCCGCATCGCCGTCCTCGCCGGTGGCCTCAGCCATGAGAGAGAGGTGTCCCAGCGCTCCGGGAATCGCGTCGCTCAAGTGCTTCGCCACCTCGGTCACTCCGTCATCGTCCTCGATGTCGATGCCCGAATGATCTCCTCACTGCGAGCCTTCGGCCCGGACGTTGTATGGCCGTTGGTTCACGGCGGACACGGAGAGGACGGTGGGCTTCAGAACGTCCTCATCGGCCTCGAGCTGCCCTACGTCGGTACGCATTCAGATGGATGCCAGCGGGCATCCTTCAAGCCAACGGCCAAGGCGACCGCACGCGCCGGGGGCGTCCTCACCCCTGATTCCCTCACTCTTCCGAAGGACTATTTCGCTCAGATGGGGGCACAGGATGTTCTCGGCATGGTCACTGATCACCTCGGGCTTCCGGTTGTGGTGAAGCCGAACCAGGGAGGGTCGGGCCTCGGCGTATCCCTCGCATCCGATGCTGATCAGCTCCGCTCAGCCATGGTGGGCTGCTTCGCCTACGACGAGCGCGCTCTCATTGAGAAGTATGTCGCCGGCACCGAGGTTGCGGTGTCCGTCGTCGATACGGGCTCGGGTCCACGTGCACTCCCTCCAGTCGAGGTCTCGTCCGAGGGGGCCTACGACTTCGACGCACGATACAACCCGGGCCGATCCGAGTACTTCGTCCCGGCGAGGCTCTCGGAGGCCGCGATCGAACGGCTCAAGGAGACCGCTGTCATCGTCCACACGACATTGGGGCTCGGCCATGTCTCCAGAACCGATCTCATCCTCGATGAGGCCGGCACGCCCTGGTTCATCGATGTCAATGTGACACCGGGGATGACCGAGACGAGCCTCCTCCCACTGGCCGCTGAGGCCGACGGCGATCTTCCGAGCCTCTACGACGCCCTCGTCCACGCCCCACTGCTCTAGCGGACGCTCACTCCTCCTCTTATCGACGATCTCCCCGGTGCGCTCTGAGGCGCGCCGGGGAGATCTCTCTTCGAGGAGACTCGCCGTCGCACGAAGCGCCGTGTTTCACGTGAAACCAAGTATTCGAGTTCTATGGCGTACCAGGGTCGACGATCTTCGTCGGTTTCACGTGAAACAGTCGCGCCGCCAATCGAGAGGATTGGCGGCGCGATGATCGGGTATGAGATTCCTGGACGATTTAGACCTCGTCGAGGGAGGTTCCCGGTGCGAGGGCCTCGACCAACCGGGCCAGATCGTCCTCGCCTGCGAACTCGATGGTGATCTTTCCCTTCTTGGCACCTCGGACCACCTTCACCCGGGTGTCGAAGGCATCTGAGAGCCGCGTGGAGAGAGCGGGGAGAGGAAGTGAGCGACTGCGCTGAGAACTCGGCTTCGCGGCGGCAGCGGGTTCGTCGTGAAGTGCGACGAGCTCCTCCGTTGCTCGCACGGACAGTCCCTCGGACACGATCCGCTCGGCGAGGTTCTCCATCGCGTCATGGTCAGGCAACCCGAGGAGAGAACGAGCGTGTCCTGCGCTGAGGACCCCGGCAGCGAGCCGTCGCTGAACGGTGCCAGGCAGTTTCATGAGGCGCAGGGTGTTGGAGATCTGAGAGCGTGAGCGCGCGATCCTCCGGGAGAGCTCAGCATGAGTGCAACCGAAGTCCTCCAGGAGCGCCTGATACGCCGCAGCCTCCTCAAGAGGATTCAGTTGAACACGGTGGAGGTTCTCCAGCAGTGCGTCGCGGAGGAGGTCCTGATCGTCGGTGTAGCGCACGATGGCGGGGATGGTCTCAATTCCCGCGTGCTTGGAGGCGCGCAGACGGCGCTCACCCATGATGAGCTCATAGCGTGTGCCCTCCTCATCATCGATGCGACGCACGACGATGGGTTGGAGAAGCCCTACCTCCTTGATGGAGGAAGCGAGTTCCTCAATGTCCTCTTCATCGAAGACCTGTCGTGGCTGCCTCGGGTTCGGCGAGATGAGTTCCACGGGAAGCTCTGCGAACGTCGCCCCCGGCACGGGAACAAGCCCGTTGGAATCCTCGACGTCGGCGCCGTCGCCGCTGTGGTCCTCACCGTCCGCCTGCCCATGAGCGAGCTCCTCCACCGGAACCGGAGTGTCCTCCTTCACCGGCTCCCGTGAGGCAGCGATCTCGACGTCAGCGGGTTCAACCGTCGCATCCACCGCGTCGGCTACTGGGGAATCGGTTTCACGTGAAACTGACTTCCTCTCAGAACCGGAGTCCTCCTGAGCGGTTTCACGTGAAACATCCTCGATGGCCTTCGCCGCCCTCTTCTCGATCTCACTCGCCGGCCGCTTCGCCGCGATGCTCCTGCTCTCCTCCGTGGTCTCCACGGGCTGGCGGCTCCGATTGCCCGAGCCCCTCCGCCCATTCTTGGAGGTCCTCTTGGATGGGGCGAGGAGAGTGGCGGCGATATCCGCCGATCGATGCGAGGCCTGCACGGATGCCGAGGAAACATCCACGGCGTCGGTCATCTTCCCGCCGCCGGTCTTCGCCCTCATGCCCTCGTCCCCCTGAGTGGCGCGAGCGCGCCCCTCAGGGAAGAACACGTCCGTGGGGCGCCTGGCGGGCGCCTCCGTCTGGGCCTCCGGGATGAGGGCCTGCAGCCCACGACCGAGTCCGCGCTTCTTCTGCGCCATCTGTGCTCAGGCCTCCTTGGAGTTGTTCGCCGTGCCGGCGTCATTGCTGTTGTCGTTACCCGCATCATCGGTCTCGGGATCATGATTGCCCTGGGTGGCCTGACGCACTACGCGCCGCATCTGCCAGCCGTCGACGCCGCGGTCCGCGATCTCCCAGGCGAGCCGCTTGTAGGCGATGGCACCCGAGGCACGTGGATCCCAGAAAACCACCGGTGAGCCGAAGGATGGCGCCTCCGCGACGCGGATCGAGCGCGGGATCTTCGTGTCCAGCGTGGCATCGGGGAAGTAGGTCCGCACCTCCGCCTCAACGTCCCTGGCAAGGGTGGTGCGACCGTCGAACATGGTCAAGGCGATCATGGAGACTGCGAGGGCGGGGTTGTGAATCTCCGCGATCCGCTCAATGGAGCGGCTGAGCAGTGCCAGCCCCTCCAGGGCGTAGTACTCGGCCTGCATGGGGATGAGAACCTCGTTGGCGGCCACGAAGGCATTGATCGTCATGATGCCCAGGCTCGGGGGGCAGTCGATGATGACGTAGTCCATCCGAGGCTGCCCCTCCTCGTAGCGGGAGCGCAGATAGTCCTCGAGGGCGAGACGGAGCTTGGATTCACGTGACGAGGTGTTGATGAGCTCGATCTCGACAGCGGCCACGTCGATCGTGGCGGGCAGGCAGTAGAGGGTGGGGGCGAAGCGCGTCTGGACGATGACGTCCTTGAACGGCATACCATCCACGAGGACGTCGTAGATCGAGGCATGCTCCTCATCATGGGGAACGCCGAGGGCGGTGGAAGCATTGCCCTGGGAGTCGGCATCGATGAGTAGCACGTGGAGCCCGGCCTCCGCGAGGGCGGCTGCCACGTTGACGGCGGTCGAGGTCTTGCCGACCCCGCCCTTCTGATTGGCCACAGCGATCACTCGGGTCTGCTCCGGTGGCTGGAACCCGCCCTCGGCCAGCTCGTTCAGTGTCGAGTGATCAGCTCGGACCTGATCGAAGATGGATCCCGGCACGCTGCTCTCCTCCAACGACGGCGCACGGCACCTCAAGGGGCACCGTCTGTCCCGTCAGTCTACGGCAGGAGCACCGCCAACCACCGGTGGGCGCGAGGCGAACTCAGCGGCGCGGGCGCTGAACCTGGACGACCTTCGTCACGTCGTCGCCGGCGGTGACGACTTCATGGACGACAGCAGGGAGGAGCTTCGCCTTCTTGATGACGTACTTGGCTTCGCGGACCTCGTCGTCCGCCTTGGCCCCCTTGAGGGCGAGCAGGCTCGCCCCTGGACGGAGCAGCGGCGCCGTGAACCGGACGAGCTTGGAAAGGTTGGCGACGGCGCGCGCGGTCACGGCGTCGTACTTCTCCCTCATCTCCTCAGCCCGGGCACGGTGAATCGTCACGTTGTCGAGGCCGAGCTCCTCGACAACGTCCGATAGCCACACCACACGACGTTCCATTGTTTCAATAAGTGAAACTTCTAGATCAGGTCGGATGATGGCGACGATGATGCCGGGGAAGCCGGCGCCCGATCCGACGTCGGCCACGGTCCCCCGGGAGGGGAGAAAGGGGCCCACGGCCGCGGAATTGACGAGATGCCTGGACCAGAGCCTCGGCAACTCGCGGGGGCCCAGCAGGCCCCGCAACTCGCCCTCGGCCACGAGCATCTGCGCGAAGTGCTCCGCGGCCGGGAAGCCCAGTCCGAAGATCTCGCGCATCTCCTCGGTCGGCTGCTCGACCTCGGCGACCTGATCCTCCAGGGCGCCGCCGGCCTCCTGACCCGATCCCATGCTCAGTCCCGCTTCTCCTCGACGGCCTCCGCAGCCTCGGCACTATCACTGCCCTCAGTGCCCTCCGCATCCTCCGGCTCGTCGATGCCCGGCTCATCGCCCTCCTCGGGCAGCATGACGACGACGTGCCGGTGCGGTTCGGCGCCCTCGGACTCGGAGACCAGTCCCGCCGCGGCGACGACGTCGTGACAGACCTTCCGCTCGAAGGGGTTCATCGGCGCCAGCGACACCGTCTCACCCGAGGCGTGGACCCTGGCCACGGCCTCGGCGGCGATCTTCGTCAGCTCCTCGCGCCGGGCCGCCCGATAGCCGTTGATGTCGAGCATGAGTCGCGAGCGGTTGCCGGTGCGGGCCTGGACGGCGAGCCGGGTGAGCTCCTGGACGGCCTCGAGAACCTCCCCGCCGCGGCCGACGAGGTCGGCGAGCTCGTGCTCATCGCCCTCCTCCGAGGCGACGATGGCGATGGAGGCGCGGCCGTGATCGACGTCGATGTCGATGTCCCCGCCCAGATCGGCGATGTCGAGGAGCTCTTCCAGGTAGTCGGCGCCGACCTCGCCCTCCTCCTCCAGGCGCTTGACGGTGTTGGAGACGGCCGGGGCCGGAGCCGTGTTGCCAGTGTTGTCAGTCACGATCTATCCGTTCTTTCGCTTCTTCGAAGTGCGGTGCTGGGTGGGCCGATTCATGGCCCCGATCAGTGGTTCTTGCGCTGCTTCTTGGCCTGCGCCTTGCGCTTGGCGGCCGCCTGCTGGCGGGCACGGGCCTTGCGCTCGTAGCGGCGCCGGGCGATCTCCTGCTCGGTGAGCCCGCCGTGCTTGGTCGAGGCCGATGACGCCGACGAGGCCGAATCATCATCCGACACGCCCTCCCCGGAGCCGCTCGCCGCGGCGTACGCCTCCTCCGCGGTGGCCGGCAGGGACGACCTCTTCTGGCGGTTCTTGCGCACCGGTTGGACGCGCTGTCCTCCGGTCCTACCGGCGGCCTCGGCCTCCGCCAGGCGCTTGGCGGCCTCCTCCTCCTCGAGGGAGGGCAGGCCCTTGGCCGCGCGCTTGGCGTTCTGCTTGGCCCGGTAGTTGCGCTCGGCCTCCGATCCCGGGGCCGGCATCCGGTGGATCGTGTAGAACTGCTGTCCCATGGTCCACAGGTTCGAGACCAGCCAGTAGATGAGCACACCGATCTGGAAGTTGATGCCCGTGACGGCGAAGACGATGGGCATCACCGTCATCATGATCTTCTGGGTGCGCATCATCGGGTTGTCGTCCGTCTTGGACGAGTCCGGCATGTTCTTGGTGGTGATCTGCGCCATCGTGTACCACTGGCTCACGGACATGGCGAGGATGAGGATCACGGAGACGATCTGGACCGTCAAGTTGCCGTTGGCCTGCATGAAGGACGATGACAGCGGCGCCCCGAGGACGGTGGAGTCCTGCACCTGCTCGGCCAGGTCGGCGGTCAGGGGGCCGATCGATCCGCGGGAGTAGGAGCCATCGGCCACATCCTGCAGGGACGCGAGCACGCGGAACAGGGCGAAGAAGATCGGCATCTGCACGATGATGGGCAGGCAGGAGGCCATGGGGTTGGTGCCGTGCTTGCGGTAGAGGGCCATCATCTCCTCCTGCTGCCGCTGGCGGGAGGCCGGGTCCTTCTTGCCCTTGTACTTCTCCTGGAGGGCCTTGAGCTCGGGCTGCATGAGCTGCATGCCCCGCTGAGCACGGATCTGCCGCACGAACAGCGGCATGATGAGCAGGCGGACCACGATCGTCAGGCCGACGATCGACAGCACCCAGGCAATGCCGGCCCCATCGGGCAGGCCGATGGCGACCAGGGCCTGGTGGATGTGGACCATGACCCAGGCGATGGCCACCTTGATCGGCCACAGTATCGTGTCCATCTGCACTCCTTGTATGCGTCTGGCGGGAGGGAACCGCCTGCCGGATGATCCGGCGCTTCCCGCTCAGTCCTTCTCGAGCTCGAAGCGGGGGATGTCGTGTGGGTGGTGGTAGCGCCATTGACCCCGGTCAGGCACATGGTCGACGCCGCCCCTGCTCCAGGGATTGCATCTCAGGATCCGCCAGGCCGCCAGCGCGAGTCCCTTGAGGGCGCCGTGCGTGCCCAGCGCCTCGACGGCGTAGGACGAGCAAGTCGGGTAGTAGCGGCACCTGGCGGGGATCGCCGGGGAGATCCAGCGCTGATAGGCGCGCACGCAGGCCGCCACGGCCCGGGCCGGGGGCGAGGGGCGGGCACCGGATGAGTCGGTCATCGACGTCGTCCCCTTCCCGCCAGATCACGGCAGCGGGCCAGGGCGCGATCGAGATCGACACCGAGCTCGGCGCTCGTGGCGCCGTCCGCCTCGGCCAGCCCCCGGATGACGATCCGCGAGCCGGGCTCGACCCCCCCGATCCGCGCCCGCATGAGGGCCCGGATGCGGCGCTTGATGCGATTGCGGTGCGTGGCCCTGGCCACTTGCCTCTTCGGCACCACGACGCCGACGAGCCCGGGGGTGGTGTCCCCGGCCCCGCCGGCGCGGTAGTGAACGACGAGTCTGCGGCTCCCACTGCGCGCACCGGACTTCACCGCGATCGAGAAATCATCCGATCGCAGCATCCGATGCGCGGCCGGGAGCACCTCAGGCGGCGAGACGCGCGCGGCCCTTGCGGCGGCGCGAGGCGAGAACGGCGCGGCCGGCGCGGGTGCTCATGCGCTTGCGGAAGCCGTGCACCTTGGCGCGACGGCGGTTGTTCGGCTGAAAGGTCCGCTTGCTCACGGGGATACTCCTGGTCGGAAACGTGGAACAGCGCGACGCGGGGCCGCGGCGCTGTCGCCCGCGGTGGCGGCCCCAGGGTGAGGGGCGTGACTCCACGCGAACGTCCGCACCACAATACGTTTCGGCGCTCTGACGGGTCAAACCCCTTGTGCTGCTGGGAGGTGAGAAACGGGCCACGTCGGCGGGAGGGGCCCCCGCGCGTTAGGCTCGTCGCCTAGATCCGTTCATCATCACTCAGGAGAACCACGTGCTCGAGGACGCGGTCACCAAGTGGCACTCGGCTCTCGAGGTCCTCGCGGCCTCGGGCGAGCTCGGCCAGGGCAAGGTGTCCATCATCCGCATGACCCGGGTCATCGACGTCGATGGCACCCTGGTCCTCGTCGCGGGCTCCTCGTTCGCCAAGGACATCATCGACAGGTCCCGCGATCCCATCGGCCGGGCGCTCACGACCGCCTGGGGCAAGGAGGTCCCCTTCGAGGTCATGATCGACACCTCCGGGGATCCCGTGCCCCCGCCACCGCCGTCGGCCCCGAGCGCCGAGCAGGGCCTGGCCGGCACCCCCTTCATGTCCGCCATGTCCTCGGTCCCCCCGGCGCCGCCGATCACGCCACCGGTGGTCCACCCCACCGTCGTCGAGCACGGATCATCGCCATCGACCCTCTCCCCATCATCGGCGCCGTCGGGCGCCCCCCTTCCCCAGCCGACGCCGTCGTCGCTCGTGGCGGGGCGCACCGACTTCTCGATAGGCGGGCACGGGCACTCGACGGGGGGCACCGGGTCCAATCCCTTCGCCGCCACAGCGCCCGCGAGCCCCGACGGCTCCACCCTCAACCCGCGCTACACCTTCGACACCTACGTCACGGGCTCCTCCAACCGCTTCGCGCACGCGGCGTCGATCGCCGTCGCCGAGGCCCCGGCGCGCGCCTACAACCCCCTGTTCATCTACGGGGGGTCCGGGCTGGGCAAGACCCACCTCCTCCACGCCATCGGCCACTACGCGCGCACGCTCGACCCGACGATGCGCATCAAGTACGTCAACTCCGAGGAGTTCACGGCCGACTTCATCGCCGCCGTGCGCGACAACCGCGACAACGGCAGCCTCGACTCCTTCAAGCGCCGATACCGCGATGTCGACATCCTGCTCGTCGACGACATCCAGTTCCTGGCGGACAAGGAGCAGACGCTCGAGGAGTTCTTCCACACCTTCAACGCCCTCCACTCAGCGGGCAAGCAGGTGGTCCTCACCGCGGACCAGCCGCCCAAGGCCATGAACAACCTCGACGAGCGCCTGCGCTCGCGCTTCGAGTGGGGCCTGCTCGCCGACGTCCAGCCCCCGGACCTCGAGACCCGCATGGCGATCCTGTCACTCAAGGCCCGGGCCGAGGGACTCGACCTGCCCATGGACGTCCTGGAGTACATCGCCTCGCGGGTGACGACGAACATCCGCGAGCTCGAGGGCGCGCTCATCCGCGTGACCGCCTTCGCCTCGCTCAACCAGCAGACGATCGACCAGACCCTGGCGGAGATGGTCCTGCGTGACATCATCTCCGACCCCGCCGGCGAGGAGATCACCACATCCCTCATCATGACGCAGACGGCGGACTACTTCGGCATCACCGTCGATGACCTGTGCAGTGCCAACCGCTCGCGCCTCATCGTCCACGCGCGCCACATCGCCATGTACCTGTGCCGAGAGCTGACCGACCTCTCCCTGCCCAAGATCGGCCGGGAGTTCGGCGGTCGCGACCACACCACCGTCATGAGCGCGGACAAGAAGATCCGCCAGCAGATGGCCGAGCGCCGCTCCACCTTCAACCAGGTCACGGAGATGACCAGCCGTATCAAGCAGGCGGCCCTGGAGCAGGACTGACGCCCCTTCGCCGAGACCGGTCGAAAACGCCAACGAAACCGGTCCTCTATCCACAGGCCCACATGAGGACGGGGTCGTCGGCACCGCCACCTCGCCCTCTGAACCGGTTTCGATCGCCATTTCGACCGGTCTCGGCGATAAGGGTGGGCGATGGGTTTTCGTTGATTTCACGGGGTCAACCACTCATATGAGGCGCATGTGACTCATGTGATCAATGGTTCTCCTGAGTGTTGATCCACGCCTGTGGACAGCTCTGTGGATAACGTCATCGGCGCCGTGGATCGCCAACCCCGCCCTGTGGCGCTCACCGGGGCCGGCTGTGAGTCGCTCCCGGGTGCTCCCGCGCCCCTCCACCCCTGCCGTACCCCGGGGCACCGAACCACTCCTTTGTAGTTCCACATCCCCATCGGACCGTGACCAGCGAGGAATCCCATTTCCCACAGGATCCACACCTCCTACTACACCTACCAACTCACTACACGAGCCCGAATCACACGCCCGGCCAACGAGGCGCCCCGCCCCCTAGTCCGGGCACCTGGAGGACCGACGTCCCATCGCCGCGCCCGGCGCACGAGGCGCGCCGGGCGCAAACCGTCTACACTCGCCGATGTTGTCTGTCCGCACTCTCCTCAGGGGGCCACAGTGAAGCTCAGGGTCGACCGCGATGTCCTCGCGGAGGCTGTCACCTGGACAGCCCGCTCCGTTCCCGCCCGTCCGCCCGTGCCCGTCCTGGCCGGCGTGCGGCTGGAGGCCTCCGGATCGACACTGGTTCTGGCCTCCTTCGACTACGAGGTCTCCGCCCACTGCGAGGTACCGGCCGACATCGAGATCGAGGGCGTCGTCCTCGTCTCCGGGCGTCTGCTGGCCGACATCGCCAAGGCCCTGCCGGCCAAGCCGGTCGACCTCGAGCTCGAGGGGACCAAGGTGATGGTCACCTGCGGCTCCTCGCATTTCTCCCTGGCCGCCATGGCCGCCGATGACTACCCGGCGCTGCCCCCCATGCCCCAGGCGGCCGGCACGATCGACGCCCACGACCTCGCCCAGGCGGTCGCCCAGGTCTCCATCGCCGCCTCCCGTGACGAGACCCTGCCGCTGCTGACCTCCATCCAGGTCGACGTGCAGGGCGAGGCACTCACCCTCATGGCCACCGACCGCTACCGGCTCGCCGTGCGCGAGATGACCTGGACGCCGTCGGACTCCTCCCTCGAGACCACCGCCCTGCTCAAGGCCCGCACGCTGTCCGATGTGGCCAAATCACTCACCTCCTCGGGGGATGTCACCCTGGCGCTGAGCAACGGCGGCGGGACCTCCTCGG
Source organism: Actinomyces denticolens (assembly GCF_002072185.1). Lineage (GTDB taxonomy): Bacteria > Actinomycetota > Actinomycetes > Actinomycetales > Actinomycetaceae > Actinomyces > Actinomyces denticolens. The sequence goes on from NZ_MVIW01000041.1 coordinate 17,544, forward strand.
GCCTCATCGGCTTCGAGGCCGGTGGGCGCCGCACAACCTCCCTGCTCACCGACGGCGATTACCCCCCGGTGCTGCGACTCTTCCCCGACCAGACCCTCATCCACGCCACCGTCGGGCGGGAGGAGCTCATGGCCGCAGTACGGCGCGTCAGCCTCGTCGCCGAGCGCTCCACCCCGATCCACATGTCGTTCTCCCAGGGGAGCCTCACGCTCGAGGCCGGCCAGAGCGACGACGCCCAGGCCTCCGAGAGCATCGTGGCCCACCTGGAGGGCGAGGACATCGCCACGGCATTCAACCCGGGCTACCTCCTCGACGGCCTCGGCGCCATCTCCGACCCCTACGTGCGCCTCGACTTCACTCACGCCTCCAAGCCCGCGGTCCTGACCGGCATGAGCGCGATCGGCGGCGAGGAGGACTCCTCCTTCCGCTACCTCATCATGCCGATCCGCTTCGGCGCCTGACCCGGCGCGAGGCCCCGGCTTCGCCCTCCCGCCGATCGTGTACGTCTCCGACCTGGCACTCGATGACTTCAGGTCCTATCGGCACCTCGTGGTGGGCCTGGAGCCGGGCATCAGTGCGTTCATCGGCCCCAACGGGCAGGGCAAGACCAACCTCGTCGAGGCGATCGCCTACCTGTCCACGCTGAGCAGCCACCGAGTGGGCGCCGATCGGGCCCTCGTGCGCCGCGCGGACGACGGCGAGCAGCCCGGCGGCGCCGTCGTGCGGGCCAGGGTGGTCCACGGCAACCGTCCCAGCATCATCGAGATCGAGATCATCGCGGGCAAGGCCAACCGCGCCCGGCTCAATCGCGGCGCCTGCCGGCCGCGGGACCTCACCGGGATCCTGCGCACCGTCGTCTTCGCGCCCGAGGACCTCTCCCTCGTGCGCGACGAGCCCGGGGTGCGGCGCCGCTTCCTCGACGACCTCGCCGTCATGCTGCGTCCCGCCCTGGCCGGGACGCGCCTCAAGCACGACAAGATCCTCGCTCAGCGCGCGAGCCTGCTGCGATCGGCGCGCGCCCACCGGGGCCGGGGCGCCTCGTCGACGGAGTCGATGATGTCGACCCTCGAGGTCTGGGACGCCCAGCTCGCCGCGGCCGCCTCGCGCCTGATCGCTGCGCGCATCGAGGTCGTCGGGCGCCTGCGCCCCTGGGTCGAGTCCTGCTACGAGGCCGTCTCGGGCAACCAGTCCGAGGCGCGCATCGCCTACCGCTCCAGCCTCCTGGCTCACGAGGGCGCCGCCGATCCCGATCCCGGCCCCGCCTGGCAGGAGGCACTGGCGGCCGAGAGTGGGCTCGGCGACACCGCATCGGTCGCCGCCCGCCTGGAGACGGCCATGGGCGAGCTCCACGAGCGCGAGATCGAGCGCGGCGCCAACCTCGTGGGCGCCCATCGCGACGACCTCTCCCTCTTCCTCGGCGGTCTGCCCGCCAAGGGTTTCGCCTCCCACGGCGAGCAGTGGTCGCTGGCGCTGGCACTGCGACTGGCCTCCTACGAGATGCTGCGCCACGACGTCGATGCCTACGGCGGCGACGGCGAGCCCGTCCTCATCCTCGACGACGTCTTCGCCTCATTGGACGACAAGCGCCGCAAGGCCCTGGCGACCATGGTGGCCGGCGCTCAGCAGGTACTGGTCACGGCCGCCGTCGATGCCGACGTGCCGGAGGGCCTGGTCGGCGCGAGATTCCACGTCGCCGGATCGGAGGTCACCCGTGACTGAGGACCGGCCGGGTGCCGAGGGCGGGCGCGTCGACCACCCCGGCGATCGTGAGGCGGGCACCGCCGGGGACGGCGCGACTCTCGCCTCGCGCGCCCTGTCGCGCGTGCGGGCCTCGGCCTTCGAGCGCGGTCAGATGCGCGGACCCATGCGCTCGTGCGATACCGCGGGGGCGGATGACCCCGCGCCCTGGGACGCCCGTCGGCGCCGCGCCGGCATCGACGGCGAGGGGGGCTCCGGCCCCGACGACGTCGATTGGACGGACCGCGCGCCCGGGCTGGCCGCCGATCGCGGCCGCCCCGGCCCCAGCCGCTTCGATCCGAGGACCGCGAAGAAGGACCTCGCCCGCATGGTCGACCGCAAGGGATGGGCGGGGATGCTCGCGGTGGCCGGCGTCGCCGCCCGCTGGGAGGAGATCGTGGGCAGGTCCGTCGCCGAGCACTCGCGCGTGGAGTCCTTCGACCCCGGGCGGATCACCATCCGGGCCTCCTCCTCCAGTTGGGCGCAGCAGCTGCGGCTGATGATGCCCACGATCTCGCGGCGCATCAGCGAGGAGGCCGGGGGCGCCGGGATCGACGTCCATGTGCTGGGGCCGGCCGGGCCCACCTGGCGCCACGGCCGCTTCCCCGTGCGGGGCGGGCGCGGCCCCCGCGACACCTACGGCTGAGCGGCAGCGCCGCCGCCGGGGCGGGTGTGCGGCTGCCGCCGGGCCCCGGGGCCGGCCGAGTCCCGGGGCCCGGAGCGGGGGAACGGAGGTGACGCCCGGCACGCTCCGCCAGGCCCCTCGAGGTCGGGCTCACGGATGGTTTCGCGATAGGATCGCCTCGGACAAGCCCATGGCGCGTCGAAGGCGTTGAAGGCGCTGACACGTACCCCTCCCCATGGAAGGGGCCTGCCTCCCAGGAGCGCCCTGTGAGAGCGGAATGCCGACGACCGCCCCGGGCGAAGCGGCGGGGCCACCGTCCCGCACCGCCCGGCCCGCCCGCATCGCGGGCGCGAGAACTGAGGAGCAGCAAGCACGTGCCCGACCAGGACGCCTCTGAGAACTCTGTGCCCGAATCCACTTCCGCCGACGTGGCATCGCCCCGGGTGGGGACTCATCCGGCAACGCCCGCCTCGCCCGCGACCGCGGGCTCCGCGGACTACGGCGCTTCCGACATCACAGTCCTCGAGGGGCTGGAGGCCGTGCGCAAGCGCCCGGGCATGTACATCGGCTCCACCGGTGAGCGGGGCCTGCACCACCTCGTCTACGAGGTCGTCGACAACTCCGTCGACGAGGCCCTCGCCGGCTACTGCGATCACATCGAGGTCACCATCCTCGCCGACGGCGGGGTGCGCGTGGTCGACAACGGTCGCGGCATCCCCGTGGACATCCACCCCACCGAGGGCAAGCCCACCGTCGAGGTCGTCATGACGATCCTGCACGCCGGCGGCAAGTTCGGCGGCGGCGGTTACGCCGTCTCCGGCGGCCTGCACGGTGTGGGCATCTCCGTGGTCAACGCCCTGTCCACCCGCGTGGACACGGAGATCCGCCGCCAGGGGTACGTGTGGCGCATGTCCTTCGCCGACGGCGGCCGCCCCATCACCGAGCTCGTCCGGGGCGAGGAGACCGAGGCCACCGGCACCACGCAGACCTTCTACCCCGACCCCGGGATCTTCGAGACGGTCGACTTCGACTACGAGACCCTGCGCCGTCGATTCCAGCAGATGGCCTTCCTCAACAAGGGCCTGCGGATCACCCTGACCGACGAGCGCCCCAGCGCAGTCGAGGAGGGCGATGAGATCGCCGGCGATGAGGGCGGGACGGGAGCCGAGGCGCCGGCGCCGGCCAAGGGGCACCGCTCCGACACCTTCCGTTACGAGCACGGCCTGCGCGACTACGTCGCCTTCCTCAACAAGTCCAAGAAGGCCGAGCTCGTCCACCCCGAGATCATCGACTTCGAGGCCGAGACCGTCCTCGAGGGCACCCGTGCCATCAGCCTCGAGATCGCCATGCAGTGGACGTCCGCCTACTCCGAGTCCGTCCACACCTACGCCAACACGATCAACACCACCGAGGGCGGAACCCACGAGGAGGGCTTCCGCACCGCGCTGACCACCCTGGTCAACAAGTACGCCCGCGACAAGGGCCTGCTCAAGGACAAGGACGACAACCTCACCGGCGACGACATCCGCGAGGGCCTGACCGCGGTCATCTCGGTCAAGCTCTCCGAGCCGCAGTTCGAGGGCCAGACCAAGACCAAGCTCGGCAACACCGAGGCCCGCACCTTCGTCCAGCAGACCGTCTACGCCCAGCTCGGGGACTGGCTCGACTCCCACCCCGCGGATGCCAAGTCGGTCATCGCCAAGGCCTCGCAGGCCGCCGCCGCGCGCGTGGCCGCGCGCAAGGCCCGTGAGGCCACGCGCCGCAAGGGCGTCCTGGAGTCCGCGTCCATGCCCGGCAAGCTGCGCGACTGCTCCTCGCGCGACGCCTCCGTGTGCGAGATCTTCATCGTCGAGGGGGATTCCGCGGGCGGCTCCGCCGTCGGCGGTCGGGACCCCGAGCACCAGGCCATCATGCCCATCCGCGGCAAGATCCTGAACGTGGAGAAGGCCCGCCTGGACCGCGCCCTGTCCTCGGACACGATCCGCAGCCTCATCACCGCCTTCGGCACCGGTATCGGCGAGGACTTCGATCTGGCCAAGCTGCGCTACGGCAAGATCGTCATCATGGCCGACGCCGACGTCGACGGCCAGCACATCGCCACCCTCCTGCTCACGCTCCTGTTCCGCTACATGCGGCCCCTCATCGAGCACGGGCACACCTACATCGCCATGCCTCCCCTGTACCGCCTCAAGTGGTCCAATGCCGAGCACGAGTTCGCCTACTCCGACGCCGAGCGCGACAAGCTCCTGGCCGCGGGCGCCGATGCAGGTCACCGCCTGCCCAAGGAGGGCGGCATCCAGCGCTACAAGGGACTGGGCGAGATGAACGACCACGAGCTGTGGGAGACCACCATGGACCCCTCCTCCCGCATCCTCAAGCAGGTCACCCTCGATGAGGCCGCCAATGCCGATGAGACCTTCGCGATCCTCATGGGCGACGACGTCGAGCAGCGCCGCGCCTTCATCCAGCGCAATGCGACCGACGTCCGCTTCCTCGATATCTGAATGGCCGCGGCCGGCGCCCGCGCGCCGCCGTCGGCCCCACGCCACCGCCCGGCAAGGCATTGAACGCACTTGAAGGCACTGAAGGACACTGAAGGATCCACGTGAGCGACGAGACCACCACCCCCACCGGCATCCAGGAGCACGACCGCATCCAGCCGGTCGACCTCCAGATGGAGATGCAGCGCTCCTACCTGGACTACGCGATGAGCGTCATCGTCGGGCGCGCCCTGCCGGACGTGCGCGACGGCCTCAAGCCCGTCCACCGCCGCGTCCTGTACGCCATGTACGACGGCGGCTACCGCCCCAATTCCTCCTTCTCCAAGTCCTCCCGCGTGGTGGGCGAGGTCATGGGGAACTATCACCCCCACGGCGACGCCGCCATCTACGACGCCCTGGCGCGACTCGTGCAGTGGTGGTCCCTGCGCTACCCGCTCGTGGCCGGGCAGGGGAACTTCGGCACCCCCGGCAACCTGGGGCCGGCCGCTCCCAGGTACACCGAGTGCAAGATGGCCCCGTTGGCCATGGAGATGGTCCGGGACATCGACGAGGAGAGCGTCGACTTCCAGGACAACTACGACGGCAAGAACCAGGAACCGGTCATCCTGCCGGCCCGATTCCCCAACCTGCTGGTCAACGGCTCCGAGGGCATCGCGGTGGGCATGGCGACCCGCATCCCCCCGCACAACCTGCGCGAGGTGGCCCGCGGCGTCCAGTGGTTCCTCGAGCACCCCGACGCCACCCGCGAGGAGCTTCTCGAGGCCCTCCTCGAGATCATTCCCGGCCCCGACTTCCCCACCGGCGCCACCATCCTGGGTCGGCGCGGCATCGAGGACGCCTACCGAACCGGGCGCGGATCCATCACCCAGCGGGCCGTCGTCAACGTCGAGGAGATCCAGGGCCGCCAGTGCCTCGTCGTCACCGAGCTGCCCTACCAGGTCAACCCCGACAACCTCGCCGACAAGATCGCCCAGCTCGTGCGCGACGGACAGGTCGGCGGCATCGCCGATATCCGCGACGAGACCTCCGGCCGCACCGGCCAACGGCTCGTCATCGTGCTCAAGCGCGACGCCGTCGCCAAGGTGGTGCTCAACAACCTCTACAAGCGCACCCCGCTGCAGGACAACTTCCCCGCCAACATGCTCGCCCTGGTGGACGGGGTGCCCCGTACTCTCAGCATCGACGGCTTCGTGCGCCACTGGGTGGACCACCAGATCGACGTCATCGTGCGGCGCTCCCGCTACCGCCTGCGCAAGGCCGAGGAGCGCCTCCACATCCTGGAGGGCCTGCTCAAGGCCATCGACGCCCTCGACGCCGTCATCGCCCTCATCCGCCGCTCGCCGACCACCGAGGAGGCGCGGACCGGACTCATGGGCCTGCTCGGCGTCGACGAGGCCCAGGCCGAGGCGATCCTGTCCCTCCAGTTGCGCCGCCTTGCCGCCCTGGAGCGCCTCAAGATCCAGACCGAGGCCGAGGAGCTCCAGGCCAGGGTCGCCG
>NZ_MVIW01000042.1 GCF_002072185.1 Actinomyces denticolens
GCGGCTCGCGCCGCGCCCGCAGGGGCCAGCCCCTGCGCGGTCGCGGCGCCGCCCGCGCCGCCCGCGCCGGAGCCGAGGGCGCCGATAGCGCCGAGGGCGTCATCGCCGCGCCCATGCAGGCGATCATCACCCGCATCTGCGTCGAGTCCGGCGCCAGGGTCTCCGAGGGCGACCTCCTCATCGTTCTGGAGTCCATGAAGATGGAGAACTACGTCCACGCGCCCTATGACGGCGTCGTCGAGGAGATCGCCGTGAGCGCCGGGGCGACCGTCGGCGCCGGGGACGTCCTTATCCGCTTCGCCGACGAGCCGACCACCGGCCAGAAGGAGGCCTGAGCCATGACAGACACCGCCACCCCGGCGCCCGCCACCGGCGCCGCCCCCGCGGACGGCGCAGGGGGCTCGACGATGGCCGATTCGGCGGCCACCCGGGCCTTCCGCGAGCGCATCGCCCGCGTCGACGCGCAGGCCGAGGAGACCGCCGCGGCCCGCCAGCACGCCAAGGGCAAGCAGACCGCCCGCGAGCGCATCGACGCCCTCCTCGACGAGGGGAGCTTCCTCGAGATCGGCCGCTACACCGGCTCCGGCGCCGGCGCCAAGGCCCGCCCCTCCGGTGTCGTCACCGGCTTCGGGCAGGTCGACGGCCGCCAGATCGCCGTCTACTCCCAGGACTTCTCCGTCTCCGGCGGCGCCCTGGGCTCGGTGGAGGGGGACAAGATCGTCAGCCTCCTCGACGACGCCCTGCGCCTGCGCATCCCCGTGGTCGGCCTCATCGACTCCGGCGGTGCCAAGATCCAGGAGGGCGTGGGCGCCCTGCGCCAGTACGGGCGCATCTTCAACCGCACCTGCGCCGCCTCCGGCCTCGTCCCCCAGATCAGCGTCATCCTCGGCCCCTGCGCGGGCGGCGCCGTCTACAGCCCGGCCCTGACCGACTTCGTCATCGCCACCCGCGAGGCCTCCCACATGTTCGTCACCGGACCCGACGTCGTCCGGGCCGTCACCGGCGAGTCCATCAGCGCCGAGGACCTGGGCGGGGCCCGCGTCCACGGCAGCGTCTCCGGTGTCGTCCACTACGTCGCCGAGGATGAGGCGGACGCCCTCGACCAGGTGCGCACCCTCCTCGCCTACCTGCCCTCCTCCGCCGAGCTCGAGGCGCCCCTCTACGAGTACGGCCCCGAGGACGAGGCCGCCGATGCCGACTCCGCCGCGCGGGTGGGCACGCTCGTGCCCGCCTCGACCCGCCAGGCCTACGACGTCGTCGACGTCATCTCGGCGATCGTCGACCACGGCGAGCTCGTCCAGGTCCAGGAGGAGTACGCGCCCAACGTCGTCGTCGGCTTCGCCTGCTTCGAGGGCCACCCCGTGGGCATCGTCGCCAACCAGCCCCTCGTGGACGCCGGGACCCTGGACACCGCCGCCTCCGAGAAGCTCGCCCGCTTCGTGCGCTTCTGCGACGCCTTCGGCCTGCCCGTGGTCACCCTCGTGGACGTCCCCGGCTACCGGCCCGGCGCCGAGCAGGAGCACGCCGGCATCATCCGGCGCGGGGCGAAGGTCATCAACGCCTACGCCACCGCCACCGTCCCCCTGGTGACCATCATCCTGCGCAAGGCCTACGGCGGCGCCTACATCGTCATGGGCTCCAAGGCCATCGGCGCCGACCTCAACTTCTGCTGGCCCGGCGCCGAGATCGCCGTCCTGGGCGCCGCCGGCGCCGTGGGCATCATCCACCGCCGCGAGCTCGCCGCCGTGCGCGCCGAGTCCGGCGACGAGGCCGCCGCCGCCGAGCAGGAGCGCCTGACCGCCGCCTACACCGACGCCGTCATCAACCCGGACAAGGCCGTGGCCATCGGGGAGATCGACGCCGTCATCGCCCCCGAGGAGACCCGCGCCGTCATCGCCGAGTCCCTGGCGGCCCTGCGCGCGAAGCGCGGCGCACGGGCCGAGGGCCATAAGAAGCACGACAACGTCCCCCTATGAGACCCCCGAACCAGGGCGCGGCGCCCGCCCCCGGCGGCGACCGCGCCACGCAGCCGACCGCGCGACACTCCGCTCAGACCATCACGACCGCCCATTGCCGCCACTACGAGGAAGACATGAGCCACTCCACCACCCCGATCGCCCACACCACCGCCGCCCGCCTGAGCTCCGGTGAGCCCTACATCCTGGCCTTCGGCGGCCAGGCCACCCCCTGGCGCTCAGTCCTGACCGAGCTCGCCGGGCTGGACCGCGAGCTCTCCGCCCGCCTGGCCGCCATCGACGCCGCCGTCGCGCAGCGCCTCGCGCCGGTGGCCACCGAGCTGCTCACCGTCTCCCCGCGGGGGGCCCGCCTCCTCGACGACGCCGCCGTGCCCGTCGTCCCCGCCCCCACTGGCAGGGGCGCCGCCGCGGACACCGCGGACGTCTCGGTGCCCGGCATCCTCCTGGCCCAGCACGCCGCCCTGGACACCATGCGCTCCTGCGGCCTCGACGCCACCGGCGAGGCCGCCTCGCGCCCCGCAGGCGTCATCGGGCACTCCCAGGGCGTCCTCGGCGTCGCCCTGCTCGGCGCCCTCCAGGGTCCCGCCGACCAGCGCGAGGCCCGCGCCGTCGAGATCCACGCCATCGCCCGGCTCATCGGCGCCGCCGCCGCCCGCACCACCCGCCGCCTCGACCTGGGCACCGTGGGCGAGTCCACCCCCATGCTCTCCGTGCGCGGCGTGACCCGCAAGGTCCTCGACGCCGTGCTCGCGCGCGTCCCCGCCGCCGCGGACATCTCGGTCGGCGTCATCAACGGCCGCCAGGCCCACATCCTCTCCGGACGCCCCGCCGACCTCGAGCAGGTCGTCACCGCCCTCGAGGCCGCCGCCGCCCGCAGCGCCAAGGCCCGCAAGGAGCGCCGCCTCGGCGGCGCCGTCCTCGCCCCCGTCACCGAGTTCCTGGCCACCTCCGTGCCCTTCCACACCCCGCTGCTGGCCCCCGCCGTCGAGGATGTCGTGGACTGGGCCGGCCGCAGTGGTCTCGACCAGACCGCCGCCCGCCGACTCGCCGCTGCCGTCCTCATCGACGTCGTCGACTGGCCCGCCATCGTCACCGGCGCCCTGGAGGCCGCCGGCACCGAGGGAGCCCCGGCGCGCACCGTCGTGGACCTCGGCCCCGGCACCGTGCTCTCCCGCCTCACCGAGGCCGTCCTGGCCGGCACCGGCTCGACCATCGTGGCCGCGGGCACCGCCTCCGCCCTCGACGAGCTCGACCGCGAGGGCGCCGAGCCCACCCGCACCGTCGACCGCTCCCGCTTCGCCCCGCGTCTGACCCGCCTGCCCGACGGACGCGTCACCGTCGACACGGCCTTCACGCGCCTGACCGGCCGCAGCGCCGTCATGCTCGCCGGCATGACCCCCACCACCGTCGACCCGGCCATCGTCGCCGCCGCCGCCAACGCCGGCTACTGGGCCGAGCTCGCCGGCGGCGGGCAGACCACCGGCCCGGTCCTCACCGAGAACATCGCCGAGCTCACCAGGCTCCTCGACCCCGGCCGAACCGCCGCCTTCAACGCCATGTTCATGGACCGCTACCTGTGGAACCTCCATCTGGGCGCCCAGAGGCTCCTGTCCAAGGCCCGCCTCGGCGGCGCCCCCGTGGACGGCATCACGATCTCGGCGGGCATCCCCGAGCTGGAGGAGGCCACGGCCCTGCTCAAGCGCTTCCACGCCGAGGGCTTCCCCTACATCGCCTTCAAGCCCGGCACCGTCGATCAGATCCGCCAGGTCCTGGCCATCGCCCGGGCCAATGAGGACACCCCCGTCATCATGCAGATCGAGGACGGCCACGCCGGGGGCCACCACTCGTGGGAGGACCTGGACACCATGCTCCTGGCCACCTACGACGCCATCCGCGCCGTCGACAACGTCGTCCTGTGCGTCGGCGGGGGCATCGGAACCCCCGAGCGCGCCGCCGACTACCTCACCGGCCGCTGGGCCCTCGCCTACGGCACCGCCGCGGCCCCCGTCGACGGCGTCATGGTCGGTACCGCCGCCATGACCTGCCTGGAGGCCAAGACCAACGACGACGTCAAGCAGCTGCTCGTCGACACCCCCGGCATCGACCCGGCGAACGAGGGCGGTTGGGTCGCCTCCGGCGCCTCCATCGGAGGCATGACCTCCGGCCTGTCCCACCTGCGCGCCGACCTCTACGAGATCGACAACTCCTCGGCCCGCGCCTCCCGCCTCATCCAGGAGCTCGCCGGCGACGAGGCGGCCATGAGCGAGCGCCGCGAGGAGATGATCGAGGCCCTCTCGCGAACCGCCAAGCCGTACTTCGGCGACGTCGAGACCATGACCTACCTGGAGTGGGCCTCCCGCTACGCCGAGCTGTGCGTCGCCCCCCATGACGGGCGCGCCGCCGCCGAGGCCGACTGGGCCGACGAGGGCTGGTACGACCGCTTCCTCGACCTCCTGCACCGCATCGAGGCCCGCCTGTCGGACACCGATCACGGCTCCATCACCACCCTCTTCGCCGACTACGACGACGTCATCGACGCCGACGCCGCCCTGGCAGCCCTCGCGAAGGCCTACCCGAGCGCCGCCACCACCCGCGTCGAGCCCGTCGACGCCGCCTGGTTCGTCGACCTGTGCCGCAAGCACCCCAAGCCGGTGCCCTTCGTGCCCGTCGTCGACGCCGACATCCTGCGCTGGTGGGGCACGGACTCCCTGTGGCAGTCCCAGGACCCGCGCTACACCGCCGACCAGGTCCGCATCATCCCCGGTCCCGTGGCGGTGGCCGGTATCACCACCATCAACGAGCCGGTCGGCGAGCTGCTCGGCCGCTTCGAGACCGCCGCCGTCGAGGCGCTGACGTCCGCCGGCGCCCGGCCCGGCGAGGCCGCCGGCCGCATCGGCGCCGCCTGGGGCCCCGACTCCGCACCCGTCGCCGACGCACTCGCCCTCGTGCGCACCGCCCCGCACGTGCTGTGGAACGGACACCTGTCCATCAACCCCGCCCGCGTCCTGCCCGACGGGGCCTACACCGTCACCGCCCGCCCCGACGTCGCGGCCGACGCCTACGACCTCGACATCCACCTCGACACGCACTGGGACTCCACCCCCGGCGGGGACGCCATCCACGCCGTGCGCCGCCTCGTCATCCCGCTGCGCCTGGCCCGCGCCGCCGACGGCGCAGCCCCCCTGGTGGATCCCGGCCGCATCAGCGAGACCATGAACGACCTCCTGCGGGTCACCGCCGGCGTGGGCGCCACATCCATCACCGGCGACTTCGTCGAGCAGCTACCCCAGGTGCGCCCGGCCGCCCCCGGCGCCACCGACGCCCTGGGCCGCCCCGTCGCCCAGCCCTTCGGCACCGTCCACGCCCAGTTCACCCTGGCGGACACCCTCGGTCACGACCACGCCGCCGTGACCGCCGACGCGCTGCCCACGGACCTGTCCGCCGCGCCGCTCGTGCCCGATGCCCTCCTCGGCCCGGCCTGGCCCGTCGTCTACGCGGCCCTGGGCAGCGTCGTCGAGGACGGCATGCCCCTCATCGAGGGGCTGCTCGGCGCCGTCCACCTCGACCACACCATCGACCTGCGCCGCCCGCTGGCCGAGCTCGAGGCCTGGGCGGGCGCCGGCGCCCGCGTGCAGGTCGACGGCTGGGTCGCCGCCCTGGAGGAGTCCAGCGCCGGCCGCGTCGTCGACGTGCGCCTGCAGATGACCGACTGCTCCGGCGGCGATCACGACGGCGAGCTCATCGCCCTGCTGCGCGAGCGCTTCGCCATCCGCGGCCGCGCCTCCGGAACCGCCGTCCCCTCGGCCCCCGAGCCCGCCGGAGGGACCGGCCGCGAGACCGCCCCGGCCGCCCGCCGCCTCCTGCGCCGCGCCACCGTCACCGCGCCCGCGGACATGACGGCCTTCGCGCGCGTCACCGGCGACTTCAACCCCATCCACACCAGCTACCACGCCGCGAGGGTCGCCGGCATGGACGCCCCGCTCGTCCACGGCATGTGGCTGTCCGCCACCGCCCAGCAGGTCGCCGCCGCGGCCGCGGCCGACGGCACCCACCACGAGCTCGCCGGCTGGACCTATGTCATGACCGGCCCCGTCGAGCTGAACGACGAGGTCGAGATCAGCGTCGAGCGCACCGGGCTCGTGCGCGGCGGCGGCTACGTCCTGGAGGCCGTGTGCCGCGTCAACGGCGAGGTCGTCTCGCGCGGCACCGCCGTCACCCTGCCCGAGCCCACCGCCTACATCTACCCCGGCCAGGGCATCCAGAGCGCCGGCATGGGCCTGGACGAGCGCGCCTCCTCCAGGGCCGCCCGCGAGGTCTGGGAGCGGGCCGACGCCCACACCCGCGCCGAGCTCGGCTTCTCCGTCATCGCCCTCGTGCGCGACAACCCCACCGAGATGACCGCCCGGGGCATCACCTACCGCCACCCCGATGGCCTGCTCAACCTCACCCAGTTCACGCAGGTCGCCCTGGCCACCGTCGCCATGGCCTCCACCGCCCGCCTGGCCGAGGCCGGGGCGCTCGTCGAGGGCGCCGCCTTCGCCGGCCACTCCCTGGGCGAGTACACGGCGCTGTCCTCCTACGGGCGGGTCATGCCGGTGGAGACCACCATCTCCATCGTCTTCCAGCGCGGCTCCACGATGCACTCCCTCGTCCCGCGCGACGCCACCGGCGCCTCCAACTACCGGATGGGCGCCCTGCGCCCCAACCAGGCCGGCATCCCCGCCGAGGACGTCGAGTCCTACGTCGCCTCCATCGCCGAGGCCACCGGCGAGTTCCTGCAGATCGTCAACTACAACCTGGCCGGCGTCCAGTACGCCATCGCCGGGACCATCAAGGGCCTGGACGCCCTGGCCGCCGACGCGCGCGCCAAGGCCAAGGCCCGCGGCGGCAAGAACCCCTTCATGCTCGTGCCCGGCATCGACGTGCCCTTCCACTCCGAGGTCCTGCGCCCCGGCGTCGCCGAGTTCCGCGCGCGCCTCGAGCAGCTCGTCCCGGCCGACCTCGACGTCGACCGCCTCGAGAACCGCTACGTGCCCAACCTCGTGGCCCGCCCCTTCGCGCTGACCCGCGAGTTCGCCGCCTCGATCCTCGACGTCGTGCCCTCCGAGCAGGTCCGCGCCGCCCTGGACGACTGGGACAACTGGTCGGCGCGCCGCACCGAGCTCGGCCGCCTCCTGCTCATCGAGCTCCTGGCCTGGCAGTTCGCCTCCCCCGTGCGCTGGATCGAGACGCAGGACGTGCTGCTGCGCTCGCCCGCCGAGGGCGGGCTCGGCATCGAGCACGTCGTCGAGGTGGGCCTGGCGGCCTCCCCGACCCTGGCGAACCTGGCCAGCAACACCCTCAAGCTCCCGGCCCACGCCGGGCGCCACGTGACCGTCCACAACGCCCGCCGCGACGAGGCCCGCGTGCTCGCCACCGACACCGACCCCGCCGTCGAGCTCGCCGAGCCGGTCGAGGAGGCTCCCGTCGCAGCGCCCGCCCCGGTTACCGAGACGACGCCGGCCGAGGCCGCTCCGGCCCCTGCCGAGGCCGCCCCCGCCCCGGCCGTCGACGTCGCCGCTGCCCCCGCCGCCAGCGGCCCCGTGGACGACCTGCCCTTCGGGGCCACCGACGCCCTGACGGTCCTCCTGGCCCACGCCTCGCGCATCCGCCCCGAGCAGATCGGCGCCACGGACACCACCGAGACCCTCACCAACGGCGTCTCCTCCCGGCGCAACCAGCTCCTCATGGACCTGGGCACCGAACTCCAGCTCGCCAGCATCGACGGCGCCGCCGACGCCGACATGACGGCCCTGGCCGCCACCGTCGCCAAGGGGGCCCCGGGCTACAAGGCCTTCGGCCCGGTCCTGTCCGACGCCATCCGCACGGGCCTGGGCCGTATCCTCGGCCCCTCGGGCGTGCGCGCCACGCGCGTGGGCGAGCGGGTCAAGGGCACCTGGGGCCTGGGCGACGGATGGGTCTCCCACGTCACCGCCGAGCTCATGCTGGGCACCCGCGAGGGCGCGTCCATGCGCGGCGAGGACCTGGCCAGCCTCGGCACCTCAGCGCCGCTGACCAGCGCCGGCGCCGTCGACGCCCTCATCGACTCCGCCGTCCAGGCGGTCGCCGGCGCCCACGGGGTGAGCGTCGCCAAGCCCTCCGCCGCCGGCGGCGCCGGGGGAGCGGTGGTCGACTCCGCCGCCCTGGACGCCTTCGCCGCCACCGTCACCGGCTCCTCCGGCGTGCTGGCCACCACCGCCCGCACCATCCTCGACGCGCTGGGGCTGTCCGAGAAGGTGACGATCCCCGCGGACGCCGACGACGAGGCCGCCGCCACCCGCGCCGCCCTGGCGGCGATCGACGCCGAGCTCGGCTCCGGCTGGGTCAAGTCCGTCACCCCGGCCTTCGAGCCCGCCCGCGCCGTCCTCATCGACGACCGATGGGCCAGCGCCCGCGAGGACCTCGCCCGCCTGGGCAACGGCGAGCTCGACCTCGACGAGGCCCACCGCGTCCTGCGCCCCGGGGCCTTCACGAACCTGGGCCGGGCCGTCGCCGATCAGGCCGACTGGTGGGCGCGGACCCTGCGCGCCGGCGAACTCGCCGACCGCGAGGAGCGCGCGGCCCTGGCCGCCTCCCTGGCGTCCGCCGCCCGCACCACCGCCGCCCAGGGCGACGCGGCCATCCGCTGGGCCGACGACGTCGCCGTGGTCACCGGCGTGGCCCCCGGATCCATCGCCGCCGCCGTCACCGGTGAGCTCTTGGCGGGCGGCGCCACGGTTGTGGCCACCTCCTCGCGGCTGAGCCACGAGCGCCTGGCCTTCGCCACGCGCCTGTACCGCGAGCACGCCTCCGCCGGCGCCCGCCTGTGGATCGTGCCCGCCAACCTCGCGTCCTACCGCGATGTGGACGCCCTGGCCGACTGGATCGGCAACGAGCAGGCCGTCACCGCCGGCGGAAAGACCACCATTGTCAAGGAGGCCCTCGTCCCGACCCTCCTGTTCCCCTTCGCGGCCCCCCGGGTCATGGGGACCCTCGCCGACGCAGGCCCCGCCGCGGAGTCCCAGACCCGCCTCCTGCTGTGGAGCGTCGAGCGGAGCATCGCCGCGCTGAGCGCTATCGGCACCGACACGCACGTGGACCACCGTCTGCACGTCGTCCTGCCCGGCTCCCCGAACCGCGGCATCTTCGGCGGCGACGGCGCCTACGGCGAGGTCAAGGCCGCGCTCGACGCCATCGTCAACCGCTGGTCCTCCGAGTCGGCCTGGTCCGGGCGGGTCACCCTGGCCCACCCGCGCATCGGCTGGGTCCGCGGCACCGGCCTCATGGGCGGCAACGACCCGCTGGTCGACGCCGTCGAGGCCGCCGGGGTGCGCACCTGGTCCACCGAGGAGATGGCCTCCGAGCTCATGAGCCTGTGCGACCACGCCACCCGTGCCCGCGCCGCCGAGCATCCCGTCGAGGCCGACCTGACCGGGGGACTGGGCGACGGCATCGACCTCGTCGCCCTGCGCGAGTCCGCCGCCGCCTCCCTGGCGGCCGCCAAGGCCGCCCCCGCCGAGCAGCGCGCCGAGATCCGCGCCCTGCCCTCGCCGGTGGTGCCCACCCAGCCCACCGCCCCCCAGTGGGGCGACGTGGAGGCCGACCTGGACGACATGGTCGTCATGGTCTCCACCGGTGAGATCTCCACCTGGGGCTCGGGCCGCACCCGCCGCGAGGCGGAACTGGGCATGAGCGGCGGGGAGGACGTTGAGCTCACCGCTGCGGGCGTCCTCGAGCTCGCCTGGGGCATGGGCCTGCTCACCTGGTACGACTCGCCGAAGGCCGGCTGGTACGACACCGACGGCGAGCGCGTCCCCGAGGAGGACATCTGGGCCCGCTACCGCGACGAGGTCGTGGCCCGCTGCGGCATCCGCGAGTTCGTCGACGACGGCGTCATCGCCACCATCGCCGACGAGGAGGTCGCCGTCTACCTCGACCACGACATCACGCTGAGCGTCCCCGATGAGGCCGCGGCCCGCGCCATCGAGGCCTCCGACCCCGAGCACACCCTCGTGGCCCCCGACGCCGAGACCGGCGAGTGGACCGTCACCCGCCTGGCCGGCTCACTGGCCCGCGTCCCGCGCCGCGCGGCCCTGTCGCGCACCGTGGGCGGCCAGTTCCCGGTGGACTTCAACCCCGAGCGCTGGGGCATCCCCGCGGCCATGGTCCAGGGCATGGACACCATCGCCTCCTGGAACCTGGTCACCGCCGTCGAGGCCTTCCTCGCCGCCGGCTTCACCCCGGCCGAGCTGCTCACCGCCGTCCACCCCTCCGATGTGGCCTCCACGCAGGGCACGGGCTTCGGCGGCATGGAGTCCATGCGCAAGATGTTCGTCGGCCGCCTGCTGGGCGAGGAGCGCCCCAGCGACATCCTCCAGGAGGCACTGCCCAACGTCGTCGCCGCGCATGTCATGCAGTCCTACATCGGCGGCTACGGCTCCATGGTCCAGCCGGTCAGCGCCTGCGCCACCGCGGCCGTATCTATCGAGGAGGGCTGGGACAAGATCGCCCTGGGCAAGGCCGACGTCGTCATCGCCGGCGCCATCGACGACATCTCCATCGAGTCCGTCGTCGGCTTCGGCAACATGAGCGCCACCGCCGAGGCTGCCGCCATGCGCGCCAAGGGCATCTCCGACCGCCACTTCTCGCGGGCCAACGACCGCCGCCGCGGCGGCTTCGTCGAGGCCGAGGGCGGTGGCACGGTCATCCTCGCCCGCGCCTCCGTGGCGGCTCGCATGGGCCTGCCCGTGGCCGGCGTGATCGGCTTCGTCTCCTCCTACGCCGACGGCGCCCACACATCCATCCCGGCGCCGGGCCTGGGGGCGCTCGCCGCCGGCCGCGGCGGCGCCGACTCGCGACTGGCCCGCGCCCTGCGCGCGCTCGGCGTGGAGGCCGACGACATCGCCCTGGTCTCCAAGCACGACACCGCCACCGGGGCCAACGACCCCAACGAGTCCGAACTGCACACGCGCCTGGCGCGGGCGCTGGGCCGCTCCGAGGGCAACCCGCTCGTGGCCGTCTCCCAGAAGACCATCACCGGCCACGCCAAGGGCGGCGCCGCGGTCTTCCAGGTGGCCGGCCTCGCCGAGATCCTGGCCACCGGCATCGCGCCCGGCAACGCCTCGCTGGACGTCGTCGACGCTCCGCTGGCCAAGGACGCCTTCTGGGTATGGCCGCGCACGCCGATGCGGCTGGCCGGCCGCGGAGGGGAGTCGGGCCGTGTGCCCGGCGCCGGTCCCGTGCGCGCGGGCCTGCTGACCTCCCTCGGCTTCGGGCACGTCTCCGGGCTCATCGCGCTCGTCCACCCCGGCGCCTTCGAGGCCGCGCTGCGCAAGGCCGGAGGCCAGGAGGCCGTTGACGCCTGGCTCGCCTCGGCCAACGCCCGTCTCGCCGCGGGCACGCG
The DNA here is from genome assembly GCF_002072185.1 of Actinomyces denticolens. GTDB lineage: Bacteria > Actinomycetota > Actinomycetes > Actinomycetales > Actinomycetaceae > Actinomyces > Actinomyces denticolens. Next base: position 11,398 of record NZ_MVIW01000042.1, read on the forward strand.
CCGCCGCCGCGCCGGCATGATCGGCCGCGTCGAGCTCTTCGAGCAGGTCCAGGGACGCCGTCTCGGCGAGGCCGGTAAGAACCGCGACCCGCATGAGGTCGAGGCCGCCATGCTCCTCGACCCCGAGGCGCGACTGGGCGCCGACGGCGTCTACCACGCGGGGGAGTGACCCCGCTCGGCGCGGGCCCGGGGATCCATGGGGATCACCGGGCCCGCGCCCGTTCCCATTCCTGGACACCCAGGGACTTCGGTCCTACTCTTCTCATGTGCCGGGATCCCGCGCCGTCGTCGATGACGCGCGCCCGAGAATCGCCCAGCACCCACCATCATCCTGGAGGCCCCCGTGAGCGAGACCACCTATCAGGCGATCGCCATGATCATCTACTTCGTCGCGATGATCATGATCGGCCTGTGGGCCTACACCCGCACCAACGACATCGACGACTACATGCTCGGCGGGCGCGACCTCAACCCCTTCGTCGCCGCCCTGTCGGCGGGCGCGGCGGACATGTCCGGCTGGCTCCTCATGGGCCTGCCCGGCGCCCTGTACGCCTCGGGCTTCGTGGAGGCCTGGATCGCCGTCGGCCTGACCATCGGCGCCTGGGTCAACTGGAAGGTGACCGCCCCGCGGCTGCGCGCCTACACGGAGGTCGCCGGGGACGCCATCACGATCCCCAGCTTCCTCGACAACCGCCTGCACGACCCCAGGCGCCTGCTGCGCTGGGCCTCCGGGCTCATCATCCTCGTCTTCTTCACCCTGTACGTCTCCTCCGGCATGGTGGCCGGAGGCGTCTTCTTCCAGTCCTCCTTCGGAATGGACTACCGGCTCGGCATGACGCTCGTCGCCGCGATCACCGTGCTCTACACGCTCGTGGGCGGCTTCCTCGCGGTGTCCTGGACCGACCTCGTCCAGGGCCTCATGATGGTCGCCGCGCTGCTCGCCGTGCCCATCGTGGGCATCGCGCGCGCCGGGGGAGTCTCCCAGCTGGTCGATCGGGTCAGCGGGGTCGACCCCGGCTATTGGGCCCTGTGGGGGCCCTCGGTGTCCACCATCGGCATCATCTCGGCGCTGGCCTGGGGCCTGGGCTACTTCGGCCAGCCCCACATCATCGTGCGCTTCATGGCGATCCGCACCCCGCGCGAGGCCGTCCAGGGCCGGCGCATCGGGATCGGCTGGATGCTCTTCGCCGTGGCCGGCGCCGCCGGCACCGCCGTGGTCGGCGTGGCCGAGTACGGGCGCGACCCCTCGCGCCTGGCGGATCCGGAGGCCGTCTTCATCGAGCTCGGCCAGCTCATGTTCCACCCGCTCGTCGCCGGCTTCATGCTCGCCGCGATCCTGGCGGCCATCATGTCAACGGTCTCCTCCCAACTGCTCGTCACCTCCTCGGCCCTCGTGGAGGACCTCTACCGGGCGCTGCGCAGGACCCCTCCCTCGGGCGGGCACCTCGTCATCATGTCGCGCAGCGCGGTCCTCGTCGTCGCCCTCGTGGCCGCAGTGATGGCCTGGGAGCAGAACGACACGATCCTCGCCCTCGTCGCCTTCGCCTGGGCCGGTTTCGGGGCCTCCTTCGGCCCGACCGTCCTGCTGAGCCTCTACTGGCGCGGCCTGACCTCCATCGGCGCCGTGGCGGGCATGGCCGCGGGCGCCCTCATGGTCATCATCTGGGGCAACGTCGATGGCGGGCCCGGCGGGATCTTCGACCTGTACGAGATCGTCCCCGGCTTCCTGGCGAATCTCGCCGTGGCCTGGGGCGTCTCCCGCCTGGGCGTCCCCGACCCCGACGTCGACGAGGAGTTCTCCCGCGCCGTCGCCGCCTCCCGTGGCTGAGGCGCCCCACCTGCCCGAGACGCCGGGCGCGCCCGGCACCGGGGCCCCAGCCGCCTCCCCGGGGAGGGCCATGGCGGTGGGCATGGACCTCGTCCACGTGCCGGGCCTGGCGCACCAGTTGACGATCCCCGGGACCGTCTTCGCCGAGCGGGCCTTCACGGCCCGCGAGCTGCGGGAGGCCCAGCGGCGGGCCGACCGCACCGGCGCCCTGGCCGCCGAGCCCCTGGCCGCCAGGTGGGCCGCCAAGGAGTCCTTCATCAAGGCCTGGAGCCAGGCGCTCGTCGTCAGGGCCCGGCAGGACCGGGGGAGCGGCGGCTCCGCTCCGGTCATCGCCCCGGAGTCCGTGGACTGGCGCGAGATCGAGCTCGTCTCCGACCGCTGGGGGCGCCCGTCCCTGAATCTGACCGGTGCCATCGCCGACGCCGTCGAGTTCAGCCTTGGGGCCGGGGTGGCCTCCGCAGGGCATTGGCCGGTGTCCCTCACGCATGATGGCGACTGGGCCGCCGCCATCGTCCTGTGGGCCGGAGCCTGATCATCCGATCCGCGCCTGCCGGGACGGTACCGCCTCCGCGCGCAAGCCGATACTTTAGGCGGGAGGGCAAGATACCGTCGGAGAGGAGACCACGATGACGAAACGCGCACTCATCATCGTCGATGTGCAGAACACCTTCTGCGAGGGCGGCAACCTGGCCGTCACGGGAGGCACCGCCGTCGCCGAGCGCATCGCCGCCTGGCTCGATGGCGGGGCGGAGGCCCACTACGCCGTGATCGTCACCACCCAGGACTGGCACATCCAGCCGGGCGACCACTTCTCCGCCTCCCCCGACTTCGTGGTCACCTGGCCCGTCCATGGCGCCGCCGGCACCGACGACGCCGCGCTGCGCCCCGAGATCACCTCCGCCGCGCCGGGGGCCACCGCCTTCTACAAGGGTCAGTACTCCGCGGCCTACTCGGGTTTCGAGGGCCTCGACGCGCCGACGTCCGGGACATACCTCGACCCGTGGCTGCGCGAGCGCGGCATCGGCGCGGTCGACGTCGTCGGGCTCGCCCTCGACTACTGCGTGCGCGCCACCGCCCTCCAAGCGGCGGCCCTGGGCTACACCACCCGGGTGCTCACCGATCTCACCGCGCCCGTGAGCGAGGGCAGCGCGCCGACGGTCCTCGCCGAGCTCGCCGTCGCCGGCGTGGAGGCGCTGGACTCAGGCGGTGCGGATCTCTGAGGCCGCCCGCCTGCCCCGCCGGGCCAGGCTCTCGGCGCGGACCACGGGCCCGAGCTCGGAGAGCAGCATCGCCGCCAGCGTCAGCCCGCCGCCCACTAGGAGCCGCCAGGTCATGGGCTCCTGACCGGCGAGGATCGCGAACAGCGAGGCGAAGACCGGCTCGAAGGTCATGACCACCACCGCCCGGGTCGCGCTCATCCGCGCCTGCGCCCAGGTCTGGAGGAGGAGGGCCAGAAGGCCCGAGGCAAGAGCCATCCACAGCAGCGGGCCCCACACGCCCCGCACCATCGGCACCCGCACTCCGCCAGGCAGCGCCGCCGGCCACAGGACAACGCAGATCCCGAGCATCTGCAGCGCGGTCAGGCTCAGGGGGTCCTGCCCCTGGACGAGGGAGCCCAGGAGCACGATATGCAACGCGTAGAGGAACGCCGAGGCCAGGAGCAGTGGGATGCCCGTGCCCAGGGCGAGGCCGTCGAGGCTCAGCGCACTGACTCCGCCGAGCGCCAGGACGGCCGCCACCCATGTCACCGGGGACACGCGCGTGCGCAGCAGCACGAGCGCGAGCATCGGCGTGATGACCACGTACAGGGCGGTGACGAAGCCCGCTGTCGAGGCCGGCGTGTAGCGCAGCCCCACTGTCTGGGCGATCTGCGCCAGCCCGTAGACCGTGCCCACGCCGATCCCCGTGAGCGCCTGCCCGCGGTTCAACGCCCGCAGTCGCCGCCCCGACAGCGCGCAGGCCGCGCCGCCCGCGATCGTGAAGCGCACCGCCAGGAAGTCCGCCGCCCCCACGAGGTCGAGGGCGTCCTTGAGCATGAAGAAGGTCGATCCCCAGATCGCGGTGACCAGGAGTAGGGAGACCGTGGGGAGGAGCGCGGTGAGGAGCGCCGGTCCCGTCGCGCGGGACGACGACGGCGTCGCAGCACTGCGGGGCATGATGACCTCCGGGGCGGGACGGGAGGGGGAACGGCTCACTCCTCCCGATAGTAGATCCGGCACCACCCACTCACCGGTCCCGCGGTGTCTCGGCGCGCCCGGCCTGCCTCGTCACGGGGCCGGTGCGCGGGCGACGCGACTCCACCGCGCCGTTGGGCGGCGCGGGCCTCCTCGGGGTAGAGTCGCCTCAGCAACGTGCTCCGGGGTCGGTGGAAATCCGAGCCGGCGGTGAGAGTCCGCGACCCGAGCCCTCCGCCCGCCGGGCGGATCGGCTCGGCTGAGCCGGTGGGATTCCGGCACCGACGGTGAAAGTCCGGATGGGAGGAAGCACGGGGCGGCCGCGTGAGCCGGATCGGCCGCGCGCAGGCGCTGCCAGCGCCGGCCGCCAAGGAGCCGCGCATCAGGCGCCGCTGGCCCACCGCCCCGGAGAGCGCCCCTGGGGCCACCCGGGGGAGAACCCCGGAGGAGAACCGACGTGCCAGGCGGCAGCAGCCCCAGCGCCACGAGCGCGCAACGATCCTCGTGGCGCGGCAGGCGGCGGAGTGACGAGCGCCGCGGGCCCCTGCCGGCGCTCCTGGTGGGCGCCATCGTCCTGCTGCTCTGGTTCGCCGTCTCCCGCAGCGGCGCCATCCCGCAGATCCTCCTGCCGGACCCGCTGCGCGTCGTGGAGCGCCTGTGGCTGGCCACCACGAAAGCCCGCCTGCTGGACTACGCCTGGGTGACGCTCCGCGAGGCGGTCCTGGGCTGCGCCGGCGCGGCCGCCTTCGCGATCCCCCTGGCCTGGATGCTGCACCACTGGGAGCTCTTCCGCCGCGCGGTGCTGCCCTACGTGGCGGCCAGCCAGGCGGTCCCCGCGATCGCCATCGCCCCCCTGCTCGTCCTGTGGATCGGCTACGGCACCGTGCCGATCGTCGTCCTGTGCGCCTTCATGGTCTTCTTCCCGATCACCGTCACCGTCCTGCTGGGCCTGCGCGGCCTGGACGCCGATGTGCTCGACGCGGCCCGTCTCGACGGCGCGCACGGCTGGACGATGATCATCCACATGGAGGCGCCCATGGTCCTTCCGGCGATCCTCGCCGGCGTGCGCACGGCCTTCACCCTATCCATCACCGGTGCCGTCATCGGCGAGATGGTCATGGGCGGCGACGGCATGGGACAGCTGCTATCCATTCAGCGCGACGCCGTCGACACCACCGGCCTGTTCGCCACCATCACCCTGCTGTGCGCCATGGCCACCACCGTCCACTGGCTGCTGCTGGCCGCCGAGCACCGCAGTCGGACCGTCGCCGCCCTGCGCGGGCGGCGCGCCACCTGACCGCCCCTGACCGCCGCCGAACCGCCCCACTGAAGGAGAACACCGTGATCAGCCAGCCCTCCCGCCCCCACCTGAGCCGCAGGGGCCTCATCGCCTCCGCCCTGGCCCTGACCGGGGGCGGCGCCCTAGCCGCCTGCTCGTCGGGCACCGCCTCCCAGGCCCTCGGATCCGGAGGCGCGGCGACGGGCGGCCCGCTGACCATCGGCCTGACCTACACGCCGAACATCCAGTTCGCGCCCTTCTACATGGCCCTGGCCAACAAGGACTACGAGTCGACCGTCGAGCTGCGCCACCACGGCGGCTCCGAGGGGCTCTTCGACGCGCTGCTGGCCGGCACCGAGCAGATGGTCATCGCCGGGGCCGACGAGGCGGTGGTCACGGCCTCCAACGACTCGCCGCTGGTGGTCATCGGCGGCTACTACCAGCGCTACCCGGGATGCGTCATCGTCCGCGAGGACTCCGCCATCGCCTCGCTCGCCGACCTCAAGGGCCGGGTCGTGGGCCTGCCCGGGCGCACGGGGGAGAACTGGTACGCCCTCCAGGTGGCGATGCGGAGCACGGGATTGAGCGAGTCCGACCTGACGATCCTCGAGATCGGCTTCACCCAGCAGGCGGCCCTCGCCCAGCCCAAGCCCGACCCGGGGGACGCCTCGAGGCCCGATGCGATCATCGGCTTCTCGAACAACGACGCCGTCGGCCTCAGGGAGTCGGGGGTGGCCGTGCGCACCATCCCCGTCGGTGACGACATCCCCCTCATCGGTGCCTCCCTGGTCACCACGCGGGCGGTCCTGGAGGCGCGCCGCGCCGAGCTCGCCGACGCCGTCATGGCCTCCTCGCGCGGCATGGCCGCCTTCGTGGCCGACCCCGACGCCGCAGTGGCCGCGACCCGCCAGTACGTGCCCGACCTGGTGAACGACGCCCAGGCCGCGCAGGCCCGCGCCATCGCCGTGGCCACGGCCGAGCTCATCGCCCCTCAGGGCTCCGACACCACCATCGGGGCACTCGAGCGGGCCAAGGCGGCCACCATGATCGAGTTCCTGGGCGGTCAGGGCATCCTCGGCCCGACGGCGGTCACCGCCGACGCCGTCTGCCAGCCGCTGCTCGCCGCCTGACGAGCGCACCCCGGGGCACTTCTTCGAGCCCCGGGGCGCGGTCAGAGGCGGCAGGCCAGGAGCTCGGAGACGAGGATCGCGCGGGCGCCCACCTCGTAGAGCTCGTCCATGAGGCGGTTCATATCCGCGCGCGGCACCATGGAGCGCACCGCCACCCAGTCCGGGTTCTGCAGCGGCGACACCGTGGGGGACTGGATGCCCGGCGTGATCTCGGTGGCCAGGTGCAGGCGATTCATGGGCACGTCGTAGTCCATGAGCACGTAGGAGCGGGCCCGCATGACGCCCTCCAGGCGCCGCACGAGCGTGGCCAGGCCCGGCTCACCAGCAAAAGTCTCGGTGGTGATGAGCACCGCCTCGCTGGCGAGGATCGGCTCGCCGAAGACCTCCAGTCCGGCGGCGCGCAGGGTGGTGCCGGTCTCGACGACGTCGGCGATGAGATCGGCCACGCCGAGCTGCACGGAGGACTCCACGGCGCCGTCGAGGTGGACGGTGGCGGCCTCGATGCCCCGTTCGGCGAGGAACGCGCGCACGAGCACGTCGTAGGAGGTCGCGATGCGCTTGCCCGCGATATCGGAGAGATCGCTCATGGCACCGGCGGGGGCGGCGAAGCGGAAGGTGGAACGGGCGAAACCGAGGGCCAGGTGCTCGGTGGCCGCGACGCCGGAATCCAGGAGGAGGTCGCGACCGGTGATACCGGCGTGGACCGTGCCCTGGCCGACGTACACGGCGATGTCGCGGGGGCGCAGGAAGAAGAACTCGACGTCGTTGGCCTCATCGAGGAGGACCAGCTCGCGCCCGGTGCGGCGGGCGCGGTAGCCCGCCTCCTTGAGCAGCGAGATGGCGGGGTCGGACAGGGAGCCCTTGTTGGGGACGGCGATGCGCAGCATGGTGGTCGTCCTCCGGCTCACAGGTACTTGTAGACGTCGTCGAGCGTGTAGCCCTTGGCGATCATCATGACCTGGGCGTGGTAAAGGAGCTGTGAGATCTCCTCGCAGGCGGCCTCATCGGACTCGTGCTCGCAGGCCATCCAGGCCTCGGCGGCCTCCTCCACGAGCTTCTTGCCGATGAAGTGGACGCCGCGGTCGAGCTCGGCCACGGTGCCCGAGCCCTCGGGCCGGGTGGCGGCCCGTTCCTGCAACTGCGCGAAAAGGTCCTCGAAACGTGTCATGGCGCCAGGCTAGTCCACGCCGGCGCGCATCCCCGCACCGGTCTCACCGGCGCAGAGGCCCGCAGGCCGCCGGCCGGGGGAGCGGCCCGGGCCCTGCTGCGCCGGGCGGCCCGCCCTACCGGGTGACGAGGGACGCCGCATGCCTGCCCGCCGCGGCGGCCGCGAGGAAGGCGGCCTCATCGGCGTCCAGACGCCGCCCCATGGTGGACAGGCGGATGCCGGTGGCCGCCTCCATGGCCTCCAGTGCCTCGCGCAGCCCCTCGGCTCGCGCCTCGACGAGCCGGTGGCGCTCGCCGCGCTCGCGCTCGGCGCACAGGGAGGCCGCCTGGGCGCGCACCCCGGCCCAGAAGCCCTCCATTCCGGCGGGGTCGGGGGCTCCCGCCGGCAGGACGACGTCGGCGCCGGCCAGGGCGACCCGCCCGTAAGCGGTCATGGAGTGGTGGGAGACCCCCAGATGCCGGGGGCGCGCGTCGGCCTGGGAGACGCGCAGGCAGGCCACCGGGCGCCCGCCGAGGGCTGCCGCCGCGTTGATGGCCTCCCCGCAGGCCGCACCGGAGAAGCCCCAGGGTGTGTCCGTACCCAGGTTCCCCGGGCCCTGGATGACGACGACGACCTCCGCGCCCAGCACATGGCGCGCCGCGAGCAGGGCGTTGTGAACGGAGACCGCCTCGAGGTCCCCGCCCCAGGCCTGGCCCGCCGTCACGGTGCCCACGAGCCATCCGGCGTCGACGAGCGCGCAGACCGCCCGCGAGTAGGGCAGGGGCAGGGCCCCGCCGTCGGTCATGACATAGGCGACCCTCGGGGCGGGGCCGGGAGCGGCGCCGGGGGAGCGCAGCCCGGCGAGGATAGCGGGCAGGCTGGAGTGGAGGTCGGCGACGACGACGGGCGCGCCGTCCAGTCCCAGCTCGCCGATGGGGGCGGCCAGGACGGAATGGTGCTCCGTGGCCTGCTCATCGACGCCGGTGACCATGATCTGGTCCGGCATGTAGCGGGCCTTGACGAGGTGCCCGCCGGGCGCGGGGTCTGCGGGGAGGACGTCGAGCCGGGCCGTCACCATGGCGTGTCCGCCGGTGCCCAGGCGGCGCGCCAGCGCGGAGACTTCCAGACGGACGCGCTCCCCGGGCTCCGGCAGACCGCCGAGAGCCTCATAGGCGACCGCCCGGCAGGACTCGCCCGCCACGAGCGCGGTGGCGCCCTCGGGGGCGGCGGTGATCCGCACCTCGAGTTCGGCGCAGCGTCGGCCCGGCGCGCCCCAGGCCCGCCGCAGGGAGGCGATCTCGGCATCGCGCAGCATCATGGCGGCAGCGTAGCGGCGGACGGGATTCTTGGAGGCGCGTTGTCGGATGGCGACGGCGGACGCCGTGTCAAACCTGGGGTGAGCATGGGTGATGTGCGGTAATGTGCTCGTTATCAGACTGTAATCTGCGAGGAGTCGAGATGAGTGCTGGTGAAGGGGCTCGTGCCCGGGCAGCCGCTGTTCTAGCGCTGTGCTGCGCTTCTCCAGGCGTGGCCGCGTGCTCGGATGGTGGCGACTGCGGAGGCCTCTTCTGGGGCGGGCGCCGGTTCTGGTAGGACCGGTGCGGCGAGTCCGGCTCCGCTGCCGACGGGGTCGACGGCTGCTGATCTGACGGGGATGTCGACGGCCGACTACGAGGTGGTCTCGGTGCCCGAGGGCCTGGATGAGCTCCAGGTCGGTGCCGCCGCGGGATTTATCCACTACGACCAGGTCACTGGCAACATCTGGAGGAACGGTAGTGGTATCGAGGCCGCGGACGAGGTCACCTTGGATCCTGAACTGACCCAGATCCGCGACAATTTCGCAAAAACGCCGCAAGGGCACACGATCAGAGGGAAGTACCGTATCGCCATCACTGCCGTTGATCTCACGGGTGGGATCTCGCCGGGCGCTGACGTCTATGCCTGTGTCGATCGGACGGGTATCACAATGCTGGATGCTTCAGGAAACGATGAGACGACAGAGAATTCGAAAGTCCGATATGTCATGAAAGTGCCCATGAAGCTCGATGGTGTGACATGGAGGGCGGCTGAGGAAGTGGCTGCCCCCGGGAAGGACTGCTCGGTGTCATGAGGCGGGTGATTCGAACGGCGTTCCTTTCCTTTGTCACTGTCATGGCCATGACGACCACAGGGGTGTCTCCGGAGGCCTCGGCGTTGGAGAATAGGGGCGAAGCTCAACAGGGTGCCGATTCTGAGCTTCAGCCTGGTTCGTCCACGGGTGCGGGTGTGCAGGGGGAGGTGGTGTACGCGAGTGCGAGCACGACGGCGGTATCGTCGTCGGGGAGTGTGGTTGCTGGTGATGGGGAGATATCGCTGCCGTCTGTGGAGGTGGATCCGGTGTGTTATTACCGGTGGGTGGGTACTGGTCAGCAGGTGGCTGAGAAACTGAATGGTCCTGCGGCGCCGGAGGGCGTGCCTCCGGTCGTGGCGCATCAGTACGACAAGCTGCGTTGGACGGATCTGCGTATTTATGAGGGCTATGAGCAGTACTCGTCGGATTCGGCGGGAGGCTGGTATGAGCCGTATTGCGATCGTTCGAGGGCGCCGGAGGGGATGGATTTCGATAAGTACGCCATGGACTGGCGTATTGCGCATCCGACGTCGTTCTTCCCGGCTGGGTCCGCTCCGGTGGCTGAGGTGGATCCGCAGGTGTTGGCGCGGGCGGTGTGGAGGTCGGTGCGGCTACCGGCTCCGGTGGTGGATTACAACCCGAAAATGGCGTCTCCTGCGGGGGCGACGATCGTGGGGATGGATACGTGGCTGTGGGCCACTGATGAGGTGCCCAAGACGATATCGAGTCTTTCTCACCGGGGTTGTTTGTTGAGGTTGATGATGACGAGGGCTGTGGCGGTGATGTGGGTGATGGTGTGCGGGCCTGGGGGTGACGTGTTGGAGGGCCTTGAGGTGCTTGAGC
>NZ_MVIW01000043.1 GCF_002072185.1 Actinomyces denticolens
CGAGGGCTGCTCGCCCGAGCCTGCGGGTAGGTCGCGCGAGGCCGTCGGCGACGGCGGTCCAAGATGGATGGTCGCCACCGCCCAGGCCGGCGACGGCGGGCGGCAACAGAACCCGGCGTACAGGTCGACTCGTCCGCCTCCCGTCCTCCCTCCCGGCGAGCGCCGGTGACGGCTGGGGAAGCGCGGTGGGCCCCTCCCGGATCGGGAGGGGCCCACCGCGCTCGTCGTGCTCGACTGCCCGTCGGGTGACCCTCGGAGCAGTGCGGCGCCGGGTCACTTCGCCGCGGCGTAGCTCTCGTTGACGCCGGTGAACGCGGTGACGGCGAAGACGCCCTGGTTCACGGAGCCCTGATCGATGAGGAAGGTGGCGTAGCCGCTGGCCTTGCCGCCATCGCGGGGCATGGCCTGGGCCTTCAACTCGCCCTTGTCGCTGTAGGAGAATTCCGAGGCGGCGGTGGTCGTCCCGTTGTGGACGAAGTCCACCTTGAAGGAGTAATCCTTGTACTGGCCCTTGCCGTGGTACGTGATGTCGATCGGCACCCGGATGTACACCTGGCCCGCGCCGGGCTCCTTGTAGGCGTAACTACTCACAGAGTTCTTCACATCGGCAGTGGCGTCCCAGTTGACCTTGCCGAACGTCACATCGAGGCTCGCGTTGGGGTCGCTGTAGTCGTTCTTGGAGGCTTGGAGGACCAGCGGGTCGCCCCCCGTCGTGTCCTTGGGGTTGTCCATCGAGGTGCCCTCGCCCCCCGTCGGCTTGGCCGAACCGGTGGGCGCGGGGGTCCCCGTCTTAGGAGCCGGCGGCTTGGACTCGTTCCTGGTGGGCTCCGGCTCGGGCTCATTCCCGGTGGGCTCCGGCTCGGGCGCCGAGGTCTGCGTGCCGGGGCCGGCCTTCTCATCGCCGTCGCCGCCGGCGAAGGCCCAGGCGAGGCCGCCGATGAGCGCGATGACCAGAACGCCGATGATCGTGAAGAACCACCACTGCTTGTAGACGGGCTTGGCCGCGCCGGCGCCGCCGGGCACATCCACCGGCTGCCAGCCGCCGCCAGTGGCGGGGGTCGACTGGCCCTGGCCGTGGAAGGGAGTGGGGGCCTGGGCGTAGTTCATCTCCGCGGCATAGGGGCTGCCGGGGGCCGAGGAGCCCATCGGGGCGGGCAGCCCGGTGGAGGCGTAGTCCGCGGACGGCGCGGAGGCCGACTGGCCGGTCGGGTCGGCCACGGGACCCGACTGGCCGGTCTGGACGGCCTGGGTCGGGGCCCAGGCGGGGTCGGAGGTCCCGGGGGCGGAGGCCGACACGGGGGAGGCGTCACCCGAGTCCTCGACCCAGAGCTGCCAGCCCTCGGGCGCCGGCCCCCACGCGGGGTCCGGCTGCCAGCCGGCGGGCGGGACGAAGCCCTCTGGCGGGGCGGGCCAGTTCGGCGGTGGGTTGAAGCGAAGAGCCATTGGGACCTCCGGGAGAAGTGGGAATGCTTGCTGAAGGAGTCGTCATGGGGCACATGTCCGGCGGCGAGTGCCCGTCCTGTCCGTGCCATAACTGATAAGTCGAATCTACACCGAAGTGCCGGGGCGGTGGGCACCGGATCGGCGCCGCGCGCGGGGCACCCGTCCCCGGGCAGCGCTCCCCATGCCCGATCCCATCGATCCGCGGGCCGGGCGCGGTGCGGGAAGCGCCCGCCGGAAGGGCCCGGTGCGGGTCAGGGCAGGGTCAGGACTTCCGCGCCGTCCTCGGTGACCACGAGCGTGTGCTCGAACTGGGCGGTGCGCGAGCGGTCTCGGGTGACCACCGTCCAGCCGTCCTCCCACTGGTCCCACTCGATACCGCCGAGAGTGAGCATCGGCTCGATGGTGAAGACCATGCCCGGTTCCATGACGGTGTCGTAGCGGGGGGCGGAGTCGTAGTGCGGGATGATGAGGCCCGAGTGGAAGGCCTCGCCGACGCCGTGGCCCGTGTAGTCCCGCACCACGCCGTAGTCGAAGCGCTTGGCGTAGGCCTCGATGACCCGTCCGATCACGTTGACCTCGCGCCCCGGGCGCACCGCCTTGATGCCCCGCTCCATGGAGATGCGGGTGCGCTCGATGAGCAGGCGCGTCTCCTCATCCACCTCGCCGACGGCGTAGGTGGCGTTCGTGTCGCCGTGGACGCCGTCGACGTAGGCGGTGACGTCCAGGTTGATGAGGTCGCCCTCGGCCAGGACCGTCGAATCGGGGATGCCGTGGCAGATCACCTCGTTGATCGATGTGCAGATGGACTTCGGGAAGCCCATGTACCCCAGGCAGGACGGGTAGGCGCCGTGGTCGCACAGGTACTCGTGGGCGATCCGGTCCAGCTCGTCAGTGGTCACCCCCGGCGCGATCGCCGCGGCGGCGGCCTCCAAGGCGCGCGCCGCGATCCTGCCCGCCGTGCGGATGCGCTCAACGGTCCCGGGGTCCTTGACGTCCGAGGCCGTCACTCTCTCGGGCCCATCGTGGAACATGTACTCGGGGCGGGCGATCGACTCGGGCACGTCGCGCCGGGGCCCGACGATGCCGGGCACGAGGGTTCCGCGCGGCGCCCGATCGGCGCCGGAGCGATGAGTGGATCCAGGGGACTTCGGAGCAGTCATGCCCCCAGCATAGGAGTCGAGCGGCGGGCGCACAGCCCGCCTGCCGCCCCTTCCGGATGCGCGCGATCCCGACCTGTTCCAAACCTGTTCCAAGCGGCCATCCCCGACTGGCGGCGTGACCTACGATGCGACCATGGCAAAGATCCACTTCGTGCGCCACGGCCGCACTGTCCTCAACGAGCAGCACCGCACTCAGGGCTCGGCGGACTCGCCCCTGACTCCCTCAGGGCGCGAGGGCGCCGCGCTGGCCCGCGACTTCCTGGCCGACTACCCTCTCACCCATGTCTACCTCAGCCCCCTGGGGCGGGTCGTCGAGACCACGGACATCCTCACCGAGGGACGCGGGCTCCCGCGCACCATCCTGACCGGGCTGCGCGAGTACGACTACGGGATCTACGACGGCGGCCCCGACCCCGAGATGATCGCCGCCCTGCCCACGCGCACGCTGCTGCCCGGGGTCCTGTCCGGCCGCTTCGAGGGGGCGCCCGAGGGCATCAGCGCCACCGACTACCTGCGCGACATCGACGGCGCCCTCGCCCGCATCCTGACCGACCTGCGCGCCGACGCCGAAGCCGGCAGGAGCGACGCCGAGGCGTTGGCTGTCTCCCACGGCATGACGATCATGACGATCATGGCCCGCTGGATCGGCCTGGAGGTCTACTCCAAGGCGCCCATGGCCAACTGCGCCATCACCACCGTCGAGGTCGACCCGACGGCCCCCGGGGGCTCCCCCCGCCTCCTGGACTGGGCCCTCGACCCCGGCAACCAGGGCGTGACGTTCCCGACCGAGGACATGACCGGCGTCTTCGACGGCGTCGACATCGTCCCCATCGACTTCAGCCGCCCCGAGGGGCTGTGAGCCAGGCGGGCGGTGCTCGTCGCGGGGCCTCCGTGCCGCGACGAGCACCGGCCGCCCTGCGCGCCCCTGCGATCAGGAGGCGAAGCTCTCCTCGGCACTGGGGAAGGAGCCGTCGCGCACCGCGGCGTTGAAATCCTCGGCGGCCCGGCGCAGCGCGGCGCCCACCTCGCCGAACGCGCGGGCGAAGCGGGGCTTCCAGTCCGTCATCCCCGCCATATCCGTCCATACGAGCACCTGCGCGTCGCAGCCCGCCCCCGCGCCGATGCCGATCGTGGGGATGTCGAGCGCCTCGGTGACGGCCGCGGCGAGGTCCTGCGGCACCATTTCCAGAACGAGGGCGATCGCTCCGGCGCCCGCTAGGGCGGAGGCGTCCGCCAGGAGAGCCCGGGCGGCCTCCTCGCCGCGCCCCTGGACGCGGAAGCCGCCGAGCATGTTCACCGATTGCGGGGTGAAGCCCAGGTGTCCCACGACCGGGATCCCCGCCTCGCCGAGTGCGCGGACCGTCGCCGCACGCGGCGCGCCGCCCTCCAGCTTGACCGCATTGGCCCCCGCCTTGACCAGCCGGGCGGCCGACTCCAAGGCCCGGGCGGGCCCGGATTCGTAGCTGCCGAAGGGCAGATCGGCGACGACGAGCGCGCGTTTCGTCGCCGAGGCGACGGCCCGCGTGGCCACGGCCATCTCATCGAGGCTCACCGGCAGCGTGGAGCCATGCCCCAGCATGACATTGCCGATGGAGTCGCCCACCAGGAGCATGTCCGTGCCCGCCGCATCGAGGATCGACGCCGTCACGGCGTCGTACGCGGTGAGCATGGTCAGGCGCTCGCCCCGGGCCTTCGCGGCCGCGAGGTGGTGGACGCGCACCGGCCTGCCTGCCGGCGGCAGGGCGCTCGGGGAGCCGTAGGGGGAGTCCATGGTTGCCATGGCGCCAGCCTAGTCGCCGCCCCCGTCCCCCTTCGCACCGCCCTCATCCGCCGCCCACCGCGCCGTCCCTGCCCGCGCCCCCGCGCGCCGAAACCCGGCCGACCCCCGCTCCCGATAGAGTCGGGGCGTCCCGGCACCGCCGTCGGGATCCGAGCGCTGATCAGAGATGGGGAGCAGGCATGGACAAGCAGCAGGAGTACGTGCTCCGCGCGATCGAGGAGCGGGACGTCCGCTTCGTTCGACTGTGGTTCACCGATGTTCTCGGTCAGCTCAAGTCCGTGGCCATCGCGCCGGCCGAGGTCGAGGCCGCCTTCGAGGAGGGCATCGGCTTCGATGGCTCCACCATCGAGGGCCTCACCCGCGTCTACGAGTCCGACATGCTCCTGAGCCCCGACCCCTCCACCTTCCAGATGCTGCCCTGGCGCAATGACCGCGACCGCGTGGCGCGCATGTTCTGCTCCGTGCTCACACCCGACGGCGAGCCCGCCCGCACCGACCCGCGCGCCGTCCTCGAGCGCCAGCTCGCGCGCGTCGCCGACGCCGGATTCACCTGCTACATCCATCCCGAGATCGAGTTCTACCTCGTCAACCGCGACGAGCAGGGCCGCATCACCCCCACCGACGACGCCGGCTACTTCGACCACGTCCCCGGCGGCACCGCCCATGACTTCCGCCGCCGTGCCATCCTCATGCTCGAGCAGATGGGCATCTCCGTGGAGTTCTCCCACCACGAGGGGGGCCTGGGCCAGAACGAGATCGACCTGCGCTTCGCCGACGCCCTGTCGATGGCGGACAACATCATGACCTTCCGCGCCGTCATCGAGGAGGTCGCCATCCAGGAGGGATGCATCGCGACCTTCATGCCCAAGCCCTTCGTCGGCCAGCCCGGCAGCGGCATGCACACGCACTTCTCCCTCTTCGAGGGCGACCACAACGCCTTCTACGACCCGGCCGGCCAGTACCAGCTCTCCGCCACCGGGCGCGCCTTCATCGCCGGGATACTGCGCCACGCCAAGGAGATCACCGCGATCACGAACCAGTACGTCAACTCCTACAAGCGCCTGTGGGGCGGGGATGAGGCCCCGAGCTACGTCTGCTGGGGCCACAACAACCGCTCCGCCCTCGTGCGCGTCCCCATGCACAAGCCCGGCAAGGCGCAGGCCGTGCGCGTCGAGTACCGCTCCCTCGACCCCGCCGCCAACCCCTACCTCGCCTTCGCCACCATTCTCGCCGCGGGCATGAAGGGCATTGAGGAGGGATACGGCCTTCCCGCCGAGACCGAGGACGACGTGTGGGCCCTGACCGACGGCGAGCGCGACGCCCTGGGCATCGAGGCCCTGCCCACATCCCTCAAGCGGGCGGTCTCCGCGATGAGCGGCTCCGACCTCGTGGCGGACACCCTGGGGGAGGACACCTTCGAGTACTTCCGGCGCAATAAGAGGCATGAGTACCAGGCCTACGACGCCCAGGTCACCGACTTCGAGATCGGCCAGTTCTTCCGCCGTTCCTGAGGCGGGCCGCACCCGGGAGCCGCCGAGTCGCAGGAGGGATGAGCCGATGGCCAGCGAGAGCCGGCGCGCCGGAGGCATGACCCCGCCTATGGGGGTGCCGTCGCCCAGCCCGCGCCGCAGGCTCCTCGGCGCCGGCTTCGCCGAGCCCGACCGCGCCCTGCGGGCCCTGGAGGATCGGGCGCTCGCGGATCTCCTCAACCGCGCGAGCGGGGGAGCCGCCGAGGCGGGGGACCGCCTCATCACCGCCCTGGGCTCCACCGCCGACCCCGACCTCGCCCTGCTCTCGCTCCTGCGCCTGGCCGCGGCGCTCACCCAGGAGGACTGCCCGATGGCCGGCAACGCCCTCGTCGAGGTCCTGCGCCCCGTCGTCGGCGAGCCCGGGCGGGACGGGGCGGACGGGGGCGACCGCGCCCATGCCGATCGGCTGCTGGCGGTCCTCGGCTCCTCTCAGGCCCTCGGCGACTTCCTCGTCTCCCACCCCGATCACCTCGATGCCCTGAGCCCCCGGCGCGCCTGGAACGCGCCGGGCCGGCCCGACGCCTCCCTCCTCCTCGTCGACGCCGCGCGCGAGGCCCTCGCCGCCCGCACGGGAGCCGATTCGCCCGCCCCGGCCGGCCCCGCCGATCCCGCGGCGATCGAGGAGGCGACCGCGGCGATGCGCCGCGCCTACTACGACCGGCTTCTGGCGATCGCCGCCGACGACCTCGTCTCAACCGCGCCAGCCGCCCATGTGGGGGTCGTCGGGGTGGCGATGTCCGACCTGGCCGACGCCGCGCTCGAGGCCGCCCTCCTCATCGCCCGCGCGGGCGTGGGGCCGGGCGCTCGCAGGGTCGCCTTCGCCGTCATCGCCATGGGCAAGGCCGGCGGGCGCGAGCTCAACTACATCTCCGACGTCGATGTCATCCACGTCGTCGGGCCCGCCGCCGCTGTGACGGGAACGCCGGAGGAGCCCGGCGAGGCCGAGCTCGTGCGCCTGGGCACCGAGATCGCCGGGCACCTGCACCGCGCAACCTCCGCCTCCGGCTCCGAGCCCGCCCTGTGGCCCCTGGACACGGGACTGCGCCCGGAGGGCAAGGATGGCGCCCTTGTGCGCACCCTCGCCTCGCATGTGGCCTACTACGAGCGGTGGGCCTCCTCATGGGAGTTCCAGGCGCTCCTCAAGGCGCGCGCCGCCGCGGGAGACCCGGTGCTGGGCCGCGCCTACGAGGAGGCGATCGCGCCCTTCATCTGGTCGGCGAGCTCGCGGCCCCATTTCGTCGACGACGCCCGCGCCATGCGACGCCGGGTGGAGCGCGAGTCCCAGCGGGTGGGGGAGGACCGGCGCATCAAGCTAGGCCCCGGGGGGCTGCGGGACGTGGAGTTCACCGTCCAACTCCTCCAGCTCGTCCACGGGCGGGCCGATGCCGAGTTGCGGGTGCGCTCCACGCTCGACGCCCTCGCCGCGCTGTCCGTGGGCGGATACGTGGGCCGCGACGACGCGCTCGCGCTCGACGAGGGCTACCGGGCGCTGCGCCTCCTGGAGCACCGCGCGCAGCTCCACCGCCTTCGCCGCACCCATGACCTTCCCGATCGCGACGCCGACCTGCGCCGCATCGGGCGGGGGATCGGAATACCAGAGCCCGACGACCTCCGCGCCGCCTTCCGCGCCCGGCGGCTCCAGGTGCGCGCCCTCCACGAGGAGATCTACTACCGGCCGCTCCTGGGCGCCGCCGCGGCCCTGTCCGCCGACGAGATGCGGTTGAGCCCCCAGGCCGCCCGGGACCGGCTGGCCGCCGTCGGCTACCTCGACCCCGACGGCGCCCTGCGCCACATCCAGGCCCTCACCGAGGGGATCAGCCGCCGCGCCGCCATCCAGCGCCAGCTCCTGCCCGTCATCATCGGCTGGATCGGCGAGGGCCCCGATCCGGACAACGGGCTGCTCGGCTTCCGTCGCCTCTCCGACGACATCGGCACCTCCCACTGGTACCTGGGGCTGCTGCGCGACTCGCCCGTGGCCGCCCAGCGCCTTTGCCAAGTGGTCTCCGGGGCCCGATGGACCACGGACCGCCTCGCCGAGCGCCCGGAGGCCGTCGCCTGGCTCGACGACGATGCCGAGCTCGCCCCGCGCAGTGGCGGACAGCTGCGGGAGGAGATCACCCGGATCCTCGCCCGCCGCGGCTTGGAGGGCGCCACTGCGTCCCAGGCGGAGGAGCGCAGCGCCGAGGCCGTGCGCAGGATCCTGGGCGTGCGCACGCGCGAGCTTCTGCGGGCCGCCCTGGCCGACTCCCTCGACGGCGTCAACCCGGCCCGCACCGCCCGCATCCTCACCGACACCACCGATGCCGTCATCGACGGCGCCCTGCGGGCGGCGATCAGGCTCGTCACCGCCCAGTGGGGACGGCGCGAGGATGCCGGCGGCAGTGGCGGCCCGACCGGCTCGCTGGCCCGGCACGCCGTCATCGCCATGGGGCGCCTCGGCGGCGGGGAGACCACCTACGCCTCGGACGCCGACGTCATCTTCCTCCACGCCCCGCGCCCCGGGGCCGACGAGCGCGCCGCCGCCCGCGAGGCCGATGAGGTGGCCCGCGCCACGATGCGCCTGCTCGCCTCCGGCCCGCACCCACTCGCGATCGACGCAGGCCTGCGCCCCGAGGGGCGGCAGGGCGCGCTCAGCCGGTCGCTGGCCTCGGCCGCCGAGTACTACGGGGCCTGGTCGGCGGTATGGGAGCGCCAGGCGCTGCTGCGGGCGAGGGTCTGCGCCGGGGACACGGCGCTGGGCGAGGAGTTCCTGGCCCTCATCGCCCCCCTGCGATGGTCCGCCGATGGCCTGGGGGAGGAGGAGCTGCGCCAGATCCGCAGGCTCAAGGCCCGCATGGAGGCCGAGCGCCTGCCGCGGGGCGCCGACCCCGCCCGGCACCTCAAGCTCGGCCCCGGGGGCCTTTCCGACGTTGAATGGGTGGCGCAGGTCCTCCAACTCGCCCACGCCCATGAGGTTCGTGGCCTGCGCACAACCTCCACCCTCGAGGCGCTCATGGCGGCCGCCGAGGCCGAGTTGCTGAGCGTCGATGACGTCGGCGTGCTCATGAGCGCGTGGATCCTGGCCACCCGCATCCGGGCTGCCACGGTGCTCGGCGTGGGCCGCGACTCCGGTGCGAGGGTGGACATCCTGCCCTCCGACGAGCGGGGCATCAGACTGGTCGGCAGACTCCTGGGACTGGCCAGCGGGAGTGAGCGGGACCTGGAGGACCTCTACCGGCGCAGCGCCCGTCATGCGCGCGCCGTGGTCGAGCGAGTGCTGCGCTCGGCCGGAATGGGACCGGGGCGGCCGGATCAGCCGGGGCGGCAGGCCCGGCACGGCCGGCGGGCGCAGTCGGGCCAGCAGGGCGGGCTGAGCCGCCGGAGCCGACGGGAGCAGGCGGGCGAGCGGCCCGCCGCGGTCGGCCCGCAGGACTCGGAAGCCCCATCGGGGAAATCGGGCTGGGCCAAGGCCCCCGCGAAGCCGTCATCGAACCGCACGGCCTCCTCGCCGCGGCGCGTCCCCCGCCGCAATGCCGGCCCCTTCCCGTGGTCCTGAGCGGCCCTTGGCGCGCAGGACGGCTTGGAGGCCCTCAGCATGGCGTGGAGGTGCTTTCGACGCGCGGGGGCGCTGGCAGGATAGGGGCGTGAAGCTCATCCTCGTGCGCCACGGGCGCACCATCGCCAATGTCATGCAGTCCCTCGATACGGCGTTCCCCGGCCAGCCCCTTGACGAGATCGGGCGCGAGCAGGCCGCCACGGTCCCGGGCAGGTTGGAGGACGCGGGCTTGATCAAGGGCATCTCCTCGCTGTGGGTCTCGCCGATCCTGCGGGCGCGCCAGACCATGGAACCGGTCGAGCAGGCCACGGGGCTGCGCGCGACGATCCTGCCGGGGCTGCGCGAGGTGCTCGCGGGTGATCTGGAGATGGCCACGGACGAGCGGTCAGTGGCCTGCTATGTGGACACGACGCGTACGTGGATGACGGGCCGCCTTGCGGCGCGCATCCCGGGGTCGCTGGAGGACGGCGAAGACTCGATCGCGCGCTTCGACGGCGCTGTGCGGGCGATCGCGGAGCACTCGGCCCATGAGGCCCCGGAGGGCGGCCAGGACGGGGGCGCCGCCCTGCTCGTCTCCCACGGCACGGTGCTGCGCCTGTGGGCCGCGCTGCGCGCGGCGCCGGGAGGCGGCGCCGATCCCCTCTGGATCGCTGAGCACCCGCTGCGCAACACCGGTATCGCGGTGGCCGAGGGCGACCCCGACGCCGGCTGGCGCCTCCTCGACTGGAACGATGGCGCGTGGAGGCGCGGCGCAGGTTCCGTGTGACGCGAGGGTGGGAGACCGGGCGCCATGGGCCCGGCGTTGCGCCCTCGTACCCGTCTTACCGTCTCACCCCGGCGTTGCGCCCTCGAACTGCGAGAATGAGGGCGCAACGCCGGGGTGAGACGGTATTCGGGGGCCGAGACGGTATCCGCGGGCCGAGGGCGCGCGGCTGAGAGCAACTCCGGCACTCCGCGCCGGGGCACCCCCCCTACAGCACCGAGGACAGGAAAGCCCGGGTGCGCTCGTTGGCGGGGTGGTCGAGGACGTCGGCGGGCGCTCCGCGCTCCACGACCGCACCGCCGTCCATGAAGAGCAGCTGATCGCCCACCTCGCGGGCGAAGCCCATCTCATGGGTGACGACCACCATCGTCATGCCGTCCCTTGCCAAGTCCTTCATGACCGACAGGACCTCGCCCACGAGCTCGGGGTCGAGCGCGGAGGTGGGCTCGTCGAAGAGCATGAGCTCGGGATCCATCGCGAGCGCCCGGGCGATCGCCACGCGCTGCTGCTGACCACCCGAGAGCTGCGAGGGGTAGTGGTCCATCCGCTCGGCGAGGCCCACGCGCTCAAGCAGCTCCTCGGCCCGTCTGCGGGCCTGCTCCTTGGGCGTCTTCTTGACATGAATGGGCGCCTCCATGATGTTCTGGATGGCCGTCATATGGGGGAACAGGTTGAAGCGCTGGAAGACCATGCCGATCTTCGCGCGCTGCGCGGCCCGGTCCTTGTCCGACAGGGCGTGCAGCACGGGTTTGCCATCGCGGCCGGGGAGCTCCCGCATGCCGATGAGCTCGCCATCCACCCACACGCGGCCGGCGTCGATGGACTCCAACTCATTGATGCAGCGCAGCAGGGTCGACTTGCCGGAGCCCGAGGGGCCCACGAGCACCGTGACCGTGCCCGTCGGGACGATGAGGTCGACGCCGCGCAGCACGTGCAACTCGCCGAAGAACTTGTGGAGGCCGGAAACGTGGACCTTGGGCTCCGCTGCCCGGGCGGCCTGCTGGGGGGATTGCTGGCTCACGGGGTGACCTCCATGAAGGGATCGGTCTTGGTGGTGTGGGCATCGAGGATGGCCTGCTGGCGCGCCGACAGACGGCGCCGCTTGCCCCCCGCGCCGGGGCGAGAGGAGTCGAAACCGCGCCCGTAGTAGCGCTCCAGGTAGTGCTGGCCCACCATGAGGATCGAGGTGATGATGATGTACCACAGGGCCGCCACGATGAGCAGCGGGATCGTCTGGTAGGTGCGCGAGGCGTAGGAGTTCGTCACGAAGGTCAGGTCCAGGGTGAAGGGAACCGCGAGGACCAGGGACGTTGTCTTGAGCATCGAGATCGTCTCATTGCCCGTGGGCGGCACGATGACCCGCATGGCCTGGGGCAGGACGATGCGGCGCAGGATCTGCCCCTTGCTCATGCCCAGGGCGCCGGCGGCCTCGGCCTGGCCCGGGTCCACGCTGCCCAGCCCGGAGCGCACGATCTCCGACAGGTAGGCGCCCTCGTTGATGCCCAGTCCCAGCACCGCGGCCACGAAGGGCGTGAAAACGGCATTCGTCTGGAACGTGAGCAGCTCGGGGCCGAAGGGCACTCCAAGGCTCAGGTGCTGGTAGAGGGCGGACAGCGCCCCCCAGAAAACGAGCTGGGTGTAGATCGGCGTCCCGCGGAAGAACCACAGGTAGGCCACGGCGACGCCGCGCAGCACCGGGTTGGTGGACTGGCGCATGATCGCCGTCGTCACCGCGAGGGTGATGCCGATGAGCATGGCGAGGAACGTCAGGAGGATCGTCCACCCGACGGCGCGGATGACGTGGACCTCCCGGAAGAAGAACCAGACACGGTCCCAGTGGAAGCTCTCGTTGGTGACCAGTGAGTGCGCGAGCATCGCGCCCAGGATCACGACGATCGCCGCGCTGATCCACGTGCCGGGCCTGGGCACGGGGCGCGGATGGTTGAGGACGACGGCGTCGCTGTCGGAACTGGTCAGGGCGCTGTTCTCTGAGGCCGTCATATGGGTCACTCCGATACGGCTGGGTTGAGGGTGGCGTTCGAGAGGGCCGCGTCCTCGACGCCCCAGCTCTCGAGGATGTCCGTGAGAATGCCGTTGTCCATGAGGTACTGGAGCGCGGCCTGGATCGCGATATGGATCTGGGAGTTCTTCTGCAGGACCACGCCCTGGGGCGCGGCGTCCTCCACCTCCCCGAGGGTCTCGACGGCGCCGTCCGTGGTCTCGACGGCGTAGCCGGCGACGGTGGAATCCGAGTAGGTGGCGTCCAGGGTGCTGCCCGCCAGGGCGGCGGTGGCCTCGGCCTGCTTGTCGTAGGAGCGCACGTCGATGGCGTCCTGGCCGGCGGCCGTGCAGGCCTGGGAGTCGGCCTCGATGGCATCGGCCTGGGCCGTGCCCGTCTGGACCCCGACGATCTTCCCGCACAGGTTGAGGTGGTCGGAGACGTCGATGCCCTTGGGATTGCCCTTGGCCACGTTGAACTGGCTGCCGACCTGGACGTACTGGATCATGTCGACGTTCTGCATGCGCTCGTTGGTGATCGAGAACGAGGAGATGCCCGCGTCGTACTCGGTGCCCACCTTGGCGATGATCGAGTCGAAGGAGGCCGAGTGCATCGTGGCGTCGACGCCGAGGACCTTCCCGAGCGCCTGGGTGAGATCGGCGTCGTATCCGATCGGCTTCCCGTTGGCGTCCAGGAACTCGGCGGGGGCGTAGTCCGTGGCGGCGCCGATGTCGAGCGCGCCGTCGGAGCCGAGCGCCCCTGCGGGGAGGAGGGCGGCGATCTCCTCCTGCTTGGTGATGCTCGAGACGTCATAGCCCTGGGTCTTGGTCTTGGCCGACCCGGTGGTGAGGTCGTTGGCGTTCG
This sequence comes from Actinomyces denticolens, assembly GCF_002072185.1. Classification (GTDB taxonomy): domain Bacteria; phylum Actinomycetota; class Actinomycetes; order Actinomycetales; family Actinomycetaceae; genus Actinomyces; species Actinomyces denticolens. The sequence continues at coordinate 13,074 of NZ_MVIW01000043.1, forward strand.
TGCAGGCCGACAGTCCAGTGGCCAGGCCGAGCGCGGCGACGGCCGCGATGATCCGGGTGGGGGTGGTTCGCATGGGACGGCTCCTTGGGGTAGATGACCGTGACCCACCCTATCCACTCGAATGCATATCTATTGCATGATGCAGGTATTGCGCGTGTCACGGTCAGGGGCGGGCGCTCGTGCGCCCGCCCCTGATCTCGCATGTCTCACATGTCGTAGTACAGCTCGAACTCGTAGGGGTTCGGGCGGGCGCGCAGCGGGTCGATCTCATTGGTGCGCTTGTAGTCGATCCAGGTCTCGATGAGATCGGGGGTGAAGACGTCGCCCTCGGTGAGGTAGTCGTGATCCGCCTCCAGGGCCTCCAGTGCGGCGTCGAGGGTGCAGGGCAGCTTCTCGATGTCGAAGTACTCCTCGGGGGCGAGCTCGTAGAGGTCCTTGTCGATGGGCTCGCGCGGCTCGATCCGGTTGCGGATCCCGTCGATGCCCGCCATGAGGACGGCGGAGAAGCACAGGTAGGGGTTCGCCGACGGGTCCGGGACCCGGTACTCCACGCGCTTGGCCTTCGGCGAGGAGCCGGTGACGGGGATGCGGATGCACGCCGAGCGGTTGCGCGCCGAGTAGACGAGGTTGACGGGCGCCTCGAAGCCGGGGACGAGCCGGTGATAGGAGTTGACCGAAGGGTTGGTGAAGGCCAGGAGGCTCGGGGCGTGGGCGAGGATGCCGCCGATGTACCAGCGGGCGACGTCGGAGAGCTGGCCGTAGCCGCGCTCGTCGAAGAACAGGGGGCGCCCGTCCTTCCACAGCGAGTGATGGCAGTGCATGCCCGATCCCGCCGCGCCGAAGAGCGGCTTGGGCATGAAGGTGGCCGACTTGCCCGCCTGCCAGGCGACGTTCTTGATGACGTACTTGAACTTCATCATGTCGTCGCCCGCGGCGAGCAGCGATGCGAAGCGGTAGTTGATCTCCTGCTGGCCGCCGGTGCCCACCTCGTGGTGGGCGCGCTCGATGCTCAGGCCCGTCTCCTGGCACACCCGCACCATCTCGTCGCGCAGGTCGGCCATCTGGTCGGTGGGGGGCACCGGGAAGTAGCCGCCCTGGAAGGCGACCTTGTAGCCCTGGTTCCCACCCGGCTCCTCGCGCCCGGAGTTCCAGGAGGCCTCGTCGGAGTCGACGGCGTAGAACGCGCCCTGGGGGGTGGATTCGAAGCGCACGGAGTCGAAGAGGTAGAACTCGGCCTCCGCCCCGATGAAGCAGGTGTCGGCGATGCCGGTGGAGCGCAAATGATCCTCGGCCTTGGCGGCGATCGAGCGGGGGTCTCGCGAGAAGACCTCATCGGTGAAGGGGTCGACGATCGAGAAGTTGATGATGAGCGTCTTGCGGGCGCGGAAGGGATCGAGGAATGCCGTGGTGACATCCGGGATGAGCTTCATGTCCGACTCGTGGATGGCGGTGAAGCCGCGGATCGAGGAGCCGTCGAACATGAGGCCGTCGGTCAGGGCGTCGGACTTGAATGCCGCCGCCGGGATCGTGAAGTGCTGCATGACGCCGGGAAGATCGCAGAAGCGCACATCGACGAGCTCAACCCCCTCCCGCTCGATGTACTCCAGTGCCTCGGCGGCGTCCTTGAACATGTGATTGCTCCTCGACGATCGTTGGTTCCGCTGCGGGTGCGGCAGATGATGAGCCTAGTCGCGCGGCGATGACGCGGCGGTGCCGCGCGTGTGTCCCGGGTGTTTCGGCCGGGGCGCCGTCGTCGTCCGCCGCCCAGCGCCCCAGGGCGACGACGGGCGCGTCTCAGCGGCCGCGCAGGGCCCTGCGGTCCGGGCGGATCTTGGCCGGGTCGATGCCCTTGGGGATCGGGAGGCCCTTGGCCCCCAGCGAGGAGAGGCGCTTGGATACCTGGGAGATCTCGGAGTCCGTCAGGCGGGTCGGCTTGGTGGGCAGCTTGCGCAGCGCGGCGGAGAGCTCGCTGAGGCGGACCTGGCCCTCATCGGTGCCGACGTTGATGACGTGGAGCGGGACCGTGGACAGGATGCGGTTGATCTTCTTGCGCTCATCAGCCACCAGGCGCTGCGTGCGGCCCGTGGGGCCCTCCACGACGAGCACGATGCCGGGGCGGCCCACCAGGCGCCAGATGACGTCCTGGGTCTTGGGGTTGACGGCGACCGGCTGCTCCTCCAGGTACCAGCCCTTGCCGACCTGGTCGAGCACGGCCTTGGCCGCACCCGGCACGCCCTCGATCTGGGAGTAGGAGGCCCGGCGCACCGTCCACGACAGCAGGATCATGTCGAGGAGGAAGGCGAGCATGATCCCGAGGATCACCCAGTACCAGACGGCCATCCCGGTGGCGGCGGCGATGGCGACCGCCAGGACGATCGAGGCCGCGGTGACGCCGATCAGCGCCCAACCGATCCACGGGTAGGTGCGCCGCGAGATCGTGTAGGCGTCCTTGAGGTTCTGGAGGTAGGCGGCCAGGCGGCGCTTCTTCTTGGGCTGGGGGCTTCGGGCTGTGCTCACGGTGGACAGGATAGACGACGCCGCAGGCGCGGACCGGCGGTCGGCCGCTCCCCGGCAGGGAGCGTCTCCTCCAGGGCCGGGGCGCGCCCGGGCCCGGCTCAGGAGGCGGCGGCCAGAGCGGGGGAGGGGGCGAGGAGCGCGCTGGCCTCCTGGCGCGCGGTCGTCGGCTCGGTGAGGGAGCGCAGGTGCTCGGGCACCTCCCAGCCGCGCTTGACCACGGCCCTGCCCCACAGCATCCCGGCGCGGTAGGAGGAGCGGACCATCGGTCCGCTCATGACGGCGGCGAAGCCCATCTCCTCGGCCAGTGAGGACAGCTCGATGAACTCCTGTGGCTTGACCCAGCGGTCGATGGGGTGATGGAGCTTGGAGGGGCGCAGGTACTGCGTGATCGTCAGGATGTCGCAGCGCGCCTCGACGAGTGCCGCCATCGCCTCCTCGATCTCCTCACGGGTCTCGCCCATGCCCAGGATGAGATTGGACTTGGTGACCAGGCCGGCCTCGGAGGCGGAGCGGATGACATCCAGGCTGCGCTCGTAGGAGAAGGCGGGGCGGATGCGCTTGTGGATGCGCGGGACCGTCTCCACGTTGTGGCCCAGCACCTCCGGGCGCGAGGAGTAGACCTCGGCGAGGGCGCCCGGGTCCCCCTTGAAATCGGGGATGAGCAGCTCGACGCCGGTGCCCGGGGAGAGCTCGTGGATCTGCCGGCAGGTCTCGGCGTAGAGCCAGGCGCCGCCGTCGGGCCGGTCATCGCGGGCCACGCCGGTGACCGTGGCGTAGCGCAGCTCCATCTCCTTGATGGAGACCGCCACGCGCCGGGGCTCGTCGACGTCGTACTCCGTGGGACGGCCCGTGGCGATGTCGCAGAAGTCGCAGCGACGGGTGCAGATCTCCCCGCCCACGAGGAACGTGGCCTCGCGGTCGTTCCAGCACTCGTAGATATTGGGGCAGTTCGCCTCGGCGCACACGGTGTGCAGATTCTTCTCGCGCACCAGGCCGCGCACGTCCTGATAGGTCTCGGAGACGACGGCCTTGGTGCGCAGCCACGAGGGTTTGGACTCGATGGGCGTCTCGGCGTTGCGGGCCTCGACGCGCAGCAGCCTGCGGCCCTCGGGGGCGATGGCCGCGTCTGTCCTGAGTGCGACCTTGGGGGCGATCGTGTCAGCCACGTGCTCTCCTTCTGAGTGCGTTCGCGCGAGCCCTCATAGTGTATTGCCCCACGCGACGTTATGGGACTGAGGGCCTATGTGATTCTCCAGCCAGTGCCTCCGCGCTCAATCCGCCCGCAGCGGGGCCAGACGGCCCTCGAGGGCGGCGACGACGTCGTCGGCCAGCGCGGCAGCCCCCAGGGACCCCGGCTCCAAGGCGAGTTCGGCGGCGATGGAGGTGACACCGGCGTCCTCGATCCCGCAGGGGATGATCCGGTCCAGGGCGAAGGCGTTGAGATCCGGGCTGACGTTGAGCCCGATCCCGTGCTTCGTCACGCCGCGCGCCACGCGGACGCCGAGGGCGCAGATCTTCCGGTCCGCCCGGAAGAAGGGGCCCCGGGGATCGTCGGCACGGCCGGGCACCCACACGCCCGAGCGCCCCTCGACGCGCGCGGTGGGGATCCCCCGGGCATCGCAGACATCCATGACCGCGGCCTCCAGCGCGCGCACGTACTTGATGACGTCGATGGGCTCGGCCAGGCGCACGATCGGGTAGACGGTCAGCTGCCCCGGCCCGTGCCAGGTCACCTTGCCCCCGCGGTCGACATCGACCACGGGCACCCGGTTCGGGCCTGCGACGTCCCCCTTCGGGCGCTCCCAGGAGTGCGTCCGGCGCCCCACCGTGTACACCGGCTCGTGCTCCAGCGCGATGACCGTCGAGCCCCGCCCGCCGGAGGCGACGGCGGCGTGGACCTCGTCCTGGAGGCGCGCCCCCTCGCCGTAGGGGACGAGGCGCTCGCCCAGATCGATGTCCAGGCGGTCCATGGGGGGCGCCGGGGCGCCGGGGGTCATGCGCTGCACGGGCCCACGGTAGGCCACTGGCAGTGGCGGAGGCTGCGTGCGAGCCAGGGGCCCGGGGCGCAGGCCCGGCGCCGCCATGAACATCCGATGAGTTATCCACAGATTCTCCAGGGTACTTCCGCCCGGCCCCGGGGGCGCTGACCATGAGGCCATGGTCATGAGGATCCCATCACGCACCTCCGCCCCAGCAGCACCGCGCGCGGCGCTGCCGGTCCCGTGGCGACGGGCCCAGCGCGAGGACAGCGGTCCCCCGGGCCAGGGCGCGGGAGGGATCACGGACGCCGAGTCGAGCGCTCTGGCCAAGCGGGGGATTGCGCTCGGCGAGGCACTGGGGAGGAGCGGACGGGCGGACGGCTGCCCCATCCGGGGCGTCGATGGCGAGGGGCGCGACGTCGTCGTGCGGGTCATCGACCTTCCGGAGCGGGGCTCGCGCGCGATGCGCCGTCTGGGCGCCCTGAGGGAGCTGCGGCACAGCGGCGTCGTGCGGATCCGCGCCCTGGTGCCCCTGGCCCGCGGCCGCATGGCCGTCGTCACCGATCTCGTCGACGGCGCCGACCTCGCCGTCGTCCTCGGATCGCGCGGACGCCTGGGCGGCGGGGAGAGCGCGGCGCTCCTGGACGGCGTCGGCTCGGCCCTGGCCGCCCTCCACGACGAGGGCCTGGTCCACGGGGATGTGTCCGCGGCGAATGTCATGATCACCTCCTCGGGGGAGCCAGTGCTCATCGATCTGCTCGGCGGGATCATGGAGATGGGCACGCAGGGGACCGCCGCCCCGGAGCGACTGGCGGGAGGGGCCGCGACGCCGTCCTCGGACGTCTACTCCCTGGCCGCCCTCGTCCTGGAGTGCCGGGGGTCGGACCCCGAGTCGCGGGTGGAGGCCGCGGCACTGCTCGCAGACGCCCTGGAGGAGGACCCGAGGACGCGGCCCACCGCGAGGGACCTGGCCGCCCGCGCCCCGCAGCTCGGGTGGCCGGAGGCGATCGAGCTGCCCGAGGGCGCCCGCCTGGCCTCGGGGGCGCTGCGCTCGGCGGCCCGCACCCCCACCCGCGTAGTCCCCTCGCGGCGATCGCTCGGTCGCGGCGGGGACGGGCACCGCCGACGCGCTCGGCTCGGCGCCGCCCTGGCGGCCCTGGCGGCGGGAGGGGCCGTCCTCGCGCTGGGGGTCGTGGGGATCATGGCCCGGCCGGGAGCGGACGATGACGCCGGAGGCGCCGCCCCGGCATCCTCTGCCGCCTCCGCCGGCCCCAGGGCCGCTGCCGCGCCTGCGAGCGCGGCGGAGGAGTCCCTGGAGGGGATCGTCACGGGGCTGGTCCGGGCACGGGACGCCGCCCTGGTCTCCGGGGACGCGCAGGCACTGGCCCTGACCTCCGTGGAGGGCTCGCCCGCCGCGCTCGCGGACACCGCTCTGCTGGGGGCCCTGCGGGACGGCGACGAGAGGGTGGCGGGCCTGACGACCTCAGTGGCCGGCGTGAGCGAGGTGATCGGCGCCTCCTGCCCGGACCAGCAGTGGGAGGGGGCCAGGTGCGCCCGGGTGTCCCTGCGCCAGGGGCCCACCACCTGGACGGATGACGACGGCGCGCATGAGGCGCCCGCTCAGCGGGCCCGGGAGGTGATCCTCGTCCTCGTGCCCGGTCCGTGGCGCGTCGCGGAGGTCCTGGAGCCCGAGTGACCAGGTGAGGAGCGCCATCAGGACGAGGGGACGGGCCGCGCACCGTGAGTGCGCGGCCCGTCCCCGTCGCCGCTGGGCGATCGAATCGGCGTCAGGGCCTCATAGGCCGAGTTCACCGGCGAAGTCGCCGTCCTCGAGCCGCTTCTTGACGGTCATGAGGTAGCGCGCGGCATCGGCCCCATCCACCAGGCGGTGGTCGTAGGACAGCGCGAGGTAGCAGACGGAACGGATCGCGATGACCTCATTGCCGTCCGCGTCCTTGATGACGCGGGGCTGCTTGACGATCGCGCCCAGGCCGAGGATCGCGACCTCGGGCTGGTTGATGATCGGGGTGTCGAACAGGGCGCCGCCGGAGCCGGTGTTCGTGATCGTGAAGGTGGAGCCGGAGAGCTCATCGGGGTTCACCTTGTTGTCCCGGGTACGGGCGGCCAGGTCGTTGATGCGCTTGGCCAGGCCCGGGATGTTGAGGTCACCGGCGTTCTTGACCACGGGGACGAGCAGGCCCCGCGGGGTGTCCACGGCGATGCCGACGTGCTCGACGTCGTGGTACGTGACCTCCTTGCCGTTGATGGAGGCGTTCACCTTCGGGTGGGCCTTGAGGGCCTCGGTGGCGGCCTGCACGAAGAAGGGCAGGAAGGTGAGCTTCGTGCCGTTGGCGGCCAGGAACGCGTCCTTCGCCTTGGCGCGCAGCGCGGCGATGCGGGTGACGTCCACCTCGACGACGGTGGTGAGCTGGGCGGAGGTCTGCAGCGAGTCGATCATGCGCTCGGAGATGACCTGGCGCAGGCGGCTCATCTTCTCCGTCCTGCCGCGCAGCGCGGTGTCCACGGCGGGCTTGGCCGCCGGCGCCGCGGCGCCGGCGGTCGCGGGTGCGGCGGGAGCCGACTGGGCGGCGGCCTTCTCAGCGGCCTTGGCGGCCTCCTCGGCCGCCCTGGCGGCGGCGAGCACGTCCTCCTTGCGGATGCGGCCGCCCACGCCGGTGCCGGTCACCTGGGTCAGGTCGACGCCCTTGTCGCGCGCGAGCTTGCGCACGATCGGGGTGACATAGCCCGCCGCGGCCACGGCGGCGGCCGACGGGGCCGCGGGGGCGGCCGCCTGGGGCGCCGGTGTGGCGGCGGGGGTCTCGGGCGCCGCCTGGGGCGCCGGGGCCGCCTC
>NZ_MVIW01000044.1 GCF_002072185.1 Actinomyces denticolens
GAGCGCCCTGACGCTGCGCCCGGGCGACCGCCTCGCGCTGACCGGCGCGGGAGCCCGGCGCGCCCAGCGCTGGTGGGCGGCGCAGATCCTGGCCAGGATCGGGGCGCCGCCCGGCTTCGGCTCGGCGCCGCTGGCCGGCGGGTGGTCCGGGGATGCGCCGGCCCCCCGCCGCGCCCGCTGAGCCGGGAGCCTCCGACCACATCGGGGCGCCGGGGGCAGCGCGGTCCCCGGCTCCTCGGCCCCCGGCGGACGGGCCGGCCCCGGGCGGGTGCAGCTCGGGCGAGTCCGCCTTGGCGGCGCTCGGCGCTGGAGGCGGCGCGCTGGATCTCCAGATGGTCGGGGAGGCGGGGCCCGTCGGCTCCCCAGGAGTCGTGGCGACCTGGCGCGGCGCTCGCGCCGAGCTGCTCATCGCTCCCCGGGGCAAGGGCATCCCCGCGCGGGCGCTGAGCTCCCGGCGCGCCCCCAGGAGGGCGCCGGCCGTGACCGATCGCTGGTGGGAGGCCGTGCTCCTGGCCTCGGGGCGCGCACTCCCGCAGGGGCCCTCCCCCACCGCGCTCGGTGGGCGGGTCGCCGCCGCCGAGGCGGATGATCCCCTGCGGCCGCCCGATGGCGTCGTCCTGACGGAGATCACCGGGCCGCTGAGCGCGCGGGCCATCCGCGAGCGCTGGCGGCCGGCGGGCCCCGGCGGGGCGCGGCTGCCCGCGGTCCTCGGCGTCGGGCCGCGCGGTCCCGTCGAGGCGGACCTCGTGACCGACGGGCCCCATGCCCTCCTGGCGGGGACCACGGGGGCGGGCAAGTCCGAATTGCTCACCGCATGGCTCATGCAACTGGTGCTGGCAGCGCCGCCGGAGCGGCTGTGCCTGGTGCTCGTCGACTACAAGGGCGGGGCGGCATTCGGCCCTCTGCGGGACCTGCCCCACACGGCGGGGGTGCTCACCGATCTCGACCCCGCCGCCACCGCCCGGGCGCTGTCCTCCCTGGAGGCCGAGCTCAGGCGCCGGGAGCGCCTCCTGGCCGCGCACGGGGCCAGGGACCTGGGCGAGCTCGAGCGCCGTCGCGCCTCGGATCCCGCCTCCGGGTCCCTTGCGCGGGAGGTCCCGCCTCGGCTGCTCATCGCCGTCGACGAGTTCGCCACTCTCGCGGGGCAGCACTCCGATGTCCTCGACGCCCTCGTGCGGGTGGCCGCCCAGGGCCGCAGCCTCGGCGTCCATCTCATCCTGGCCACGCAGCGCCCCGCAGGCGCGGTCTCCCCGGCGATGCGCGCCAATACGACGATCCGTGCCTGCCTGCGCGTCCTGGACCCCGCGGACTCCCGGGACGTCCTGGGCCACGACGGCGCCGCCCTGCTCCCCCGCCATCCGGGCAGGGTCATCGTCGAGGGCTGCGCCGCCTCCAGGCGCGCGGAGGTCCTCCAGTCCCCCTGGTGCGGTCCGCGAGGGGAGCTCGAGGCTCTCGTGGCGCAGGCGCGCCGGGCCCATCGGGGTCCGCGGCCATCCGGGAACGCCGCGGGGACGGCCGACGGACCGTGGCGGCCCTGGGCCCCGCCGCTGCCCGACCGCGCCGACCGGGGCCAGGCGATCGCCCTGGTCTCGGCGGCGGGCGCCGTGGATCGCGGGGGCTCGGGGACCGAGCCCGGTTGGCGCGGCGCCTCCGGCGGTGCCGGGGGCGGCGGGGGCATCGCCTTGGCGATGACGGACCTGCCGGAGGAGCAGTCCCTGGGACTCTGGCGCTGGGACGCCGGGGAGTCTCTGCTCGTGCTCGGCCAGGCGGGGGCGGGCAGGACCACGGCGCTGGACTCCGCGGCGCTCGGCGCGCTGACGGCGGGCCGGGTCGTTCACCGCTGCGGCGGGACGAGCGCGCTGGCCGCGCTGGCGGCGGGGGCCCCGGGCATGGGGACGGTGGTGGGCCCTGACGATCCCCGGAGGCTGGCGCGCCTGTGGCGCCTGGCCTCGGAGGGCCGACTGGCGGGCGAGGTCCTCGTCCTGGATGACGTCGACTCCCTCATCCCCGCCGTCGAGGAGGCGCTGGGCCCGGGCGAGGGGCAGCAGCTCGTGGAGGCGCTGACGAGGATCGCACCGGCCACGGGGACGGCGCTGCTCATCGGCGCGCCCTTCGGCCTGGCCAACACCCGGTGGGCGGGATCCCTGCGCCACCGCATCGTCCTGGGCGCGTCGACGCCCACCCTCGCCTCGCTGGCCGGGATGCCCCGGGGGACGGTCACCGGCGCGGGGCCGGGCCGAGGGGCGCTGGTGGACGGCGCGGAGTCGACGCCCATCCAGATCCTCCTGCCCGCGCCCGGCGAGCGGCCGGATCCCGGCCTCGCCGCCGCCCGCCCGCTGCGCCTGGCGCCGATACCCCGACAGGCCGATCCATCGCTGCTGCCCGCCGGCGCATGGGCCATCGGGGGCGACGACGCCGGGCCCCTCCCGGTCCCGCGTGGCGCTGTCCTCGTGGTGGGACCCCCCGGCTCGGGCCGCACCACCGCGCTGCGGGCGCTGGAGGCCGCGCTCGCCGTCGGGGCGCCGGGTGATCCCGACCCGCTGCTCATCGACGATGCCGATCTTCTCCCTCAGGCATCCCACGCCCAGGCGGAGGCGGAGATCGCCGCCGCGCTGGCGAAGGGGCGCCCGGTGCTCGCCTCGGCGACCACCGAGCGCGTGGCCGGGTCCTTCAGGGGCCCGCTGATGATGCTCAAGGAGAGGGGGGCGCTGGTCATCCTGTGCCCGGGGACGGGCCCGGCGGCGCAGGTGGCCGGGGCGCCGCTGCGAGGCGTCATCGATCCCCGCGCTCCCCTGGCCCCGGGCCGGGGAGTGCTCGTCGACCACGGCCGTTTCACACCCTTGCAGGTCGTTGGCCGCGGGGCCGGTCAGGGGCGCCGGATCGCGGTTGACACGGTTGGGGCACGGCGGGGCGACGAGCGGGCGCGATTGTGAGAATTGCAACATCCTTTCAACGGCGGTCTCACACCCACTGGGTCTTGCCGTGGGACGAACGGCGTGTGAAAGTTGCCCAAGGACGCGCGACGACCGCTCTGGCCCCCTACCAGGTGGACAAGACGCGCTCGGCCCTTCCCCTCTTGACTCACCTGCCCGAAGGAAGAACTCATGGACTGGCGTAACCAGGCTGCTTGTCTCACTGTCGACCCCGAGCTCTTCTTCCCCGTCGGCAACACCGGCCCCGCCATCGCCCAGATCGCCCGGGCCAAGGAGGTGTGCGCCCGCTGCGAGGTGGTCGAGACCTGCCTCAAGTGGGCCCTGGAGAACGGCCAGGACGCCGGCGTCTGGGGTGGCATGAGCGAGGATGAGCGCCGCTCCCTCAAGCGCCGCGCCGCCCGCGCCCGCCGCTCCTCCTGACCGAGACCGGTCGATATCGCCACCGAAACCGGTCGAAAACGGCATCGAGACCGGTTCAGCGCACGCTCGGCGGGCATCAACCAACGCCTCAACGGCGGCCCCTGACCCCGGATGAGGCGAGGGCCGCCGTTCCCCTTGCCCTCTTGCGCCCTTCTCGCCGGGCCCTCCCGGGGCTCGCCGGGCCAGGGGAGGCGGACCGGCGACGGGACGGATCGGCGGCCCGGCGGGTGCGGGTCAGCCGAGCACGGGCTCGCCGCGGCCGGCGATCCTGGCGACGATGGCGACGTCGGTCCCGCGAGGGCGCCCCTCGTCATCCACCACGGGCTCCCAGTCGATACTGCCGCGCAGCTCGCCGCGAACGAGCGTCTGGACGATCCGGGTCCCCAGCCCGGTCATGACGGTTCCGGGCTCGATGCCGACGCCGTCGTCGATGACGTGGACCTCGAGCCGCTCGCCGTCGCGCTGGGCGCGCACGGTGACGGTGCCGTCGCGCTCCTCGAGCCCGTGCTCGACGGCGTTGGTCACCAACTCGGCCAGCACCGTGGCCAGGGCCTGGGCTCCTTCGGCGTCCACGACGCCGAAGGAGCCCTCCAGCACGGTCCTGACCTGCCCCGACGGCGTGGCGACGACTGCGGCGGTGCGCAGAATGGACTCGAAGACCTCGTCGAACTCGACGGTCTCGTCGACGTTGTGGCTCAGCGCCTCGTGAACGGTGGCGATCGCGGCGACCCTCCGCTCCGCCTCGGCCAGCGCCTGGCGGGTCTCATCGTTGGTGGCTCGGCGCGCCTGCATGCGCAGCAGGGCGGAGACGGTCTGCAGGTTGTTCTTGACCCGGTGGTGGATCTCCCGGATCGTGGCGTCCTTGTTCATGAGGACCTGCTCGCGGCGCCGCAGCTCGGAGACGTCGCGGACCAGGAGGATCGCCCCCGCCCGCTCCCCGTGCACGATGAGGGGGATCGCCCGCAGGACGAGGAACACCCCGGAGATCTCGATCTCGGTGATCCAGGCCTGCCGCCCCATGAGGACCACGGCCATGGTCTCGTCCACGGGAGTGCGCTCGGGGATGATGTCTGTGATCGCCGAGGCCAGGTGCGCGCCGACGATCTCCCCCGTGATGCCCAGTCGGTGCAGGCAGGAGCGGGAGTTGGGGCTGGCGTAGACGATGGTGCCCTCGGCATCGAGCTTGACGACGCCGTCGGCGACCCGCGGGGTGCCGTGCCGCAGCGCGGTCACCCCGCCGAGGATCGGGAAGGCGCCCTCGGAGATCATCTGGCACAGGGTGTCGGCCAGTTCCTTGAGGGGCTGATCGCCGAAGCGCTCCCCGCGCATGACCCCCACGCGCGTCTCCCGCGTGACGACGGCGACGGCCCGGCCCTCGTGGAGCACCGGCACGTACTCCTCGCGCACGGCGGTGGTCCCGGTCCACAGGGGATCGGCCATGACCAGGATCGTGCCGGTGGTGAGGGTCTCCAGGGCCGCCACCTCGCGGGAGGAGGGCATGCGGCGCCCCACCACCTCCTCCAGGTGAACCGTCTGGCCCGTGGAGGGGCGGCAATGGGCGATCGCCACGAAGCGGCCGCTCCTGCCGCGGACCCACAGGACGAGGTCCGATACGGACAGATCCGCGATCACCTGCCAATCCGCGATGAGGTGGCGGATCCAGTCGAGGTCGCGCTGCGGCAGGTCGACGGACGCGCGCGACTGGGGCGGGAGTATCGGCGGCACGGTGGAAGCCTAGTCGAGAGCGCCTCCCGTGGCGCCACGGCCCCCTCCATGGCAGGCTCTGCACCATGAGGAAGACACTGACCATCACCTACCCCGCAGATCCCGCCAAGGTTGCCGCGATGCTGGCGGATCCCGAGTACCAGCGCGGACGGGTCGCCCGTCTCGGCTCCGAGACCGTCACCAGCCAGGTGACCACCGAGGGAGACGGCTTCTCCGCCACCGCCGGCGGCACCGTCCCCGCCGAGTCCCTGCCGTCGGCCGCCCGCCGCCTGGTGCGCTCGGGCGTGTCCTTCACCGTCACCGAGGCCTGGGGCGGCCCCGCCGAGGACGGCTCGCGCACCGGGACGCTGAGCATCGACGCCGGTGGCGCGCCCGTGCGCTCCTCGGGCGCCCTGGCGATGCGCCCCAGCGGCGGGCAGACCGTCGTCGAGGTGGATCTGGAGCTGAAGGTCACCGTGCCACTGGTCGGCCGCGCCGTCGAGGACAAGGCCATGTCGATGGCCGGGCGGGTCATCGCCGATGAGGAGTCCCGCGCCGCCGCCTGGCTGGGCTCGCACTGACCTCCTCCCGGGAGTATTCCCACCGGCCCGCCGTGTCCGCCCTGCGCGCACGGCGGGCCCTTCGCGCGCGCGCCGGTGGTCCTCGGGCCACGGGGCGTGCCACGATCACCCCATGAGCGACACCCCCTCCATCACCCCCACCGAGAAGAACTCCGTATGGGCCGAGCGCACCGGCACGCGCCAGTACGTGGGCCGCAACCACTCCGGCGCCGAGGTGCGCATCGGCACCGGCCCCGGCGAGTTCTCACCCGGCGAGCTCCTCAAACTGGCGCTGGCCACCTGCAACTCCCTGTCCGCGGACCACCGCCTGGCCAAGGCCCTCGGCGAGGACTTCGACGCCAACGTTGTGTGCGCGACCACCAAGAACGAGGACGAGGAGCGCTACGACTCCTTCGAGGTGCAGCTCGTCGCCGACTACTCCTCCTTGAGCGCCGAGCAGCTCGCCGTCCTGCGCCAGCGCGTCGACGGCGCGATCGACCGCGCCTGCACCGTGGGCCACACACTGGAGAAGAGCCCCGAGGTCCGCCTGCTCATCGTCCAGGACCCCGACGCCGAGCCCGCGGCCTGACACCGCTCCCCGGGGCGCGGCCCGGTGCCCCAGGGCCCCCGGGACCCCCGGCCGCGCCCCGTAGCCCCCACCGATACCGTCCACGCATCAGGAGCATCCGTGAGCCGTTCCACCGCCATGATCGAGGCGGCCGTCGACAAGGCGATCGCGATCCCCGCCTCGCGCATCACCGAGCGCGTGGCCCGCATGCGCCGCGACCGCCCCGGCGCGGACACGGCCGAGCTCGTCGCGCTCGCCGCCGACCGCTTCCGCAACGAGGCGGGCCTGTCCTCCGGCGCCGTCGGCGCCTCGGCGGCCCTCCCGTCGATCGGCACCGCCAGCGCGGCGGCCCTCACCGTGGGCCAGACGGCCGTCTTCATCGGCTCCGCCGTCACCTATGTGCTGACCGTCGCCGAGCTCCAGGGGCTGCGGGTCGTCGAGCCCGAGAAGCGGCGGGCCCTCGTGCTCTCGGCGCTGCTGGGCCGCGAGGGCTCCGAGGCGGTCCAGGGCCAGCTCGGCCTGGCCAGCCTCTTCTGGGCGGCCCAGTCCCTGGCCCAGATGCCGATCCCCACCGCCAAGAGCATCAACGGCCAGCTCGCCAAGCGCCTGGCCAAGCGCGCCGCGGCCAAGGGCGGCGCCGTCGCGCTCGGCCGGCTCCTGCCCCTGGGCATCGGCGCGGCCATCGGGTACTCGGGCGGGCGGGCCCTGGCCAACCAGGTCATCGAGGGCGCCCAGGCGGCGCTCGGCCCGGCCTCCCCCTTCGCCCCCGTCATGGAGGTCATTGAGGCATGAGCGCGGCACCAGCGCTGGAGTCCCTGGGCCTGAGCGCGCCCGACGGCGTCGACGTCGCCTATGAGGAGCTCCTCGCGGACGTCCTCCTCAACGGTGCGCCCAAGGGCGACCGCACCGGCACGGGCACCCGCTCGCTGTTCGCCCGCCAGCTCCGCTACGACCTGGCCGCCGGATTCCCCCGCATCACCACGAAGTTCGTGGCGATGAAGGCGGTCAAGGGCGAGCTCCTGTGGTTCCTCAAGGGCGCGACGAACATCGGCTGGCTCACGGAGCACGGCATCACCATCTGGGATGAGTGGGCCGATGCCGACGGCGAGCTCGGCCCGGTCTACGGCGCCCAGTGGCGCTCCTGGCCCGCTCGCGACGGCGGGGCCATCGACCAGATCAGCGCCCTCATCCATACGCTGCGCACCGACCCCGATTCCAGGCGCATGCTGGTGTCGGCATGGAATGTCAGCGAGCTGGACCGCATGGCCCTGGCCCCCTGCCACGCCTTCTTCCAGTGCTATGCGGCCGACGGGCGCCTGAGCCTGCAGGTCTACCAGCGCAGCGCGGACATGTTCCTCGGCGTCCCCTTCAACATCGCCTCCTACGCCCTGCTCACCCACATGCTGGCCCAGCAGGCCGGACTCGAGCCCGGCGAGCTCGTGTGGACCGGCGGGGACTGCCACATCTACTCCAACCACGTCGAGCAGGTGCGCGAGCAGCTATCCCGCGTGCCCCGAGCCCACCCGTTCCCGACGCTGCGCCTTGAGAAGGCGGAGTCGATCGACGCCTACACGATGGACGACATCGACGCCTCGCAGGGCTATCAGCACCACCCCTCGATCAAGGCGCCCGTCGCAGTCTGATCGCGGCCCGGGCACCCGGGCGCGCCATCCTCCGGCCCCTCCGGCCCTCCGGCCGATCACCGGACGATCGCTCACCGGCGCCGCCAGGCGTCGACCCGCCAGGCGGCGTCCCCGGAGACGGGCCGCCATGCGCCCTCGGGGTCGGACAGCGCGGCATCGCGGGCCCAGGACTCCTCCGCGATGCGGGGGGCCCGCGCGGCGCCCTCGGGGGCGTCGACGGCGAGATCGAGGGTGGTCACGAGCAGCAGATCCGCAACGCCGGCATCCATCGCCTGGGCGTAGACGCTGCCGCCTCCGATGACCCATACGCGGGGCAGCGCCCCGGCCCTCGCGCGCTGATCGGGGCCGAGCTCAGCGTCGAGGTCCCTTCCCGCCAGGGCGATGGCGGAGGAGAGGTCGGGGGCGGACAGGGCCCCCTCGGCGGACCAGCCGTGCCGGCGGGTGAGGACCACGTTGCGGCGCTTGGCCAGCGCCCCGCCCAGGGAATCCCAGGTGGCGCGGCCCATGACGAGGCCGCAGCCGAGGGTGGAGGCGCGGAAGTGCCTGAAGTCGTCGGGCACGCGCCACAGCATCCCGCCGTCGGCCCCGATGACGCCGGCGGCGTCCTGGGCCCAGATCATTCCCACATGCTTCGCGCTCACAGCGGCCATCCTGCCAGGTCCCGGAGGGCGCTCGCGAGCGGCAGCCCGGCATGCGCCGCCCACCGGGCACCGCCGCCCCGGCCATGATCTAGAGTGCGCCTGTGCCCCTGCCCTCCCCCTCGAGTCCCGCTTCCCAGGTCACAGGCGCGGCCCGCGCCACGCTGCGCGCGCTGCTCGCCATCGTCCTGTTCACCTACGTGGCGCAGAACATGCTCAACGCGTCGATCGCGCCCCTGGCCCGCGCGCTCGGCCTGCGCGAGTGGGTCGTCGGCCTGGCCGTCTCCCTGGCCGCGCTCACGGTGGCCTCCCTCTCGCAGTTCTGGGGGCGCCGGTCCATCGCCTGGGGGCGCCGCCGCGTGCTGCTGAGCGCGCTCGCCCTGGCCATGATCGCGGGCTGCCTCTTCGCCGGGGCGGTGGGGCTGCGGACCACCGGCCTGCTGGGGGCGGGCGCCACGGCGGTGGCCGTGGTGGCGGCCCGGGGCCCGTTCTTCGGCGGGGCGGTGGCGGCGATCCCGCCCACCGGCCAGGCCCTCATCGCGGAGATGACGCCGGATGAGCGCGCCCGGGTGAGGGGGATGTCCGCCTTCGCCGGCGCCGTGCAGATGTCGATCCTCATCGGCTCGGTCGTCTCCTCGGCGCTGGGGGCGTGGTCGATCCTCGCCCCGGTGTACGCCACGCCCGCATTCGTGGCGGTCGCGCTGGTCATCGGCCTGTTCCGGATCCCTCACGACGGCGCCCGGCCGCCCGCCGACGGGGCGGCGATGCCGTCCGCCCCCGCGGGAGCGGGCCCGGGGGGAGCGCCGGTGCCGCGCGTGGCCGCCCTCCCACCGCGCGTGTCGTGGAGGGATCCGCGCCTGCTGCCCTGGATCGGCTCGGGGCTGGGCATGTTCTTCTCGGCAGGGGTCGTCCAGATCATCGTCGGCTTCATCATCCAGGATCGCCTCGGCCTGCCCCCGGAGCGCGCGGTGAGCCTGACGGCGCTCATGCTGCTGGCCAACGCGGCGGGCGCCATGCTCATGCAGCTCGCCGCGGTACCGCGCCTGGGGTGGGCGCCCCAGCGGCTCATCCGCGTCGGCCTGACCATCGCCATGGCGGCCCTGGTGGCGCTGGCGCTCGCCCCCGCCCTCCCCGTCATGATCATCTCGACGTTCTTCCTGGGCGCGGCCATGGGGCTGACCGGCCCCGGGTTCACCGCGGGCGGCTCGCTCGCCGTCACCGCCGCCGAGCAGGGCGGTGTGGCGGGCATCCTCAACGCCACGGGGGCGGTGACATGGGTCTTCGCCCCCGTCACGGCGACGGCGCTCTACGGCTGGCAGCCCCTGGCGCCCTTCGCCCTCGCGCTAACCGTGCTCACGGCGTCGTTCACCGTCGCCTGGACGCATCCGCGTATGAGGGCCACGCGCGCCTGAACGCCGACTCCTCGCGCACTCGCTCTTCCGAACACCAGCCTCATCCCACGCGCGCCACGGAGTAGCGCTGGATGAGCCGGGAACGAGCACCTGATCCGTGGCCGCCGGGCGGTCCCTCCGGGCCCGCCCTCCCCAAGGCGGTCCGGCGCCACGACCCCTCTCGGTGATCGTGGCGCCGGACCGTGTTCTGTCAGGCTCCGGTCAGGAGTACTTCTCCTCGAAGTGCCGCTCGAGGGACTCCAGGGAGCGGCCGAAGGTCTCCGGCAGGAACTTCGCGTAGAACACCAGCGTGCACGCGTTGATCACCGCGAAGACGAAGAACGTGTTGCCCTGCACCGCCGCGATGAGGTTCGGGAAGGCGAAGGCCACGATGACGTTGCCCATCCAGTTGCAGAACACGGCCACGCCGTTGGCCAGACCCCGCACGCGCATCGGGAAGATCTCCGAGAGCATGAGCCAGAAGGTCGGGCCGATGAAGCACTGCATGGAGAACAGGAAGGTGAGCATGAACAGCAGCACCAGGTAGGAGCGCGCCGTCGACTCCGGCAGGAGGAACATCGAGCCCAGCAGGATCAGCGAGATGACCACGCCGGTCTGGCCGATGAGCATCATGCGCCGGCGGGGCAGCTTCTTGAGGAAGCCGATACCGATGGACACCGCCGCCACCGAGACCACGCCGTTGGCGATCGTCGCGACGAGGGCCGCCTGGGTCCCCAGGCCGGTGGTCTGGAGGATCGTCGGGGCGTAGTACATGATGCCATTGACGCCGGTGAGCTGCGACAGGGCCGCCAGGCCGATGCCGATCGCGGTGATCTTGCCGATCCACGGGGTCTTGAGGTCCGCCCAGGAGCCCTTGCCGAGCGCAGCCTCCTCCTCGACACGGCGGATGATGTCGCGCCCCTCGTCCTCAACGCCGTCGGCCATGCGGACCTCGTTGAGAACCTGCCACATGTCGGCCGCGCGCCCCTGACTCGCGAGCCAGCGCGGGGACTCCGGCAGCAGGTGCATGCCGATCCACAGGCCGATGGCGGGGACCGAGGCGATGACGAGCATCCAGCGCCAGACGTGGGCCTGCGGCCACATGACGGCGATGAAGGCGTTGAAGGAGTAGGCGAGCAGCTGACCGGTGACGATCATGAGCTCGTTGCGCGCCACCATCGTGCCGCGGATCGTCACCGGCGCCATCTCGGAGAGGTAGACCGGCACGGTGGCGGAGGCGCCGCCCACGGCCAGTCCGAGGAAGAATCGGAAGGCCACAAGGGCGGGGTAGTTCGGGGCCAGGGCGCAGCCGAGCGCCCCGATGAGGAAGATGACGGCGACGGTGTAGATGTTCCTCTTGCGCCCGTAGCGGTCGGACAGGCGCCCGCCGACGATGGCCCCGATGGCCGCCCCCATCGTGAGGGAGGAGGTGACGATCGACTCCTGGAAGGCCGTCAGCCCCAGGCCGCCCTCCTCGGCGCCGCGCGCGAGGAACGGCAGGGCCCCGGAGATGACGCCGGTGTCGTAGCCGAACAGGAGGCCGCCGAGGGTGGCGATCGTGCGGATGGTGAACAGGCGCTTGTCGACGCGGGTCTTCTCCGCGGGGGTCCCCGCGTCGGCATGGCGGGCCTGGACGGCCGCACTGGCGTTGTCGCTCATGCGGGGCCTCCTACGGTGAAGGTGGTGATGAACTGGTCCAGCGCGGCGTCGGAGGCGGCGGTGGAGCCGGGCTCGTCCGCGCCGGTGGCGCCCCGGGCGAAGGCCTCCATGCCGATGTTGCCGTGGTAGCCCATGTCGGCCAGGGCGGTGGCGATGGCGCGGTAGTTGATCTCGCCGGTGCCGGGCTGGGCCCGGCCGGGGACGTCGGCGACCTGGAGCTCCCCGATCCAGGGCAGGGCCTGGCGGCACAGCTCGATGAGGTTTCCCTCCCCGATCTGGGCGTGGTAGAGGTCGAGGTTGAGCCTCAGATGAGGCGAGTCGACGGCGCGCACGAGGGCCAGGGCGTCGGCCGCGGTGGCGAAGGGGCAGCCGGGGTGGTCCAGGGCGGTGTTGAGGTTCTCCAGGGTGAACACGCGCCCCTCCCTGGCTCCGAGCCGGGCCAGTCGGGCGCAGGTGTCGGCGGCGCGCAGCCAGTCGCCCGGGGTGGGGCGGGCGTTGGCCACGACGGGGATGCCGCCCTCGCCCAGGCCGGTGCCGTGGAAGTTGAGCACCGGGCACTCCAGGGTCTCGGCTGCGGCCAGTGACTGCTCGGCGGTCTCAAGCAGGCGGGCGATGCCCTCGTCGGTGGTCAGGTCGCCCTCGATGTAGCCGGTCATGGACATGATGCGCGCCCCGTCGGCGCGCCGGGCTGCCAGGGAGCGGAGGTCCTTGGCCGTCCAGTCCCAGATCTCCACGCCCAGGCCGCGCGCGGCGATGGCCTCCACGCGCTCCATGAAGGGCTTGTCGAGGTAGATCATCTCGGCGCAGGCCGCCAGGGTGAAGGCGTTGGCCTCGGGCGCGCTCACGGGGCTCATCGGGCCACCTCCTCAAGACGCACGGTGCGCGACTGCTCAACCGACAAAACCGCCGCCCGAGCGATCTCCAGGGCCTTGACGCCGTCCTCCCCGGTGGGGATGGCGGGGGCCGCGCCGCCCACGGCCTCGACGAAGGCGGCGAACTCGGCGACGTAGGCGCGGTGGAGGAGATCTGTGTCCGCCCGGGATGTGTCGTAGGAGACGCCGGCCGGCCCGTAGTACTCCATATCGCTGGTGCGGCCGGAGCCGGCGACGGCCATGCCGCCGTCGCCGAAGACCTCTCCGCGCACGTCATAGCCGTAAGTCGCGCTGAAGGAGGCCTCGGCGGTGGCGAAGGCGCCGTTGTCGAAGCGCAGGTGGACGACCGAGGTGTCGA
This sequence comes from Actinomyces denticolens, assembly GCF_002072185.1. Taxonomy (GTDB): domain Bacteria; phylum Actinomycetota; class Actinomycetes; order Actinomycetales; family Actinomycetaceae; genus Actinomyces; species Actinomyces denticolens. Next base: position 12,747 of record NZ_MVIW01000044.1, read on the forward strand.
GGAAGCCGGCCTGCCGGGCATCCGGACGGACGAGCGCGTCGGCGTGGGCGGTGACCTCGGTAACCTCGGCGCCGGGGTTGAGGAAGCGCAGCGTGTCGAAGTCGTGGATGAGGGTCTCCAGGAAGATCGTCCACAGCGGGGTGCGCTCGGGGTCTCCGCCGTAGGGGCCCGGGTCGCGGGTGAGGGAGCGCAGCAGCTGCGGGGTGCCGACGCGGCCGTCGTCGACGGCCGCACGGGCTGCGGCGAATCCGGGGGCGAAGCGGCGGTTGAAGCCGACCTGCAGAACGACACCGGCCTGCGCCGCGGCGGCCACGCACTCGTCGGCCTCAGCCAGCTCGGTCGTGATGGGCTTCTCGGTGAAGACGTGCTTTCCGGCCTCGGCGGCGGCGATGATGAGGTCGCGGTGGAGGGCGGCCGGGGTGGTGACGACGACGGCGTCGACCTCGGGGTCGGCGAGGACGGCGCGGGCGTCGGCCTCGGGGCGGGCGCCGAGCCCGTCGGCCAGGGCGGTGGCGGCGTCGAGGCGGGGGTCGACGACGGCGACGAGCTCGGCGGTGTGGAGGTCGTGGGCGATCGCGGTGGCGTGGTGCGTGCCGATGCGGCCGGCACCGACCAGTGCGATCCTGACGGGTTCGCTGGATGTCATGCTTCCTGACTCCTTCGTCATGGTCCGGGTGGTGAGGCCGGGAGTCCACAGCGTCATCACTGTGATCCTGGCGACGCTGTAGACCGTAGTACGTTCCAATTCCCTTGGATCGCGACCGTATGAAGTCTGCGCCTTCGTCAGCGTCTTATCGCTGCTGGCACACTGTTAATCCGATGACCGCTCTCGACAGAACGTTCTATAATTATTACATTCCAGTCTCAGGCGACCGCCGCTGGGCGGGGGCCTTGGTCAGGCGCCGCGCGAGCGGCGCGGGGCAACGGGAGGACGGCGCGATGGCCCGCGGCAGGAGCAGGAGGGTGACGCTGGTCGACGTCGCCCGGGAGGCCAACTGCTCCGTGTCGATGGCCTCGATCGTCATGCGGGACGCCGCCGGCGCGTCCGAGGAGACCCGTCGTCGTGTCAAGGCCGTCGCCAAGCGGCTCGGCTATCGGGCGGATCAGCGGGCGCGGGCTCTGCGCTCGGCGCGCTCGAGCCTGATCGGCGTGACCTTCGCCGTCCATCAGCCCTTCCACGCCGAGCTCATCGAGAGCCTCTACCACGCCGCGGAAACCGCCACGACGCACCGCCTCGTCCTGTCCGCGGTCATCGACACGATCGATGACCGCCGCGCCGCGGACACGCTGCTGCGCGACCGCGTCGACGCGCTCATCATGGTGGCGCCCTCCATCGGCGCGGCGCGGCTGAGGACCCTCGCCGACGAGGTGCCGGTGGTGACGATCGCCCGGCCGGTCTCCAGCCCCGCGGTGGACGTCATCCGCATCGACGACCGGGGAGGGCTCGCACTCGCCGTCGACCATCTTGTCTCCCTCGGGCACCGGCGGATCGCGCATGTCGATGGCGGTACGGCACCATCCTCCGCCGAGCGCAGCGCCGGGTACCTGGAGGCGATGGGCGCGCATGGCCTGAGCGCCGAGGCCTCGGTCCTGCCGGGGGGCATCGAGCAGGAGCACGGGCTCGCCGCCGCCGCCGAAATGGTGGACAAGGCCCTGGCGGCCGGCGGGCTGGACCGTCTGCCGACCGGCGTCGTCGCCTTCAACGACCGGGTGGCCGGCGGCGTTGTCCTGGGCCTGAGGGCGGCCGGGGCGGCGGTGCCGGACCGGGTGAGTGTCGTCGGCTTCGACAACGCCCGGCGGGCGCAGGCCGGTCCGGTGACCCTGACGACGATCGACCAGAACACGGATCTCATGGCGCGCCTGGCACTGGAGCGCGCGATCGGCCGGGCGGCGAACAGCTACCTGCCCACTGAGCAGGTCATCGTGCCCCGGCTCGTGGTCAGGGCCTCCACCGCGGTGGCTCCGGGGATGAGCTGAAGGGCGCCCCGCCCCGGACCTCCCCCCCCCAGCGGGCGCCGGCACCGCGGCGGCGGCCCGCTCAGCCCACGAGGCCCTGGGCGGCCAGCCAGTCGGCGGCGATGACCTCGGCGGCCAGCTGCTCGCGAGTGGAACGGGCGTTGAGGGCCCGCAGCTCGCCCGGGGACAGTCGCGCGCAGACGGCGCCGATGGCCTCCACGGCGGCGGGCGCCAGCGCCTCGGCGACCAGGGGCGTGACGCGCTGGGGCGCGATGAGCCCGGAGGGGTCCTCGAGGACGACGAGATCGTTCGCCTCGATCGCGGGGTCGGAGGAGTAGACGTCGGCGACGTCGACGCTCCCGTCGGTCAGGGCCTTGACGGTGAGGGGGCCTCCGGAGTCCTCCACGGGAATGACCTCGGCATCGACCCCGTAGACGGATCTCAGGCCCGCGGGCCCGTAGGGGCGGGCCGTGAACTCGCTGTTGGCGGCGATGGTCACGGTGCGCCCGAGGGCTGCGAGATCGCCGATGGAGGTCAGGCCGTGCTCCTCGGCGCCGGCGCGGGTGACGGCGAAGGAGTCCTGGTCGGTGGCCTCCGCGGGGGCGAGGACCCGCAGGCCGCTGGGGAGGATCCGCTCGAGGTCCTCCTGGACGGCCTCGGCGGTCATGGGGCCCGCCCCGAGCGCGGCGGGGGGCTCCGTCGAGGAGGCGTGCTGGTAGTACTGCAGGAGATTGCCGCCGTACTCGGGGATGACGTCGATGGAGCCGTTGGCGAGCTCGGGCAGGTAGGCCTCGCGCTGGCCGATGCGGAACTCCCGCTGGACCGTCAGGCCCCTGCTCTCGATGGCGCGGGCGAAGAGCTCGGCGATGATCTCATTGGAGTAGTACTGCTGGCTGCCGACGACGATGCTGCCCTCGCGGCGGTGGACCGCGAAGGGGTTGGAATCGGAGCAGCCCGCCAGGAGGGCGGCCGCACCGGCGCCGATTCCCGCCAGCAGCCCGCGCCTGGAGGGCCCGCCGGGGAGCGCGGGGACGGGGCGCGCGGTGGCGCGCGGGGACGGGTGGCTCATGCCGTCTCCTTCCTGCGCTGCCGCGACCCGGCGGGCGCGCAGGCCCGCTGGAGGAGGGCGAAGATCGCCTCGGAGGCCAGGGCCAGGGCGATGACGAGGATCGCGGCGGCGAGCATGATCGGGTAGTCCTGGGTCTTGAGGCCCAGGAACATGAGTCTGCCCAGCCCCCCGGCGCCGGTGTAGGCGGCGAGGGTGCCCGTGGCGATGACCTGGAGGGAGGCGGCGCGCAGGCCGCCGAGGATGATCGGCGCCCCGAGCGGGATCTCAACTCGGCCGAGGATCTGCATGGGGCTCATCCCCGCCCCCCTGGCGCCGTCGACGGCGGTGGAGTCCACGGACTCCACGCCCGAGTACGCCCCGGCGAGGGCCGAGGGCAGGGCGAGGATGACCAGGGCGATCATGGGGGCCGCCAGTCCGATGCCCAGGGCCAGGCCGAACAGCGTGATGAGCCCGAGGGTGGGCAGGGCGCGCACGGCGCCGGTGAGGGTGACGACGAGTGCCCGCCCGCGGCCCGTGTGCCCGATCCACCAGCCGATGGGCAGGCCGATGAGCGCGGCGAGGAGCACGGCGAGGAGGGAGTAGGCGGCGTGCTGGCCCAGGAGCCGGGCGATGCCCATGGGGCCGGACCAGTGCGCGCCGTCGGCGATGTAGGCGAGGGCGTCGAGGAGCAGTCTCATGCGGCGGTCCTCCCGGGGCGGGCGCCCCTGCCCCTCGTCCAGGGCATGAGCAGGTGGCCGCCGGCGACGATGAGGAGATCCACCACGAGGGCGGTCAGGGCGGTGAGCAGGACGCCGGCGATGATCTCGGCCCAGATGCCCCGCTCGAAGCCATCGGTGAAGAGCCAGCCGAGGCTGCGCACGCCCAGCACCGCGCCCACCGTGGTCAGCGAGATGGTCGAGACGGCGGCCACTCGCAGGGCGGCGAGGATGGCCGGCCCCGCCAGGGGGAGCTCGACGCCGATGAACCTGCGCAGGCGCCCCACGCCCATGGCGGTGGCGGCGTCGAGGGCCCGGTGGTCGACGGCGTCGAGGGCCTCGACCGTCGCGGGCACGAGGAGCGCCAGGGCGTAGAGGGCCAGGGCGACGATGACGTTGAGCGTGGAGCGGATGCCGGTGGCCAGGATGATCGGCAGGATGACGAACAGCGCGAGGGAGGGGATCGCGTAGAGGAGGGAGGCCGCGGTGGTGATGATCCCGCGCAGGGGGCGGACCCTCTGGGCCAGGCGCGCCAGGGGCACGGTGATGAGCAGCGCGACGGCGATCGCGGGCAGGGCCTGGGCGAGATGGGACTCCAGGCAGGAGACGATGAGGCTCTTACTGGCCAGGATCCAGGTCATGCTCGGGGCGCCCCGACGCTCTGGTCACCGGGCCGACCCGCGGGCGAGCCGCCGCGCTCCGGCACGGGCGGGGAGTCGCGCACAGCCGTCTCGCGCAGGCGGGAGGCGCGGATGTCGTCGTCGAGCCCGAGGAATCGCTCGACGAAGGCGTCGGCCGGGTGGTGGAGGATCTCGGGCCCCGTGCCGCGCTGGGCGATGCGCCCGCCCTCGCGCAGGACGATGATCTCGTCGCCCAGGGCCAGGGCCTCGTCGACGTCGTGGGTGACGAAGAGGATCGTCTTGCCGAGCTCGCGCTGAAGGCGGGCGGTCTCGGTCTGCAACTCGCGGCGGACGAGCGGGTCGACGGCGCCGAAGGGCTCATCCATGAGGAGGATCGCGGGGTCGGCCGCGAGCGCCCGGGCGACGCCGACCCTCTGGGCCTGGCCGCCGGAGAGCTCGTGCGGGTAGCGCTCGGCCAGGGCCGGGTCGAGTCCGAGGACGTCCATGAGCTCGTGGGCGCGGTGGGCGGCGGCCGCGCGGCCCGTCCCGTTGAGGCGGGGCACGAGGGTGATGTTGTCGATGACGCGCCGGTGCGGCAGGAGGCCGCCGTTCTGCATGACGTAGCCGATGGAGCGGCGCAGGGCGACGGGGTCCCTCCCGGCCACGTCCTCCCCGTCGATGAGGACGCGCCCCATGGTGGGCTCGACCATCCGGTTGACCATGCGCATGAGTGTGGTCTTGCCCGAGCCCGACGAGCCGAGCAGAACGGTGATGCGCCCGGCTGCGAGAGTGGCGCTGAAGCAATCGACGGCGGGAGCCGCGGTGCCGCGGTAGCGTTTGGTAACGGAGTCGAAGGTGAGCGACGGGCTCGGCCGGGCGCCGTCCTCGCCGGTAGCGGGGCCGGGGGCTTGGGCGGTCGGTGACGTCGTGGCGGTCATGGGGACCTTCCTGTCGGTGACGTCGTCTACGGTAGCCGATACTGCCAGTATATGTCGATTCGAGGTATGTGTGAGGTAGCATTCTCGCGTGCTCGACCTGCAGATCCTCGGTTTCCTCGACGACGGGCCCCTCCACGGTTACGAGATCCGCCGCCGCATCCTCGAGCTCGGCGGCCCCGGCACCCGCCTGTCCGACGGGACCCTCTACCCCGCGCTCGCACGCCTCGAGCGCTCCGGCCTCGTCTCCCGCACCCCGACCGCAGGCGCCCGCGGGCGCGCCAAGCAGGTCATCTCCATCACCAGCGCCGGCCGCGAGCGCCTGCGCGCCCTCCTGCGCGACGCTGACGGCCCGGACGTGGAGTCCATGCCCCGCTTCATGATCATCCTGGCCTTCCTGTCCCACCTGCCCGACGCCGCCGAGCGCGAGGCCGTCCTGCGCCGACGCCTGCAAGCCATGGAGAGCGCCCCCGCCTTCTTCACCGACGACGGCGCTCCACGCCGCTTCGCCGACGAGACCGACCCCTACCGGCGCGCCATGGTCGTCATCGCCCGCGGCGCCCGCACCGCCGAGCTGGCCTGGTTGCGCGAGCAGCTGGACCCGACGCCGGAGCCCGTACGCCCGTGCAGCCCGACCGCCCACAGCCCCGCAAGCCAGGAGAGCCCATGAGCACCGCCCCCACGACGGCCACGACCATGCGCGCCGCCGTCCTTTCCGCCCCCGGCATCGAGAACCTCTCGGTCCGCGACGTACCCGTACCCCGCCCCGGGCCCGGCCAGGTCCGCATCCGGGTCATGGCCTTCGGCCTCAACCGCTCCGAGTACCACTCGGTCACCGGTCAGGCCGGCGGCATGAGCTACCCGCGCGTCCTGGGGATCGAGGCCGTCGGCGTCGTCGACCTCGACCCCGACGGCGCATGGCCGCCCGGTCAGCAGGTCGCCACGATGATGGGCGGCATGGGCCGGCGCTTCGACGGCGGTTACGCCCAGTACACGGTGGTCCCGCGGGAGCAGGTCATCCCCTTCTCCTCCGACCTGCCGTGGGAGGTCATCGGCTCGGTCCCCGAGACCCTTCAGACCGCCCACGGCTCACTGACCACGGGCCTGGACCTCCGGCCGGGCCAGTCGCTGCTCGTGCGCGGCGGGACCTCCGCGCTGGGCCTGGCCGCCGCGGCCCTCGCGACGGAGATGGGATGCCGGGTCTACGCGACATCCCGGCGCGCCGAGGGCTGTGAGCTCCTGGCCTCCCGGGGCATCACCCCTCTGCTCGACGACGGCTCCGTGGCGCCGCGGGTGCGCGAGGCCGAGCCGGACGGCGTCCATGCGGCGCTCGAGCTCGTGGGCGTGCCGACCCTGCGGGACACGCTCGCCGCGACGGCGGTGCACGGCACCGTCTGCTTCTCGGGGATGCTGTCGGACTCGTGGACGATCCCGGACTTCTACCCCCTGGACTGGATCCCCAACGGCGTGCGGCTGACCACCTATGCGGGCGAGGCCGACGACCTGCCCGCCGAGGTGCTTCAGCGCGTCCTGGACCGGATCGAGTCGGGAGACCTCGACCTCCTGCCCGTCCACTCCTACCCCCTGCCCGAGATCGCCCGGGCGCATGAGGACATGGCGGCCGGGCGGCATGTCGGCAAGCTCGTCGGCCTGCCCTGGGCCTAGGGCCTGACGCCGTTCACAGGCCTTCGCCGAGTCTGCGCCCTCAGAAGGTCGGGCGCAGGGCGACGTCCTCGGAGTAGTCGGCGGCGACCAGCTCGATGCGGTTGCCCTCGGGGTCGAGCACGGCAGCCTCGTAGTAGCCGTCGCCGGTCTGACGCGGTCCGTCGACGACGGGCACCCCGGCCTCACGCATGCTGGCGGCCAGCCGATCGACGTCGTCGCGCCCCGGCAGACTGAAGGAGACGTGCGCCCACCCCAGTCCCTCGGCCTCGCGACGTCCTTCGAGCCCCGGACGGGTCATGATCTCCAGCCTGGTGCGCCGCCCCTCGGGCGGGGTGTCGGTGAAGTGCAGGATGTGGGTGCGCAGCCCGGTCGTGGGGTTCTCGTAGAGACCGTTGGCGTGACCGTTGAACCAGTCTCGAGTTTTCATCGTCGGGGTGTTGAAGATGGGGTGAAGGTGTCGCTTCGCCTGGAATAATGCGGGTTGCTGAGATCCGAGAACTCCAGAGGAAGGACACCTTCGCGGTGAAGAATAG
>NZ_MVIW01000045.1 GCF_002072185.1 Actinomyces denticolens
CGCGCCCGTGACCGCCGTGCTCACCTGTGACGCGCCCGGGGCCCCGGCCGCCCTGCCCGCGCTCCTGCGGGCACTTCGCGGAGCGCGGGCCGGCGCGGGGGCGGACGGCGCCTGCGCCCGGGCCGGGGATCGCGCGCAGTACCTGCTCGGCGCCTACCGGACCCCCGCGCTGCGCGGGGCGGTGGCGCCGAGGGGCCGACCACTGCGGGATGTCGCCGTGCGCCGGGCGCTGGGGGCTCTGCGCGTGCGGCAAGTGACCGGCACGGCCGAGGCCGCCGCGGACCTCGACACCTGGGAGCAGGTGCGCGCCTGGCGGGGATGAGCCCGGACGGCCCGCCCGGTCCCCGCGGAAGCCGACTCAGCGGATCCCGACTCAGTGATCCCCGCCGCCGAGCTGCTCCAGCACATGCGGGATGAGCGGCCCGACCACGGTGATCGAGTCCTTGACCCCGCCCTTGGAGCCGGGGGCGTTGACGACGAGGACGCCGTCGGCGTCGCGCGAGGTGACCCCCACGTATCCCCGGGACAGGCCCGCGAGCGGCGTCTTGGTCAGTCCGTGGGAGCGGATCTGGGCCTCAATGCCCTCCAGGCGCGCGACCAGGAGCGGAGCGGTGCCCTCGGGCGTGAGGTCCCTGGGGGTGACGCCGGTGCCGCCGGTGGTCAGGATGACGCGGGCGCCGTCGGCGATGGCCTCCTCGATGGCGGCGCGGACCTCCTGGGCGCCGTCGGGGATGAGCCGGACGGCCTCGACGACGACGCCGTGCTCCGCCAGGAGGCGCTGGGCGAGGGGGCCGGACTCGTCAGGGCGGGCGCCGCTCGCGCAGCGGTCGGAGACGGTGATGACCGCCCCGCGCACGGTGCCGGTCATGGGGGCGAGGCGCTTCTGAGCGATGGGCCCGTCCGTCGGCGCAGGGGCGGGGCGAGCCGTGGCGCTGGTGGCGGAGGCTGGGGGCGTCGGAGTGCTCATGGCCCCACGGTAGCGGCGCCAGGACCGGTCTCGATCGCCATTTCGACCGGTCTCGGTGACGTTTTCGACCGGTCTCGGGAGGAGGGGCGGGATTACGTGACTCGTCCGTGACCTTAAGGGAGGAGGCCCCGCTTCGAAGGGCGCGCCCCTTCCGCCACCCCGCCAGCGCCTTTACCTTTACACCGGGCGACTCCTGCATATTTCGGGCATCATGATCGGGTCCCCCTTCGCGGGGCTCTTCGCCATGCGCATTCGCCGTGAACGATCACGATGCGCGCTCGGCGACGACGACGCCGTCCACCTCCCAGGAGACATCTTGCCCACGCTCGACACCACCGGCCGGACGCTCACCGGATGGAACCCCGAGGAGCCCGAGAACTGGTCCTCGTCCATCGCCTGGCGCACCCTGGCCATCACCACCTTCTCCCTCATGCTCGGCTTCACGGTCTGGTTCCTGCCGAGCGCCATCGCCCCGCGCCTCAACGAGATCGGCTTCGCGCTGAGCAAGAACCAGCTCTACTGGCTGACCTCGATGCCCGGCCTGTCCTGCGGCCTCCTGCGCCTGGTCTACATGTTCCTGCCGGCCACCATCGGCACGCGCAAGATGATCGGCATCTCCTCACTGCTCTACCTGCTGCCGATGCTCGGCTGGTTCTTCGCCGTCCAGAACCCCTCCACCTCCTACGGCATCCTCCTCGGCCTGGCCTTCGCCTGCGGCATCGGCGCCGCCACCTTCTCCGGCTACATGCCCTCCACCGGCTTCTACTTCCCCAAGCGCCTGTCGGGCACCGCGCTGGGCCTCCAGGGCGGACTGGGCAACATCGGCGCGGGCATCATCCAGCTCGCCGCGCCCTTCCTCATGTCCACCTCCCTGTTCGGCCTGACCTGGGTGGAGCCCTACTCCGAGGGCGCCCCCAGGGTCGTCAACGCGACCGTCTTCTTCCTGCCCTGGTCCGTCCTGGCCGCCTTCCTCGCCTTCGCCTACCTCAAGGACGTGCCGGTCAAGGCGAACATCAAGGAGCAGCTGGACATCTTCGGCAATGTCGACACCTGGCTCATGACGATCCTGTACATCATGACCTTCGGCATCTTCTCCGGGTTCGCCGCCCAGACGGCCCTCATCATCAACAACAACTACGGCGCCGCCTCCGCCCTGGCCGACGCCGGACTCACCGGACTGCCCAAGGGCGCCAGCTACGCCTTCCTGGGCACCTTCATCGGCTCGCTGCTGCGCTTCGCCTGGGGCCCGCTGTGCGACCGCTTCGGCGGGGCCATCTGGACCTTCGTCTCCGCGATCGGCATGGCGGCGACGCTGGGCTTCTGCGGCTGGCAGCTGACCATGGTCGACTCCGCCGGCGACTTCAAGGTCTTCATGGCCGGCCTGCTGGGCATGTTCTTCTTCGCGGGCGTCGGCAACGCCGCCACCTTCAAGCAGATGCCCATGATCATGCCCAAGCGCCAGGCCGGCGGCGCCATCGGCTTCACCGCGGCCGTCGCCTCCCTGGGCCCCTTCCTCGTCGGCGTGGCGCTGGCGGCGATGCCGGCCTCGACCTTCTTCCTCGCCTGCGCCGCCTACTGCGCGGTGTGCGCCGTCATCTGCTGGATCCGCTACGCGGGCCCGAATGCCAAGCGCCCCGGCTGATCACGACCGGTCCCGGCGCCCGGAGCCCTCCGCGGCGCCGGGGCCGCACCGGTGACCGCGCCGTCGCCCTCTCCGCCCATCGACCCGAACACTCCCACTGGAGGACCCCAGATGACCAGTCCAGCGGACCCGAGGCACCTCGCCCAGCCGAGCGCCCCGATGATCCCCGAGGATGCGGCAGCGGTGGCCGAGCCCGGCGCGTCCCTGTACAGCCTCGGCTCCTACCTGCGCCGGGGCAAGGCCTCCAACGACGCGCGCAGGCTCTTCCTCGAGGGCGGCCGGGAGGCCGACGCCTTCTACCGCCACCGGTGGAGCCACGACAAGATGGTCCACTCCACCCACGGCGTGAACTGCACCGGCTCATGCGCCTGGGAGGTCTACGTGACCGACGGCGTCATCACCTGGGAGAAGCAGATCACCAACTACCCGGCGACCCCGGCGGACATGCCCGACTACGAGCCCCGCGGCTGCCCGCGCGGCGCGGCCTTCTCCTGGTACACCTACTCCCCCACGCGCATCCGCTACCCCTACGTGCGCTCCGTCCTGCTCGATGCCTTCCGCGCCGCCAAGGAGCGCAACGCCGGCGACGCCGTCGCCGCCTGGGCGGAGATCACCGACACCCCCGAGATCGCGCGGGCCTACAAGTCGGCCCGCGGCAAGGGCGGAATGGTCAGGGTCGGCTGGGATGACGCCATGGAGATCATGGCGGCCGCCTACGTCCACACGATCCGCACCTGGGGGCCGGACCGCTGCGCCGGCTTCTCCGTCATCCCCGCCATGTCCATGATCTCCTACGGGGCGGGCGCCCGCTTCCACGAGCTCATCGGCGGCACGATGCTGTCCTTCTACGACTGGTACGCGGACCTGCCGCCCGCCTCCCCCCAGGTCTTCGGGGACCAGACGGACGTGCCCGAGGCCGGCGACTGGTACAACTCCGAGTTCCTCATCATGTGGGGCTCCAACATCCCCCTCACCCGCACACCCGACGCGCACTTCATGACCGAGGCCCGCTACCACGGCACGAAGGTCGTGGCGGTCTCCCCCGACTACACCGACAACACGAAGTTCGCCGATCAGTGGCTGCGCGTGGCCCCCGGCACCGATGGCGCCGCCGCCATGGCGATGGGGCACGTCATCCTCAAGGAGTTCCACGTCGGGGCGCGCACCCCCTACTTCCTGGACTACATGAGGAGGCGCACCGACGCCCCCTTCCTCGTCGAGCTCCTGCGCGCCCCCGACGGCACCGGCATGATCCCCGGGCGCTTCCTCACCGCCGACCGCGTCCCGGGCGTCGCCGAGGGCATGCCGAAGAACGAGTTCCGCCCCCTGGTGTGGGACCGCGCCAGTGGCCCGGCCGACCCGCGCGGCACCCTGGCCGACCGCTTCACCGATGAGGGGCTCGGCCACTGGAACCTGCGCATGGACGGCGTCGACCCGGTCATGAGCATCGAGGAGCTGGAGGACACCGGCCTGCGGGTGGAGCCCACCGAGCTGCTCCTGCCCCGCTTCGACCTGCCCGCCTCGGCCACCCCCACCGGCACCGTGGGCGGCGGCATCATCCACCGGGGCGTGCCCGCCACCCGCCTGGCCGACGGCACGCTGGTGACCACCGTCTACGACATCCTCCTGGCGAACTACGCCGTCGAGCGCCCGGGGCTGCCGGGGGTCTGGCCGGCCGACTACCAGGACGCCACCGTCCCGGGCACGCCCGCCTGGGCCACCGAGCACTGCGGCGTCTCCGGACCCGCCCTCATCCGGGCGGCGCGCGACTTCGCCACCAACGCCGCCCAGACCCGCGGCCGCTCCCAGATCATCATGGGCGCGGGCATCAACCACTACTACCACGCCGACGAGATCTACCGGACGATCCTCGCGCTGACCTCCATGTGCGGCACGCAGGGCGTCAACGGCGGCGGATGGGCGCACTACGTGGGCCAGGAGAAGGTCCGCCCCATCGGGGGGTGGCAGCAGTGGGCCTTCGCCCTGGACTGGGCGCGCCCCCCGCGCCACATGATCTCCACCGGCTTCTGGTACCTGACCACCAGCCAGTGGCGCTACGACGCCACCCGGGCCGAGCGCGTCGCCTCGCCGCTGGGCCCGGGCACCCTGACCGGCAAGACCACCACCGACGTCATGGTCGAGGCCATGAAGCGCGGCTGGACGCCCTCCTACCCCACGTTCAACCGCTCCCCGCTGCTGCTGGGCCAGCAGGCCAGGGAGGCGGGCATGAGCGCGGCCGACTACGTGGTCTCCCAGCTGACCAGCGGGGAGCTGCGCTTCGCCTGCGAGGACCCCGACGCCCCCGAGAACTTCCCGAGAATCCTGGCCAACTGGCGCACCAACCTGCTCGGCTCGTCCGCCAAGGGCACCGAGTTCTTCCTGCGGCACATGATCGGCGCCGACAACGACGTCAACGCCCAGGAGACCCCCGAGGCGCTGCGCCCGGCCTCGGTCACCTGGCGCGAGGCCCCCCAGGGCAAGCTCGATCTCATGTGGACGGCGGACTTCCGCAACACCTCCACGACCCTGCACTCCGACATCGTCCTGCCCGCGGCCACGTGGTACGAGAAGTACGACCTGTCCACCACGGACATGCACCCCTTCATCCACTCCTTCAACATGGCGATCGACCCGCCGTGGGAGGCCCGCAGCGACTTCGACATCTACCAGCAGCTCGCGCGCATGGTCTCGCAGTGGGCGCCGACCCATCTGGGCACGCAGACCGACGTCGTCGCCGCGCCCATCAACCACGACACCCCCGAGGCCCTCACCATGGCCCACGGGGACATCTCGGGACTGCCGGACGGCTGGGTGCCGGGCGTGACCATGCCCAAGCTCGTGCCCGTGGAGCGCGACTACACCCAGATCCTCAACAAGTTCAACGCCCTGGGCCCACTGGCGGACAGGGCCGGCATCCCGGCCAAGGGCATCATGCTCATCCCCGACAAGGAGATGGACGCGCTCGCCGCAGCCCACGGCACGGGCTCCGGCGCTGCGCAGGGCCGCCCGCTCGTGGACACCCCCATCCGGGCCGGCGACGGCGTCATGCACATGTCCGGGGCCACCAACGGGCGCCTGGCCACCCAGGGCTGGGCCACGCTCGCCAAGCGCACCGGCACCGAGCTCATCGAGCTGAGCCAGGAGGAGGCCGGCAAGCAGATCACCTTCCGGCAGACCCAGGACGCGCCGGTCGGCGTCATCACGACCCCGGAGTGGTCCGGATCCGAGCACGGGGGGCGCCGCTACACCGCTTTCTGCGTCAACGTCGAGCACGACAAGCCGTGGCACACGGTCACCGGCCGCATGCACTACTACCTCGATCACGACTGGATGATCGACATGGGGGAGTCCCTCCCCCAGTACCGGCCCCCGTTGGACTTCACCGCCCTGTACGGGGAGAAGCCCGTGGGCCACGTGGGGCCCTCGGAGGAGGGCGCCGTCGAGGTGGCGGTGCGCTACATCACCGCGCACAACAAGTGGGCGATCCACTCCCAGTACTACGACAACCTCCACATGCTCACGCTGGGCCGGGGCGGCCAGCAGGTGTGGATGAGCCCCGCCGACGCCGCGAAGATCGGGGTGCGGGACAACGAGTGGGTGGAGGCCTACAACCGCAACGGCATCGTGGCGGTCCGGGCCAACGTCTCGCACCGCGTGCCCGAGGGAATGGTCCTCATGCACCACGCCCAGGAGCGCACGATGAACACCCCGCTGACCGAGCGCTCCGGGCGTCGCGGCGGCACGCACAACTCGCTGACCCGCATCGTCCTCAAGCCCAGCCACTTCACCGGCGGCTACGGCCAGTTCACCTACGCGTTCAACTACATCGGCCCCACGGGCAACAACCGCGACGAGGTCACCCTGATCCGCCGTCGGACCAATCAGGAGGTGACGTTCTGATGAAGGTCATGGCACAGATCGCCATGGTGATGAACCTGGACAAGTGCATCGGCTGCCACACCTGCTCGGTGACCTGCAAGCAGGCCTGGACGAACCGCGAGGGCACCGAGTACATGTGGTTCAACAACGTGGAGACGCGTCCGGGCGTCGGCTACCCGCGCGCCTGGGAGGACCAGGAGCGGTGGAAGGGCGGGTGGGTGCGCACGCCGGGCGGGCGGCTCAAGCCCCGCTCCGGCGGGCGCCTGCGCAAGCTCGCCACGATCTTCGCCAACCCGGACATGCCGGTGGTGGAGGACTACTACGAGCCGTGGACCTACGAGTACGACAAGCTCCTGTCGGCCCCCAAGGACTCCCCCGCGCTGCCGGTGGCCCGCGCCAAGTCCCAGTTGACCGGCGAGTACATGCCGACGATCTCCTGGGGTCCCAACTGGGATGACAACCTGGGCGGCTCGACCGAGACCATGGCCGAGGACCCGGTGCTCGCGCGCATGAACGAGCGCGTCTCCACCGAGATCGACCGCGCATTCATGTTCTACCTGCCGCGCATCTGCGAGCACTGCCTCAACCCCACCTGCGTGTCGGCCTGCCCGAGCGGCGCCATGTACAAGCGCGCCGAGGACGGCATCGTGCTGGTGGACCAGGACGCCTGCCGCGGCTGGCGCATGTGCGTCTCGTCCTGCCCCTACAAGAAGGTCTACTTCAACCACGCCTCCGGCAAGGCCGAGAAGTGCACCCTGTGCTACCCGCGCCTGGAGATCGGCATGCCGACCGTGTGCTCCGAGACCTGCGTGGGCCGCCTGCGCTACCTGGGCGTCCTCCTCTACGACGCCGATCGCGTCTCCGAGGCGGCCGCCGTCGAGGATCCCCGCGACCTCTACACGGCCCAGCGCGACATCCTGCTGGACCCCCACGACCCGGAGGTCATCAGGGGCGCCCGCGCCGAGGGCGTCCCGGAGACCTGGATCACCGCGGCTCAGCAGTCGCCGGTGTGGGACCTCATCTCCACCTACGAGGTGGCCCTGCCGATCCACCCCGAGTACCGCACCCTGCCGATGGTCTGGTACATCCCGCCGCTCTCGCCGATCGTCGACGAGGCCGTGGCCGCGGGCCTGGACGGGGAGAACCACAGGGTGCTGCTGACCGCCGTGTCCGAGATGCGCATCCCGCTGGAGTACCTGGCGGGACTGTTCACGGCGGGCGACACCGACGTCGTCGAGAGGGTCCTGCGGCGCCTGGCCGCCATGCGCTCCTACATGCGCGATATTCGCGTGGGGCAGGAGCCCGACGAGGAGATCGCCGCCGCCGTCGGCATGACCGGCGACGCCCTGAGGAGCATGTACGAGCTGCTGGGCGTCGCCAACTACGACGACCGCTACGTCATCCCCACCGCCAAGCCGGAGATCCCCCGCGGCATGGCGGCCATGGGAGAGGACGTGCGCATGCTGCTGGGCGACGGCGCGCCGTCGGCCTGCCACTCGGACGCCTCGGGCCTCCACGGGCAGCCGGGCAACGGCCCGGTGGCCCTGCCCCTGCCGACCATCCGCCGCTCCCCCGTGCCCGCGTCGGGGCCGGACGCCCTGGGCGCGGCGCATCGCCCCGGCATGCCCGTCCTGGGCATGCCCCTGGAGGATGACGACACCCGCCCGGTCCCGGTGGTCGAGCGCCTCGGGGAGGCGCCTCGATGAGCGCTCCCGGCGCCCTGTTCGTGCGCCCGCCCCTGGCGCTGGAGCCCCTGGAGGCGGTCGAGATGACCGCCTCCCAGCGGGCCGCGGTGCACATGTGCGCCTCGCTCCTCCTGGATTACCCCTCCGAGGGGGAGCTGGGCAGGCGCCTGGACGCCGTTGAGGAGGCGCTGGCCGGCGTGCCCTCTCCCGTGCGGGAGCGCCTGGCCGGCTTCGTGGCCGATGCCCGCGAGCGCGGGGAGCGCGCCCTGGCCGAGCACTACGTGGACGTCTTCGACCGGCGCCGGCGCTGCTGCCTGTACCTCACCTACTACGCGGTGGGCGACACGCGCCAGCGCGGGGCCGCCCTCGTGGCCTTCAAACAGGCCCTGGCCGCATCCGGCTACGAGATGGCCGGCGACGAGCTCCCCGACTACCTGCCGGTGGTCCTGGAGTTCTCCGCGCGCAGCGCCGAGCGCGGCGACGAGATCGCGGGCGCCCTGCTCGCCTCGCATCGCGAGGGCATCGAGGTGCTTCGCAGCGCCCTGACGGATATCGGCTCCCCCTACGCCGGCCTCGTCGAGGCGGTCTGCATGACCCTGGCGCCGCTGGACGAGCCCACCGCGGAGCGGATCCGCCGGCTCGTCGCGGCGGGGCCTCCCACGGAGACCGTGGGTGTCACCGAGGTCCTGCCCTTCCCCTCAGTGCCCGTCTCAATGCCCGTCTCGATGCCCCTCGCGGGCCCCTTCCAGCAGTTCCAGAGCGAGGCCGTCCTCGGCGTCGCCCCAGTCCAGGAGTGAGCATGAGCACCTTCGAGCACTACGTCCTGTGGGTCGGCCTGCCCTACGCCGCCTTCCTCCTCCTGGCCGTCGGCCTGTGGTGGCGGTGGCGCACGGATCAGTACGGCTGGACCTCCCGCTCCTCGCAGTGGCATGAGAACCGGATCCTGCGCTGGTCCTCCCCGCTGTTCCACTTCGGGGTGCTGCTCGTGGCCCTCGGGCACTTCATGGGGCTCGTGATCCCCAAGTCCCTCACCGAGGCCGTGGGCATCCCCGAGCGCGCCTATCACCTCATGGCGGTCATCCCCGGAACCATCGCCGGGCTGATGACGATCATCGGGCTGGGAGGCCTGCTCTACCGGCGCATCGTGGTCAAGTCCGTGCGCCTGGCGACCACGCGGGGCGACGTCGTCATGTACGTCATGCTGCTCATCCCGATCCTCCTGGGGGCTTGCGCCACCATCACCACCCAGCTCTTCGGCGGCGAGCACGGCTACGACTACCGCGAGACGATCAGCCCCTGGTTCCGCTCGATCTTCCTGCTGAGCCCCGAGCCCGGCCTCATGGCGGACGTCCCGATGGTCTTCAAGCTGCACATCGTCGCCGGCCTGCTGCTCTTCGCGATCTGGCCCTTCACTCGACTGGTTCATGTGGTCTCGGCCCCCGTGGGCTACATGACCCGGCCCTACGTGGTCTACCGCTCCCGCGCACCGCGTGCCTCGACCGTCGCCCCCCGGCGCGGCTGGGACCCGGTGCGCACGCAGGGCACGGGGAATCAGGGCCCCGACGACGTCGCCGCCTCCGAGGGGGCGTAGGAGGGATACTGCGCCCATGCGCCGTCCTCCCGCCCCGAGCCGCGCGGCCCTGACCGCGCTCCTCCTCGCGCCCGCCTGCGCGCTGGCGGCGTGCTCCGGGGCCTCATCCTCCTCGGCCCCGGCGCCCGCCGACTCGGCCGCGCAGGCCTCCGCCGACGGCGCCGCCCCGGTCTCCGGGGCCCTCACCGTCTTCGCGGCGTCCTCCCTCAAGGAGTCCTTCGAGGAGATCGGGGCCGCGCTCACCGAGAAGAACCCCGGCCTGACGATCACCTACGACTTCCAGGGGTCCCAGGACCTCGTCTCCGATCTCGCCAACGGCGCGGAGGCCGATGTCCTGGCCACCGCCGACGAGAGGTCGATGGCCTCGGCCACAGAGCAGTCCCTCGTCGCGGAGCCCTCCGAGTTCGCCACCAACCGGCTCGCCCTCATCGTCCCGCCGGGCAACCCCGGGGGCATCACCGGCCTGGACCCCTCACTGGCCGGCAAGGACCTCGTCATCTGCGCCGACGCCGTCCCCTGCGGCAACGCCACGAACAAGCTCGAGGAGGCGCTGGGCATCGCCCTGTCCCCCTCCTCCGAGGAGCAGAGGGTGACCGACGTGCGCGCCAAGGTGGAGTCGGGCGAGGCCGACGCCGGCATCGTCTACAAGACCGACGCGGCGGCCTCCGGGAGCGCGTCGGATGAGGTCACGATCCCCGACGGCGGCGTCGTCAACCACTACCCGCTGGCGGTGGCATCCGCAGCCTCCAACCCGTCCGCCGCCCGGGCCTTCGTCGACTTCGTGCACGGCAGCGAGGGCCAGGCGATCCTCGCCGAGCACGGCTTCGGCGCCCCGGGCCAGTGATGGGCGCCCGGGCGGCCCGATGGCCGCTGCCGCGCCGCTCCCGGGCCGCCCGCGCCCCACTGCCACTGATGGTGGTGCTTCTCGGACTGGCCGGGGCGGCGCTCATCATCCTGCCCCTGGCGGGCATGGGGACGCGGGTCGCCTGGGGCCGTCTGCCGGAGCTGCTGTCCTCCCCCTCCGCCACGGCGGCGCTGGGCCTGTCGCTGCGCACCTGCCTGGCCTCGACGGTCATCTGCACGGCCCTCGGGGTGCCGCTGGCGCTGCTGCTGGCCCGGCAGTGGCGCGGGGTGCGCGTGGCGCGGGTGCTCGCCGTCCTGCCGATGACGATGCCGCCGGTCGTGGCGGGGATCGCGCTACTGTCGACCCTCGGCAAGAAGGGGGTGCTGGGAGGGGCGCTGGACGCCTGGGGGCTGCGCATCGCCTTCTCGACGACGGCGGTGGTCATCGCGCAGGTCTTCGTCGCCATGCCCTTCCTGGTGGTCACGCTCGAGGCGGCGCTGCGCTCGCGCGATACGCGGGCCGAGACGATCGCCCGCACGCTCGGCGCCGGGCCGTGGAGGACGCTCACCCGCGTCGTCCTGCCGATGGTGGGACCCGCGCTGGCGCGGGGGATCGCCCTGGCGCTGGGCCGGGCCCTCGGCGAGTTCGGGGCCACCATCGCCTTCGCGGGCTCGAAGGAGGGGGTCACGCGCACGATGCCACTGGCCATCTACCTCCAGCGGGAGGAGGACACGGCCACCGCGCTGGCGCTCGCCGTCGTCCTCATCGCCGCCTCCGCCCTGGTCGTGGGGGCGACGACAGTGCCGTGGGGGATGCTGGTGCGGCGGTGGCGCATCCCCGCGCCCCCGCCCCACGAGGAACAGGGGCCGCCTCGCCCCGATCAACCTCGCGCGCGCAGCCTGCCGCTGGCGCTCTCCTTCACCTCCGCCGAGCGCGGCGTGTCGATGTCCCTGGAGATCGGAGCGGGGCGCACGCTGGCCGTCATCGGCCCCAACGGCTCGGGGAAGTCCACGGTCTGCCTCGTGGCGGCGGGGCTCCTCGACGCCACCGGCGGCGAGGTCCGGCTCGGGGAGCGCGTGCTCGACGGCGCCGAGGGCTTCGTACCCGCGGGGCGTCGCGGGATCGCCCTTCTCTCCCAGGAGCCGGGGCTGTTCGCGCACATGTCCGTGCTGGAGAACGTCGCCTTCGGGCCGCGCTGCCAGGGCCTGGGGCGCCGGGCCTCACGGCGGCGGGCCCGGGCGGAACTGGCTGCCGTCGGCGCGGAGCACCTCGCCGTGCGATCCGGGGGCGCGCTCTCCGGCGGCCAGGCCGCGCGGGTGGCCCTGGCACGGGCGCTGGCGACCTCGCCCCGCGCGCTCATCCTCGATGAGCCCATGGCAGCCCTCGACGTGGGGGCCCGCCAGGAGATGCGGGCCCTCGTGGCGCGGCGGGCGAGCGAGGAGGGCCTGACGGTCCTGCTCGTCACCCATGACGTGCTCGACATCGCCTCCCTGGGCGACGACGTCGTCGTCCTGGAGGCGGGGCGAGTGGTCGAGCGCGGGGAGGCGGCGCGGGTGCTGTCGGCCCCGGGAAGCGACTTCACCGCGCGCTTGACCGGCACTTCGATCCTCATGGGCACCGCTGCGGGCAGCCGGGAGGATCCCCGCGTCGATCTGGGGTCCGGACTGGTCATCCATGGGCGCCCGGGCCAGGAGATCAAGGAGGGCGAGCCCGCGGCCGCGCTCGTCCCGCCGGACGCCGTGGCCCTCTACGAGGAGGCCCCCTCGGGCTCGCCGCGCAACGCGCTGCCCGTCATCGTGCGCACGGTGGAGCGCTCGGGAGCCCTGGTGTCGGTGGGCCTGGAGAGCGGAGGGCACCGCCTGGCCGCCTCGGTGACGGCGGGCGCGGTGGCCCAGCTCGGCATCGCCCCCGACCGCGAGCTCATCGCCGTCATCAAGGCCGTCGAGGTCCGCGTCGTCCCGCGCGGTTGATCCGCACGCCTGCGGCGGTCGAAGTGGCGAGGTTTGAGGATTCCTTTTTGTGACACTATGTCACGTTAGACGATGACGCAGGTCAGAAGGCATCTGCGAGAGCGAGCGATCCACTCTTGGCGGTGAATCGCCCAAGCAATCCTCAAACCTCGCCATCCTCCATGGGTCATGGCCTCTCCCCGCGCAGACCGACGAACCACAGCAGATACAGGCCCCCGCAGGCGGCACCGACCAGGCCCACCGGGATCTGGAACGGGGAGAGGAGACGGGCGGCGAGGAAGTCGGCCAGGGCGAGGAGGAGGGCGCCCATCGCGGCTGAGGCCCCCAGGGCGATGCCCGCTGAGTGGGAGGCACGGCGCGCCAGTTGGGGGGCCGCGAGCGCCAGGAAGGCGATGGGCCCGCTCACCGCCACGCAGACGGCCGCCAGGACCACTCCGTAGCCCAGGAGGATGCCGCGAGCCCGCGCGGCACTCAACCCCAGGGCCGTGGCGGCGTCGTCGCCGAGCTCGAGGATCCCGGCGGGTCGGCCGAGCCACGCGATGAGCGGCAGGAGAAGAGCGGCCGCAACGACGAGCGGGCGCACCTGCGGCCAGGTGATCGCGTTGAGGGAGCCGAATTGCCAGGCCTTGGCGGCCTCGGCGCTCTCGATCGTGGCGCGGGCGAGCAGGTAGTCGTTGCCCGCGGCGAGCATCTGGGACAGGGCGATGCCGGCCAGGATGAGGGCGTCGCCGCTCGCGTCGCGCCGCAGGGCCACGAGCACGACGAGCGCGGCCGTGGCGAAGCCGCCCAGGATCGTCCCCATCGCGATCATCGGCAGGGATGACGCCGTGGTCAGGAGGATGACCACGAGCCCCCCGGTGGTGGCGCCCTTCGTGAAGCCGACGATGTCGGGGCTGCCCAGGGGGTTGCGGGACAGCGATTGGAAGACGGCGCCGGCCACCGCGAGCAGCGCCCCGACGAGCAGGGCGGCGAGGGCCCGCGGAAGGCGCTGGTCGAGCACGATGAACCTGTCCAGGTCACCGCCGGAGCCGGCGAGGACCGCCATCGCGTCGGGGGCGGAGAGCCGGTAGGCGCCGGTGAGAAGGGCACCGGTGCTCACGATCAGCGCCGCCAGGAGCAGGAGAAGCGTGACTGCCAGGGCGCGCCGGTGGAGCAGGATCGAGCGGCCCCGCCCCAGGGGCACGGCGAGCTCCGGCCTCGGGGCTCCCAGGCATGCGGCGGGGCGAGGCGAGTCGGCGCCCCTCCCCTCCGCTGCGCCGTCGTCCCGCCGGCTCACGCGCGCCGCCTCGGGCGGGCGAGCACGAGGCCGATGAGGACGGGGCCCCCGAGGAACGCGGTCACCACGCCAGCCTCCAGCTCGTCGGGCCGGATGAGCCACCGCCCGACGACATCGGCGAGCAGCAGCAGCGCGGGCCCGGCGAGGAGGGACGCCGCGAGGATGCGCCGCTGATCAGCGCCCAGGAGGAGGCGCAACGCATGGGGGACCACGAGCCCCACGAAGGAGATCGGTCCGATGGCCGCCGTCGTCGCCCCGCACAGGAGCGTGATGGAGACCAGCGCCAGGGCGCGCACGGCACCGATGCGCACGCCGAGCGCGCCGGCCTGCTCCGGCCCCAGCGCCAGCGCGTTGAGGGCGTGCCCCGAGGCCATCGCCAGGACGAGCCCCACCAGGAGGAAGGACGAGACCCACGCCAGTACCCCGGCCGAGCGCCCCTCCAGGGAACCCACCACCCAGAAGCGGTAGGAGTCGAAGGCCTCCGTGTCGCGCATGGTGATGGTACCGGTGATGGAGCCCAGGGAGGCACCCAGGGCGACCCCGGCGAGGACGAGGCGCGTCGGCCCGGCCCGGCCGGAGCGGCCGGCCATGAGCTGGACGAGCCCGGCGGCGGCCGCGGCTCCGGCGAAGGCGAACCAGAGGTAGCCCGTGACGTCGGTGAGCCCCAGCAGGGAGATCGATAGGACGACGGCGAGCGCCGCGCCCGCGTTGACCCCCAGGATGCCGGGCTCTGCGAGGGGATTGCGGGTGAGGGCCTGCATGACGACGCCGGCAACGGCGAGTCCGGCCCCGGCCCCGATGGCCAGGAGTGTGCGCGGCATGCGCAGTCGCCAGACGATGATGGAGGGGACGCTGCGGTCGTGGGCGAGCAGGCCATGCACCGTCTCGCCCAGGCCGAGCTGTCGCGAGCCGATAGCCAGGCTCAGCACCACCAGGAGGGCGAGGATCACGGCCCCTACTGCGGCCAGGAGCAGGAGGCGGGCCGTGGGGGCGCTCCTGGGGCCGGGGGCGCGCCCGATCCGCGCGCATGCATGGGCAGCTCGCACGCGATGAGGTTAGCCTATCCACATGATTCATCTCCACAGTCGACGCACCCTGCTCTCCGCCGCCGGCCTCGCCGCGGCACTGCCCATCCTCGCCGCGTGCTCCTCGTCCGGCGGCAAGGGCGCCTCCGCCACCGGCGAGTCCTCGGCCGTCCCCAGTGCCTCCGCCCCCACCTCCTCCATTCCCACCACGATCCCCGAGGGAATGGGTTCGGGCCAGGCCGACGGCGTCTTCCCCCGCACGGTCGCCCATTTCCAGGGTTCAACGACGATCCAGGCGGCCCCGGCGAAGGTCGTCATCATCTCCACCGGCCAGCTCGACGCCGCGCTCACCCTCGGGATCGTCCCGGTGGGCGCCGCCGCCGGCGACGGAGCATCCACCGTCCCCGGCTACCTGACCAAGGCCTTCCCGGAGCAGGCCGGCGCACTGGGGGCGATCACCGAGGTCGGTTCGCGCAAGGAGCCGAACGTGGAGGCGATCTCCAACCTCGCCCCGGACCTCATCCTCGTCAACAACTCCGGCAAGGATCCGGCGGCCCTCCACACCACCCTGTCCAGCATCGCGCCCACCGTCGTCACGCAGGGCACGGGCCAGTACTGGAAGCAGGACTTCCTCCTCCTGGCGGACGCCCTGGGGAAGGTCGACGCGGCCCGCACCTGGCTGGATGTCTTCCACTCCGACGCCGCCGCGGCCGGGAAGTCCATCGATAGCGCCGCCACCGTGTCCCTGCTGCGCAAGAACGGCGACCGCACGAGGATCTTCGGGGCGATCTCCTTCGCCGGATCCGTCCTGGCGGACATGGGCGTGGCCCGCCCGGAGAGTCAGTCCTTCACCGAGGACACCTCCCATGACATCTCCGCCGAGCAGCTCGACCAGGCCGACGCCTCCTGGATCCTCTACGGCGTGCAGGGCGACGCCTCCTCCCTGACCTCGGCGGCGCTGTGGCCCACGCTCGGGGCCGTCGCCGCCGGCCGGGCGATCCAGGTGGAGGACGACCCCTTCTACCTCAACGCCGGGCCGACGGCCGCACGCTTCGTCCTGACGACCGTCTCGACGACGGTCAAGTGAGGCGGGGCCTTCGCAGTCGCCGGGCGCCCGCCGACGATTCCGCGCCCGACGGCGCGCCGGGTCTGGCCGCAGAGGCGGTCACGCTCTCCTACCAGCCCCGCCGCCCGATCATCGAGGGGCTCTCCGTGGGGATCGCGCCGGGCGAGGTGACGATGATCGTGGGTCCCAACGCCTGCGGGAAGTCCACCCTCCTGCGCGCCCTCAGCAGGGTCCTGTCCCCCGACGTCGGCGCCGTCGTCCTCGATGGCACGCCGGTCACTCGGATGCGCCCCAAGGCCTTCGCCCGGCGCGTGGGCCTTCTCGCCCAGTCGTCGATCGCCCCGGAGGGGATCACCGTCCACGAGCTCGTGGCCCGGGGCCGCTACCCCCATCAGTCGGTGCTCCACCAGTGGTCGCCCGAGGACGACGAGGCTGTCAGCGAGGCCATGGATCGCGCCGACGTGACGGGCCTGGCGGGCCGCCGGGTCTCCTCGCTGTCCGGCGGGCAGCGCCAGCGCGCGTGGATCGCCATGGCCCTGGCCCAGCGCACGGACATCCTGCTGCTCGATGAGCCCACGACCTTCCTCGACCTGGCCCACCAGGTGGAGGTCCTCGAGCTGTGCCGCGAGCTCAACGCCTCCCTCGGCACGACGATCGTGGCGGTGCTGCACGACCTCAACCAGGCCTGCCGTTACGCCGATCGCGTGATCGCCATGCGCTCGGGGCGGATCCTGGCCCATGGGGCGCCGTCGGAGGTCATCACGGAGGAGGTCGTGGAGGAGGCGTTCGGGCTGCCCGTGCGGGTCATGAGCGACCCGCTGACGGGCACGCCCATGGTGCTGCCCCTCCCCCGCCGACCCTGACGCCCGCCCGGCGGGGTCTGCCCGGTACTGAGAGGGCCTGGCTGCGAGTGCGGCGGCCTCCGTAGGCTCTGATGCATCGACGGATTCTTATCAGAGAGGCCCCGCCATGAGCACCACCGCACCGACCGCCCCCGTCCTGCCCGCCACCATGCGCGCAGTCGTCATGAACGCACCCGGCGATGTCGCCGTGGAGACCATCGAGACGCCGCGCGTGGCGGGTCCCGGCGATGTCGTCATCAAGCTCGCCGCCGCCTGCGTGTGCGGCTCCGACCTGTGGCCCTACCGGGGCGCCCAGCCCGTCGACCACCAGTACATGGGCCACGAGTACGTCGGCACCATCGTTGAGAAGGGCGAGGATGTCCGCACCCTGGAGCTCGGGGACTTCGTCATCGGCTCCTTCATGCTCTCCGACGGCACCTGCGAGATCTGCCGGGCCGGTTATCCCTCGCGCTGCGCCAATGCCGGCCACTACACCGGCAGCCAGGCCGAGTACATGCGCGTCGAGCTCGCCGATGGCTCCCTGGTGAAGGTCCCCGGCGGCGAGCCGGACGACCCCGAGCGCCTCGCCGACTACCTCGCCGCCTCGGACGTCCTGGGCACCGGCTGGTACGCCGCCGTCGCCGCGAACGCCGGTCCGGGCAGGACGATCGCCGTCGTGGGCGACGGCGCCGTGGGGCTCTCGGCGGTCCTGGCCGCCAAGTCGCTGGGGGCCGAGCGGGTCATCGCCTTCTCCCGCCACGAGGACCGCGCCGCGCTGGCCCGCGAGTTCGGGGCCGACGTCGTCATCGCCGAACGCGGCGAGGAGGGCGCGGCGAAGGTCAAGGAGCTGACGAACGGCTACGGTGCGCACGGCGTGTGCGAGGCCGTGGGATCCCAGCTGTCCATGGACCAGGCGCTGGCCTCATGCCGTCCCGGCGGCTACATCGGCTTCGTCGGCGTCTCCCACGACCAGACGATCAACGGCCTCGACCTGTTCTTCCGCGAGGTCCACCTCGAGGGCGGGCCCGCCCCCGTGCGCCGCTTCCTGCCCGACCTCATCAAGCGCATCGACGCCGGGGAGATCCACCCCGGCCGTGTCTTCACCAGGCGCCTGCCGCTGGAGGAGGCCGCCGAGGCCTACAAGGCCATGGATGAGCGCCGCGAGATCAAGGTCCTCCTGGAGGTCTGAGCCCGTAGCCCCCGTTCCCGGCGCGGCGCGGCCCGGGAATGGGGGTTGCGGCACCGCAGGGTCCGCTCCCGCAGCATTCCGAAGCATCCACCGCGCCACCACCTGCTGAATCCCGGAAGGAGCATCATGAGAACCCGGACGATCGCCGAAGGAGTCGATATCCCCGTGCTGGGCCTGGGCGTCTACCAGGTCCCACCGGCCCAGACGGAGCGCGCCGCACGCGATGCCCTCGACGTCGGATACCGGCACCTCGACACCGCGCAGGAGTACGGCAACGAGGCGGGCGTCGGCGCGGCCGTGCGCGCCGCCATGACCCAGGGGCTCGCCCGCGAGGATGTCTTCGTGACCACGAAGATCTTCGCCTCCGGGCGTCGCGCGGCCCGGCGCGCCATCGACGAGTCCCTGGCCGCGCTCGACATCGGCCGCATCGACCTGCTGCTCATCCACTGGCCCCTGCGCGACTCCCTGGGGACGTGGCGCGCCATGGAGGAGGCCGTGGCCGGCGGGGACGTGAGATCCATCGGGGTGTCGAACTTCTACGGGCGCCGGCTCGGCGAGATCCTGGCGGCTGGCGGCATTCGCCCGGCCGTGGACCAGGTGGAGCACTCCGTGCGCTACCAGCAGCGCCGTCTGCGCCCGCTCCTGGACGACGCCGGCATCGCCATGGAGGCCTGGAGTCCGCTGGGCTCCACCGGGGCGGGCGTGCTGCGCGAGCCGCTGCTCGCCGAGATCGCCGCCGATCACGGCGCCACGCCCGCGCAGGTGGCGCTCGCATTCCAGCTGACCACCGGTGTCATCACGATCCCCAAGACGACGCGCCGCGAGCGGATGGTGGAGAATCTGGCCGCCGCTGACCTCGCTCTGACCGGAACCGATCTTGAGCGGCTGGCGGCTCTGGACAGGGGACGGGGCTACGGCTGGCCGGGCGACCCCGAGCAGGACTACGACCCAGCCGACTACCCCGCGGCGCTCTGAGCGCCGGTGCGCGCCGTCGGCCCGCGCGGGATCACAGTCGGGATCACGCCGCGCTCGACCCGAGCCACCCGGCGCGCTGCGGGATTCATGCCTGCGGGTGTGCGGCGCCCTTCGATTCCCGGGCGCCGGTCATCCAAGCGGTGGCGGGGTAGAAGGCACTGAGACTCCAGGCGCCCCAGGCGTTCAGACCGACGATCCCGGGCCGGCCCTTGATGCGAGTCCGCCCCATCTCCTCGCCCGTGTCCGGGTCCCAGCAGACGATGTCCTGATGCGGCTGCGATGTCCCACTGCTGAGCACTGTCCACACCGCACCGCCGTGAACCGCCGCGTGCTCGGTCCGGTGAGGCAGCGGGACCGCCGATCCCGCGCCGGGCCGGAGCACCTCATGGGGGACTCCACCGGGGTCCTGCGCGCCGACGGAGATGATGAGACCGTCCTTGTAGCACAGGTTCCCCAACCAGAGCGGGGCGATGGCATGACCCACGTCGATGGTCTCCCGCGTCCGCAGGTTGGTCGATCGAAGGCCGGTCGCAGGATCGGAGGCGCGCTGCTGCGGGCGGGGGCAGGTGAACATCCAATCGTCGAAGAGCCCGAGGATCATCCACCCGGGCTCCGCTTCGATGCGCGTGCCGTCGCGCGCGTCCAGGCACCGGGAGAACTCGCCCAAGGATCTGCCCTCCGGGGGTTCATCGCCGTACCCGACAGCGCGGCCCCTGAGGCGCGTGAAGAAGGGGGAACCGCCGGAGGCCTCGGTGAGGCCGGCGGTGTCCAGGCGCGCTGTCATAGTCCCCAGGTCGACCACCACGGCGAGGGCAGTATGGAAGAGGGACTCGTTCACGAGTGCCATGACGGCGTCGGCATCCACCCAGGACAGGAACCTGCCCAGGAAGTCGTTCACGATGAGGGTATGCGTCCCCAGGGCGAGGCCGCCCGTGATGGTGCCGTCGGACAATCGGATCCTCATCAGCTCCAGGCGGAATTCCTGAGTCTCCATGTCCCGCGCGCCACTGCCCGGCTCCCGCGGCGTGTACCAGCCGCCCAGGACGATCACCGTGCCCTCATCGCTGAGGACATCCAGCACGACCAGGCGCTCCCCGGCGGAATTGGTACCGAATGCGGGGATATCGTCCTCGTCCGCATCAGCCTCGACGCGCCGGGTCATGGCCGTCGCGGACCCGGCATCCTCGGTGAGCACCCAGCCGCGCTCATCGACGACGTCGATG
>NZ_MVIW01000046.1 GCF_002072185.1 Actinomyces denticolens
CGGGCGCGTCACAGGTGAGCACGGCGGTCACGGGCGCGGCCTCGGCCGGCCCGCCGCCCGCGGCCAGGGCCTCGAGCCCGGCGGCGATCCCCGCCACCGGTCCGCCCAGTGGCGGGTCCTCCAGGGCCCGCAGCACCCCTGCGGGCAGCGCCACATCCTCGGGGGCGACGACGACGGTGCGCCCCGCGGGAATCCCCCCACTGGCGCGCAGGGCGCTGATCCCCTCCAGGACGTGGTCGAGCAGGCGCCGACCGGCGACGAGCACATCCGGCTTCGAGATCCCGCCGAGGCGGCGGGCGGTCCCTCCCGCGAGGACGACGGCGTCGAGCCCGCCCATCATTCCGGACGCGTCCAGTCCCCGCTGCGACCACCGGACTTCGCGGTGACGCGGGCGTCGGTGAGCATGACATCGCGGTCGACGCCCTTGACCATGTCCACCACGGCCAGGCCGGCCACGGTGACGGCGGTGAGCGCCTCCATCTCCACCCCGGTGCGATCCGCGGTGCGCACGGTGGCGCGGATCTCCACGCCGTCGTCGACGATCCTCAGGTCCACGCTCGCCCCGTGCACGCCGATGCCATGCGCCAGCGGCAGCAGCTCGGGGACGCGCTTGGCGGCGGCGATGCCGGCGATGCGCGCCACGGCCAGCACGTCGCCCTTGGGGACGGTCCCCGAGCGCAGCGCCTCCACGATCGCCGGCGAGCAGCGCACGGTGGCCGCAGCGCTGGCCGAGCGCGCGGTGGGGGCCTTCCCGGTGACGTCGACCATGCGGGCGGCGCCCGAGGAGTCGAGGTGGGTCAGTCGGATGGGGGCGGGATCAGTCATCTCGGGCTCCTCGTCAGTAGGGGCGGGCGGGGGAGGGCAGGGGGATGAGGCCGACGACGTCGCCGGGCCGTGCCCCGGCGGAGCCCTCATCGACGACGGCCAGGGCCTGCGCGGCGCCGAGCGAGGACACGAGGTGCGAGCCCGAGCCGAGCCGGTGGGTGGGCTCCACCCAGGGCAGGGCCGGCCCCGTCCCATCGGGGGCCGCCGGCAGCGGCTCGGGCGGCGGGCTCGGCGCGCCGACGACTCTCACGGGGACGTACTGACGCCGCCCCACCGGGCCCGTCCACGCGGCGGCGGCCCTCGCGCGCGAAGCGGCGGCGGCCATGGCGGAGGTCCGCGGGTGGCCGGCGAGGAGGGCGAGCGCGGGGGCGACAACGAGCGTGAAGGACACCAGCACGCTGACCGGATTGCCCGGCAGGCACAGCAGCGGCACCTCGCGCCCGTCGTCGGAGAGGACGGCGCCGTGGCCCTGCGGCTTGCCCGGCTGCATCGCGACCTTGGCGAAGCTGATCCGCACCCGCGCCCCGGGGGCGGTGCGCGTGTTGGCCGCGCGCGTGGCGAGCATGGTGAGCGGGTCGAAGGCCCCAGCGGACACGCCGCCCGAGGTCACCACGAGATCGGCGCCCCCGGCAGCCTCGACGAGGGCGCGGGTCAGGTCCTCGGCGGTGTCGGCGCTGCGGCGCGCGCCCGCGAAGGCGGCGCCGCATTCGCGGACGAGGCCGGCCAGCAGCAGGGAGTTCGAGTCCGGGATCGTGCCCGGGGCGAGCCCCTGCCCCGGGGCGACGAGCTCGGCGCCGGTGGATACGACGGCGACCCGCGGGCGCGGGCGGGCCAGCACCTCGTCCCGGCCAACCGAGGCGAGCGCGGAGATCGCGGTGGCGCTGAGCACGGTCCCCGCCCTCATGACCGGGTCCCCGGCGGCGCACCCCTCGCCGGCCCTCCTCACATTGAGGCCGATGCCAGGGGCGGCGTGGATCGCGACCGCCCCGGGCAGTGGGCGCGGACCCGGGGACTGGTCGGTGTCCTCCACCCTCACGACGGCGTCGGCGCCCTCGGGCAGCATCGCACCGGTCATGATGCGCATCGCGGTCCCCGGGGGCAGGGGCGCCGGAGCGCTGCCCGCCGGGACATCGCCCGACACCGGTAGGACGACGGGCGCCCGCTCGGCGGCACCGGCGGCGTCCTCCGCCCGCAGGGCGTATCCGTCCATCGCCGAGTTCGTCCACGGCGGCACCGGCAGCGCGGCGGTGACATCCTCGGCCAGGACCAGCCCGTGAGCGTCCTCCAGCGGTACGGGGACGGCGTCGAGCGGGCGCAGGGCGGCCAGGGCCTCGTCGACGTAGCGCTCAGGCGGGATCATCGCGGGGCTGGGCATGGCTCCTCCTCGGGGCGGTTCGGCGGGCGGGCGGTGTAGGGTCTGGCGCGTCCATCATGCGATCGAGGAGGGCGGGATGGCGCGCGAGGCGGACTACTGCGCTGCGCACGAGGCTACCGGTGCCACGGGGCAGGGGGGCGCGCGGATCATGCGCGCCGAGATGACCGAGGACCCGGTGAGCGCCGCCGAGCTGGTGCGCGCCGTCGCCGATCGCGCGGCCGGGGCCGTCGTCGCCTTCGACGGGATGGTCCGCGATCACGACGAGGGTCGCTCCGTGGAGTCCATCGCCTACTCGGCCCACCCCAGTGCGGGGGAGATCATCGGGCGGATCGCCGCGGATATCGCGGCGCGACCCGGCCTGCGCGCCCTGGCGATCGTCCATCGCACGGGCGAGCTCGCGATCGGTGACACCGCGCTGGGCGTGGCGATCAGCGCCGACCACCGCGCCGAGGCCTTCGCGGCCCTCTCCGACGCCGTCGAGGAGGTCAAGCGCCGCCTGCCCGTGTGGAAGAACCAGCGCTTCTCCGACGGCACCACCGAGTGGAGCAACTGCGCCTGAGCGGCGCGCCCGGCCTCGGGCGAGGCCGGGCGCGGGCGCGCGGATCGGGCTCAGCCCCCGGCGAAGGGCGGCAGGACGTCCACCCGGTCGCCGTCCGCCAGCGGGGCCAGGGAGTCCGCGGGCGTGGACAGGCCGTTGACGAGGAAGGTCGAGATGCTGATGATCCTCGCCATCTCGATGCCGCGCCCCGCCAACTGCTCGCGCAGGCCCGCGAGCGTGAGCGGGCCCGCGGCCTCCAGCCGCTCCTCGGTGCGGCCCGCGGCCTGGGCGGCGGCGGCGAAGTAGCGCAACTCGATCACCGCAGGCGCGGATGCTGTCATGGTGGTCCTTCCGTGTGGCTGGGGGCGGGGCTCCTGGGGCGCTGGGGCGGGCCTCATCCGCCGATGGCGGACATCGTCCGACCCGGCCTCGCGAAGCCCGAGGGCAGTGCGCCGGGATCGTCCGACCCGTGGGCGAGGGGCTTGCGCCAGGCGACGGCGGCCCATAGGCGCATGATGTCCTCATCCGTCGCTCCTGAGCGCAGGGGCGCGCGCAGATCGGTCTCGGTGGTGGAGAACAGGCAGTTCATGAGGCGGCCGTCCGCGGTGATGCGGGCGCGGTCGCAGTCGGCGCAGAACGGGGCGGTCACCGAGGCGATGATCCCCACGCTCCCGGCGGGATGGGCGGCGCCGTCGTGCTCGCCGGCCGCCACGCGCCATAGCGCGGCGGGACGGCGGTCCGGGCGCCCGGCCTCCTCCAGCGCGAATCCCGCGCCGGTCAGCGCGGCGAGGATCCGCTCGGCGCCGACGACGTCGGCGGCGCTCCAGGACTCGCGCGGGCCCAGGGGCATGTGCTCGATGAAGCGCAACTGCCACCCGCGCCGCAGGCACTCGGCGAGCAGGCGGGGCGCCTGGGCGTTGAGCGTTCCCGGCAGGGCGACGGCGTTGACCTTGATGGGAGCCAGGCCCGCGGCCTGCGCGGCGGCGGCCCCGGCCAGGGCATCGTCGAGCCGGTCGCGGCGGGTGAGCGCCGCGTAGGCCTCGCGGTCTAGGGCATCGATGGAGACGTTGACGCGGGCCAGGCCCGCGTCGCGCAGGGCGGCCGCGCGCTTGTCCAGCCCGATCCCGTTGGTGGTCAGCCCGATGTCCGGGACCGCGCCGTCGGGGGTGCGCAGGGCGGCGATGGCGCTGATGATCTCCTCAAGGTCCCGGCGCATGAGCGGCTCCCCGCCGGTGATGCGGATCCGCTCCACCCCCAGGCGGGTGATGGCGATGCGGGCGAGGCGGCCGATCTCGTCGGCGGTGAGCAGGAGGGGGGAGTCGAGCCAGTCCAGGCCCTGTGCGGGCATGCAGTAGGAGCAGCGCAGGTTGCAGCGGTCGGTGATCGACAGGCGCAGGTCCCGCACCGTGCGCCCGTAGCGGTCGATCAGCCGGCTCGGCGTGGGGCCCGGCCAGGGGAGCGCCGCAGTGCCCGGCCCGCCCGCGACTGGTCCTGCGCCGGCTCCTGCGTCTGCTTCAGGGCCCGCCCCGCCCGGTCCCTCGGGCGCGCGGCGCCGTGGCATCGGCAGGGGCGTCCTGTCGTTGCCGATGCCCGGGGCGAGAGCAGGGGCAGGGATCATGGAATCAAAGGATACGGGGCGCCCATCCCGAATGGGGATCACGACGGGACGACCCTGCCGAGATCCCCGCCTGAGGGGCGCCGCGGGACTCAGGCGGTGCGGCGGATCTCGACGCGCGCGTAGCCGTCCTCGGCCTCGAGCAGCTCGTGGCTGAAGGCGCCGTCGAGCTGGTCGATCTGGGCCAGCAGCGGCGTGGGCACGTGCGGGGCGAGGAGGTCGAAGGACTCGCCGACCGCCAGGCTCGACGCGGCCCCCAGGACGGCGGCGTGGCGCAGGCGGTGGGGGATCGCGCGGGCGTCGAGGGAGAGGCGCTCGTCGCCGCACCCGCAGCCGCATCCGCAACCGCCGGACTTCTTCTCCTCGATCGGCAGGAGGTTCGGGTTCTCGCTCATGTGGTGCTCCTTGACGTGGGGTGGGCCGACCGGCCCGAGGGTCCATGCGGTGGCCGAATGGCTGTGATCGGCGGCCTGGCGGCCACCGGGTGAGCAGGACCGCTGCCGCGGGCGTTGCTCGCCTCCTCACGACTTTAATACGGTAGGCCCTGTGATTAAAATGCTGGGCCGGGGCGAGCAGGGCGGCCCCATGGGCGGGCCCCGGGGATCCGGGGGGCATC
Source organism: Actinomyces denticolens (assembly GCF_002072185.1). Lineage (GTDB taxonomy): Bacteria > Actinomycetota > Actinomycetes > Actinomycetales > Actinomycetaceae > Actinomyces > Actinomyces denticolens. Next base: position 4,970 of record NZ_MVIW01000046.1, read on the forward strand.
CGCCACCCCGGCTCGCGCCCCGGCTCCTCACGCTGGCCATGGCCGGCGCCTGCCTGCTCACCGGCCTCGATACCGCTCTCCTGCGGCTCAGCCTCCCCGCGCCGGTGAGCGACGCCGGCCTCGCCCCCGGTGCCCTGGCCTCCCTCCACGGCCCCCTCATGCTCGTGGGCTTCCTCGGCACGGTGATCTCCCTGGAGCGGGCCGTGGCCGCGCGGGCCGCCTGGGCCTTCCTCGCCCCCGCCGGGCTGGCCCTCGGGTCGCTCCTCGGCCCGGTCGGCGCGCCGCAGGGCGTCGGCCGTCTGATCATCCTGACCGGGGCGCTCGCCCTGGGCGCCATCTGCATCGCCGTCCACCGCCGCGCCCCCTCGGTGGCCGGCGACGTCGAGGCCCTGGGCGCCATCGCCCTCATCCTCGGCTGCCTGCTGTGGATCGCGGGCGTCCCCATCGAGGACTGCGCGCCCCTGTGGCTCCTCCTGCCCACGCTCACGATCGTCGGCGAGCGCCTCGAGCTCGCCCGCGTCGCCTTCCTCGACGGCGCAGTCGAGGCAGTCGTGGCGGGACTATCGGCCACCGCGCTGCTGGGAGCCTGCCTCCACCCCGCGGGCGACCGGGCGGCGCTCATCATCGGCCCCGCGCTCCTCGGGCTGGCCGTGACCATGGCGTACTACGACGTCGCCCGCCGCACGATCCGCTCCCGGGGCCGGGCCGCCGGCGCCGTCCGCTTCTCGGCCGCCTCCATGCTCGCCGGCTACCTCTGGCTCGCGATCGCCGGGGCGGCCTGGACCATCTGGGGCCTGACGGGCGACGCCTACGAGATCATCATCCACGCCCTCGGCCTGGGCTTCGCCTTCTCCATGATCCTCGCCCACGCCCCCACGATCATCCCCGCGATCGTCCACCGGAAGCTCCCCCATCACCCCCTCATGTGGCTGCCCCTGGCCCTCCTCCACGGCGGCCTGGCACTGCGGGTGTGCGCGCTCGCGGCCGGGGCCCTGCGCCCCTGGCAGGTCGGCGGCGTGGCGGGGATCATCGGGATCCTCCTCTTCATGCTCATCGCCGTCACCCGGGCGATCTCCTCGGGCCGGATCGGGAGCCGCCCATGATGCCGCCGACACCCGTGCCCGGCGCCTCCGGCCGCGCTCCCGGTCGTTCGCCCCAACACCCCGGGCGCGCGGGCGGAGCCGGAGGCAGGCGCGCTGGCAGGCGCACTGCCCAGACGCGCCGCAATGGCGTCGTCCTGGCCTGGCTCGCCGCGGCGGGCGCGGTGACGGTGGGCGTCCTCGCCGGCCCGCTGGCCGCCTGGGGGACCTGGCTGCCCCTGCACATCCTGCTGCTGGGCGGCATCGGCTCGGCGATCACCACCTGGTCGGCCCATTTCGCCGATACCCTCCTCCACCGGCCCGCCTGGGGCGGCGCCGCGCTCCTCGACGCCCGGCTCGCCGCCCACGGCCTCGGCGCCATTGCCGTGCTCACCGGCATCACCGCGGGCCTGGACGGGCTCGCCCTGGCCGGTGCCGCAGTCGTCATCGCCCAGGCCCTGCTGGGCGCGGTGGCGATCATCGTCCAGCGCCGTCGCGCCATCGCGCCCCGGATGGGGGCGCTCGCCCTCCACTACGCCGTCGCCCTCGTCGCCCTGGCCACGGGCGCCCTCCTCGGCTGGCTCACCAGCTGGGCGGGGGAGCGCGGCGGGAGCGGAGGCACGGTGAGCCCGCGCCTGGTCGACGCCCTCTACATCGCTCATACGACGACGATGCTCCTGGGCTTCGTGGGCATCACCGTGCTGGGCACCCTCACCGTCCTGTGGCCCACGATGCTGCGCACCCGCATGGAGCCCGACGCCCCGCGCCGGGCGGTCAGGGGGCTGCCGGCCCTCGTGGTGGGGACCGCGCTCGTCGCCGGCACCGGTGCATGGGCGCCGCTCGGGGCGCTCGGCGCGGCGACTTACCTGCTGGGCGCCGCGAGCGTCCTCGGCCCCGCGCTGCGCACCGCCCGGCGCGTGCCCCCGAGCTCCTACGCCACTGCCTCGACGGCGGCCGCGGTCTGCTGGTTCCTCGCCGGCGTCGTCCTGCTCGGCATCGGGATCGTGGGCGCCCTGGCCGACGGCACGGGAGGCGGCGGTGCGGCCGCTCAGGCCGCAGCCACGCGCCAGGCGATTCACGGGCTGCGCCTCCCGCTGGCCGCGGGCTTCGCCCTCCAGGTGCTGATCGGGGCACTGTCCTACCTCACGCCCGTCATGCTCGGCGGAGGCCCCGCCGCCGCGCGCGCCACCAACGCGATCCTCGATCGCGCCGCCTCCTACCGCGTCACCGCCGCCAACGGCGGGCTGCTCATCGCCCTCGCCCCGGTCCTGACGACGCCGGTGCGCCTGGCCGGGGCCCTGCTGGCGGGCGCGCTCGCGGCCGCCGTGCCGGTGGGCATGGTGCGTTGCGCGCTCGAGCTGCGGCCCCGTGGCGCCAGTGATCCGGCCCGCGGCCCCCATCGCTCCAGCGAGGCCCATCCCGTCCCCTCCCGCCCCGTGCCCGCGGGCGCCCCCACCACCGGAGAGCACCATGACCGACGTCCCTGAGAAACCGAGTGCTCCCAGCGCTCCCAGCGCTCCCGAAGCCACCAGTGCCCCTGGCGCGCCGACCGTCTCCGGCGCCTCGGGCTCCTCCAAGGCCGCGGGCGCCCTTCCCGCCCGCGCCCTCGACCGGCGCGGGGCGATCCTCGGCGTGGCCACCGCGGGCGCGGCCGCCGTCGTCGGCACGGCGATCCACGCGTGGGACGGCGACTCCCAGGGCGGTGCCAACGGTTCCGGCCGCACCACCGAGGCCACGGTCACTGTGGAGGGAATGCGCTTCGTGCCCGACACGATCGACGTCGCCAGCGGGGACCGGCTCGTCATCACCCTGGAGAACACCGGCGACCAGGTGCACGACCTCGTCCTGGCCGGCGGTGCCACCACCGGGCGCGTCGCGGCGGGCGCCAGCGCACGGGTCGACGCCGGTGTCATTACCGGGCCCGTCGAGGGCTGGTGCTCCATCGCCGGGCACCGCGCCCAGGGCATGGTCCTGCGCATCACCGCTGACGGGCAGGCGACGGGCACGGCCCAGTCGGGCCGGGCGGTCACCGGCCACGGTGCGCACGGCCCGGCGTCGGATGGCCCGAGCGCCACCCCGAACCTCGAGGCGCCCCTGCCCGACGGCTTCACGCCTTTCGACGCCGCCCTCGCCCCGGCGCCCGCAGGGACCGTTCACCAGCACACCTTCACCGTCACCGAGCTGCCCGGCGCCTACGTGGGCGCGGGCGTCACCCAGACCCGCTGGACCTTCAACGGCACGGCCCCCGGCCCCGTTCTGCGCGGCAAGGTGGGGGACATATTCGAGATCACGCTGGTCAACAACGGCTCCATGAGCCATTCCATCGATTTCCACGCCGGGATCGTCTCCCCGGACGCGGTCATGCGCTCCATCAATCCCGGGGAGTCGCTCGTCTACTCCTTCACCGCCGAGCACGCCGGCATCTGGCTGTACCACTGCTCGACGGCGCCCATGAGCGTCCACCTGGCCTCCGGCATGCACGGCGCCGTCATCATCGACCCCGATGGCCTGGCGGCTGCGGACCGCGAGTACGTCCTCATCCAGTCCGAGATCTACTTGGGCCCCGAGGGCGGGCAGACCGATGCCGCGAAGGTGTCGGCCAAGACCCCGGACCTCATGTGCTTCAACGGGGTGGCCTTCCAATACGCCCTCCAGCCCCTCCAGGCCCGGGCGGGGGAGAGGGTGCGCTTCTGGGTGATGGACGCGGGCCCCTCCCTGCCCACCTCCTTCCACGTGGTGGGTCTCCAGTTCGACACGGTGTTCCTCGAGGGGGCCTATCAGCTGGGCGGCCCCGACGGCGTCGGCCGCTCCTGGAGGGGAGGTTCGCAGGCGCTCGGCCTTCAGCCCGCGCAGGGCGGCTTCGTGGAGGCCGTGGTACCGGCGGTCGGCAGCTATGCGGTGGTGACGCATGCCTTCGCGGATATGGAGAAGGGCGCCAAGGCGATCCTCAAGGCCGACGAGTAGACAACGGCACGGGGCATGCTCGATCCCGTCTCGCCTGGAGCCGCCCGGGCCCGGGGGATCAGTCCTCGAAACGGGCGTGGCAGCCGTCGTCCAGCAGGGGGTAGACCGCGAGCAGGGGGCGGTCGCCGTGGTCCGGCGCCCCCTCGGGCGCTGCCGGCAGCAGGCCGCGTCGCTGAGCGACGGCATTGAGGAAGCCCTCATGCATCGCGCAGACCAGCGGATGGGGCGCGCGGGACCGGGTGACGAGCGGGCAGGCCTTGAGGACGACCTTCTCGCCCTCGATCTGCGGGGCGAATCCCATGAGGGCGAGGTCGGGGAGGAGGGCGGCGAGGCGGTCCGAGTCGCCGGCGCCCTCGGGAAGGGGCTCGGCGGCCGGCGCTGGGCTCAGCTCGGCCCAGCGGTGCCCGATGCGCAGGGCGATGCTCTGGGCCTCGTGGCCGGTGCCGAAGGTCTCGACGATCGCGTCGAGGAGGGTGAGGTAGGAGTCGATGACGATCATCGGGTCGGGGGAGACCGCTGTGTAGAGCAGCGCGGGACGGCCCCTCCTGCCCGTGGGGCGCGTCGACGCCGTCACGAAGCCCGCCTCCACGAGGGCATCGAGGTGCTCGCGGACCGTGTTGTGGTGGAGGGCGAGGCGGTCGGCCAGCTCGGCGGCGGTCAGGGGGACGGTGGAGGCCTCGACGAGTTCGAGGACCCGGCGGCGCGCCACGGTGAGGTCCGCCCGGGCGGACAGGTCCGACCAGGTGGGTCGGGGCAGGAGCTCCGCCGTGGGATCAGGAGCGGCTGATGCCGCCGGTGAGTCGGGCATGAGATGAGCCTATGCGCGCCGCAGGCCGGAGGACAGCCTCGAAGGTCCCTCACGTCACAGTCATGGCCGTCGGCCGGGTTTCCGCCCCGCCGCCCGGGCTCACGTGAGCAGGGATCGGGCCTCGCGAGTCATGGCGCGGTAGGAGGGCAGGGGCGCGCCGGGGGCGATTGACGCGGTGGTGCGGAATCCGTGGCGCTCGTAGAGGCGGGCGGCCCGTTCGCTCGTGGCCTCCAGGTGCGCGGGCAGGCCCGAGGCATCGGCCCTCGCCAGGCCGCGGTCCAGGAGCGCTGAGCCGACTCCCGTGCCGCGGGCGCTGGCGTCGACGGCGAGCAGGTACAGGTACCAGTGCGGGCGGGGCGGGCGAGCGGCGAGGCAGGCCGCCGTGTCCCGGGTCAGGAGCTCCCAGGCATCGCCGAGCAGTGCCAGATCGATGCCGCCGTCGGCTCCCGAGCCATGACCCTCCAGGTCCGCCGGGGTCTTCGGTGCGCGCTCGACCCGGTTCCACAGGGCCGCGCCGAGAACTCGGCCGTCCCCGTCCACTGCCAGGTCGACGACGGCGCCCCCGGCGATCCCATTGGCCGACGGCTCGCCGCTGTCGGTGAGGTACTCGCTGTCCAGGGTGACGCGGTGCAGGTGATCGAGGGCCGCCAGGGGGTCGGGCGCGGCGCCGATGATGACCCGGACCACCGGATCGTCCGCGAAAACGTTGGTGAGCAGGGCGGCGACGGCGTCGAGGTCGTCCGGCCCACCGGGGCGCACAACCGGGGGAGAAGGGACGCGCGACGCCGGCATGCTGCTCATCGCGGGTTCGGCCGGGTCGGGTCCTCGGCCTGAAGGGAGGGTGCGAGGAGCCGGCGGAAGGAATCGACTCGGGCGGCGCGCGACTCCGCCCCCAGCCCGCTGCCCGGGCCATCGGCGCCACCAGGTTCCCAGGGCTCGCGCCCGGCGGCCCAGTCGTCGAGGGCGCAGTCGATGACGCCGGTCTCGTGGGTGCAGCCGCGGGGGCACTCCTCGGTCACGGCGGCCAGGTCCGGGAAGCCCCGCAGCAGGTCCGCGCTCGAGACGTGCGAGACCCCGAAGGAGCGCACCCCGGGGGTGTCGATGACCCAGCCGCCGCCGGGCAGCTCCAGGGCCTGCAGGCTCGTGGAGGTGTGGCGGCCGCGGCCGGTCACCCCGTTGACATGCCCGGTGACGCGGTCCGCCCCGGGGACGAGGGCGTTGATGAGCGTCGACTTGCCGACCCCCGAGTGGCCCACGAACACGGCGGTGCGCCCCGCGATCGCCTCCCGGACGGCGTCGGCCCCCTCACCGGCGCGGGATGCCTCGGCGCGCGAGGCGGGGTCGAGGCGGGTGGGCAGCGAGCGCACCCCGAGGGGCGTGTAGAGGGCGAGCATCGGGGAGGCGTCGGCCAGGTCGGATTTCGTCAGGACGAGCAGGGGTTCCATGCCGGCGTCGTAGGCGGCCACGAGGTAGCGGTCGATCATGCGGGGGCGCGGCTCGGGGTCGGCCACCGCGGTGACGATGACGAGCAGGTCGGCGTTGGCGACGACGGGGCGCTCCGTCCCGGCGGCGTCGCCGTCCTCGGCGCTGCGGCGCAGGAGGGTGCGGCGCTCCTCGATGCGCACCAGACGGGCGAGGGTGCCGTCGCGGCCACTGAGGTCCCCGACGACGGCCACCCGATCCCCGACGACGATCCTGCCCCGGCCCAGTTCGCGGGCCTTCATGGCGGTGATATCGCCCGTGGCGTCGAGCGTGGGGGAGGGATCGGCCAGGCGGATGCGGTAGTGGCCCCGGTCGATGCGGGTGACCATGCCGTGGACGGCGTCGGCGTGCGCGGGGCGCTGCTTGGTGCGCGGCCGCGACCCCCGTCCCGGGCGCACGCGCACGCGGGGGTCGTCGGTGCCGATATCGCGGCGGGCCATCAGCGCACCTCCCGCCCGGGGGCTGCCGATGGGGCGGTGGCGAGCATCCGCTCCCACAGCCTGGTGAAACCCGGAAGGGTCTTGGCCGTGCAGGCGACGTCGTCGAGCAGGGTGCCGGGGATGGCCAGGCCGATGATCGCGGCGAGGGTCGCCATCCGGTGGTCCGCGTAGGAGTGGAGCAGGGCCGGGCGCAGCCGGGCTCCGGCGGCCAGGGCCCCGATCTCGATGCCGTCCGCGGTCTCGCGGGCGGGCGCGCCCAGGCGCCGCGCCTCGGCGACGATCGCGGCGAGCCGGTTCGTCTCATGCCCGCGCAGGTGCGCGATGCCCCTCAGGCGCGAGGCGCGCCCCTGGGCGGAGGCGAGGATGGCGAGCGCGGCGACGGTGGGCGCCAGCTCGCCGACGTTGGAGAGGTCGGCGTCGATTCCTGCGAGCCTCCCAGTGCCGGTGGCCTCGAGGGTGAGGGAGCCATCGGGTTCATCGATGAGCCGGGTGGTCCCACCGAGCCGCGGCAGGAGATCCCGCCAGGCGTCCCCGGCCTGCGTGGTGGCGGCGGGCCAGCGCGGGACGCGCACGCTCCCGCCCGCCACGAGTGCGGCGGCGAGGAAGGGGCCGGCATTGGACAGGTCCGGCTCGATGGCGATCTCGCCGCCCGTGGGCCGGCCGGGAGCCACCGCCCAGGCGCGTTCGCCCTCGGGAATGCCTGCGGCGGGCTCGTTGACCCGTACCCCCCGCTCCCGCAGAGAGGCAACGGTCATGGCCACGTGCGGGAGGGAGGGCACGGGCCCCGTCGGGGTGATCCGCGCGCCGCCCGGCAGCAGGGGGGCGGCGAGCAGGAGGGCGGAGAGGAACTGGGAGGAGGCGGCCGAGTCGACGGCGAGGCCCCGGGCCCCGCCCCCCGGGCGCTGCGACCCGTCGTCGAGCGCGCCGGGGGTGATGAGGACGGGGAGGAAGCCGGGTTCCCCCTGGCAATCCACGCGCGCCCCTAGAGCCGAGACGGCGTCGAGCAGGGGGCCGAGCGGGCGGGCGCGGGCGGCCCCATCCCCGTCGAGGAGGACAGGGGCGTCGGCGAGCGCGGCCAGTGGCGGGATGAAGCGCATGACGGTGCCCGCCAGGCCGCAGTCGATGCGCACCGGCCCGTTGGCGCCGCCCGGGCGGGTCGCCCGGCTGACGGGGAAGGGCAGTGGCGCTGGGGTGACGCGCAGGCGCGTGGGGGAGCCGTCCTCCTCGAAGCTCGCGCCGAGCGTGGTCAGGGCGGCGATCATGAGATCGGTGTCGCGGGCGCGCAGCACGCCGGTCAGCGCGCTGGGCCCGGCAGCGGTGGCTGCCAGCACGAGGGCCCGCGCGGTCAGCGACTTCGACCCCGGCAGCTCCACGACGGCGTTGAGCGGCCCCATGGCGCATGGCGCGGCCCAGGCGGGGGCGTCGGTCGGCTCGTCATGCACGGGGCAGACTCTACGGCGCGCGGGCCGCGACTTTGAGACGATTTCGCGGCGACGATCGGACCTGGTCTCCCCAGCAGGCATCACCTACACTTGTAGGTACATATCTACAAGAGAGGGTGTCATGCAGACCACGATCACGGCGAGGGCACTGAACCAGGACGTGAGCGCGGCCAAGCGCGCCGCGGCTCATGGTCCTGTGGTGATCACCGATCGGGGACGGCCGTCGTTCGTCCTCATGTCCATCGATGACTACCGCGCGCTGAGGCCGAAGAGATCTCTGGCCGAGGCTCTCCGGATGGATGACGGAAGCGAGGATGGCGAGGATATCGATATCGAGTTCAGCCCGGTGAATCCCGGAGCCCTCCCGAGAGCGGCGGACCTGTGAAGTACCTGCTTGATACCAATGTCGTCAGCGAGTTGAGGAAAGCGCCCGGACGGGTTGATCCAGGGGTACTCACCTGGGCCTCTTCTGAAGACGAGCAGGATATGGCGCTGAGCGTCATCACCGTGCTCGAGGTCGGGCTCGGCGTTGCCCGCCTTGCACGCAAGGACCCCGTCCAAGGCAGCCGTTTGCGGGACTGGTACGAGCGGGTGATCCTTGAGGACTTCGCTGAGCGGACGCTCCCCATCACACCCGCCATCGCACGGCGATGCGTCGAACTCCATATCCCCGACCCTCGCCCAGACCGCGATGCATGGATAGCGGCCACAGCGCTGGAGCATGGCCTGGTGGTGGTGACGAGGAACACCTCCGACTTCGCACCCACAGGAGTGGAGCTCCTCAATCCTTGGCGCTCAGGCCTCGTCTGATCTCTTGACGACCTGGTCCCCGTGCCTTCGCAGTGACCGTGGGCACTGAGCATGAACCGCACCAGTTCCCTGCCGCCATGGGTTCGAGATACTCAGGCGGGGATGTCGGTGAGGCGGCCGCGGCCAGTGCCACGAGCGTGGTGGGGCTTCAGATCCCGTCGATGACGGCGTTGAGGGCGGCGCTGGGGCGCATGACGGCGGCGGTGAGATCGGCGTCCGGGTGGTAGTAGCCGCCGATATCCGCGGCGCTGCCCTGGACGGCGAGCATCTCGGACTGGATCGTGTCCATGACGGCCTCCAGTTCCTCCGCCACGGGGCGGAAGACATCTGCCAGCTCGGGGTCCACGGACTGCGCCGCCAGGGCGCGCGCCCACTCCAGGGCGAGCCAGGCCGCCGATCCGCGGTTGTCGATCTGCCCGCGCTCCCGGCCCGGGGAGCGGTCAGCCTCCAAGAAGGCGGTCGTGGCGGCGTCGAGGGCATCGGCGAGGATCGCCGCCGACGGCTTCTCACCGCAATCGGCCACATGGCGCAGGGCCTCGGCCAGGGCCAGGTACTCGCCCAGGGAATCCCAACGCAGGTGGTTCTCCGCCAGCAGTTGGGCCACATGCTTGGGGGCCGAGCCGCCCGCGCCGGTCTCGTACAGGCCCCCGCCGCTCATGAGGGGCACCACGGAGAGCATCTTGGCACTCGTGCCCAGCTCCAGGATCGGGAAGAGATCCGTGTTGTAGTCGCGCAGGACGTTGCCGGTCACGGAGATCGTGTCCTCGCCCCGGCGCGCCCGCTCCAGGGACAGGCGCGTGGCCGCCACCGGGTCGAGGAAGCGAATGTCTGGCCCGGCGCCGTCCTCCGAGCCCTCCGCGGGCTCGTCATCGCCGTCGGCCTTCTCCACGTGCTCGTCGGCGCCCTCTCGGGCCTCACCGGCATCGCCGTCGCCGCCCTCGGGGAGGGCCACGCCCTCCTCGGCCAGGTAGCGCGTGACGAGCGAGATGAGGACGGCATCGTGGGCGCGCTCCGGGTCGAGCCAGAACACGGCGGGGGCCCCGGTGGCGCGGGCGCGGGCGATCGCCAGGCGCACCCAGTCGCGGATGGGGGCGTCCTGCGTCGTGCAGGCGCGCCAGATGTCCCCGGGCTCCACCTCGTGGGACAGCAGCACGGTGCCCGGCTCCACGCCGGCGCCCTCGATCGCGACCACCTCCACGGTGCCCGCGGCATCCATGATGAAGGTCTTGTCGTGGCTGCCGTACTCCTCGGCCCTGCGGGCCATGAGACCCACGTTCGGGACCGTTCCCATGACCGCCGGGTCGAGTGCGCCGTTGGCCTTGCAGTCCTCGATGACGGCCTCGTAGACGCCCGCGTAGGAGGAATCGGGGATGACGGCGAGGGTGTCGCGCAGCTCGCCATCGGCATCCCACAGGGTTCCCCCGCGCCGGATCATGGCCGGCATGGAGGCGTCGATGATGACGTCGGAGGGCACGTGGAGGTTCGTGATGCCCTTGTCGGAGTCCACCATGGAGATGGCGGGGCCCGCCGCCAGCTCGGCGGTGATCGACTCGCGGATCGCCTCCCCGCCGGGGACGGCGTCCAGCCCGGCGAGGATCGAGGCGAGCCCGTCCTCGACCCGCAGGCCGGCGGCGGCGAGCGCGTCCCCGTGCTCGGCCAGCGTCCTCGGGATGACGGCGGCGACGGCATGGCCGAAGATGACGGGGTCGGAGACCTTCATCATCGTGGCCTTGAGGTGGACCGACAGCAGCAGGTCCTCCTCCTTGGCGGCGACCGCCTGCGCGGCCAGGAAGGCGTCGAGGGCGGTGGCGCTCATGCGCGTGGCGTCCACGACCTCGCCGGCCGTGACGGGCAGGTGCTCGCGCAGGACGCGGGGCCCGCCACCGCCCGCGGGCACGAAGCGGATCTCCAGGGCGCCGTCCTCGCCGACGACGACGCTGCGCTCGTTGTGCTTGAAATCCCCCTCATCCATCGTGGCCACGCGGGTGCGCGACTCGGGGGACCATTCGCCCATGGAATGCGGGTGCGAGCGCGCGTAGGCCTTGACGGAGGCGGGGGCGCGCCGATCGGAGTTGCCCTGGCGCAGAACGGGGTTGACGGCGCTGCCCTTGACCGCGTCATAGGCGGCGCGGACCTCCTCCGCCAGGGGCGAGGCCGGGGCGTCCGGGTAGGAGGGGATGTCGAAGCCCTGCCCCTGCAGCTCGGCGATCGCGGCCTTGAGCTGGGGCAGGGAGGCGGAGATGTTGGGGAGCTTGATGATCGTGGCGCTCGGGGAGGAGGTGAGGTCGCCCAGGCGGGCCAGGCCGTCGTCGGCCAGCCCGAAGGCCGCCAGGATGCGCCCCGCCAGGGAGATATCGGCGACGCCGACGCTCACTCCCGCCGCGCGCGTGTAGGCCTCCACGATCGGCAGGAGGGAGGCCGAGGCCAGCATGGGGGCCTCATCCGTGAGGGTCCAGACGATGTCGGGCTCGATAGCGGGCTCGGTGTCGGCGGTGGGGCGGTCGGTCACTGGAACGGCTCCTCGGGTCGGCGCGGCGGTGGAAATGGGGCGGGGAGGGGCGGCACGGACCGGCGTCGACCGGCGCATGCCCATGGGCAGGCTCAGGCGGAGGCGCCCTCATAGCGCCGGCGCACCTCGGCCCTCGCGGCCTGGATCGCCTGGCGCTGCTCCCGCTTGTTCGCAGCGCGCCACGCCAGCGAGGGGCGGCCGGCGCGGTCCACGGAGGCCAGCAGGAGGCCCGCGCCCAGTGCGCCCCGGCGCAGGAGCCCGGAGACGGCCTCGAGGCGCGCATCCCTGCCCTTGACCGCCCATACCGGGTGGTTGACGACGGCGAGCGGCACGTTGATCGCGGCCAGCACGGCGGCACTCGTGCGCGGCGCGCGGCCAGTGGCCAGGCCCAGGCCCGCGGCGACGCTCACGGCCCCGAGCGCGCGAGTGGCCAGAGCGGCGTCGGAGTCCATCACCGGCGGGACGCCCGCGCGCTCCAGCGCGGGCGTCACCTGCCTCATCTTCGCGACGTGGCGCTTGGGGCGGGTGATCGCGTCGATGCCATCGACGACGAAGGTCGCGGCGAGCAGGGGGCGGGCGACGGCGCGCAGAAGATCCATGCCCCTATCCTGGCCCACCTCGGCGGCGCGGGCCAGGCCCAGACCCCCGCGAGTCTGCGGGGGGGGGGTGCCCCTATGTGGTGTGTCAAGCGGCGGTGGCCAGTTTGGGTGCTGGTTGTGGGTCATGGAGGGTGGCGTCGCGGGTCATGGCGTGCAGGGTGAGGATGCGGCGGTGGGCCAGGGCGATGACGGCTTGGCCCAAGGCGCTTTGCCCTGGGTGATCTTTCGCTCGTAGTAGGCCCTTGAGACGGGGTCGGAGCGCAGCAAGGCGAAGGCGGAGCCGAACATGGCGCGTTTGAGGCGCTTGTTGCCGGCGTGGGAGACGTACTCGCCTCTGATCGAGGTGCCCGAGCGTCTGGTCACTGGGGTGAGCCCGGATGTGGGAGGCCAGGTGGGCTCCGGTGTGGAAGGTGCGCCCGAGGGTTTCGGCAAGTAAGACGGCGGCGGCCGGGACCCCGACCCCGGGCACGGGTGGTGGGGACCGGGCAAGAGAGGGTGGGCCTCGGCCTGGGTGGCGACGTCGTTGCGTTGGGCGTGTAGGGCGGCCAGCTGGTGGGCCAGGTGGGGCAGGACGACGCCGACGGCGTCGGTGCCAGCCACGACCACGGTCTGCTTGTCCAGGGCGCCGGTGATGGTCTGTGCCCAGACGGCATGGCGCTTGGCGCCCTTGGATTTGAGCTTGGCGTCGATCCGCGCCCGCCCGGCCTTGCGCAGGTCGGCGGGGGTGGGCCAGGCGGAGATCACCTCCAGCACGCTGTCGTGCTCCAGCCACTTGCCCAGCACAGCCTCCAGGGCCGGGCGGGGTCTGGGTGCACACGGGCCCCGGATCCGGCCCTCTGTCTGGCTGGTCCTGCCGGGCCAGGTCCAGGCCCGGACCCGGTGAGCATCGACAGTGCGGCAGCGTCCTCATCCGACGTGCTGATGGACCTGAGCGTGTGGGGCATGGTGCGGGCCGCGTTGGCGATCACGGCCGCGTCCTTCGCGTCGATCTTGGCGTTGCCGGGTGTCAGGTCCGCGATGCGCCTCATGGACAGTCCCGGAAGGTAGCCCACAGCCAGCCCCGCGTCCTGGGCGACGGCGACGGCCAGTGCTCCGATGGTGGCGGGCTGGTCAACAACCACCAGCACCCGACCATGGGAGGCGAGCCGGTCGTAGAGGTTGCGCAGGCGGTCCTCGCTGTTGGGCAGGACCTTGTCGAAGACCTTCTTACCCTGCCTGGTCACAGCAGTGGCCCAGTGGTCTAACTTGCCGACGACTGGTGCCGATGATCACGTCGATGTCGTCGATGCGCATCCCCATCGTCCTTCGTCTCGCAGTGGTGCGGGGCCAGCCTCAGACCGCCAGCCCCGCCCCACGTATGCGTTAGACCTCAGCGGGTCATTCCCCTCATCAACGGTCACCAGCAGCCCTGCGGTAGCCGGTGACTGGATCATTGACAAGACAGGGGCAAGACACCATGCCCACAGCGGCTGGCCCAACCACCGGTATCCCATCACCGGCGACCACCAACAAGGTAACAGGTTTCTTTGGTCAGAACCCATCCTGGACACGCTCCCTGCGTGCACCCACACACGACATGCACCCCACCCTAGCATCCCAACGATCAGACCGGGTGCACATCCCGCCCCGGTGAGAAAAGCTCACTGCAACCGGGCAAGAATGCTCCGGTTGTGTAACTGCGCTCGTCAGGATTCTAATAAAACGCCTCCGAAGAGCGCGATTGGTGACTTTATTAATCAAGTCGCCAAATCTTGTAAATATAATTGCCGATACAGCGTCGAGAAAATGGTCCTCGATTAATTTGCTGCGTGTAGCCAAAATTGGAGTCTATTACTTGCGCTGTGCGCTCATTTCCTCCTGCTGTGATAATGGCTGTATGTCCAGAGTTTTGGCTGGGATAAATCCATTGACAGATATCTCCGGGTTGGACGTCGCCCCAGGTTCTGACCTCTGTGCAAATTCGGTCCCAGGAGCCATTGTATCCCCATGGGAAATTATCAAGGTATACTGGTTTGCCTCCGGCTGCTCGGATAATACCTTGGACCCAAGAGGCGCATTGCCCTCCGTATGTGCCGTTTCTCCATCTTTCCGCTATGGAGATGATCGCTGCATTCAATCGTCCTGTTGGCGAGCCATTCGGAGATGATGGAGTGATGGGATGAGCTACGCAGAGCTGCCCTATCTCGCGATGAGCTGCTCCTAATGCTGTGATGGTTTGGGCCATGTAGCGGGTGTAGCCTGATGCTCCTGATAGTGCATGGATCTCGACCATGCCGCGGGCAGTCCCTTGCGTCTTTACGAAGAACAGATCGCCGTTGACGACG
>NZ_MVIW01000047.1 GCF_002072185.1 Actinomyces denticolens
CCACGCCCTCAAACAAGCCCTGAACAACCCCACCTACCACCCCACCACCTTGACACCCACAACATAGGAGCGCTGGTCCGCGGACCGGTCTCGATCGCCACTTCGACCGGTCTCGGCGAGAGGGGTGGGTGGCGCGCGCCACCGTGAATCGCTTGGCCCGGGCGCCACCGCGGCGCGGCCGGGCCTTAGCATCGTTGGATGCGATCCCTCCGACCGGCCCAGAGCCCTCCGGCGCGCCCTCGCGCCAGGGGCCTCTCCCTGGCGATCGCATGCTTCGCGGGCGTCGTCCTTCTGTGGTGGGCCTTCGTCGACACCCTGCCCGGCCAGTTCCTCGAGGCCGCCGCCCTGGCGGGCTCGGAGATCGGCTCGCACCGCGTGGACGGTCACGCGCGCGTCGTCCTCTCGGCCGTCTCGATGCCGGCGGCGGTGCTGCTCGTAGTGGTCATCCTGCTGGTCGGCCTGGCGCGCCGCAGTCGCCGCCGGGCCGCCTGGGCCGTGATCGCCGTCGTCGGGGCGAGCGCCAGCGCGCAGATCCTCAAGCACTGGATCCTCTCCCGCCCGGATCACGGCATCACCGCGCGCTGGGACAACGCCAACACGCTGCCCTCGGGGCACACGACGATCGCGGCCTCGGCGGCGGTCGCGCTCGTCCTCCTGGTGGACGCCCGCTGGCGGATCCTCGCGGCCTGGCTCGGGACGGCGATGACAGTGGCCATGGGCTACTCGACGCTGGTCTGCCAGTGGCACCGGCCGGCCGATGTCATGGCCGCCGTGCTGCTGGCGGCGGCCTGGGGCGCGCTCGCGGTGGTCGGCGGCGCGTGGAGCGGGGAGGGGCCCTCCTCCGGCTCGCCCCCCGACGGCGGCGGCGCCGATCGCGGTACCGGCCCGGCGCCGGCCCTGGCCGCCCTCGGGCTCCTCGGGGCGCTCTGCGCGGTCCTCGCCCTCGCCCTGGGCCTGTGGGTCCTGACCCGGATGGGCTCGCCCCTGGGCCGCTGGGAGTACTTCGCCTCCTATGCCACCGGCAGTGTCGCGCTGGTCGCGGTGAGCTGTCTGTCCATGGCCGCCCTCGTGGCGCTCATGCCCGACGACGACGCATAGGCCTCTCCTGGCGATCCCCTGGATCGCCTCAGGCGGTCGTCGTCGACCCGCCCTGGGCGCCGTTGGATGGTGGCGACGACGGCGATGGCCCGGCCCGCGCGCCGGCGGGGAGGGCAGGTCGCCGCCCCCGGCCGCACCGGCGCTCTGGCTCCATCCTCGACGGGACGTTAGTCCCTGACAGAGAGTCAGCTTGCTGCAAAAGACGATACAAAATTTTCGGGCGGATCGTTGGAAAGACGCCACTAAATCGTATTGTCCATTGGGTTTTGCGGCTCCGGCGAGATGACAGCGTGATGTATCGATACAGCAAACTCTGATGCTGAGTAGAGGTGAGCCTGCCTAGTCTTGTACGAGCACGTCATCGTGGTGTCCGCTTCCCCGGCGGCCCCCGGTTCCCAACAGAACGGTTCCCCATGCTCGCCAGATCCGTCTACGCGGCACATCATGCCCGGAAACGCTCCGCAGTCCTCCTCGCCCTCCTGTGCGCGGCCGCCATGGTCATGGCCACCGCTATCACCGCTGTCACCGCCGCCACCTGGTCCGGCGCGGGCGCGCAGGCCGCCCAGACGCAGATCACGGTGCCGCTCGGCCAGACCTCGGTGACGCTGTCCGATGTGCGCAATGTCGAGGGCACGGGCCTTCTGACCGGGCGCCCGCCGGAAGAGGTGGCAACCCAGGTCACCTGTGTGCGCTACTCCCCGCAGGGCGCCACTTATTCCACCGGCACAGTCACCGGGGCCTCCGGGCAGTATGCCGCCGTCGGCTACGGCACGGACAGCGCCCCTTGCCCGATCGGCTACCGAGGTGAGCCGCCTCATGGCACGCAGTCCTCCATGGGATTCCTGCCCGGCTCCTCCGCGACGGTCAACGCGGGCGATGTCTTCCTCGTGGGCACCATGCGCCACTACAACACCGACGTGAGCACCTTCGGTGACAGCATCACCAACCCGGGCAAGGTTGATGGTCCCGGGACCACCTATTACGGCGACCTGGAGATCACCACGGCGGGAGGCCAGATCAGCACGAACTTCCCCTGGAAGGAGATCGATACCTCTAACTCCCAGTGCTACACCCGGCTCGACGAGAACGGTGAGATCATCGTCGGCGAGGCCAAGGGGGCGCCCACGAAGTACGCGGCTGACTCCAGCGGCAATATCGGCCCCGCCTCCGTCGCCGGCCCGTACAAGTACGCCTTCAATGCGCAGGGCCAGGTGGACACTTCGAAGGTGATCTACAACGACTACTCCATCGGCGGGCTCACCTTCGGCAAGGGTCAGGGCTTCTACGACAAGAAGGGCCGGGACTGCACCGTCGACCAGCTGACCATCGCCTCCGACCGCTCGACGTCGTCGTGGACCGACCCGGACACGGGCATCCAGTACAAGCTGCGCTTGTGGGGCTTCGTCAACAACGGCGCCGACCCCACCTGCAAGGTGAGCCCGGATGTGGCCACCGCCGCCCTGGAGGACCGCTTCCTCACCCAGGAGGGCGGCACGACCACCTACGGCTGCCTCTACGGTTCGCTGGAGCAGGTGCGCCCGGTGACCCTCAAGAAGCAGGTGGACACGGCTGACTCCCTCCAGGCGAGCACCGCGATCCCCACCTTCTCCTTCTCCAACATCTCCGACCCCGGCACCTGGGGCGCGCAGTCCTGGGAGACGCCGTCGGCTCTGAAGCCCACGGGCTGGGGGGAGGCGGGCGCCGCCACGGATCCGACGCGCTATGAGCTCCTCGCCCCCAACGACGCCGCCAAGCTCAAGGAGGAGGCTGCCAGCCCCGCCTATTCCCCGACGCGCTCGGGCTGGAAGCTGACGGGGGTGACCTGCACCTACGGCTCGGACAAGAAGCCGCTCCTGCGCAAGGACGGTCAGCGCCTCGATCAGTCCAACGCGGTGGACCTCACCGCCGGCACACTCCGGCTCGATGAGACCGAGCTCGCCCGCAGCCTGGATGAGGCGGCGATCACCTGCACCTGGCACAACGAGTACCTGGCTAACTCGTTCCTGACCCTCGTCAACAAGGTCGACGGCGGCTCCGCGACCCCGGGCCAGTGGACCCTCACCGCCGCGCGCACCCAGGGCGGCGGCTCGCCGATCACCGGCACCACCGGCTCGGCAGCGGTGACGAACGTGAGCGTCACCTCCGGCTCCTACACCCTGTCCACCTCCAAGGTGGAGGGCTACGGCGACGCCGAGTGGGCCTGCGTCAACACGGATACCTCCCAGTCCGTCCCGGTGAAGGACTCCCAGGTCTCCATCCCCGCCGATGCGAAGGTGACGTGCACGGCCACCCAGCGGCCCGCCGCCCGCACCCTGTCCTTCTCCAAGGTCATCACCGGCGCGAGCGATGGCACCGACCGCACGGACTTCCAGCTCACCTACTCCTGCGCGAAGCCCGGCGGCACGCCCGTGAACGGCACCGCAACGGTCACCAGCGGCGGCAACCAGGTGGAATCCAAGCCCGTCCCGGTGGGCGCCACCTGCACGGTGACCGAGGAGGCGCTGCAGAACGCCTGGCTCAAGGCCCCCGGCTCGGGCACCTTCTCCTGGACCACTCCCATCGGCTTCCACGTCTCCGACGACGCCGTCGCTGTGGCGACAACCCCTGCCGCCGATGCCGACCGCGGGGTGTCCTTCACGGTTCCCGTGGGCACGGGCCCCGTCAACGTCGGCGTGACGAACACGCTCGCCGCGCACGCGGGCGTGACCAAGACCTTCGAGGGCTCGGTTCGTGCTCAGGATGTCAATGGCCTTCCCAGCTACGACCAGACCTACCGCGTGACGGTGACCAACCCCTCCATCGCCACGGCACTGACCTACTCCCTCGCGGACGCGCCCACCGCCCCGGCCGGCACGACGATCAACTCCGCGAAGATCAGCGGTGGTCCCCTGGCCGCGCCAGTAGCAGTGCAGGCACCCGCCTTCTCCTACCAGTCCGGCGAGGTCGAGCTGGCGGCCGGCACCACGCACACCTACACCGTGGTGGTCAATGTGACCGCCCCCGACGCCGGGCTCCCCGGCATCGGCGCGGGCGGCACCTGCGACGCCACCGCCGTGGACGGCGGCAAGGCCGTGCGCAACGAGGCCGCCGTCACCACCAAGGGCGACGCCGACGCCGTGAAGGCCAGCGCCTGCGGGATCGTGCCCGCCACGCCGCGCTTCGCCGTGGCCAAGACCGGCACCGAGGTGGTGCGGGGCGCCGACGGCTCCTTCACCGCCGGGTACACCGTCACCGTCAACAACACCTCGCAGGTGGCCTCGAGGATCGTCGAGGACGTCGTCGACACCCCGGCCTTCCCCGCCGGCGCGACGATCTCCTCGATCACGGTCAGCGAGGCCGGCACCGTGACCTCGACCAGCGGCGCCGTGCCCGCCGGCGGGTCGGTCACCCTGGCCGCCAAGAACACGGGCAGTGAGCTCGCCGCCGCCCCGGCGCCCGGCGGCAAGGGCGGCAGCCGCACCCTCACCGTCCAGGTCGCCTTCACGGTGGATCCCAATGCTCAGGGCTACACCGCCACCGATTACACCTGTGGCGCCACACGCGCCGACGGCAAGCCCTCCGGCCTGGTCAACGCCGTGTCCATGACGGGCGACACCGACGGCGAGAACAACAACACCGGCTGCGTCACCGCCAAGGAGCAGCTCGCCTTCTCCAAGACCGTGGAGAGCGAGGCGAGCGGCCAGGGGAGCACTCTCAGCGTGTCCTACCGGATCTCCGCAGTGAATATGGGCGCCCTGCCCTCCTCCACGGGCCGAGTGCTCGACCGCCCCGACTTCGCGCCGGGCCTGCGGATCACGGGTGCCACGCTCGCCGATGCCGGCGGTACTGCGGCGCCGATCACCGCCCAGGGCGATGGCTCCTACGAGATCACGGCCGGCCGGTCCGTCGCCTCGGGGGAGGCCGCCGCATGGATCCTCACGTTCAACGTCACCGTCGACCCGGGTGCCGCCGACTATGACGAGTCCGCCCTGGCCTGCTCGAAGGATGGCGCCGGCGCCTTCGTGCCGAAGCACGGGCTCCTCAACCGCCTGAGCCTCGAGGCGGGCAAGAACAGCGCGGGCAAGAGCGGTGATGAGGCTGCATGCTCCTCCGTGTCCCCGAATGCGGGCAAGCGGGCGCTCACCATCGTCAAGACGGGCAGTCAGGGCAATCTGGCCGGCGCCGCCTTCGATATCTACCCCACCGATCCCTCCGTCCCCGGTGCTGTCAAGATCGCCGACGGCGTCGTGGACGCCGGAGGTGACCGCGGAGTCTTCACCACGGCGGCTCTGACGATCAACCGCGAGTACTGGCTCGTGGAGACGAAGGCCCCGGCCGGGCACCAACTCCTGGCCAACCCGGTGCGCATTCGCGTGACTGACACGGATATCACCGTACTCAACGGGAATGAGCTCGGTGTGTCCACCGCCGTGGCATCCGCGTCGGATGCCGCCTCCGGCATCACCAACACCCTGACGATCAAGGATATTGAGGCGGCCACTCTGCCCCTGTCCGGTGGTCACGGGATCATTCCGAATGTGCTTGTGGCCGTCCTCGCGATTGGTGCCGCTTGTACACTCACTATGTTCTCCTTCATCAGGCGTCGGAACGCGTCTCGATGAGGGCAATGGCTCGGCCTTCCCGGGTCTGAGTTCCCCATCCATCCCTTCATCCACGAGATACCGGAGATACCATGAGTTCCCAGAGGATGCGCCGAGGCGCCGGATTCTTCGCCGCCGCCTGCGCGGCGAGCGCGCTCGTTGTTCCGAGCGCTCTGGCGGCCCCAGCTGACCCGAATCAGCCTGCCGCGGCGACCGTTCAGAAGGACGCCGACACGACTCTCACCATTCACAAGTGCGAGCAGACCGACACCAATGGCACTGCTGCCGGCACGGGTTTGCAGCAGGCTCCGGCTGACTGCAACGCGATGGAGGGCGTGACCTACAAGATCACGAAGCTCGATTATGATCTGAGCACTCAGGAGGGCTGGACCCAGCTCGCAGCTGCGAACGGCGACGTCAACACGGCGAGCGCCGCCCATAAGACCAATACCTCCTTTGAGGATAAGACCACTGCGAATGGTTCCCTCACCTTCGACGCCAACAAGACCGATGTCGGCGCCTACCTCGTCCAGGAGATCAGCACCACCGGCGCCAAGGTTCACCGTGGTGGTGCGACCGAGGACGTCAAGGGCGCTATTCCCGGCGCGGACTTCATCGTCACCCTCCCGATGACGAGCCCGGGCAACACCAATGCTTGGAACTACGACGTCCACGTCTACCCGAAGAACACCCTCTCCGGCATCGAGAAGAAGGTTGTGGACACCGGCAAGGCCTCCGGCTCCGGGAACAGCCTCGAGTACACCATTGACGCCGCCATCCCGAAGGTGAATGTCGCCGGTGGCGAGACGATCAAGCGATTCAACGTCATCGACCAGCTCGACCCCCGTGTTCAGAAGGGGACGGGCGCGGATCAGCTCAACCCGCGCGTCGCGATCGTCGGGAAGAATGCTCAGGCGCTCGCTGCTAACACGGATTACACCGTCACGGTCGCTGCGGGCAATGATGGCAAGAACTACCTCACGGTTGAGTTCACTGCTGATGGTCTGACCAAGATCGCGACCGCCCGCGCCAACGGCGACAACACCACGAAGGTCCAGGTGATCCTCACCGCCACCTTCGCCGCTGACACGAGCCTCGACGGCGGTATCTCCAACACCGCGTTCCTCATTCCCTCGGACTCCCCCGAGTTCAACTGGGACAAGGACCACCCGACCACTCCTGGAAACAACGTTCCGAGCACCGACCCCGTCGTGAGCAAGTACGGCAAGGTCGAGCTGAGCAAGAAGGGTTCGGACACCAACAACCTGCTCCCGGGCGCCGAGTTCCAGCTCTACCAGTGCACGTGGGACGGCAACAACGACACCACTCCGCAGCTGAGGGACTCCGACACCACTGACGCGACCGCCCTCACGCCGCTCACGGTGAAGAACGCCAGCACCTTCATCACCCAGGGCGACGGCAAGGTCGTCGTCGACGCCCTGCGCGCCAACGACTGGGAGAACGGTGCCACCAAGGTCCTGACCAACGACGACTACTACTGCTTCGTCGAGACCAAGGCCCCCGAGGGCTACACCCTCCAGGCCGAGCCGGTCCCCTTCCAGATCCTCGCCGCCTCCGCAGAGAACACGAATGAGATGAAGGGTGTGGAGATCACCGACGTCCCGAAGAACGCGGGCTTCCACCTGCCGCTCACCGGTGCCTCCGGCGTCGTCTTCCTCACGGTCGTCGGCGGGGTCCTCGTCCTGGCCGGCGCCGGCATCGCCTACGCGAACAAGCGCCGTCAGAACCACTGATGACCACCGATATCCACTGACAGGCGCTGACACCGCCTGAGCAACCCGGTGCCGGGGAGGCGATCCCTCGCCTCCCCGGCACCGGGGCGCGTTCAACCCGCCCCCACCCGTCCAGGAGCAGCAGATGAGCACCGACCTCGACGCCCCCACCGCGCTGCGGTCAGCCGACCCCGAGGCATCACGCCCCTCACGCTGGCCCGGACGGCCCCTCAAAGAGCAGATGACAGGCGGCGTCCCGGACAACGACCTCACCGCCGCCGCCGAGGCCGCAGCGGCCACCGGAGCCGCCGGAGCCGAGGCCTCCGAGGGCGCCAACGCTGTCGAGGTCTCCTCCCACTCCCGCCGCCGACACGGCAAGCGCTGGGGCTCCCGCCGCCGCCTCATGACGATCCTGCCCGTGCTCCTCGTCCTCATCGGTGTCGGCGTGCTCATCTACCCCGTCGTCGCCACCCAGCACAACAACG
Organism: Actinomyces denticolens; assembly: GCF_002072185.1. Taxonomy (GTDB): domain Bacteria; phylum Actinomycetota; class Actinomycetes; order Actinomycetales; family Actinomycetaceae; genus Actinomyces; species Actinomyces denticolens. Next base: position 7,897 of record NZ_MVIW01000047.1, read on the forward strand.
CCGACCAGCAGCGCCTCGCGGACATGTACACCTCGCATGTCGAGGAGGCCGGCGAGGACGTCATCGCCCAGCAGCAGGCCGCGGCCGAGGAGTACAACGCCAACCTCGAATCCTCCCCGATCCTCGACCCCTGGCTCGAGTCCCAGCGCCCGGACACCCCCCAGTACCAGGAATACCTCGACCAGCTCAACATCGATGAGGTCATGGGCCGCATCGTCATCCCCTCCATCCACTCCGACCTGCCCATCTACCACGGCACGCAGACCGACACCCTCGCCAAGGGCATCGGGCACCTCTTCGGCACCTCCCTGCCCATCGGCGGCACCTCCACCCACTCCGTGCTCACCGGCCACACCGGCCTGGGCACCGCCACCCTCTTCGACCACCTCACCGACCTGAAGAAGGGTGACGCCTTCTACATCTCCGTGCTCGGCAAGACCCTCAAGTACGAGGTCACCGACATCCAAGTCGTCCTCCCGACCGAGACCGAATCGCTCAACCAGGTGCCGGGCCGCGACCTCGTCACCCTCATCACCTGCACCCCCTACGGCGTCAACACCCACCGTCTCCTCGTCACCGGCGAGCGCGTCCCCATGGACCCCACCACCGCCGACGCCGAGATCGCCGCCGCCACCCCCGCCCCCATGCAGACCTGGCAGGTCGTCATCATCTGGGCGGTCGCCATCATCCTGACCATCCTCGCCCTGTCCATCGCCACCGCCCTGTGGCGCCGTCGCCGCCGCGCCGCTGAGAAGACCGTCGACGCGCCCGCGTCGAAGGACGGCCCCGAGGAAGGGGCGGCGGCCGACGACGAGAGCGCCGCCGATGGCTCAGAGGCTTCGGCGGACCCTCCAACCGACGACTTGTAGGGGTTGCGGACGCGCCCGGGGGATGCGAACGCACCCCGGGGGCACGTCGACGACCCCGCCGCGCGTCCACAACCCCCGGGCACGTTGATCGCTCGCCCGCTCGCGCCCTACTCGACGTCGGCGGCGGGCAGCTCCACGGTGAACACCGTCCCGTGGTCGGCCTCATCCGTGCTGGACTCCACCGTGAGGGCGCCCCCGTGCGAGGCGACGATCGCCAGCGCGATCGACATGCCCAGACCGGTCGAGCCCGTGGAGCGCTCCCGGGAGGCGTCCCCTCGGGCGAATCGCACGAAGATGCGGTCCCGCATGGACTCCTCGATCCCCGGGCCGTTATCCGCCACCCGGATCACCAGGCGCTTGCCGTTCCGCTCCAGGGTGGTGGTCACGCGCGTCCCCGCGGGCGTGTGCACCCGGGCATTGGCCAGCAGGTTGACGACCACCTGGCGCAGGCGCGCCTCCTCGCCCTCCACGATCGCCGGAGCGGGCTCGAAGTCCTCCGCCTCCTCCTGGCTCGCGCCCTCCGGCGGATTCAGGATCGCCAGGTCGAGGGACCACTCGTGATCGGGGCCCGCCGCCTGGGCGTCGGCGACGGCGTCGACGAGGATGCCCACGAGGTCCACCTCCTCGCGCGCCACGGGACGGCCGGAGTCGAGCCTGGCCAGTAGGAGCAGGTCCTCGACGAGCGCCGTCATCCGCAGGGACTCGGAGTGGACCCGGTCCAGCGCATAGGAGGCCTCCTCCGAGAGCGCGGGCGACCCCGCCGCCCCGCTCCCCCCGCCGGGAGCGCCCGATCCTCCGGGGACCCCGCCCTCCCCGCTCCCGCGCCGGATGAGCTCGGTGTACCCGCGGATCGATGCCAGGGGGGTGCGCAACTCGTGGGAGGCGTCGGCGACGAACTGGCGCACCTGCGTCTCCGAGCGCTGACGCGCCGCCAGAGCGGCCTCGACATGCCCCAGGAGCGTATTGAGAGCACCACCGACCTGGCCGACCTCCTGCGAGGTCGCCAGGTCGGTGTCGTCCACCCGCTCGTCGATGCTCACCTCGCCGTGGGCCAGGGGCAGGGAGGCGACGCGCTCGGCCGTGGACGCCACCCGCTCCAGGGGGGCGAGCGAGGAGCGCACCAGGGCGCGGCCGCTGAACGCCGCGATCGCCGCCCCGGCCAGGGCGATGAGCGCCACGAAGAGGATCTGGCCGCGCACCAGGTCGTTGTCCTCCTCCATGGACAGGCCGGTGATCACCCTGTCCCCGGTGCGGCTGTCGCGCCCCACGAGCACCCTGTAGTCGCCGAGCGAGTCGATGCGCACGCTCACCGGCTCGCCGGTCTCCTCCAGGGCCAGGAGGGAGGAGACCTCCGCGGCGCTCAGCGCGCAGTAGGTGCCGTCACCGCGGATGTAGCCGGCCGTGATCGTGCGGGAGGCCGAGCCCGGGTCACCGCCGGCCGTCTGCGCGTCGGTGACGACGGCGGTCAGCGTCCCCACCCGCTGCCCCGCCGCGTCCAGCCCCTTGGGGACCGGGGGGTCGTCGTCATCGGGGGGCACGGGGTGGGTGTCGTCATCCGGCTCGTCCTCATCGGGGGCCACCGTCGGGACCTGCCCGGAGGCGTCCCCGTGGCGCCGGAACTCGGCGCGGCTCGCCGCCGCCCGCACCTGGCTGTCGAGGCGGTCGATGAGGCCGCTGCGCAGGGAGAGCGTGGAGATGGCGCCGATGACGGCGGCCATGACGAGGACGATGCCCAGGACGCCCGCGACCAGGCGCGCCCGCAGGCTGCGGGGCCTGCTCACCCCTGGGCCCCGGCGCTCGCGCCGCCCGGGCCCGCTGAGCTCATCGCGCCCTCGGAGCCCTCCGGGGCCTCGGCGGGCTTGAGGACGTAGCCCACGCCGCGCATCGTGTGGATCATCGGCTCGCGGCCCTTGTCGATCTTGCGGCGCAGGTAGGAGATGTAGAGCTCGACGATGTTCGCCTGGCCGCCGAAGTCGTAGTTCCACACCCGGTCCAGGATCTGGGGCTTGGACAGCACGCGGCGGGGGTTGCGCATGAGGAAGCGCAGCAGCTCGAACTCGGTGGCGGTCAGGCGTATCTCGGTGTCGCCGCGCCAGACCTCGTGGGAGTCCTCGTCCATGCGCAGGTCGCCGACCGTCAGGACATTGGCCGGCTCGGCGGCCGAGGCCCCGGAGCGGCGCAGCAGGGCGCGCAGCCGGGCCACCACCTCCTCCAGGGAGAAGGGCTTGGTGACGTAGTCGTCGCCCCCGGCGGTCAGGCCGGCCACGCGGTCCTCGACCGCGTCCTTGGCGGTGAGGAAGAGCACGGGGACGCCAGGGGTGTGGCCGTGGATCCGGCGCATGACCTCCAGCCCATCGAAGTCGGGCAGCATGATGTCCAGGACCACGACGTCGGGCTGGATCTCCTTGGCGGCGCGCACCGCGGCCACGCCCGTGCCGGCGGTCGTCACCTCCCATCCCTCGTAGCGGAGGGCGGACGCCAGGAGGTCGGCGAGCATCTGCTCATCGTCGACGACGAGGACGCGCACCGGTGAGCCATCGGCTCGGGTCAAGGGCTCGGCGGGAGTGCTCATGCCCCTATCCAACACTCCGAGCCTGTGCCGGCGCTGTGAAACTGTGATCATTTTCAGGGGAACTCAGGCTGTCCTCACTTGGAGGGGGTGGGGCAGGATGGGGCCGATCCCTTATACCCTGAAGGAAGCAACTCCAGTGGAAACGATCATCGGGAACCGCCGCCATTTCGACGCCGAGGACGTGTTCTTCTCCTCGACGGACGACAAAGGCGTCATTCGCAGCGCGAACGAGACATTCCTTCAGTTGGCGCGCTATCCGCGCGAGGAGATGATCGGCGCCCCGCACAACATCATCCGCCATGACGACATGCCGGGCGGCCTGTTCAAACTCATGTGGGACGATCTCACCGCGGGCCGCCCCGTGGGCGCGTATGTGCTCAACCGCGCCAAGGACGGGCTCGACTACTGGGTGTTCGCCACCGTGACCCCGACCTCCAGCGGCTACGTCTCCGTGCGCACCAAGCCCCTGGACGACGCCGTCTTCGCCACGATCGGCGAGGTGTACGGCCGGGTGCGCGCCGCTGAGCGCGAGCGCATGGACTCGGGCGCCAACCGCCGCGAGGCCGCCGAGCACGGCGCCGGGCTGCTCGCGGAGGAGCTGGCCTCCCTCGGCTACGACACCCTCGCCGCCTTCGGACGGGCGAGCCTGGCCTCGGAGGCCCAGCGCCTTCTCGCCGAGGGGGTGAGGGTCCCCGTGCGCGAGGAGGCCGAGGGTCCCGCGGCTGAGATCCTGCGCGGCGCCCGCCGTGTTGAGGCCTCGTCCGACAGCCTCGTGGACCGCATCGGGGACTTCCGCGAGGTCGTCTCCGCCCTGGGCTCCTGGCTCGACGGCGCGGAGTCCATCCGCGACCGCGCCCAGCGCACCGCCGCGCTCATGCGGACCCTGACCAGCAAGGACCCGGAATCATCGGTGCCCGGACTGGCCGAGCGGATCATCGAGCGCTCCGAGCGGGCGGCCACCGCCGTCACCGGTCTGAAGGACTCCGTGGCCTCCTTCGCCGACGCCATGGAGTCGATGGCCTTCAGCGCCGCGCTCATCCGCCTGCACACCCTCGTGCTGGGCGCCTACGCCGCCTCCGTCGTCGGCGGGGCCGAGGCCGACGCCCCCACCGCCATGCGCGAGCTCGTGCAGGGCCTCGAGGCGGACCTGGGCTCCCTGGACTCGGTGCGGGGCGTCGTCGAGACCCGGATCGGCGAGCTCGAGTCGGCCATGGCCTCCGTCGTCTCCGACCTCGATCGGACGCGCCGCCCCTACGACCGCTGGCTGCGCGCGCTCACTGATGAGGGCGGCGTCCTCATCGACGGCGCCGAGGGCGACGTCGAGGCCCTCATGGAGGAGGCCGGCTCCCTCTCCGAGCGGGGCTACCCGGAGATGAGCGACCTGGCGAACCTCGCCGGGCGCTACCGGGGCCTCGACCTGAGCACCGACGACGAGGCCCTGGGCGGCGCCGTCGAGCGGATCCGGGCCGCCCTGGCCGGGCTCGACTGAGCACGGCGGGGCGCGGTCGGGCTCGACTGAGCACGGCGGGGTCCGGCTGGGCCGGTGCAGTGATCAGCGCGACAGCCCGCTCCGCTTGGGTAACGATTCGGTAGCAGTATTGAGTAGTTTCGCAGGACGCTGTGTCCGAAAAGCGACCTTCGTTGATAGATTCCCATCCTGTCGGTCGACGTCTCCCCGCGCTCGTCGGCTTCTTCCCTGGGACAGCAGCAAAGGACATCTACGATGGAATCGCAGATCGGCTACGAGAGATTCTTCGACCCTGAGGACATCTTCTTCTCGACCACCGGCCCCAAAGGAGTGATCCGTCGTACGAATCGGACCTTCGACTCCCTGTCGCGCTACTCGCGGGAGCGCCTCCAGCGCGCACCGCACAATATCGTCCGCCATTTGGATATGCCCGCCGGCCTGTTCAAGCTCATGTGGGACGACCTGGGCGCCGGGCGGCCCGTGAGCGCCTATGTCCTCAACCGCGCCGCCGACGGCGTCGACTACCGCGTCTTCGCCACCATCGTTCCGATCCACGACGGCTTCCTCTCCGTGCGCACCAAGCCCCTGTGCGGAGACACCCAGCGCGCCGTCGAGGAGGCCTACCGCCGTGTGCGGACCCGTGAGCGCGAGTTCGCCGGCCGGGGCGCCTCCCGCTCCCAGATCGGTGAGATGGGCGCCGTCGAGCTCGCCGCCGAGCTGGCGGGCATGGGATACCCCGCGCTCATCGACGCCACCCGCGCCCTCCTGCCCGCGGAGGTCAGCGCCCTGGTCTCCGCCGGCGTGCGCGTCCCCGACGCCGCGGGCGTGAGCGGGCCCGTCGCGGACATCCTGCGCGCCGCCGCGGGCCTCGAGCGCTCCACCAACCGCCTCGTCTTCCAGCTCGAGGAGTACTTCAGGCTCCTGGGCTCCCTGGAGGGCACGAGGGACTCGATGATCCAGGTCGCCGAGCGCGTCGAGCTGACCGGCCGAGTGCTGGGGGCCCAGGCCCGCACCTCCTGGCAGCGCACGCGCAGCGATGAGATCGCCGAGCGCGTCGTCGAGCTGTCCGGACAGGCCGCCCCCGCCCTGCGAGCGCTGCCGCAGCGGATGAGCGCGGTGCGTGACGGCGTCCTCGACCTGCGCTTCTCCGTGGCCCTCATGCGGCTCATGACCCTCATGGTCGGGCGCTTCTCCCGGTCCATCCTCGACGGCAGCGAGGAGGACCCGATCGGCTCCATCTCCGACCTGTGCGAGGCCCTGGACTCCGTCGTCGGCGCCATGGGGGCCGTCTGCGCCCGCGCGCGCCAGGCCGCGGAGGCCCTCGACGCCGATCTGCGCGCCGTCACCCCGCAGATCGACCGGATCACCCGGCGCACCCGCCAGTGGGTGGACGACAGGACCGCGGCGCGCGCCGTCGACCCCGCCGACACCATCGACCGGGACATGCGGGAGGTCCGCGCCTTCGCCCAGCAGGGTGCGCCCGAGGTGCGTCCGATGGCGGCCCTGGCCGCCGAATGCCGCACGATCGACCTCCCGTTCGACTCCGCCGCCGCCCACCAGCTCATCGGCTCCATCATCACGGCGCTCGGCCAACTGTCCTGACTGCGAGCGCGCCTCCGGCCGGGCGGGGCCGGCCGAGCGCCGATGGGTTAGAGTCGGCTCGGGCGCCCGCACACGGGCGTCGAGGTCGTGCCGTCCACCGATGCGCGCGCGGCGCCCCGAACGTCGCAGGAAGGTTCCCCGTGCCCCGCAAGCTCGTCATCGTCGAGTCCCCGAACAAGGTCCGCTCGATCGCCGGATACCTGGGCCCCGATTTCGATGTCGAGGCCTCCGTGGGCCATATCCGCGACCTCGCCCAGCCCTCCGAGCTCCCGGCCAAGGAGAAGAAGGGCCCCTACGGGCGCTTCGCCGTCGACGTCGAGGACGGGTTCAAGCCGTACTACGTCGTCAACCCGGACAAGAAGAAGACCGTCACTGCGCTTAAGAAGGCCCTCAAGGAGGCCGACGAGCTCTACCTGGCCACCGATGACGACCGCGAGGGCGAGGCCATCGCCTGGCACCTCCTGGAGGTCCTCAAGCCCAAGGTGCCGGTCAAGCGGATGACCTTCACCGAGATCACCAAGGAGGCCGTCACCCGCGCCCTGGACTCCACGCGGGACATCGACTCCCATCGCGTGGACGCCCAGGAGACCCGCCGCATCCTCGACCGGCTCGTCGGCTACGAGGTCAGCCCCGTCCTGTGGCGCAAGGTCCGCGCGGGCCTGTCCGCCGGGCGCGTGCAGTCCGTGGCCACCCGCCTCGTGGTGGAGCGCGAGCGCGAGCGCATGGCCTTCGTGCCCGCCGGCTACTGGGGCGTCGAGGCCGCGCTCACCACGGGCCTGAGCGGCCTCGACGCGGCCGCCCGCGCCGAGGGCTCTTTCACGGCCCGGCTGTCCGCCCTCGATGGACGCCGCGTGGCCACCGGGCGCGACTTCACCGATGGCGGCGAGCTGACGGAGTCGGCCCGCAAGGCGGGCACCGTCCACCTCCACGAGGGCGCGGCCAAAGCGATCGCCGAGGCCGTCATGCGCGCCGTCCCGCGCGTGGCCGAGGTGGAGGACAAGCCCTACAGGCGGCGCCCGGCCGCCCCCTTCACCACCTCCACCCTCCAGCAGGAGGCCTCCCGCAAGCTCCGCATGAACCCGCGCGAGACCATGCGCGTGGCCCAGGGCCTGTACGAGAACGGCTTCATCACCTACATGCGCACCGACTCCACGGTGCTCTCCGGCCAGGCCGTGGCCGCCGCCCGCGCGCAGGTCGCCGAGCTCTACGGGCCCGAGTACGTGCCCGCCAAGGCTCGCGTCTACGCCACGAAGACCAAGGGCGCTCAGGAGGCCCACGAGGCCATCCGGCCCGCCGGCGACCACTTCCGCACCCCCGCGCAGGTCAGCGGTGAGCTCAGCGGCGCGCAGTTCCGGCTCTACGAGCTCATCTGGAAGCGGACCGTCGCCTCCCAGATGGCCGACGCCGTCGGCTCCACCGCGACCGTCCGAGTGGAGGTGCCCCTGGCGCCCGCCGATGGCGGCTCGCGCGACTCCGGGCAGACCTTCTCCACCGCGTCCTTCACCGCCTCGGGCACCGTCATCACCTTCCGCGGCTTCCTGGCCGCCTACGAGGAGGGGCGCGACGCCGAGCGCTACTCCGAGGCCGCCGCGGGCAGTGTCGGTGGGGCCGGCGAGTCCGGCAGCGCCGGGGCGGGCGGCGCGGGCGGCGGTGCTGGCGCCGGTGGCGGGAGCGCGTCGTCGCGCGAGACGCGCCTGCCCGCCATGATCGCCGGGCAGGAGCTCGCGGCCCTCGGCGCCGAGGCCGCCGGGCACGAGACCACCCCGCCGCCGCGCTACACCGAGGCGTCCCTGGTCAAGGCACTGGAGGAGCGCGAGATCGGCCGCCCCTCCACCTACGCCGCCACGATGTCCACCATCTCCGATCGCGGCTACGTGGACCACCGGGGCCAGGCCCTCGTGCCCACCTGGCTGGCCTTCGCCGTCACGCGCCTGCTGGAGGAGAACTTCGCCGAGCTGGTGGACTACGACTTCACCGCCTCCATGGAGGCCGACCTCGACCGCATCGCCGCCGGGGAGGCGGACCGGGTCGCCTGGCTGACCCGCTTCTACTTCGGGGCCGACGGGACGGGCTCATCTGATGCCGCCGGGGCCGCGAGGGCCGCCGGGGCCGCGCAAGGCTCGGGGAGCACTGGGGGAGTGGGCCAGGATGGCGAGCGCAGCCTGCGCGCCATGCTCGACACGCTCGGCGAGATCGACGCCAGGGCCATCAACTCCGTGCCGATCGGCGAGGGCATGACCCTGCGCGTGGGCCGCTACGGCCCCTACCTGGAGTCCGAGGACGGCAAGCGCGCCAACGTGCCCGCCGACCTCGCCCCGGATGAGCTGACCGTCGAGCGCGCCCGTGAGCTCTTCGCCCGCGCCGCCGACGACGGTCGTGAACTCGGCGTCGACCCATCCACCGGCCATACGATCATCGCCAAGGACGGGCGCTACGGGCCCTACGTCACCGAGGTGCTGCCCGCCCCGGAGGGCGGGGCCGATGAGGAGGCGACGGCGTCGGGAGCGAAGAGGAAGCGGACCACGAAGAAGGCCGCCGGGCCCAAGCCGCGCACGGCGAGCCTGCTGAAGTCCATGGACCTGTCCACCGTCACCCTGGAGCAGGCGCTCGACCTGCTCAGCCTGCCGCGCGTGGTGGGCCAGGACGCCGAGGGCGTGGACATCACCGCGCAGAACGGGCGCTTCGGGCCCTACCTGAAGAAGGGGACGGACTCGCGCTCCCTGGCCTCCGAGGAGCAGATCTTCACGGTGACCCTGGAGGAGGCGCTCGCGCTCTTCGCCCAGCCCAAGACCCGCCGCGGCCAGGCCGCCGCGCGCGGGCCCCTGCGCGAGCTCGGCACGGATCCGACCACCGGCAAGCCCGTGGTCATCAAGGACGGGCGCTTCGGCCCCTACTTCACCGACGGCGAGACGAATGTGACGCTGCGCCGCGGTGACGACCCGGCCACCGTCACCCCCGAGCGCGCCTACGAGCTCCTCGCCGAGAAGCGCGCCAAGGGCCCGACCAAGAAGCGCACCACCCGCAAGACCGCCGCCAAGAAGACGACTGCCAAGAAGACTCCCTCCAAGAAGACCGCCGCGAAGAATACCGACTCATAACCGCCCCCAATCGCCGAGACCGGTCGAAAATGTCATCGAGACCGGTCCGGAGGACCAGCGCTCCTATGTTGTGGGTGTCAAGGTGGTGGGGTGGTAGGTGGGGTTGTTCAGGGCTTGTTTGAGGGCGTGGTGGAGGTTTCGGGCGACGGCGCGTTTGAGGCGTCGGGTGA
>NZ_MVIW01000048.1 GCF_002072185.1 Actinomyces denticolens
CAGAGCACCAACACCCGACGGCGGCGGTGCATATCGCCACCAAGCGCGACTTCGTACTTTCGGTGACGAGTACGTCCCCCCGCCCACCGAACTCGTCACCAAAAGTACGAACTCGACGCTCGGGCCCCGAAGAACTGTGGAATCACGTCCGCGCCGCAGCGGTCCTGACCCGCGGGCGCACGCCCCGGCTCCGCATGACCGCCCAGTAGCAGATCGCGCCCAGTGGCGCCGCGATGAACCAGGAGAAGGAGGCCAATGACTGGAACACCTTGATCGGCAGCAGCGCCACGCACAGGGAGACCACGGCGGCGGGGATGAACGCCGCCACGGCACTCATGTTGAGGCCGCCCCGGTAGTAGTACCGGCCACCGGGCCGGGGCGAGTAGAGGTCCTCCAGGTCGATCGCGTGCCGCTTGTACCAGAAGTAGTCGATCGCCAGGATGCCGAAGAAGGGCCCCAGCAGCGCCCCGAGCGAGCCCAGGAAGTAGGTGATCGCCGTCGGATTGCCGTAGAGGTTCCACGGCGTGACGAGGATCGAGGCGATGACGGCCACGATGCCGCCCACCCGGAAGGAGATCCTCTTGGGATTGAGGTTGGACAGGTCGAAGGCGGCCGACACGAAGTTCGCCACGATGTTGACCCCCACCGTCGCCACGATGAACCCGATGCTCACCACGTAGAAGATGATGTTGTTGTCGATTCTGGACAGGAGCTCGCCCGGGTCGTGGAAGGCCTCGCCGTAGACCTCGATCGCCGCGGCGGAGCACAGCACGGAGGTCATGGCGAAAGCGGTCCAGTTGAGGGGCAGGCCCAGGACGTTCCCCAGCACGAGGGACTTGGCGCTGGGGGCGTAGCGGGCGAAGTCGGAGAAGTTGAGCATGAGCGTGGCCAGGGTCCCCACCGTCAGGCCCACTGTCACGGCGATCTGGTAGAGTTGCTGCCCGAGTCCCGGCGTGACGCCGTCGGCGTTGACGAGCCAATCGAAGCGCCAGTCGGCCTGGCTGAGCATCCACACGCCCAGACCGATCATGATGACCCAGATGATGGGGCCGGCCATGCCCTGGAAGTGGCGGACCGCCTCCATACCGCGCCACACGATGACGAGCTGGATGGCGGACAGCACCAGGAAGGCGATCCAGCCGCTGAGGCGCAGCCCGAGGATGGAGGCATCGAGGTCCCCGAAGCCCGGGAGGATCCGTATGAGCAGCAGCTCCAGGGAGATGGAGGCCAGGTAGGTCTGGATGCCGTACCAGGCGATCGCCACGATCCCGCGCACCGCCGCCGGGAAGTTGGCGCCCCACACCCCCCAGGTGATGCGCGAGACCACGGGGTAGGGGGCACCGGTCTCATAGCCCATGTAGCCGGACAGGCAGCAGGCGCCGAAGATGATGAGGGTGGCCACGAGCACCCCGATGACGATCGCCAGCGGCGTCATGCCCATGAGCGTCCCCGTGCCGATGAACAGCGCCGCCGCGAAGGTGTAGTTCGAGGCGTTGTGGGCGTCGTTCATCCACAGGGAGAACAGGGAGTATGAGTTCCAGTTGCGGTCATCGGGGTGGGCGGGGGCCAGGTCCTCGTTGAACAGGCGCCCATCGGGATCGCCGGCGCGCAGGGTGTCGTTGCTGATGTCGGCGGCTCTCATGACGGCCCCGCTCCCGCTCTCAGGGCGATGGCCGTGGGCGCGTCGACCGCCGGGTCCTCGGCGATCGCCTCGAACTCGTTGACGGCGTCCAGGGCCGTGCCCATGGAGATATTCGTGACCCGCTCCAGGATCGCCTCGACGACGACGGGCACCCGATCCTTCAGCGCGAGCTCGCGGGCGCGGCCCAGGACGTCGGCGAGCTCCTCGGGCGTGCGGACCCGGATGGCGTGGCAGCCCAGGCCCTCGACGACGCCCACGTGGTCCACCCCGTAGCCGCCGGTCTGCGGGGCGTTGATGTTCTCGAAGGAGAGCTGCACCTGGTAGTCCATGTCGAAGTTGCGCTGCGACTGGCGGATGAGCCCGAGGTAGGCGTTGTTGACGACGACGTGGACGTAGGGGATCCGGTGGTGGGCGGCCACGGCCAGCTCCTCGATGAGGAACTGGAAGTCGTAGTCACCGGACAGGGCCACCACGGGCGTGTCCGGGTCGGCGACGACGGCCCCGATGGCGGCGGGGACCGTCCAGCCCAGGGGTCCGGCCTGGCCGGCGTTGATCCAGTGGCGCGGCTTGAACACGTGGAGCATCTGGGCCGCGGCGATCTGGGACAGGCCAATGGTGGTCACGTACCGGGTCTCGGGGCCGAAGGCCCGGCACATCTCCTCGTAGACGCGCTGCGGCTTCAGGGGGACGACGTCGAAGTGCGTCTTGCGCAGGAGCGTGGCCTTGCGCTCGTGGCACTCCTCCACCCAGGGCGCGTAGCGCTCCAGGGGCTGGGTGTAGCGCTCGCGCGCTGCGGCCAGGAGCGCCCGCAGCGCGAGCCCGGCGTCGGAGACCGCGGAGAAGTCCGGCGGGAAGATGCGTCCGATCTGCGTGGGCTCGATATCCACGTGGACGAAGCGCCTGCCCTCCCGGTAGACCTCCAGGTTGCCGGTGTGACGGGCGGCCCAGCGGTTCCCGATCCCGATGACGAGGTCGGAGGCCAGGAAGGTGGCGTTGGCGTAGCGCTGGGAGGTCTGGATCCCGGCCATGCCCTGGGCGAGCCGGTGATCATCCGGGATGGAGCCCCAGCCCATGAGCGTGGAGATGACCGGCGCCCCCAGGAACTCGGCCAGGGCCACGAGGTCATCCGCGGCGTCGGCGTTGATGACGCCCCCACCGGCGATGATGATCGGGCGCTCGGCGCTGTTGAGCATGTCGAGGATCCGATCGGCCTGGTAGCGGGACATCGCGGGGGTCGCCACGGGCAGGGGCTCGTAGGCGTCGATGTCGAAGTCGATCTCGGCGACCTGCACGTCGAAGGGCAGGTCGATGAGGACCGGCCCGCGGCGCCCGGAGCGCATGAGTTGGAAGGCCCTGGCCAGGGTGCCGGGGATCTGGGCGGGCTCCAGGACGGTGACGGCCATCTTGGTCACGGGCGCGGCGATGGAGGCGATGTCCACGCCCTGGAACTCCTCCTTGCTCAGCATGGCCACCGCCGCCTGGCCGGTGAGGCACAGGATCGGTATCGAGTCGGCCCAGGCGGAGTACAGGCCGGTGACCATGTCGGTCCCGCCGGGACCGGAGGTGCCGATGCACACGCCGATGTTGCCCGGCGCGGCGCGGGTGTACCCCTCGGCCATATGGGAGGCGCCCTCGACGTGGCGCGCGAGCACATGCCGGATGCCCCCGTGGTTCTTCATGGCCGAGTACAACGGGTTGATGGCCGCGCCCGGCACGCCGAAGGCCTGGGTGGCACCTTCTTTCTCGAGGATGAGGACGATCGCGTCCACTGCGCGCATACGAGCCATCACTGCTCACTCCTTCTCAGATCGGTGCTCTCACAGGGTTCGCCAGGCCTCGCGGAGGACCCGCTTGGCATCGGCGATGACGGTCTGGGTGCTCTCCCCGTCGCTCAGCGGCTGGACCTCGAAGGCGACGATGGGGCGCTCGGGGGCGTCGGAGCGCAGGTAGCCGATATCGAGCAGGCCGCGCAGGAAGTCGCGCACCTGGGGGACGTTGTTCTCCCCCTTGGGGTGGGAGAAGGCGGGGTGCTTGTCCCCGTAGGCGGGGTCCGCGGGGTCCCGGATGACGCAGTTGCCGATATGGGCGTGGTTGATGAACTCGGCGGTCTCGCTCAGAGCCTGGTGGACGGTCTCGCCCTGCATGGGCAGGTGGGACAGGTCCACCATGAGCCCGAAGCCGGGGATCGCCTTGCGCACCTCCCGGGCCAGTTCGCAGGCGAGCCGGTTGGTGCCGATGAGGGCGCACTTGTCGGTGGAGTCGTCGAAGGTCTCCAGGGAGAGCGTCAGGTCGCCCTTGGATGCCGCGTAGCGGCCGAGCTGGACGATGGAGTCCGCCAGGAGCCCCAGGGCGGTCTCGCGCTGGTCGGCCGGCGGATTGGGGCCGGACAGGAAGCCGAACTTGCCGGCGCCCAGCTCGTAGGCCTGATCGATGCCGCCCTTGAGGGTCTCGATGGCGGCGGCCCGCTCGGCGTCGTCAGTGGAGTTGAGATTGAGCTTGCCCCGCAGGATGAGGGGCTGCCCGCCGAAGCCGACGGTCATCCCGGCACTGGAGACGACCGCTGCGACAGCGGCCCGCTCGGCGGGGTCCTTGACGTGGGTGACCTCGATGGCGTCGAAGAAGTCGTCAGCGGCGATGCGCTCGACGCTGGCGGCGATCTCGCCCTCTCCGGTCATGGCGGCGGGGTCCGCCATGAAGTGGACGATGCCGACCTTCATGTAGTCGTGGAGGGATTCCTTCATGATGCTCGCTCCTTGAGTGGTGAGTGCGGATGATGGTGCGGACGGTGGGACGGGGAGGGTCAGCCCCTGCGGCGCCCGATGACGCGGCGCGCGGCGTCGGCGATATTGGCGGCGCGCAGCCCGAAGTGGTCGAAGAGCTCGTCCATGGTTCCGGACACCCCGAAGACGTCCCGGGTCCCCACCCGCTCCATGGGCACGGGCCGGGCCTCGATGAGCGTCTCGGCGACGGCGGATCCCAGGCCCCCGATGATCGAGTGCTCCTCGGCGGTGACGAGGCCGCCGGTGCGCTCGGCGCTGGCCAGGACGGAGTCGGTGTCGAGGGGCTTGATGGTGTGGTGGTGGACGACCTCGGCGCTGATGCCCTCGGCGGCCAGGAGCTCGGCGGCTCCCAGGGCCTCGGAGGCCATGGCGCCGGTGGTCAGCAGGGAGATGTCGGCGCCCTCGCGCAGGGTGAGGGCCCGCCCGATCTCGAAGGGGGTGGCCTCCTCAGTGACCACGGGCACGCCGAGCTTGCCGACCCGCAGGTAGACGGGCCCGGGGTGGGCGTAGGCGGCGCGGACGGCCTTGCCCATCTCGACGGCGTCGCAGGGCACGAGGACCGTCATCCCGGGGATGGAGCGCATGAGGCTCACGTCCTCCAGGGGCAGGTGAGTGGCGCCCTCCTGCGCGGCGGTGGTGCCGGCGTTGTGGCCGACCACCGTCACCGCCCGGCCCGAGTAGGCCACGGAGACGCGGATCTGGTCGAAGCCGCGCCCGGTGAGGAAGTTGGCGTAGGCGTTGGCGAAGGGGGCCTTGCCCATGGCGGCCAGTCCCGCGGCCGTGCCCACGATGTCGCACTCGGCGATGCCCAGGTTGATGAATCGCTCGGGGATCGCCTCCCCGAAACGGGATGTGTAGTTGGCCTTGGAGCAGTCGCCGTCGAGGACGAAGACGTCCTCGTGGGCGCGGCCGAGCTCGATGAGCGCCTCGGCGTAGCCGTCACGCGGTTCTCTGATCTCAGTGGTCTGGCTCATCGCAGTTCCTCCAATGCGATCCGCAGCTCGGCGTCGGTGGGCGCCAGGCCGTGGTACTTCGCCGTGTTCTCCATGAAGCTCACGCCCTTGCCCTTGACGGTGCAGGCGATGATCGCCGTGGGCGCGCCCCTGGTGCCCGCCGCCCGGGTCAGGGCGTCGTCGATGGCGCGCAGGTCGTGGCCGTCGATCTCGATGACCTCCCAGCCGAAGGCCCGCCACTTGGCACCCTGGTCGCCGAGTGATTTGACCGAGTCGACGGTGCCGTCGAGCTGGATGCCATTGGCGTCGATGAGGGCGCACACGTTGTCCAGGCCCCGGTCGGAGGCGGTCATCGCGGCCTCCCAGATCTGGCCCTCCTGGCTCTCGCCGTCGCCGATCATGACGTAGTAGCGCGAGTCCAGGCCGTCGTGCTTGGCGGCGATGGCGGCGCCGTTGGCCACCGACAGTCCCTGGCCCAGGGAGCCGGAGGAGGAGTCCACCCCCGGCAAGTGGGTGTTGGAGGGGTGGCCCTGGAGCCGGGTGGGCAGGGCCCGGAAGGTCATGAGCTCCTCGCGGGGGAAGAACCCGCGGGCGGCCATGGCCGCGTAGTAGGCGGGCGTGCAGTGCCCCTTGGACAGGAAGAACTGGTCGCGCTCGCGCCAGTCGGGCTCCTCGGGGCGCACCCGCAGGTGGTGCAGGTAGAGGACCACCAGGGCGTCGATCGCGGACAGTGATCCGGCGGGGTGGCCGCTGCCCGCCTTGTTCGTCATGCGGACGATGTCGCGCCGGCACTGGCGGGCGACGTCCGTGAGCTGTGAGAGCTCTTCATCGGTGAGCATTCGCTCCTCCTCCTCGGGGCGGCCCCGCCGCGGATGGGCGGGGCCGCCCGTCTCGTGTGGTCTCAGATCTCGCGGAAGGAGATCTCCTGGGCGCCCTCCCACAGGAACTTCTCGCCCAGGGCGGGGAGGTTCTCATTGCCCTCGACGATGGTGGCGAAGTGGTTGCCGGCGAGCTGGCCGGCCTTGGACGCGAAATTCACGTAGCCGTAGCCGATGAGCAGCTCGGTCTCGGACACGCCTCCGGGGTAGATGACGATCTCGCCGGGGTGCGGGTAGCAGGTGCCGTTCTCCGGCTCGATCCCGAGGTCGAGGTCCCCGAAGGGGATCCACCCGGCCTGGCCGGACCAGCGCACGTGGATGATCCGGGAGTCCAGGGGGAGGAGCTTCTCGCGGAAGGCCGCCACGGTGCGCGGCGCGCCCTCCTCCTCGTAGCGGGCCTTGAAGGTGTAGCCGCCGGCCTTGATCTCAAGCATGGTTCATGTCCTTTCGTGAGGTGCGCGGTGATGGGTGGGGCGTCGGTATGGGGCGGCGCCTCAAACGCCGACGATCGAGGTGACCAGGGCCATCCGGATCGAGACGGACTGGAGGATCGCCCGGAAGTAGAGCTGGTGCGGGGTGTTGTCGATCCGCAGGTCCATCTCCCCGGCGCGGCGGGGCAGGGTGTGGGTGACGTAGATCTGGTGGCCCTTCTCGGCCTCCTCGGCGAGGGTCTCGTAGCGCACGAAGTAGCGATCCATGAGGGTCTTGAACTCCTCGGCCTTGGCGCCGGCGGGCGCGGAGCAGCCGGGCAGGTAGATGAGGTCCTGAGTGCGCACGAAGTCGTTGAAGGTGTCCTGCTCGAAGTCGAACTCCTCGCTGAGGCCCGCCTTGGACTCGGCGCGGATGCGCTCGGTGACCTCGGTGGGCGTGCGTCGGTCGGAGTCGGAGCAGATGGTGACGTTGGCGCCCAAGCGCGCCAGCCCGTAGGCCATGGAGTGGCCGGTTCGGGCCTCGATCATGTCCGGGGAGACGACGGCGACGTTGAGCCCCTCGATCCTCCCGAAGCGGCGCCACATCGTGTACAGGTCGAGCAGGGCCTGGGTGGGGTGCTCCCAGTGCCCCCACCCGCCGTTGATGATGGGGCACTCGGCGGCCTCGGCGCCCCGGCGCGCCTCCTCCTCGTCATAGTGGCGCAGCACGATGAGGTTGGCGTACTGGGAGACGCAGCGCATCGTGTCCTCGATGCTCTCCTCCTTGGCCACCGAGGAGGTGACCTTGGGGTTGGCCTCGACGATCGTCATGCCGCCGAGCCGCTCGACGGCGGTCTGGAAGCTCATGCGGGTGCGCGTCGAGGGCTGGAAGAACATCAGCGCGATCATCTTGTCGGTGAGGATCTCGGCCCGGGTGCGGTTGAAGAGCTCGAGGTTCTTGCCCAGCTCGAAGAGGTTGTAGAGCTGGGTGTCGGACAGGTCGTTGATGGAGATGAAGCTCTTGCCGACGTTGTCGACGGCGTCCACGAGCCCCTTGAGCGATCGCATGTGTTCGGACATGTTTCTTCCTCCTCGGGGAAGCGGTGGTGGTTGGTTGTTCGGACGGATGATGGGTGGTGGGCCGCCCCGCCGATCGGGCGGGCGGCGGAACCGGGCGGTCAGCGACGGCGCAGCAGCCGCCCGGTCCTGGAGTCGCGGTCGACGCTCCAGCCGCGCAGGATGGTGCGGCTGACGACGCCGCGCAGCTCGCGCCCCTGGTAGGGCGAGATCGGGTTGCGGTGCTCCAGCGCGGTCACGTCCACGGTGAAGGGGGCCTCGGGATCGAGGACGATCAGGTCCGCGTCATTGCCGACGGCGATTGCCCCCTTTCCGGGGATGGAGAAGGTCGCGGCGGGGGCCTGCCCGTACCAGCGGGCGAGATCGCTCAGGGTCGCCCCGAACTCGGCGCCGGCGCTCCACACGGCGGCGGGCCCGAGCTGAACGGAGGCCACGCCTCCCCAGGCCTGGGAGAAGTCGCCGGTGTCCTGGCGCTTGAGGTCGATGGTGCACGGCGAGTGGTCGGAGGCGATGTGGTCGATCGTGCCGTCGAGGAGTCCGGCCCACAGCTCGCGGCGGTTGGCCTCGGAGCGGATGGGCGGGGCGCACTTGTACTCGGTGGCGCCGTCGGGGATCTGCTCGGCGGCGAAGGTGAGGTAATGCGGGCAGGTCTCGGCGGTGATGCGCAGGCCCTCCTCCTTGGCGGCGCGGATGAGGGGCAGTGCCTGGGCGGAGGCCAGGTGGAGGATGTGGACCCTCGCCCCGGTGGCCCGGACGGCGTCGATGACGGCCGAGATCGCGGCGGTCTCGGCGGCGTCGGGCCGCGAGCGCAGGTATCCGGCGTACTCGCGGCCGATGTCCTGCGGGGCGCTCGCCAGGACGCCGGGGTCCTCGGCGTGGACGATGAGCGGGGCGTCGATGCGGGCGAGCTCGGTCAGGGCCTCGCGCACGCCGTCGTAGCCCAGGAAGCCGTACTCGTCGATGCCGGAGTGGGCGGTGAAGCACTTGAAGCCGAACACGCCGCGCTCCCACAGGGGCGCGAGCTCGGCGGTGTTGCCGGGGACGGCGCCTCCCCACAGGCCCACGTCCACGGAGAGCTTGCCGCGGGCGGCCTCCTCCTTGAGCTCGAGGTTCGCCACGCTCACGGTGGGCGGGGAGGAGTTGAGCGGCATGTCGAGGATCGTGGTGATGCCCCCGGCCAGTCCCGCGCGGGTGGCTGTCTCGTAGCCCTCCCACTGGGTGCGGCCGGGCTCGTTGATGTGGACGTGGGAGTCCACGAGCCCGGGCATGAGGACGCGGTCGTCGGGGACCTCGATGCGCTCGCGGGCGATGGGGGCGGCCCCGGGATCGACGACGGCGGTGATGCGCTCGCCGTCGATGACGACGGCCGCGGGCCGGACGCCGTCGGGCAGGACCGCGCGGTTGGCGGTGATGACGAGGTCGTGGGTGGGCTCGGTCGATGCGGTGGTCATGATGCTCTCCTCTCTTCCCGCCGCTGCGGGGCGGTCGGGGTCGGTGAGTGCGGTTCAGGGCTGTTCAGGGCGGATCAGGTTGATGAGCGCCGGTCTGAGCGGGTCCGGTGCGGGGCGCGCTCAGCGAGCGACGGAATCGCGGTCGGCGTCGAGGTCGACGGTCCGGGCCTGGCGGACGGCCCTGAGGACGTAGGGGTCCGCCCGCGACATGAGCAGGTGGATCCCCAGGCCCAGCACGGCGCCGATGAACCAGGAGAACGGGCTGAGGAACTTGCAGAAGGTCACCGGGACGACGGCGACGATGATCGAGGGCACCGAGGCGATGACGAAGGCCCAGACGGCGCGCATGTTCCAGCCGGAGGTGAAGGTGTGCATGCCGTCCCGCTTGAACAGCTCGGACACCTGGACCTGGCCCTTCCGGAGCATGTAGTAGTCGGCGATGATGATGCCGAAGAGCGGCCCGAGCACCGCGCCGAGGGCGGCGAGGAACACGTTGATGACGACCGGGTTGTTGTAGAGGTTCCACGGCGTGATGACCAGGGCGATGCAGGCGGCGATGAACCCGCCCCGCTTGAAGTCGATCTTCGCCGGCCAGGCGTTGGCCAGGTCGTAGGCCGGGGAGACGAAGTTCGCCACCACGTTGATGCCCAGGGTGGCCACGGTGAAGGTGATGGCCCCCAGGATGATGGCGATGGGGTGGTCGAGCTTGGCGACGAGGTCCACGGGGTCGTAGATGTACTCGCCGTAGATCTGGAAGGAGCCGGCCGTCACGAGCACGGAGACCACGGAGAAGGCGATGAAGTTGACGGGCAGGCCCCACAGGTTCGCCATCCACACGGCCTTCCGGTTGGGGGCGAATCGCGAGAAGTCGCAGAAGTTGAGCAGGAGGGTGGAGAAGTAGGTGACGGTGAGGCTGATGGCGGCGAGCAGGGCGTAGCCGGTGCCCCACTGGGGCGCCTCCGCCGTCAGGCTCAGCGAGATGTGCCAGTCGGCCAGGTGGAGGACGTAGGCGGTGAGCAGGAACATGACCACCCAGACGGCGGGGCCGGCCCAGTCCTGGAACTTGCGGATGGTCTCCATCCCCCGGCGCAGCAGGAGGAGCTGGAGGCACCACATGAACAGGAAGGCGGCCCAGCCGAGCAGGGTCTCGCCCAGGAAACGGGTCTGACCGAGATTCGTGATGCCCGGCCACATGCCCCCCAGGAGCACGATGACGGCCTTGGAGGCGAGCCAGGTCTGGATGCCGTACCAGCAGATGGCGACGGCGCCGCGCAGCAGGGCGGGCAGGTTGGAGCCCACGGTGCCGAAGGTGATGCGGGCCAGCACCGGGTAGCACAGGCCGGTGGCCTGCCCGGCGAAGCCGACGAGGTTCATGAGGAAGAAGACGATGATGATGCCGATGCTCAGAGCGCCGAAGACGTGCCAGGCGCCCAGCCCGAGGGCGAAGAGCCCGGCGGCGAAGGTGTACCCGCCGATGGAGTGAATGTCTGACATCCACATGGCGAAGAGGGAGAAGAACCCCCAGTCGCGCTCCTTGGGCGGTAGGAGGTCGTCGTTGACGAGGCTGTTGCTGATCTCTGGTTCGGCGCTCGGGGCGGCCGTCTGCTGTGGTGCCATGATGCGACCTTTTCCGTCAGGGTCGGGCGTCATCGCCCTCGGATGTGATTCGTGCGTTCAGGCAGGGGATGCGGTTCGGTTGGGGATGGTGGGATTCAGGGGGTGATGGTGGTGCCGGTCGTGCCCGCGAGGGCGTCGACCATGCGGGGGAGGGAGGTGATGATGACCCGTTCGCCCCCGCGCTCGAGGAAGGAGATGGCCGCCTGGATCTTGGGGGCCATGGAGCCGGCGCCGAACTGCCCGGCCTCGAGGTGCTCGCGGGCCTGCGCGATGGTCAGGGACCGCAGCTCGGCCTGGGTGGGCTTGTTGAAGTCGAGGCAGACGGCGTCGACGGCGGTGCAGATGATGAAGTCCTGGACGCCGAGGCGGTTGGCGAGCAGGGCGGAGGCGAGGTCCTTGTCGATGACGGCCTCGACACCAGTGAGTCGGGCGTCGTCGCGCCGCACGGGGATGCCTCCGCCGCCGCAGGCGATGACGATGCTGCCGGAGTCGGCGAGGGCCTTGATCGTGCCCGCCTCGACGATCTCGAGCGGTTGGGGCGAGGCGACGACGCGGCGGTAGCCGCGGCCGGAGTCCTCGCGCAGCGCCCACCCCTCCTCGCGCTCGTGGCGCTGGGCCTCCTCGGCGCTCATGAACGAGCCGATGGGCTTGGTGGGGTCGACGAAGGCGGGGTCGGCGGGATCGACGACGGTCTGGGTGACGATCGCGGCCACGTCCTTGGAGATGCCGCGCTCGGCCAGGGCGTTGCGCAGACCGCGGGCGAACATGTAGCCGGTGGCGCCCTGGGTGTCGGCGCCCAGGACGTCCAGGGGGATCGGCGGCAGCTCGCCGAGGGCCAGCTCGGCGCGCCGCAGCAGGAAGCCGACCTGCGGCCCGTTGCCGTGCGTGACCACGGGGGTGAATCCGGCCTCGACCAGACGGGCGATGCTCTCGGCCGACTCGGCCACGGCGGCGGCCTGGTGGGCCACGGAGATCTCATCGCTGTTCTTGACCAGGGCATTGCCGCCGACGGCGACGACGACTCCTCGGGTGCTCATGGCGCGTCCTTTCAGGGGTGGAACGGTGCGGGTTGGTGGGGGCGGGGAAGGGTGGCCGGCGATCGGCGGCGGGCCTCAGGTGGCCGCGCCCCGGGCGCTCGGCAGGGGCCAGCCGCGCACCTCCTTGGGGCGCGGCGCGGCGTAGGTGCGGGATTTCGATGTGCTCAGGCCGAGCCCGACGAGGTCCTCGGCGAGCTTGACGGCGGCGGCGACGCCCTCGACGACGGGGATGCCCAGCTCCCGGTTGAGCTCGGCGTCGAGGCCGGCCATTCCCCCGCAGCCGAGCACGATGACCTCGGCGCGGTCCTCATCGAGGGCGGCGCGGGCCTGGGCGATGATGGCGCGCCGGGCGGCGTCGGCGTCCTCGAGCTCGAGGACCCCCAGGCCGGTGGAGCGCACCGAGGCGCAGTGGGCGGCCAGCCCGAAGGCCGCGAGGCGCTCCTCGATGAGGGGCACGGTGCGGTCCAGGGTGGTGACGGCGCTGAAGGAGCGGCCCAGGAGCATGGCGAGATGGGCGGCCGCCTCGGTCATGTCGACGACGGGGACGTCCAGGAGCTCCATGAGCCCCTCCTTGCCGTGCTCCCCGAACCCGGCTTGGACGACGGCGTCGAAGGGCTCGGGGTAGGAGGTCAGCGCGCTCATGACGGCGACGGCGGCGAGGTGGGACTCGAAGTTCCCCTCGACGGAGTCCGCGCCGATGGTGGGGGTGACCCCGATGATCTCGGTGCCCGGGGCGGCGACGGCGCGCGCCGCCTCGGCGATCGACCGGGTCATCGACTCGGTGGTGTTCACATTGACGACAAGGATTCTCATGGCTCGCGCTCCGCCCCGTGGTCGCTGTTCGGCTCAGCATCATTGCGAGCCGTACTCCTCAGAGGTCTGTGCTCTAAGTTGTGTGGCTCAAGCGTAAGCCCTGTCACACGCGGGCGCAAGACCCTGTTGTGATCCGATCGGCCGGGGCGCGATCCGGCCGCGGGCGCACGAGCGCCCCGCGGCACGGGGCGGCGGGGCGCTGGTGGGAAGGGGCCGGGGACTGGCGGTCCGCCGGCGCTCGGGGTCGCGGCGGGATCAGAGCCCGGCGCGGTGGAGCTGGGTGAAGGCGGTGGCCACGGACAGGACGACGGAGACGAGCGAGCCGATGACGACCACCGGCATCGAGCCGGCGATGGCGGCGAAGGCGGTGAGCATGCCGAGGATCGCCAGGATCGCGAGGGCGACGGTGACGACCGTGATGTCGGTGGAGCCCACCGCCCCCTGCTCATGGGGCTGCGCGGGGGCGATGACGCCGCCCGCCGTCGGGAGGGGCGACTCGCTCATGGGCGCGGTGATGGCGGACATTTCTCCTGCTCTCCTTCTTCATAGCTGCCGGCAGGAGCGGTCGCGCTCCTGCACGACTCTGTACGGCTCTGCGCCCCACTTGGGGGCAGAACGAGTTTACGGCACGTCAAGAGCCTACTCAGACCTCTGGGGAATCGATTTGCTCACACGGATGGCGCGGTGCCCGGAGCCGACCGCTCAGAGGTTCTCGGAGAGCTCGCTGCCCTCGCGCTCGCGCGCCGAGAGGATGTCGGCGCGCGTGGTGCCCATGTGCTCGAGCATGAGGGAGACGGCGCGCTGCTCGTCGCGCGCCTCGATGGCCTCCAACAGGGCCCTGTGCTGCTCGCTCGTGCGCCGCCTGACCTCAGGGGACTCGAAGGCCCGGAAGCGGGCGCCGAGCAGAGCGTCGCGCAGGGGGTGCAGGGTGGAGGCGACGAACTGATTGCCGGTGGTGGCCACGATGGCGTCGTGGAAGGCGTAGTCGAGGCCGACAAGGGCCTGCACGTTCTCGGTCTTCTGCGCCAGATCGAACTCCTCCAGGCAGCGGCGCATCTCCGCGAGGTGCTCCTCGGTGCGCTGCTGGACGGCGAGGCGGACGGCGCCGACCTCGAGCATCTCCTCCACGCCGAGCACGTCCACCTCGACCTCGGAGACCCGGCCCTCATGGGCGGCCACGTACATGAGGTAGGGAAGCTCGCGCCAGCGGAAGCGGGGAAGGAGGAAGGTGCCCCGCCCGTGGACGACGTTGAGGACGCCCCCCATGGAGAGGTTGCGCACGGCCTCGCGCATCGTGGGCCGTGAGACATTGAGGAATCGGGCGAGCTCGGACTCGCCGGGGAGGGGGACGTCCTCCACGAAGGTCTTGTCGACCACCGCGTCGAGGATCTTCTCGACGGCGTTGGCAACCATGTCGTGAGCCATCTTGCGCCTTCTCATCGCGGGCGCGACGGCGCCCGGCCGTTGGCCGGTCCGCTGCGGGCCGCACCATGAATATGCAGATCACGCTCGGGCATCAGGCGTCCGGGCGGTGCCACGACAGGCAGTATTGCGCACGTGCGCCCCGATCCCCTAATACGGGCGGGGGCGGCCCCCCAGACGGCTCATGCCCGTTCGGTACCCGGCGACGACGACGAGCACCATGATCACGAGGCCGATCTGCACGGGACGCGACCATCCGCCGTCGGGGAGGATGAGCACGGCGACGCCGGCCGCGAGGCACTCGGCGGTGTTGAACAGGACGTCGTAGAGGGAGAAGGCGCGGCCGCGGAAGGCATCGGCCGTGTCCGACTGGACGATGGTGTCCACGGCGATCTTGGCCCCCTGCACGCCGATGCCGAAGAGGAGGAGCCCCGTCATGAAGGGGAGACGCGCGTAGGAGGCGGCGATGACCGCCTGCCCGGTCGCCCCGCCGAGGAGGCAGATCACCACCCAGGTGGCGGGCGGGATGCTCTTGTGGGCGATGGGGGTGAGGATGACGGCGAGGAAGTGGCCGACGAGCATCGCCCCCATGAGGGCGGCGAAGTTGGCGATCCCCGCGTCGGCGTCGCCGCCCGCGGCCAGGAGGTTGCGGCTGGCCAGGATGATCGTGATGAGCTCCATGCCGTAGACGAAGCGGTGGAGGGCCATCGCGGCCAGGGCGAGCGCGGGCGTTCCGCGGCGCGCGAGGTAGCGGATCGCGGAGATGAGATCGGATGCCGTCGAGGCGATCGCGGCACCGAGCCCGCCGTCGCCCCGTGCGCCGACATCGGGCGCTGCGGGGCCAGCGGAGTCGGTGGAACCAGCGGATTCGGCGGAACCAGTGGGGGCGGGCCCCCGCACGGGGCCGAGCTCGCCCGGGGCCAGGCGAGTGGCCAGGAGCGCGGCGAGGCCGTACAGCGCGACGGCGCTCAGCAGGCTGGCGATGTCCTGGGCGGTTCCGGGGGGCAGCACGAGGCGCAGGATGACGCCGATGGCGGCGCCGATGGCGCTGGCGGCCCCGCCGAGGGTCGGCACGATGGAGTTGGCGGTGAGCAGTCGCGCGGGGCTGATGATCCGGGGCAGCCCGGCGGCCAGCACGGCGAGCAGGAAGCGGTTGACGCCCATGGTCACGAGCACGAGGACGTAGATGGGCGGGCTGATCCCGACCAGCCAGAGGACGATGGACGCGGCCCCGACGAGGCCGACGCGCGCCAGGTTGCCGTACAGGATGATCTGCCGGCGCCGCCAGCGGTCGATGAAGGGCCCGGTGAAGGGCCCGACGATGCTGAAGGGCAGCAGCATCACCACCAGGGCGAAGGCGACGCCGGAGGCGGTGGTCATGTTCTGCGGCGCGAAGAAGAACAGCGTGGCCAGGCCGGCCTGGACGAGGCCGTCGCCGATCTGGGAGATGAGGCGCACGCCCAGCAGGACGCGGAAGGCGCGGGTGGCCCCCAGGTCCTTCAGATCGCCGACGAGCCGCATATCCTCCATCCTGCCCGATCCGCGGGTCGGGCGGGAGTGATCGAGGGGCGGCGGCCGCCCGGGGGCGGGTCAGACGCAGCGGGCGGAGAGCACGCCGTCGATGGAAAGGAGCTCGTCCAGGACCCCGGGGGCGGGG
>NZ_MVIW01000049.1 GCF_002072185.1 Actinomyces denticolens
GATCAGAGCACCGGTGGCGACGGCCGCTCCCGCGGCGAGACCCCCGCCGATGAGCAGGGTCCGGCGGGAGATCCTGCGACGGGAGGCGGGCTGAGTGGTTGGCATTGGGGACGACGGGGAGTAGGAGGGAGGCGGGGTCACATCCGCACGATAGGCGGTTGAGGACCGACGGCGCGATGGGGTGGTCTGACCGGTATCGCGGGTGACGCCGTCGCCCCCTCGGCCCGTCTCCGCGCGATGCTGTCCCCGGTCTACTCCAGGCGTCCGAGGATGGGGCGGTTCGTGGAGGTCAGGACGCTGCGGTACTCGGCGCAGCGCGCCATGAGGTCCGTCTCCATGATGCCCAGGCAGCCCATGACGATGAAGGGCACGAGGTAGGTCATGGAGCAGGTGGCGGCCGAGGCCTGGAAGGGGCGCAGCAGCTCGGTGAGCGAGTAGCCCACCATGCGCTGGCGGCCGTACTCCGCGGCGCCGGCCGTGGCGGCGATCATGAGCTCCTTGCCGAGCAGGGCGACGCCGTCGGGCCCGTGGGCCCACCCGAAGGTGAGGACGTCGTCGAGCCACTGCTGGACCAGCGGCGGGGCGGAGAACCAGTGCAGGGGGAACTGGATGACGATGCGGTCCGCGCCATCCATGGCGGCCTGTTCCGCGGCGACGTTGATGACGCCATCGGGATAGAGGTCGTACATCCGGCGCACGGTCACACCCGTCACGCCCTCCGCCTCGGCGGCCAGGGCGCGATTCACCACGGAGGAGGTCATGTCAGGGTGGAAGACGAGAACCAGGGTGTTCACGACTGCTCCTTCAGTTGTCCATGAGACCGGGCTGGGCCAGGGGCCGGGTCATCCTGGTTCGAGCCTATCGGGAGCCCACCCCGGATGAGAGCCCGGCGTTATATAAGGTGAGCAGGCCCACCCCGACTCGCCCGCCCGGATCATTACCTCCCGGAGTCGTCCGACGGCGCCGCGCAGCCCGTCAGGCCCACCGGCGGAGAAGCAGCGGGAGAGGCGGCAGCGGCATGGGGACGCCGGCAGAACCGCGCTGGGACGGCGCAGGGGCGCCACAGCGGGGGCGGCCTTCCCGCTCGAGCGGCCCGCGGGCGCTACCGTGGTGCTATGAGCGCCCCCACCTCGCCCGAGCGCCGCTGGCGCGACGACCTGCACCTGGCCCACACCATCGCGGACCAGGCGGACGCCCTCACGCTGCCCCGCTTCGAGGCCCAGGACTTCAACGTCGAGACCAAGCCCGACCTGACCCCCGTCACCGAGGTCGACCGCGCCGCGGAGAAGCTGGTGCGCGATTACCTCGCGCGCGCCCGCGGTCGTGACTCGGTCCTCGGCGAGGAGCTGCCGCCCACCGGCCATGCCCCCCGGCAGTGGGTCATCGACCCGATCGACGGCACGAAGAACTTCGTGCGGGGCGTGCCCGTGTGGGCCACCCTGATCGGGCTCGTCGAGGACGGGGAGGTTGTCGTCGGGCTGGTGAGCGCGCCGGCGCTGGGCAAGCGCTGGTGGGCGGTGGCCGGCGGCGGCACCTGGACCGGGCGGTCCCTGTCCTCCGCCAAGCGCCTGGCGGTCTCGAGCGTCGGCTCGCTCGGGGACGCCTCACTGTCCTACTCCTCCCTGTCCGGGTGGGCCGAGCGCCGCCGCCTGCGCGGGATGCTCTCACTCATGCAGTCCTGCTGGCGCACGCGCGCCTACGGCGATTTCTGGTCCTACATGCTCCTGGCCGAGGGGGCCGTGGATCTGGCCGCCGAGCCGGAGCTGGAGGTCTACGACATGGCGGCCCTCGTGCCCATCGTCACCGAGGCCGGCGGCACCTTCACCTCGCTCGACGGCGAGGCCGGGCCCTGGGGGGGCAGCGCCGTCGCCTCCAACGGGCGCCTCCACGGGGCGATCATGAAGCACCTCGGCTCCGAAACCGACTGATCCGCCCGAGCGGCGCCGATTCCACCGAGCGGTGCTCCTGCCCGCACCAGTGGGTGAGGACCGCACCAGTCGGCGCGGATGGCGCCGAGGGCCTCGCACCGGTACCCTTCCGGGAGCATCGCGGAGGCCCCGGCCCCGTCGTCGTTCCTTGATCGGAGTCCCATGAACTGGCTGCACGCCGTCCTCCTCGGCATCGTCGAGGGCATCACCGAGTTCCTGCCCGTGTCCTCGACCGGGCACCTCAACATCGTCGAGAAGCTACTGGGCTACGACATCGACTCGGTGGGCATGACGGCCTTCACCGCGGTCATCCAGGTCGGCGCGATCCTGGCCGCCGTCGTCTACTTCTGGCGCGACATCGTGCGGATCGTGACCGCCTGGTGCAGGGGACTGGTGAACAAGGAGGCCCGCCGCGACCCCGATTGCACGCTGGGCTGGGGCGTCATCCTCGGCTCCATCCCGGTGGCGGTCATCGGGCTGCTCTTCAAGGACTTCATCGAGGTCACGGCGCGATCCCTGTGGATCATCGCGGCCGCCCTCATCATATGGTCGGCGGTC
Organism: Actinomyces denticolens; assembly: GCF_002072185.1. GTDB lineage: Bacteria > Actinomycetota > Actinomycetes > Actinomycetales > Actinomycetaceae > Actinomyces > Actinomyces denticolens. The sequence continues at coordinate 2,487 of NZ_MVIW01000049.1, forward strand.
ATGTGGATGGCCGACACCCGCACGGACCTGGATAAGGGCATGCGGGATGTGTCCATCAAGGACGCCCTCATCATCGGCCTCTTCCAGGCCCTCGCCCCGGTCTTCCCCGGCATCTCCCGCTCGGGTGCCACCATCTCCGCAGGTCTCTTCCTGCGCTTCGACCGGGTGACGGCCACGCGCCTGTCCTTCTTCCTGGGCATCCCCGCCCTGCTCGCGGCCGGCGCGCTCGAGGCCGTGACGGCCTTCGACCACATCTCGGACCCGAGCATCGGCTGGAGCGCGACGATCATCGCCACGGTCGTCTCCGGCGTCGTGGCCTACGCGACCATCGCCTGGCTGCTCAAGTTCGTCTCCTCCAACAAGTTCACGGGCTTCCTCGTCTACCGCGTGGCGCTCGGCGGCGTCATCGCGGCCCTCGTGGCCACGGGCGTCGTCGCGGCCTGATCGGGCTCGGCATCCACGCCAAGGGGCCGATCCGCACGACGAGAGCACGGCGGATTCATGTCGGTGGCCCGTGAGAGGGTGTGCCCATGCGGATCCTGCACACCTCGGACTGGCATCTGGGCCGGACCTTCCACGGCCGCGTCCTCGATGACGCTCACGCCGCCTTCGCCGATCATCTCGTCGGGCTCGTCGCCGCCGAGCGGATCGACGCGGTCGTCATCTCCGGGGACGTGTATGACCGCGCCATCCCGCCCAATGACTCGGTGGCCCTCCTCGATGAGACCCTGCGGCGCCTGACGGAGCGGACCCGGGTCGTCCTGACCCCCGGGAACCACGACTCGGCGCGGCGCCTCGGCTTCGCCGCGGACCTCATGGGCGAGCGCCTCCTCATCCGCGCCCGCATGGGCGGGCTGGACCGCGGCATCGTCCTGCCGGACGCCGAGGGGCGGGACGCGCTCATCATCCACGCCCTGCCCTATCTCGACCCCGATGCCGCCCGCGAGTCCCTCCCGCCGCTCCTCGCCGATCGCCTCGGGGAGCGGGGCGGGGACGACGCGGCCGGTCGGCCCGGAGAGGAGGGGACCGACGGCGCCCCCGAGGGCGATGGCGGCACCGGGGACGACCGCGCCCCCGCAGCGCGTCTGCCCCGCTCCCACGAGGCGGTCGTCTCAGCAGCCCTGCGACTCGTCGCGCCGGACCTGGCGCGCCTGCGCAGTGGCCGGAGCGCCCGCCTGCCCAGCCTGCTGATGGCCCATGCCTTCGTCGTCGGCGGTCGGGCCAGCGACTCCGAGAGGGATATCCGCGTGGGCGGAGTGGATTCCGTCCCCGCCGGCGTGTTCACCGACCTCGGCGGGTCGGAGGCGGCGGGGACCTCGGGCGGCCTCGACTACGTGGCGCTCGGCCACCTCCACCGCCCCCAGGAGCTCGCCCGCCCGCTCACTCCCGGCGGCGAGCCGGGCCCGCATCTGGCCTACTCCGGCTCGCCACTGCCCTTCTCCTTCGATGAGACCGGCGCCAAATCCTCGATCATCGTCGGCCTGGGACCGCAGGGGGTGAAGTCTCTGGAGCGCGTGGAAACCCCGGTCATCCACCGCGTGGCCACCGTGCGCGGAACGATGGATGAGCTCCTCTCCCCCGCTCACGACAGCGCCGCGGGCGCATGGGTGCGCGCCATCCTCGTGGGTGAGCGCCCACCCGGCGCCCTGGCCGCCCTCAAGGAGCGCTTCCCCGACCTCCTCGCCTTCAGCCACGAGGCGCCTGCGCGCGCGCAGCGGGAGCGCATCGCCGTCACGTCCGCGATCGACCCGATGGCGGTCGCCGCGGGCTTCCTCGCCGACGTCACCGGGCGCCCTGCCGCGCCATCCGAGCTCGCCGTCATGCGCGGCGCCTACGAGGCCGCCCTGGCCGATGGGAGGAGCGCGCGATGAGGATCCACTCCCTCACCATGACCGCGATCGGCCCCTACCCGGGCACCGAGAGGATCGACTTCGACGCCTTCGGCGACTCGGGGCGCTTCCTGCTCACCGGGCCCACCGGATCGGGCAAGACCACCATCATCGACGCCATCGTCTTCGCCCTGTACGGATCCGTGGCCGATGCCGATGACTCCTCCAAGGACCGCATCCGCTCCACCCTGGCCGGCCCGGAGGCGGAGAGCGTCGTCGAACTCGTCTTCTCCACGAGCGCCGGCGTCTACCGGGTGCGGCGCACCCCCGCCTATGAGCGCGCCAAGAAGCGGGGCTCGGGAACCACCGCCCAGGGCGCCACCGTCAAGCTCTGGCGCCTGTCCGCCGTCGGCGGCGAGGCCCTCGATGAGCCGGTCACGCGCGCCGAGGACGCCGGGGCGGAGATCACCCGCGCCGTCGGACTGACCCGCGAGCAGTTCACCCAGACAGTGGTCCTGCCGCAGGGGAAGTTCGCGCGCTTCCTGCGCTCCACCTCGGCCGACCGCCAGGAGCTCCTGCGCGATGTCTTCGGTACGGGCCTCTACCAGCGGATCGAGGCCCGGCTCGCCGAGGACTCCGCGGCCGAGCGCAGGAGGGTGGAGGCCGCGCGCGCCACCCTGGCATCCACCGGGGCGAGCCTCGCGGCGCTCCCCCAACTGGGCGCCGCCGACCTGCCCGAGGGAGTCACCGAGCCCCTCATCGCCAGTGGCCCCACGCCCGATGCGGCCGCCATGCGCGGCGCGGCCCGGACCATCGGCGAGGCCTCCGCCGCCCTCGCCCAGGAGGCGCTCCGGCGCCGCACGGCCGCCGCCGGAGCGGAGCAGCGCGCCAGTGAGGCGGTGGAGGCGGCCCGCAGCACCCATGACGCTCTTGAGCGGCGCGCCGAGCTCCTCGCCGAGCGTTCCGCCCTGGAGGCGAGGACCCAGGAGGACTCCGCACGCGTCGAGCGCCTGGCTGCGGCCGAGCGCGCCGCCCGGGCCCTGCCCGCCGTCGACGCCGCGGACCGCGCCGCCATAGCGGCGCAGGATGCGGTCAGCGCACTGCGGGCACTGCTGGAACCACCGGCGGAGGACACCACTGCCGCGCATGTGGCGGAGTTGCGCGATCGGGTCACAGCGACGGCCGCACCCCTGCTCGCCCGGGCCGAGGCCGCCTGGCGGCGCCTGCACGATGAGGCCGCGAACAGCGCGGCCGAACAGGCCGCCACTGACACGCTCGGCGTCGGCGCGCCCACCTCCCTGGAGGAGCTGGCAGCCGCCCTCGCCCAGGAGGAGGGGGCGCTATCCGCCCTGGTGAGCACCGAGGAGGGCCTGGCGGGCAAACTTGCGGAGGCGCAGGCCCTTGAGGCCGGGATGGGGCCGATCCGCGCGCGCCTCGCCGCGATCGAGGAGGAGCTGACCACCACCCGGCCCCGTCAGGAGCAGCGACTGCGCGAGCGGATCGAGGCCGCGCAGGAGGCCAGTGCCCGCCTCGACGGCCTCGTTGCAGCGGAGAAGACCGCCACCGCCCGCCACAAGGCGGCCCAGTCGATCCCCGCCCTCGCCAAGCGCGTCGAGGAGGCGAAGGCGGGACTGTCAGCCGCCACCGGGCGCGCCGACGAGGCCGCGCGCCGAGTGGCAGCGGTGCGCGCCTCCTGGATCTCGTCGACCGCGGGCGCCCTGGCGGGCGAGCTCCGCGACGGCGAGGCCTGCCCGGTCTGCGGCGCCGCCGAGCACCCCGCCCCGGCCGCCGTCGACGGCGTCGAGCCCACCACCCGGGCCGATATCGAGGCCGCCGAGGCCGCCGCGCGCAAGGCCGGGGATGCCCTGGACCTCGCGCGCCGGGAGCACGACGCCGCCGAGGCCGCCCATTCCCAGACCGTGAAGGAGGCCGAGGACTCCGGCCCCGCGGAGGCTGCCACCGCCCTGGCGGACGCGCGGGCGGCGCTGACCCGGGCGCGCGATCGCGCCGCTTCCCTGGAGGGCCTGCGCGAGGAGCTGGAGGAGCACGGGCGACGGGCGCAGGAGCTGCGCGAGGAGCAGTCGGGGCTGCTGGCCCGCAAGGTCGAGGCCGCCGAGCGCGCTCGCTCCCTGCGCCAGGCGCATGCGGACGGCCTCGCCGCCTGCGAAACCGCCCGCGGCCCCTGGGAATCCCTCGCCTCACGGAGCCGGGACCTGAGGCGCGCGGCCCGTGCGGCCCGCGAGACCGCCGGCGCCGTATCCCGTGCCGAGAATGCACTCCAGGGAGCCGATGAGTCGCGCCGGGAGGCACGCGCCGCGCTGGAGGCCGAGGAGTTCGCGGGCGCTGACAGTGTCCGCGCGGCCGCGCTGCCCGCCGACGAACTCGCCTCCCTGCGGGCGGCGGTCGCGACCGCCCGGGCTCAGCGCGAGCGCGTCGCGCGGGACCTGGCGGCCCCGGCGATCGCCTCCCTGCCCGAGGACCTCAGAGATCCCCTTCCCGCCGCGCGGCAGGCCCACGACGCCGCGGCGATCGCCCTTCGGGAGGCCGCGGACGCCTCCTCCCGGGCGGCGGAGGCTCACCGCCAGGTGGAGGGCGCCGCATCCGCCGTCATCACGGCGGCGGACGCCTACGAGGCCGCGCTCGGGAGCGCCGAGGCCCTCCTGCGCGTGGCCGACCTCGTGCGCGGGAACAACCCGGCGGGCACACCCCTGTCCTCCTGGGTGCTGCTCAGCCGCTTCGAGGAGGTCCTGGTCTTCGCCAATGAGCGCCTCACCGAGATCTCCTCGGGCCGCTACGAACTCATCCGGGTCGACGATGAGTCCGGGTCCCGCGCCCACCGCAAAGGGCTGGGGCTCGCCGTCGTCGACCACCTCGACGAGCATGATGGGGGGCACGCCCGCGATCCCAAGACGCTCTCCGGAGGGGAGACCTTCTACGTCTCCCTGGCCCTGGCCCTGGCACTGGCCGATGTGGTGAGCGCCGAGTCCGGCGGGGTCGGCCTGGACACCCTGTTCATCGACGAGGGCTTCGGCGCGCTCGACCCGGCCACCCTCACCGCCGTCATGGCCCAGATCGACCGCCTGCGGGCCGGCGGGAGGACGGTCGGCATCGTGTCGCATGTGGCCGAGCTGCGCGAGCAGATACCGGACCGCATCACCGTGCGCCGCCTGGGCGGCGGGGCCTCATCCCTCACCGTCACCGGCGCCTGAGCCCGCCGTGGGGATCTCCCCAGCCCGGTCCGCCGTCGCGGCGCCCGCGGCCTCACTTGTCGTCGTAGGTATCGGCGTTCTCCTTCGTCACCCAGGTCGCCTGGGTGAAGTTGGTGGCCTCCACCTGCTCCCCGTTCATCTTCTTGGCGAGCGTCTCAACGGCCAGCGCTCCCATGCCGGCCGTGTCCTGGGAGACGGTGCCGACCATGCCCCCGGACTTGATCGAGGCGATGCCGTCATCCGTCGCGTCCACGCCGAAGACCTTGATGTCCTGGCGGCCGGCATTGCTCAGGGCCTTGAGGGCCCCGATGGCCATGGAGTCGTTCTGCGCGACGATCGCATCGATGCCCCTCCCCGAGGACAGCCAGTTCTCAGTGACCTTGAGGGCCTCGGCGGTGTCCCAGTTCCCCGTCTGCTCCGCCACCAGCTCCACCCCGGGACTGCCCTCCAGGACCTGCGTGTAGCCGTTGGAGCGCTGCACCTGCCCGTCGGAGCCCATCGGGCCGAGCAGCACGGCGACGCAGCCGGACCCCCCGATCGCCTCGATCGCCTTCTCCATCTCCAGCTTCCCCGCCGCTGCGTCATCCCCGCCAACGTAGAACGCGGCCCTCTCCTGCTGGCGCGCCTGCTGGATGATCGTGCCGATGGGGACGTCGGCATCATCCGCCGCCTTGAGGGCGGGGGCGATCCCCTCCTGCGAGACCGGCTCGACGAGGATGCCGTCGTAGCCCTGCGCCACGGCGGACTCGATCTGGCCCAGTTGGGTGGCGGCATCCTTCTTCCCGTCGAAGACCGTCACCCGCAGGCCCAGCTCCGCGCCCTTCCTCTTGGCGGCATCGGCGACCGTCGTCGTGAAGGAGTTCGACAGGTGGCTCATGACCACCGCGATCTTGGGCCCTGCCCCGCCCGTCGTGGAGCCGGCCGTGCAGGCGGTGAGCATGGCCCCCACCAGCAGGACGCTGCTGAGCAGTGCCACCAGTTTCTTGCTCATGTCCCTGATCCCCCTAAGTCGAGCGCGCCTGCCGTGACCGCCGCTCAGTCGCGGCGGGTCTTGACGTCCAGGAGCACGGCGAAGACGATGATGAGGCCCTTGACGACCTTCTGGAAGTTCGAATCGATCCCCAGGATGTCCAGGCCGTTGGCGATGACGGCGATCATGAGGGCGCCGATGACGACGCCCGCGGCGCGACCGCGCCCACCGGTCATCGAAACCCCTCCGATGACGACGGCGGCGATGGCGTCGAGCTCGTAGGACTCACCGGCGGTGGGCGAGCCGGTGATCGTGCGCGAGGCCAGCAGGACGCCGCAGAAACCGGCCAGGATCCCGGCGATGACGAACACGGAGATCTTCGAGCGCCTGACGCTCACGCCGGAGACCTCGGCGGCCACGGGATTGCCGCCGACGGCGTAGACGCGGCGCCCGAAGACCGTGCGGTTGAGGACGAAGGCGGCGAGGGCGGCGATCACGATGAAGTAGATCGCCATGATGGGGAACCTGCCGATGCGCGCCGAGGCGATCGCCTCGAAGCCCGGGGACACCCCGTAGATCGGCGAGCCCCCGGACACGAGGAGCGCCAGGCCCCGCACCGCCGTCATCATGCCCAGGGTGACGATGAAGGAGGGGATCGCCCCGTAGGCGACCCCGATCCCGTTGAGCAGGCCGACGCCGGCCCCCACGGCGATGCCCGCCACGATGGGCACGACGAGCGGGTAGCCGCCGGGGTGGGCGAGCATGGTGGCCACGACGCCGGACAGTGCGATCGTGGAGCCCACGGACAGATCGATCTCCCCGGAGATGATGACGTACATCATGCCCATGGCCAGGATCCCGTTGATCGTGGTCTGCACGAGGATGAGCAGGATGTTGTTGAGCCCGAGGAAGCTGTGGTCCGGCGAGACGCCCCACAGGACGACGACGAGCGCGAGGAACACGGCGGCGATGCCGGTGTCCCGCAGGGAGGCGTTGAACCTCCGGGGCAGGGGGATGGAGGGGGCGCTGGGCATGGCTGCTCCTAGAATCGCGAGGCGAGTTCCATGACCGCCTCCTGGGAGAACTGGGATGAATCGAGGGCGCCGGTCATCCGTCCCTCGGCCAGGACGATGACCCGATCGCTGAGGCCGAGCAGCTCGCCCATCTCCGAGGAGATGAGGATGACCGCCTTGCCCTGCTCGACGAGCTCGCCGATGAGTTCGTAGATGTCGCGCTTCGCCCCGATGTCGATCCCCCGGGTGGGGTCGTCGAGGATGATGACGTCGGGGTCGGTCTCCAGCCATTTGGCGAGGACGACCTTCTGCTGGTTGCCCCCGGACAGGGTGGCGCAGCGCCGCCGGACCGACGGCGTCCTGATGCCGAGCCGGGACACGTGCTTCTCGGCGAGGCGCGACTCCACGCGGGGGCGCACCATCCCGTTGCCGAAGAGACGTCCCAGGGAGGGCAGGGCGATGTTCGTGGCCACCGAGCCCTCCAGATTGAGGCCGGTGCGCTTGCGGTCCTCCGTGATGAGGGCGATCCCGTGGCGGATCGCGTCGGCCGGGCGGCGGACCGTGATCTCCTGGCCGTCTTTCACCATCCGCCCCGATCGGTGCGCGCGCATCCCGAAGAGGGACTCCACGAGCTCCGAGCGGCCCGCTCCCACGAGGCCTCCGATGCCGAGGATCTCCCCGGCGCGCACCTCCAGGTCGATTCCCGCGATCCGCTCATCGACGGCCCAGTCGCTGACCTGGAGGACGGGGGCGCCGATGGGGACCCGGCGCTTGGGGAACACGTCGTCGAGGGTCCGGCCCACCATCGCCGTGATGAGCGCCTTCTCGTCGAGCTCGGAGGCGTCGTCGACGCGGATGAGCTCGCCGTCGCGCAGAACGGTGATGCGGTCGGAGATGCGGAAGATCTCGTCCATCTTGTGCGAGATGTAGATGATGCCCACGCCCTTCCCCTTGAGGGCGGCGATCTGGGCGAAGAGCGCCTCGACATCGTCGTCCGTGATGGCGGAGGTGGGCTCGTCCATGATGACGATCCGGGCGCCGGCGGAGAGGGCCTTGGCGATCTCCACCTGCTGGCACTGAGCGACGGACAGGGAGCGCATGAGGGCGTCGGGCGGGATGGCGATCCCCATGGAGTCCAGGAGCGCGGCCGTCCGGCGGCGCATGCGCGAGTGGTCGGCGAGCCCGCCGCGCCGCAGCTCCCTGCCCAGGAAGATGTTCTCGTAGACAGGCATGTCGAGGACCGGGTTGAGCTCCTGGTGGATCATGGCGATGCCCAGCGCGATCGCGCGGGAGGGATCGGTGATCCTCTCCTTGGCGCCGTCGATGAGGATGCTGCCGGCGTCGGGGGCGTGGATGCCCATGAGGATCTTCATGAGGGTGGATTTGCCCGCGCCGTTCTCACCCATGAGGGCGTGGACCTCGCCGGGGCGCAGGGTGAGCGTGACGTCCTTGAGGACGGTGACGCCGGGGAAGGACTTCGAGATCCCCCGCATCTCGAGGATGCTGCCAGTCATCGCGTCACCTCCGGGCTCCGACCCCGCGGCCCGCCCCCGTCGGCGGGCCCGCTGGGCCCCGGAGCGCAGGCGCCCTCGATGGCGCCGCGATCAGCTCCGAGACCCAGGTCTTATGGAGAGGCTATCCCAGGGATAGGCGACGGACAAGACTTGTCCTGACATTTCTCGTTCCCGAGCGCCGACGGGCCCGGGAGGGTCAGACCCTCAGCTCCAAGGCGAGCGCGGGGCGCTCGGAGACGTCGTACCAGAGCAGATCCGCCTCGGCGGCGCGCTCGAAGGCCTCCTCATCACCGGTGCGAGCGGCACGGACATCGGCCTCGGCGAGGGGCTCATCGATGAGGATCGCGGCGACGTCGTCCCATGAGACCCCCGCGCCCAGCGCCACGGTGCCGGGCAGGACATCATCGGAGGGCGTCAGCTCGTGGGCCGAGCCGTCGTCGATATCGGCGGCGATGACCACGCGGCGGTCCGCCAGGCCGCTCGCCCCCGGGTCGGAGAGCAGCAGGACGGAGGCATCAGCCGCGCACAGGCTCGCCGAGACCTCCAGGCCCTCCTCGTCCTCGTCGGGCAGGGCGGCGGCCAAGGAGGGGGTCGCGGCATGGGCGTTCCGGGCGGGGATGGGATCGGCGACGAGGTCGGCGGCCGTGGCGGGCAGGTAGATGCGCATGCGCCTAGTGTGCCCGTCGGCGGCTGCGACGGCCGCTCCCGCCGTAGCGCGTGTTCCCGCCGCTGCTGCCGGAGGCCTCCTTCCCCCGGCCTCTGGGTCCGCGCCGTGAGCGGGATCGAGCGGCCCGCGAGTCGGCGGCGGACGGGTCGAGGGCGTCCACCAGCCCGGTCAGGGCCCGCCCCAGTGGGGAGGCGGGGCACAGGTCGAGGACGGAGCGGGCCTCCAGGAGGCAGCGGTCGGCCGCCTGGGGATCCTCGGGCAGCAGGATCGGATCGGCGACGCCGCCGAACCTGCCCAGGGACTCCCGCACCGCCCGCGCGGGCGAGGACCCGGCGGCGGAGGCCCGCACCCGGTTGACGACGACGCGCGGCGCCCGCCCGGCGCCCAGCACCTCCTCGCAGTCGGCGAGCAGCTGGAGGAGGCGACGCACGCCGATCGGATCCCCCGCCCCCACGAGCAGGACCTCGTCGGCCTGGCGCAGCAGCTCAGCGGCCATGGCCCCGCGCCCGGGCTCGAGGGAGTACTCGTCGACGACCTCGTCGATCGGGCCTCCCGCCAGGTCCACCACCGTCCAGGCGGCGGCGCGGCGTGCCCGCTCCCAGACGGCGCTCATCGCCGCCGGCGGCAGCTCGCGCCAGCGCCCCGGCCTTCCGAGCCCGGACAGGAGCCCGACGCCCGCGCCGACCGGCACGATGAGCCGGGCGAACTCGGCGTCGTCCAGGCGCCCATGAGCGGCCAGACGGGCGGCCGTGGCCAGTGAGGAGGAGTCCTCCGGCAGGCCGAGGAGCTCGACGAGGCTCGGGGCCTCCACATCGGCGTCGGCGAGCAGCCCGCCACCGGCCCCGGCCAGGCCATGGGCGAGGCCGGCGGCGATCGTGCTGCGCCCGGGGGCGCCATGGGGCCCCCATACCGCCACGATCCTCCCCCTCCGAACGGCCGCGCCGTCGTCCCGGGAAGCCGTCGAGGGAGTCTCCGGCCCCTCGCTCCGCGCCACCCGCTCCTCCGGACCCGGCGTCTCGGCGCCCGCCCGGGCGCCCCCGGGCGGCGGGCCCGCTGAGCCCATCGCGCCCACTGAGCCCATCGAGCCGGCCCAGCCCCCGGCGGGGGGCGGGGGAACCGCCTGGCGGGCCAGCGCCTGGAGCGCGCCCCGCGCCTCGGCGGGCGGAGTCGCGTCGCCCAGGATCATCCAGCCGGGCATGGACCACCGCGCCTCCTCGCCGGTCGGGACGAGGAGCACGCCGGCGGCCCCGCAGCGCGTGAGCCGGTCGATGACGGCGCGATCGACGTCGTCGAAGGCCGTCTCGAGGACGACGAGCGAGGCGAGCCCCGCCATGACCGCGCCCACGAGGTCGGTGAGGTCCGCGCATCGTCGCACCACCCGCAGCCCGGACCCCGGGGCGTCGATCGCCCGCAGCATCTCCGTGTCCGAGCCGGCCAGGCCCAGGAGGACACCACTCGCAGGGGCGGCCATCTCAGGCGCCCCGCCCGGTGGGGACGAGCACGAGGGGGCTCCCCGATCCAACGGCGGTCAGGACGTCGGCGACGGCGTCCTCGGGCACGAGCACCTCCACCGCAGTGGTCCCGGTGGACACGAGGCCTGCCCTCTGCTGGGTGACCGAGCGGATGATGAGTCCCTGCGCCACCACGCGCGCCCGGGGCTCGCCGTCCTGGGAGGCGGTGCCCGCCGGGGCGGAGCCGGGCGATGGCAGGGCCGTCGCGGAGACCATTGCGGAGCCCGCCGATCCCGCGGATCTCAGGGCCTCGCCGTCCGGCAGCCGCCACAGGTCGACGCCGTCCCCGGCGCCGGTCCCCTCGGGCAGCCCGAGGGAGGCCTCGATGACGACCGATCGCTGGGAGGCACTGGGGGCGGGCGCGACGGCGGCAGCGGGCAGCAGCTCCCCCTCCCCCAGCGAACGGGTGGCGACGGCCCCGCCGGGCAGGCCCCCCGCCGGGACGTAGGCGCCCGAGCCGGGATGGGAGTCGACGAGGGTGAGCACGCCGTCGGCGGTGAGATCCGTGCCGGGGGCGACATCGCGCGTCAGCACGTAGACCTCCTGGGTGCCCGCGGCGGAGTCGACCGCCCAGGAGCCCAGGGCGACGGCGGCGCCGACGAGGGCGAGCCCGCCCGTCAGGCGCGGGTCGCGCCAGCCCGGGCGCCGCCACCGCGCGGGGGCCGGGGGCGCGTCGGAGAGCGCCGGGACGGGATGTGCGGGGGCGGGGGCCTGGGAGCGCCGGGAGGCTGGCACGAGATCCTCCTTGATGATTCGCAGCCGATCCTGATGATCGTTGATGACTTCTCGTTATCCACAGGGATGCCCGAGGGGTGGCGCGCCCAGGGTGCGCGGTGAGACCATCGTGCCATGCCCAGACGCTTCTTGACCATCGCCGATGTGGCCGACCAGCTCCAGCTCTCGGCGCAGGGCGTGCGAGCGCTCATCCAGTCCGGCGATCTGCCCGCGATCCAGGTGGGGGCCCGGCATCTGTGGCGGATCGAGGAGGCGGCCCTGGACGACTACATCGACCGCCAGCTCGATGCGACCAGGGAGATGATCGCCTCGGGCCGGGCCACGAGCGAGTCCTGAGCGCCGCTCACCTGCTCCGGACCAGGTCGATCGCGCCGAAGGCGACGCTGACCCTGGCGGGGCGCCCCGCGACGGCGGCGTCCATGAGGTCGACGTGGTCGGCGCCGACGCGCACGATCCGCCCCACGACGTCGCCCGCGGGCATCGCCAAGCGGGTCCGCGAGCCCCTGCGCCCCAGCTCCCGGAGCACCGTGGACAGGGTCGCGCGCGAGGGGCGGCGCGGTTCCGGGGCAGCCGCCGCGAGCCCGGCCACCAGGGCGATCGAGGCGAGAGGGACGACGGTTTGGAGGCCCTCGGGCTCGTCGATGAGCGCGATCCCGTCCCCCATCTCGACCAGGACGCCGTCGGCGTCGTTACCGCCGCGGGTGCGCAGCCGGACCTGCTGGCCGACGCGCCCCCGGAGCCGATCGACGAGCCCGATGAGAGCGGCGTCGGCGGCGGCGCTCTCGACGCTCTGAGCCGCGATCTGCGCCCGTCGCTCGGCATCGAAGCGGTTCTCCAGGTCGTCCAGCAATCGACTCCAGCCCGCGGCTCCATCCATGGGCCTAGCCCACCACGGCCGACGCGACGGGACAAGGCCGGCGGGCGGGGATGGGCAACGGGAGGCAGTGAAGCATCTCTTGACGTACTTCACACAATCATGCATCCTTAAACATCATCAAACATGATTGTGAAGGGATGAGGGCATGACCATCGCACGCCGCCTCCTCCTCATGTCCGCCGCGAGCGCCGCCGTCACCGCCGCGCTCGCCCTGGCCAGCGCGGACGCCGTGAGCGCCCTGGTGCGCACGGATCCCGCGCAGTGGGGCCGCGCCGAGCTCAGCGCAGCCCTGGTGGCCGCCATGTCCGGCATCGGATCGCTCGGGGCGGCGTGGCACCTGCTCTCCGCGGTGGTCGCACTCGCCGCCACCCGGCGGCCCCCGGCCCGACTGGCCCGCACCGCCCTGGAGCGCTGGGGCGCACCGCTCGTTCGCAGGATCGCCGTGGGCGCCCTGCTGGCGGGCGTGGCCGCCGCGCCCGCGGCCGCAGCGCCGGCCCCCGGCCCGGACGCGCC
>NZ_MVIW01000005.1 GCF_002072185.1 Actinomyces denticolens
CCCCGCCCGGGCTCGGGCCGCCGCAGCGCCGCCCGGGCGGCCGGCCGCCGCGCTGCCGTCACCCCGCCGGTCGGGATGCCCGCGGCCCACAGGCCCGCGCCCGTCGTCATCTGCGACGTCATCGAGGCGGCCCTCGCCACCCTGGGCTGATCCGGCAGGGCGTCGGCGGGGTCGGACTGATCCGGCGAGCCCGAGGAGTGAGGAGTCCTGCGGGGCCGGGGAGGATGCCCCGAACCCGGGCTGTCGTCAGGCCCGGGCGAAGTGCTCGAAGAAGCGCGCGATGATCCGGCCCGCCACATGCTCCCCGCCGCGCACGACGCGCAGGAGCTCATCGATCTGGCCGGGGTGCCCGTAGCCCGCGTCGGTGTAGACGCTCATGCGCTGGGCGAAGCGGTCGGCGTCGAGCTCGGGGTTGAACTGGGTGCCGTAGACCGAGGCGCCCACGCGGAGCATCTGCACGGGGCAGTCGGGGGAGGAGGCGAGCAGCGTCGCGTGCTCGGGCACGCCCACGGCGCCCTCGTGGTGCCCCACGAGCACGGCGAAGGAGGGCGGCATCCCCTCCAGGAGCGGGTCGTGGCGCCCCTCCTCGGTGAGGAACACCTCCGCAGTGCCCAGGGGCTCGCCGAACTCGGCCGACGTCGTCGTGCCGAGGTGGGCGGCCAGCACCTCCAGGCCGAAACCGGTGGCCAGGACGGGGACCCCCTTGGCCAGGGCGACGGCGAGCAGCTCGCTCACCTGCTCCTCGATGCGCAGTTGGGAACGGGTCTTGGAGGCCTCGGGGGTCGAGACGTTGTAGGGGCTGCCGCCGATGACGACGCCGGAGACGTCCTCGGCGTTGAAGGAGCCGAGGAAATCGACCTCCTCGAGCAGCACATGGGTCAGGTCCGCGCGGTCGAGCCGGCCCAGGGACAGGAAGGACTCGTACTCGTCCTCGGCAGCGCTGAGCTCGGGACGCGTCGACACCATGATGAAGGGCTTCATGCGATCCACCCTAGGGCAGGCCTCGCTACGGGCAGATGTCATGGCCGCCACCCGAACGGGTCGGCGGGCCCGGCGCCCCGGACCGCCCGCGCCGACTCCGGTCATCCCCTGGTGGCCAGGAGGGCCACGAGGAGCCACAGCTGCAGGACGGACGCCGTTGCGCCCACGACGATGGCCAGGCGAGCGAGGGTCCTGCCCGTGCCGTAGGCGCGCCGCAGTCGCCGCAGGGCCCAGACGCCGAGCCCCGCGGCGGCCAGCCCCACCGCGGGGATGAAGGAGAAGGCCGCGCACAGGAGCGATGCCGTGGCGACGCCGTCGGTGCGCACCGGGGGCGCCTGGTAGCCGGGGCCGGAGAAGATCTGGGCCGGATCGAGCGAATCGGTTCCAGGGAACGGTGCGCGCGGCGGGGCCGGAGGCGGCGGCGAGGTCATGGCGGCATCCTCGCCCGCGCGGGCATCCGGCCGCATCCTCTTTGGCGGAGGAACCGGCGACCTCCTGCCTGTTCCCCGTCCGCCCGGCCCGGGCATCCCCCACTGCGACCGATGCCACCCCGGCGGGGCCCGGGGGCGGTCGGGACCATGCCCCCGGTGCGCCTATGCTGGAGGCCTGGCAGGGTCCTGCCAGGTCCTGTCGCGAGCGAGCGCCCCCGATCCCATGGGAGGCGACGCCGCTGGCCCCTTCCTCAACCCGCGACAGGAGAAGCGCAGTGCCCACATCGCCCCCATCGTCCTCGTCCCCGCTCTTCCGGGGCTGGTCCCTCCACGGCGACGGACGATCCATCACCCCCGGCGCCGTCGTCACCGCGTCGGAGCGCCTCTCATGGCCGCGCACCATCGGCATCGGCATGCAGCACATCGTCGCCATGTTCGGCGCGACCTTCCTCGTGCCGCTCCTGACCGGCTTCGACCCGGCGACGACGCTGTTCTTCACCGGTCTGGGCACCCTGCTCTTCCTCGCCGTGACCGCCGGGCGCCTGCCCTCCTACCTGGGCTCCTCCTTCGCCCTCATCGCCCCGATCGCCGCCGTCACCGGCTTCGACGCCAAGAGCGGGACCCCTCTTGACCAGGCCAAGGCCTCGCTCGCCCAGGGCGGCATCATCATGGCGGGCGCCTCCCTGCTGCTCATCGGCGTCATCGTCCACTTCGCGGGCGTGACCTGGATCGACCGTCTCATGCCGCCGATCGTCACCGGCGCCATCGTCTCCCTCATCGGCTTCAACCTGGCCCCCGCCGCCTGGAGCAACGTCAAGACCGCGCCGGTGACCGCCGTCGTCACCATCGTGGCGATCCTGCTCATCACCGTCCTGTTCAAGGGGATCATGGGGCGACTGGCGATCCTGCTGGGCGTGCTCGTGGGCTACGCCACCGCGATGATTCGCGGCGAGGTCGACTACTCCGCCATCGACGCCGCCGGCTGGGTGGGCGCCCCGCACTTCCGGGCGCCCTCCTTCGACCTCAGCCTCATGGGCCTGTTCGTCCCCGTGGTGCTCGTCCTCATCGCTGAGAACATCGGCCATGTGAAGTCCGTCTCCGCGATGACCGGCGAGAACCTGGACGACCTCACCGGCCGCGCCCTCATCTCCGACGGTCTGTCCACGATCCTGGCCGGTTCCGGCGGCGGTTCGGGAACCACCACCTACGCCGAGAACATCGGCGTCATGGCCGCCACCCGCGTCTACTCCACGGCGGCCTACGTCGTCGCCGCCATCGGTGCTCTCGGCCTGTCGATGCTGCCGAAGTTCGGCGCCCTCATCAACACGATCCCGGCGGGTGTCCTCGGCGGCGCGGCAACGATCCTCTACGGCATGATCGGCATGCTGGGCGTGCGCATCTGGGTGCAGAACCGAGTGGACTTCTCCGACCCGGTCAATCTCAACACCGCCGCCGTCGCGATGGTCGTGGCGATCGCCGACTACACCTGGGTGGTCGGGGACATGACCTTCTCCGGGATCGCCCTGGGCTCGGGCGCGGCGATCATCGTCTACCACTCGATGCGCGCCATCTCGAAGGCGCGGGGCACGAACCTCGAGGAGGCCTCGCCCGCTTCGGCGCCGGCCGGCACCGAGCTGGAGGGCCCCGCCTACTCCAAGCGCAGCGTCAGGAGGAAGTAGCGCTGCGGAGCCGGGCCGGTTCTCGACCGACCCGGTCCCGCCCGGGTGCGCCATCCCGGCGCGTGCCATCAACGATTCCGCGCCGTCGCCGGCAGTGGTCCTGCGGGCGGCGGCGCGGTCTCGACGCTGGGGCCGGCGCGGCTCAGTGGGCGGTGGCCAATGGCTCCTCGGGGGCGACTGATGCGCAGGCGGACGGCGCCTCGATCGTCTCCCCGGCGGCGAGCTCGCCGATGGCGTCGGGGGACATGAGGCCGGAGTCGTAGTCGGTGCCGATGATCACGGAGACCGAGGTGTCGGTGGGGTCCCGGTTGGTGTCGAGCAGGACGATGACGATGCCGTCGAAGGCGCGCGCCAGGGAGTAGGCGTTGGTCAGGCCCGCCTGGGAGGAGGAGATGGCGACATCGCCGTTGTAGTCGCCGTCGGGCCAGTCGGAGCGCTCGAGGATCGTCATGCCCGCCTGCTCCAGGGAATCGCCGACGACGCCGGCCAGCCCCGCGTTCTGCGTGCCGTTGTACACCCTGACCTGGATGGTGGTGAGGTCCACCGTGGCCGCCCCCGCGGGCGGGCAGGGCTGGGCGACGGCGGTCGCGGAGGCCTTGGGATCGGCTGAGAAGCCCGGGTTGTAGGAGGGGAGCAGCCCCGTGTACACGCCGATACTGGCCGCGAGGACGATGGCGAGGGCGACCAGCACGCTGCCGATGACGACCTTCTGCCGGTGCCGGAGGTGTCGGCGGTACTCAGATCGGGGGTCCGAAGTGCTCATGCTCCCCAGACTAATGGACCGGGGCCGGGACCGGGACTGCGGGCCATGGCCGACGGCGGCGCCCCCTCCCCTCGGGGCCGAGCGGGACCCCGATCAGGCGGGTGGGAGCGGGGCCAGGAGGGGGCGGCCCGAGTCGTCGAGCTCCAGGATCCTGCCGTGGATGATGGTGCGCCCGTGGAGCGCCGCGCGCAGGGCGCGGTGCAGGCCGGTCTCCAGGTAGAGGCTGCCGCGCCAGGACACGATATGCGCGAACAGGTCCCCGTAGAAGGTGGAGTCCTCATCGAGCAGGTCCCGCAGGTCGAGCGTGGCGCGGGTGGTGATGAGCTGATCGAGCCGCACCTGCCGGGGGGCGATCGTCGCCCAGACGCGCTGCTCCCTCGCCCCATGATCGGGGTAGGGGGCGGACTCTCCCACGGCCTTGAAGATCACGGCCCCATGCTAGCGGGTCATTCATCCCGGCGCCCCGGCACGATGGGGGCCCGCGGCCCCGAGTGGCGATTCTCGGGGCCGCGGGCCCTTCGTTCATGAGGCTGCTCGACCCCCCTGGTTCCCATGACAGGGGAGGAGGCAGCCTCCTTCGTCGAAGCGCCCGGCGCGGGCTCCCTAGGACCCTTGCCGGTCTCGATGCGCTCGGGTCACCGGGTTCCCCAACCCTCGCGTCGCGCATCGTCCGACGGTGACATCATTGAACCCGCGTCACCTGAAAGAAACCTGAAGGCGCGCCTGGGAGGCGGGCGGGGTTGTGCGGGGGATCCGGGTGCGAGGGTGGCGAGGTTTGAGGATTGCTCGGCCTGCCGGGCGGCACCGGCGTCCCAAGGCGAGCAGTGGTACGCCTTTGACCTGGGCTGATGCATGATGTGACGTTTTGTCAGGAAAAGGAATCCTCAAACCTCGCCACCCTCGCCGCTCGGGCGCAGTGCGGTCCCGGCTCCGACGAGTGGCGGGTGTCACTGGTGGGAGCTTCGGGAATACTCTGTACGGCCTCAAGGTTGAGTCGGTCAGGCTCAAGCTGAGCGATTGGGAAGTTGACAACGATCGACTCAATCACAATCCTTGAGCGCATACGACTCAACCAGGGGCCCCGCCCCGCGACCCCACGACCACCAAGGAGCACCACATGGCACGCGCCGTCGGCATCGACCTCGGAACCACCAACTCCGCCATCGCCGTCCTCGAGGGCGGTGAGCCCACCATCATCCCCAACGCCGAGGGCGGGCGCACGACGCCCTCCGTCGTCGCCTTCTCCAAGTCGGGCGAGGTCCTGGTCGGCGAGGTGGCCAAGCGCCAGGCGGTCACCAACGTCGACCGCACCATCTCCTCCGTCAAGCGCCACATGGGCACCGACTGGACCGTCGACATCGACGACAAGAAGTACACCGCCCAGGAGATCAGCGCCCGCATCCTGGCCAAGCTCAAGGCCGACGCCGAGGCCTACCTCGGCGAGAGCGTCACCAACGCCGTCATCACCGTTCCCGCCTACTTCAACGACGCCGAGCGCCAGGCCACCAAGGAGGCCGGCACCATCGCGGGCCTGACCGTGGACCGCATCGTCAACGAGCCCACCGCCGCGGCCCTGGCCTACGGCCTGGACAAGGGCAAGGAGGACGAGCTCATCCTCGTCTTCGACCTGGGCGGCGGCACCTTCGACGTCTCCCTGCTGGAGGTCGGCAAGGACGAGGACGGCTTCTCCACCATCCAGGTGCGCGCCACCAACGGTGACAACCGTCTGGGCGGCGACGACTGGGACGCCCGCATCGTCGACTGGCTCGTCAAGCGCGTCAAGGACTCCTCCGGCGTCGACCTCTCCAAGGACAAGATCGCCATGCAGCGCCTCAAGGACGCCGCCGAGCAGGCCAAGAAGGAGCTCTCCAGCGCGATGAGCACCAACATCAACCTGCAGTACCTGTCCATGAGCGAGGCCGGCCCGATCCACCTCGATGAGAAGCTCTCCCGCGCCCAGTTCGAGTCCATGACCGCGGACCTGCTCGAGCGCACCAAGCTGCCCTTCCACAACGTCATCAAGGACGCGGGCGTGGCCCTGTCCGAGATCGACCACGTCGTCCTCGTCGGCGGCTCCACCCGCATGCCCGCCGTCACCGACGTCGTGCGCGAGCTCACCGGCGGCAAGGAGCCCAACAAGGGCGTCAACCCGGACGAGGTCGTCGCCGTCGGCGCCTCCCTGCAGGCCGGCGTCATCCAGGGAGACCGCAAGGACGTCCTCCTCATCGACGTCACCCCGCTGAGCCTCGGCATCGAGACCAAGGGCGGCGTCATGACCAAGCTCATCGAGCGCAACACGGCCATCCCGACCAAGCGCAGCGAGGTCTTCTCCACGGCGGAGGACAACCAGCCCTCCGTGCTCATCCAGGTCTACCAGGGCGAGCGTGAGTTCGCGCGGGACAACAAGCCGCTGGGCACCTTCGAGCTCACCGGCATCGCCCCGGCCCCGCGCGGCATCCCGCAGATCGAGGTCTCCTTCGACATCGACGCCAACGGCATCGTCCACGTCTCCGCCAAGGACCGCGGCACCGGCAAGGAGCAGTCCATGACCATCTCCGGCGGCTCCGCGCTGCCCAAGGAGGACATCGACCGCATGGTCAAGGACGCCGAGGCCCACGCCGCAGAGGACAAGAAGCGCCGCGAGGAGGCCGAGACCCGCAACCTCGCCGAGCAGCAGGCCTACTCCATCGAGAAGCTCCTGAACGAGAACAAGGACAAGCTGCCGGCCGAGGTCCACGACGAGGTCAAGACCGCCGTCGACGACCTCAAGAAGGCCCTGGAGGGCACCGATTCCGAGGCGATCAGGACCGCCCAGGAGAGGCTGTCCAGCGTCTCCCAGAAGATCGGCGAGTCCCTCTACGCCGCCGAGCAGGCCGCCCAGGCCGGCTCCGACTCCGGCGCGGCGGGCGCCTCGGCCGGGGCCGCCTCGGCCGGCGACGAGGACATCGTCGACGCCGAGATCGTCGACGACGAGGAGTCCAAGTGAGCACCGGCGCGTCCGCTCCTGAGGGCGACGGCGCGGACCGCGAGCCCGTCGACCCCGGCCTGGCCGAGGAGGTCGAATCCGCCTTCGACGGCGTCGGCCTCGACGCCGAGGCGGGTGGCGCCCCGGGCGCCGCCCAGGCGGCGGGCGATGATGACCGGGCCGGGCTCCCCGAGTCGGAGACGGTGGACCAGCCCGATCCCCTGGCCGAGGCCCGGGCCGAGAGCGCCCGCCTGGCCGACGAGCTCGCCCGCGCCCGCGCGGACCTGTACAACCTCCAGCAGGAGTACCAGGGCTTCGTGCGCCGCTCGCGAGAGTCGGTGGCGGGCCACCAGGAGGCCGGCGCCGCCGGCGTCGTCGAGGCCCTCATCCCGGTCCTCGACGAGGCTGAGCTCGCCCGCCAGCACGGCGACCTCACCGGCCCCTTCGAGACCACGGTCACCAAGCTCGAGACGATCCTGGCGGACAAGTTCTCCCTCGAGCGCTTCGGCGCCGAGGGCGAGACCTTCGACCCCACCATCCACGAGGCCCTCATGGCGGTGGACTCCACCGAGGTCGCCGAGCCGACGATCGCCCTCGTCCTCCAGCCGGGCTACCGCCTCGGCGAGCGGGTCGTGCGGCCCGCCCGCGTGCAGGTCTCCAACCCGGCCTGAGACGGCAACGCTGATGGCGCGGGCGGCCCGCCCGGCCCGCGCCATCGGCCGACCCACCGCCCGCCGCACGAGTGGGCACGACAGATGCAAGGAACGGACCAACGACCACCCCAATGAGGAGGAGGTGACCCATGGCCAGCCAGGACTGGATGACCAAGGACTTCTACGCGGTCCTCGGCGTCGCCAAGGACGCCGACTCCGCGACCATCAAGAAGGCGTACCGCAAGCTCGCCAAGCAGTACCACCCCGATCGCAACCCCGACGACGCCGTCGCCGCCGAGCGCTTCAAGGAGGTCGGCGAGGCCTACGCGGTCCTGTCCGACGCCAAGGAGCGCGAGCAGTACGACGCCATCCGCAGTATGACCGGCGGCGGCGCCAGGTTCACCGCCGGGGGCGCCGGCGGCGGGGGCGGCTTCGAGGACATCCTGTCCTCCATGTTCGGCGGGGGCGGCAACGTCCGCTTCTCCACCGGCGGCGCGGGAGGCGGCGCCGAGCCGGACCTCGACGAGCTCCTGCGCATGTTCGGCGGCACGCCCAGCCCCACCCGGAGGAACGGCCGCCCGGGCGCCTTCAACTTCGGAGGATTCGGGGGCTTCGGCGGAGCGCCCGAGGCGACCAAGGGCCCCGACGTCCTCACCAGCGCGACGCTGTCCCTTCGCGACGCCGTGGCCGGCACCACCGTGGAGCTCACGGCGGACAAGCGCACCATGACCGTGCGCATCCCCGCCGGCGTCCACGACGGCCAGAGGATCCGCCTGGCCGGCAAGGGCCGCCCCGGCAACCACGGGGGCCCCAACGGGGACATGATCGTCACGATCTCCGTGGCCAAGCACCCCGTCTACTCCATCGACGGCCCCAACCTGCGCATGGACCTGCCCGTTTCGCTGGCCGAGGCCGCGCTCGGCGCCGACGTCGAGATCCCGCTCCTGGACGGGACCACCAAGAAGGTCCGCATCAAGCCGGGAACGCCCTCGGGGACCGTCCTGCGGATCCCCGGCGCCGTCATCGCCACCGCCAAGCGCACGGGAGACCTGCTCGTCACCGTCGAGGTCGCCGTGCCCAAGAAGCTCTCGAAGGCCGCCAAGAAGGCCCTCCAGGACTTCGACGCCGCCATGGAGGGCACCGACCCGCGCGCCGCGCTGAGGAACGAGGCCGCGAGATGAGCGTCCGGCGAGTCTCGCGGGCCACCGGTCAGGGCCTCGGCTTCCTCGCCGAGGACGCCGCCGACCGCGCCGTCTACGTCATCTCCGTGGCCGCCGAGCTCGCCGGCATGCATCCCCAGACCCTGCGCCAGTACGACCGCCTCGGACTCGTCCGCCCCGCCCGGACCCCCGGGCGGGGGAGGCGCTACTCCCATCGCGACGTCGAGCAGCTGCGCCGCATCCAGGCCCTCAGCCAGGAGGGCGTCAACCTGGAGGGCATCGCCCGCATCCTCGCCCTCGAGTCCCGTCTGGAGGACCTGGAGGACGAGAACCGGCTCCTGCGCCTCCGGCAGGCCGCCGTCGAGAGGGTCTTCGCCGCGGCCGCCGACGGCGAGGTCCAGGTGGTTCCCTCCAGGGGAGGGCACCCCATCCGGATCGAGCGGCAGGCGCCGGGCGCCCGGGGGCGGTGAGGCGATACCCCCGGAGGAAAGCCTCCCACCTGGGCGGATATCCCGTCGTGGGGGAGGATCGACGCCTCAGCCTCCGTGCGGCGTCCGGCCCCGGGCGCTGTGCGGAGCGTCATGTCCTGACCGCCCGATGACCTTGTAGTCTGATCCGGTCACCCCTATCAAGGAGATCCCACAATGTCTCAGCCGATGACACCCGGCCAGCCCTATAACCCGCAGTCCGCGCCCTCCGCCCCCGGCGTCCCCGGTGGGTACCAGGCGCAGTACCAGCAGCCCCAGCAGGCGCAGTACGTCCCGGGCCAGCAGATGCCCGGCCAGCCCGTCGGGGCCAAGCCCGCCGGCAGCTCGATGTTCAGTGCCCTTCTCGACGGCACCACCGACTTCAGCGCCAGGCACGGCAAGCAGATCATGCAGTTCGCAGTGATCGGCGTGATCGTGGCCTGGGCCCTCTGGTTCCTCACCGGCATTATCGACGCCGCCACTGGCGTCGACTTCGGCTCCTCCAGCGCCAAGCTGATCACCGTGTCCTGGTGGGATGCCATTCTCGTGCGCGGCATCGGCGGGGCGGGCCTGTCCCTGGTCACCCTGCTGAGCCTGCGCCTCCTGCTAGACATCGCTCGCAACGGCGCCCGGCACTGAGCCGCCGCGCCGTGACTGCCCGCTCCGAGGGTGAAGGCGCGCCTTCCCCCTCGCCGCGCGCGGCACGCTGATCGTGAGGGCCGTCGTCCCCCGCATCGCGCGGGGGCGACGGCCCTCGGTCATCCCCGGGGAGGACGGTCCCCCAGCGGCGTCATTCGTGGGAATGACGCCCGATTACCCGTCCTGGGAGAGAATCCCGACATGTTCCCTGCCCCCGACACCGCCACCCGAGGAGGACGGCCGTGACCAACCGCGCCCCCAGCGCCGTCCGCCTTCTGTCCCGCTATCTGTTCGCCTCGGGACTCGTCTGCCTCCTCTACACGTTCCTCGGCTCCTCGCCCGGGATCGGCACGCTCCTCAACTTCCTCGTCACCTGGATCGTCCCCGTCCCCATCCTCGACTGGCTCTCGGGAGTCATCCTCCTGCTGCTCGCCTCCGGCACCGCCAGGCGCAAGCGCGCGGCGTGGATCATCATGGTCATCGGCGTGGTAATCAGCCTGCTGATCTTCACCGGCCTGATCGCCTCCGTCCACCTGGCCCCGGCCGACGTCTTCTTCACCGAGGAGACCCGCTGGGCCCTCGCCGTCAATCTGCTCATCCTCATCGCGCTGCTCATCGTCCTGCTGCGCCACCGGCGGGATTTCACGGTGCGCTCGCCACGGGGCAACGCGGGGCGGGTCCTCCTCGTCCTCATCGTGGGCATCGCGATCGTCCTCCAGGTGGGGATCCTGGGCTCCTTCTTCTACACGGGGCTCGGCATCAACCAGGCCAAGGGCTTCCTCCTCGAACTCATCAGCGATCCCGATATCCCCTCGCCGGTGCCGGACTGGCTCTTCGCGCTCGTCGGCCTGGGCCTCGCCCTCAGCCTCCTGACGGCCTTCGCGGTCATGCTGCGATCCCAGCGCAGCGAGGCCCGTCTCACCATCGAGGAGGAGATGCGCGTGCGCGAGCTCCTGGCCGCCAGCCCGAACGACTCCCTCGGCTACTTCGCCACCCGGCGGGACAAATCGGCCTTCCTGTGCGAGCACGGCGGCGTCGTCTACCGGGTGGGCCTGGGCGTGGCCCTCGCCTCCGGGGACCCCCTCGGCGACCCCGCCGGCTGGCCCGCCTCCGCCCTGGCCTTCAAGCGCCATGCCGAGTCCTACGGCTGGGTGCCCGCGGTCATCGGCGCCTCCGAGGCCGGTGCCCGGGCCTACACCGAGGCCGGCCTGCGCGCCCTGCGACTGGGCGACGAGGCCGTCCTGTCCACCGCCTCCTTCGGCATCAACAACCTTCCCGAGGTGCGCCGCGCCGTCCTCAAGCTCACCGAGCTCGGCTACACCACCCGTATCCGGCGCCATGCCTCGATCCCCACCGCCGAGCTGGAGCACCTGTCGAGACTGGCCGGGCACTGGCTCGACGGCGAGCCCGAGCGCGGCTTCTCCATGGCGCTGGGCCGCTTCGCCGATCCCTCCGACGGCGAGTGCCTCATGGTGGAGGCCCTCTTCCCCGAGGGCGATGAGCGCGGGAAGATCGCCGGCCTGCTCTCCTTCGCCCCCTGGGGCGCCGACGGCGCCAGCCTCGACGTCATGCGCCGCCATCCCCAAGTGGACAACGGCGTCACCGAGCTCATGGTCGCCGCGCTCATGAACGACGGCCGTGAGCTGGGCATCCATCGCGTCTCCCTCAACTTCGCCGTCTTCCGCTCGGCCTTCACCGAGGGTTCCCGGATCGGCGCCGGCCCCATCCAGCGGCTGTGGCGGCGCATCCTCCTGCTCGCCTCGCACTGGTGGCAGCTCGAGGCCCTCTACCGCTCCAACGCCAAGTACGACCCCGAATGGGTGCCGCGCCTCATCTGCTACCCCGAGCCCAGTGACTTCACCCGGGTCGCCGCGGCCATGGGCGTGGCCGAGGGCTTCGTCAACGCGCCCCGATGGCTCTGCCCCATTCCCGATCAGGACCGGCGCACCGCTCAGGAATCCGCCGCCCTCCTCGCCGTCACCGCCGGATCGGCGATCGCCCGCCCGGAGCCCAAGCGCTCCGATCAGCTCGTGGGCCGCGCCGCTGCGCGCGAGGCCATGCTCGCGAGCGGCATCGATCCCTACCCGGCATCCGTGAGCGTCGACGCCGCCTGCGCCACCGCCGAGGGCGCCTGCTGCGTGGCCGGGCGCGTGCTGACGATCCGCGACCACGGCGGCGTCATCTTCGCCACCCTGCGCGACGCCAGTGGCGATCTGCAGATCCTCCTCGAGGCCGGTCGCGCCGGCGCCGAGGCCCTCGCCTCCTTCCGGCGCCTCGTGCGCAACGGGGATCAGATCGCCGTCGTCGGCGAGATCGGGGAGTCGCGCACGGGCACGCGCAGCCAGCTCGCCGATTCCTGGATGATGACCTCCAAGGCGCTGCGCCCTCTGCCGGACAAGCGCCGGGGCATTCAGAACCCCGAGGCGCGGGTGCGCTTGCGCCACGTGGACCTCATCGTCAACCCGCGTCAGCGCGCCATGGTGCGATCCCGTTCCGCCGCCATCCAGGCCGTGCGCTCCACTCTGCTGGGGCGCGACTACCTGGAGGTCGAGACCCCGATCCTCCAGCCCGTCCACGGCGGTGCCAACGCCCGGCCCTTCCGCACCCATATCAACGCCTACGACCTCGACCTCTACCTGCGCATCGCCCCCGAGCTCTACCTCAAGCGCCTCATGGTGGGCGGCCTGGAGCGGGTCTTCGAGATCGGGCGCAACTTCCGCAACGAGGGCGCCGACGCCACCCACAATCCCGAGTTCACGATGCTCGAGGCCTATCAGGCGCACGCCGACTACAACGTCATGAAGGACGTCATGCGGGACATGGTCATCGCGGCCTCCCGGGCCGCGACCGGCTCGACGATCGTGCGGGGGAGCGTGGGCGGCGTCGAGCACGAGATCGACCTCGCCGGCCCCTGGCGGACCGTCACCATCGCCGAGGCCGTCTCCACGGCGCTCGGCGAGGAGGTCGGCACCGACACCCCGGTGGCCGAGCTGCGCCGCCATGCGGAGAGCGTCGACATGCCCTACGACCCCAAGTGGGGCTGGGGCACGATGGTGCAGGAGCTCTACGAGCACTTGGCCGAGGGCACGACGGTGGAGCCGACCTTCTTCTCCGACTTCCCGGCCGACACCTCGCCGCTGACCCGCCAGCATCGGCACGATGCCCGCCTGGCCGAGCGCTGGGACCTCATCATCTTCGGCTCCGAGGTGGGCACCGCCTACTCCGAGCTCGTCGACCCCGTCATCCAGAGGGAGCGGCTCACCGCCCAGTCCCTGGCCGCGGCGGGAGGGGACCTGGAGGCCATGGAGCTCGATGAGGCCTTCCTGGCCGCGCTGGAGCAGGGCATGCCGCCCTCGGGCGGCCTGGGCATGGGACTGGACCGCCTCGTCATGATGCTCACCGGCGCCTCCATCCGCGAGACCATCGCCTTCCCCCTGGTCAGGCCCGGGCGATGAGACGCCGGGCCCTGGCGATCCTCGCCGTCGTCCTCTACAACACCTGGCTGGCCTGGCCCCTCAACGGCAGCCCCGCTGCACTCCTCGGCTATGTCTCCGAGCTCGCCGCCGCCGACCAGCCCTTCGCCTGGTTCTTCCGCGCCGCCGATATCGCCGCCGCCGCCGTATTCGCCATGATCGCCCTCCTCGGCCGACGGGGCTGGCGGGGGTGGCTCGGCGCCCATTGGAGCCGTCGTCTCTGCCTCGCCCTGCTCGCGGTGGCGGTGGGCACGGCCCTCGATGTCATCTTCAACCTGCCCTGCGCTGAGAGCAGGGACCACGCCTGCGCCGCCATGCCGAGCATGGAGCGGCACCTGCATGAGGCGGCATCCGTCATCACCTCGACGGCGCAGGTCGCCATGATCGCCATCGTCGCCCTGGCGCTCGCGGCCCGCGATGGGTGGACCCGGCGGGCACGACAGGTGGCCCGGCTGGCCGGGGTGGTGACCGTGCTCCTGCTCGCCAGCGCGGTCGCGCCCTACGCCCTCCCCGGCGCGCAAGGCCCCATCCAGATCGTTCAGATCCTCCTATGCTCGCTATGGATCGCCTCTCTGGCATGGCATCTACCTCAGGAGCAGCATGACTGACGCGCAGGACCACTGGGAGAGCCGGCTCGCCGAGCACACCGTCCACCGCCGCCCGGGGGCCGGGCCCGCCGTGGTCCTCCTCAACGGATGCGGCCTGGCCTCAGTGGCCTGGGACGCCGTCGTCGAGGCCCTGCCGGGGCGCGCCATCATCGCCGTCGACCGTCCCGGCCGATGCGGCTCCGTCAACGAGGGCGTCCCCGATCTCCTCGGTGAGGCGCGGATCCTCGCCCGGATCATCGACGGCGAGGAGCCGGCGGTCATCGTCGCCCACTCCATGTCCTCCTTCCAGGCCGAGGCCCTGGCGCGCCTGCATCCCGGCGCGGTGGCGGGGGTCGTGCTCGCCGACCCGGCGGTGGAGGTGGACGCCCGCGCCGGCCGTCTGCGGCGCGCGGCGGCCGAGGTGATGGCGGATGCGGCGGGCGCGGCCCTCCGCCTCGACCCGTTGCGCGGCGCGGCCGCCGCCGCGATCCGGTTCGGGATGCGCCGGGAGACCTCCCACCCGGAGGCGGTGGACGACCCGTTGTGGCGCGCCTGCCACGACACCCGCGAGGCCCTGTCCGCCTCTGCGGCCGAGCTCGCCTCCTACAGCGCCCAGGCCGCCGACCTCGCCGCGCTGCGCGCCGAGCAGGACGGGCCCGCGCCGGCTCCCGCGATCCTGCTGGAGGGCAGGCCCTTCCACCCCGCGCGCCAGGAGCAGGTCCTCGAATCCGCCTTCTCCCACCTTGAGATCCGGCGGCTGCCGCAGGCGCGACATCTCGTGATGCTCGATGCCCCCGAGGAGATCGCCCGCGCCGTCAACGACGTGAGCGAGGCGGTCACTGCCGCGCCGTGATGCAGCGACGGCGGCGCGCCCGGTGGCGCGGCGTCGCGCCACCGCCCCGGCGCACGTGGGGCCCCCGTACGCATGGCGCGGGGGCCCCACTCGTCGGCAGCCGGACCGCCGTGCTCGTCAGAGCGAGCGCGTCACAGCTTCGCCGCGCCGCTGGTCACTCGTTGCCGAGCTTGGAGTCGGCGGTCTCGACGGCCGAGTCGATCTTCTCGTCGAACTTGCCGCCGGTGACCTTCTTGGCGGCCCCGGCCGCGGCACCGAGGACCTTGTCGCTGACGGCCTCGGCCTTGTCGCTCTTGAGGGCCTCGCCGGCCTTGTCGGCCAGGTCTCCGGCCTTGTTCTTGAGGTCATCGATTCCCATGATGTTCTCCCTTCCGTCGGGGGACGCCGCGCCGGGCGGCGCGTGTCTGACATGATGGAATCAGACACAGTCCCATAGGGCAAACTGACGAGCTTCCCACCCTGTCACGGGAAGCGCGAATAGGTGACTGAATCCGACCGGTGCGGCGCTCCGCCCGGAGCGCCCGGGTCCACCCGGGTCCACCCGGGATCACCACTGCCAGGTGGGCCGCGGTGCCTGTCCGGCGGCATCGGCCAGGCGCAGGGCCTCCCGGGCGGAGCGGGGGAGCAGCGAGTGGACGAGTCTGTAGGAATCCTCGACGAGCTCATGGGCGGTGGAGGCGTCGTACCCCGGCGCGGTGAGGTCGATGCTCACCCAGTGCTTCTTGGCCTGGTGGAAGCCGGGCTCGGTCCAGGGGATGGAGCGCCGCACGGCGACGGCGTCCTCCGGCTCGAGCTTGACGTTGACGATGAGCCTGCCGTCGGTGTGGGTGAGGAGGAGCGCGAAGAGCCGGGGCCCGATGCTCGCCACGCTCGTGTCCCACTCGGGCTTGTGCCCCACCCAGGCCCCGGGGAGCGTGGCGGCGTACTCGAGCAGTTCCGAGGCCCGGTCGAGGGCCGATTCGGCGGATGTCATGCCTCAAGGCTACGGCTCCGGCTCCGGCGGTCACCGGTGCGGTTCGCCCCTACCGGTGCGCTCTGCCCTGACCGGTGCGATTCGCTCCCACTGGTGCGGGCACGACGCACCGGTGGGAGCGGATGGCACCAGTCGACGGGCGCCGGGCGGTCTCACCTGGTGCTGGCGCTGGCGGCCGCCAGCGCGACGAGCTCCTCCGCGGTGGCGGTGTCAGTGGTCTGGAAGGTGAGCACGGGGTAGTCGCCGGAGGCGTTGGGGACGACGAGGATGGCGCCGTAACGCGGACGGTTCGACATGGTGGCGTCGTAGTAGACGGCGGCGGCCTCCCCGTTCGCGGTGGTGACCTTCTCATAACTGGTCATGACAGCGCCGACTGAAGCCAGTTGCTCAGGCATCTCCTCCTCGGCGGGGAGCCTGGTATGGGTCTTGCGGAGCACATTGACGCTGTCGGCGATCTGCTTGCCGCCGACGGGGCTGGACTCGGTGCTTCCGGCGTAGACGTCGTAATTCGTGAGCTGCTGCCGGAAGGCGTTCTCGTCCTGGCCCGAGTGGGTCGCCATTGTCTTGAGGGTCTGCGCGCTGACGGCGGTGGGGTTGTCGATGACGGTCCAATCGCTCGGCACTGAGAAGGCGATGCCCGCAGTTGGCGCGATGATCTCCTGACCCTCGGCGTCCGGGTGGGTGCTCGTTGCCGGGGCGGTTGTGGTGGTGTTGGCCTTGGGGGCGGCGTCGTCGTTGTCGCCGCGCAGGAGGAGGAAGGCGCCGACGCCGCTGGCGACGAGGGCGATGACGACGGCGCTGACGACGCCGACGATGAGTCCGGTGTTCTTCTTGGGTGGCTGGGGGCCCTGCTGGCCGGGGCCGCCGTAGCCGTAGGCGGTGCCGACGGGCTGGAAGGGGGGCTGCGCGTCTACTTGGGCGGGCTGCTGGTCGCTGAGCGGAGTTGAGGGGGCGTACTCGGGCTGCGGGTAGGTCTGGGCGGGCGGCTGCGAGGCCGATGGATCAGGGTACTGGCCAGGGCGTTGACCCGGGTACTGCCCATCCGAGGACTGCGAAGACATGCGTCGATACTAGAGGAGGATCGGCGCGAACGGGAGGGGCAGGGGCCATGGAGAATGGCTCTCATCAGGGAGGATCGGCTCCTGGATGGCGGTCGTCGGCGCCAGGTGCGATGGTGGCCCGCCCCGGACGGGGCGGGCCACCATGGGCTTGAGTGGAGGAGCCGCAGGCCCTCAGCGGATCGAGGCGATGACGCTCTGCGTCAACTCCTTGCTCTGCGGCTCGGTGAAGGCCGCTGTTGTGAGCGTCGCATATCCTCCTGTGCTGGTCTTGGGCTCGATGAGAGCGCCGTAAATGGTGATCCCGTCCTTATCGAGCGAGAAATACGCCACAGCCCCATCGCCGTTGGGGGTCGTGAAGGTCTCGTACGAGGAGAAGGTCGCGCCCCCTTGGCGGGAGAGGACCGTCTTGAGCATGTCCTCGCTCGGGGCGGTGCTCAGTGGCGCGACACCTTTCTGGAGCTGCACCTGCTTGAGCCCTGAACTGCCATAGGCGTAGGCGTCAAGATCGGAGGTGATGTCGGCGTCGAGGACACCGCCCGCGTCGGGGGCGCCTCCAACCCCGGTGGTCCAGCCCTTGGGGACCGAGAAGGTCACGCCTGTAACCGGGCCGGTGACCTCCTGAGAACCGGCCGCTGCGCTCGGGGATGCCGATGGCGTCGGCGACTTCGATGGCCGCTTGGTGCGGGTGGGCTCGCCGGAGGGCTCGGGGTGGGTGCTCGTTGCCGGGGCGGTTGTGGTGGTGTTGGCCTTGGGGGCGGCGTCGTCGTTGTCGCCGCGCAGGAGGAGGAAGGCGCCGACGCCGCTGGCGACGAGGGCGACGACGACGGCGCTGACGACGCCGACGATGAGTCCGGTGTTCTTCTTGGGTGGCTGGGGGCCCTGCTGGCCGGGGCCGCCGTAGCCGTAGGCGGTGCCGACGGGCTGGAAGGGGAGCTGCGCGCCCATCTGACCCCCGACCTGGGAGGAGGGGGTGTACCCGGGCCGGTAGCCGGAGCCGTAGCCCGGCGGGGGATAGCCCGGCTGGTTCTGGCCGGGCTGCGGGTAGGGCTGGGCGGGCGGCTGCGAGGCCGATGGATCAGGGTGCTGGCCCGGATACTGCCCGGGGTATTGCCCGTTCGGAGGGTACTGGGACATGTATCGATCCTAGATGATTGATTCCGGGCGCGGTTGTGGGGAGTGGGACGCCTCACGGGGTTGTGGGCGCGCTCCGGGGGAGCGTTCGCAACCCCCAGGAGCGTTGGCGACGATTCGGGGTGGGGCGGGAGGGTGCGCCCATCGCGCGACCGCCCACGGGAGCCGTCACGGGAGGTGCCGTTCGCACCGAGTGGTGCGCCATGCTCCCACCGGTGCGGGCAGGACGCTCCACTCGGTGGAAACGGCACCACTGGGTGGGGGAGCACCAGCCGATGCGCCCCGGAGCACCGAAGGGGTGCGCCGGGGCGCGGGTCTCCTCAGCGGGAGAAGGGCTCAAGGACAGGGCGTCACTTGACGCTGCCGGTCACTCGGGCGACGAGCTCGTCAACCGTGGAGGCCTCGGTGGCGGAGGCGGTGATGGCCGCGTAGCTGCCGTCGGAGGTCGGGGCGAAGACGACGGCTCCGTAGCCCGTGCCATCCTTCACCGTCATGTCGTAGTGGACGACGGTGGCCTCACCATTGGCGGTGCCGATCTTCTCGTACTTCGTCATATTGTTCGCGCCGGTTGCCTTGGCGAATGCAGTTGCGCTCGTCTCGTCCGCCGGCACCTGCGACTCGGGGACGCTCTGACGGGCCACGAGGATGTTGTCGGCGAAGGCGACGCCGCTGATCGCCTTGGCCTCTGGGTTCGAGACGAGCAGGTCAACCTGCTTCATACTGTTCTTGTAGGTTGCCGGGTCCTGGCCCACTGCCTCCGCAGCTGCGCTCAGGGCGTCCTCACCCAGGCTGGACGGGTCGGAAAGGACCGTCCAGTCGCTGGGGGCGAGGAAGGTGATGCCGGCGGTCGATGCGGTCACCTCTTGTCCATCGGTCGGAGCGGCCGCCGTGGCAGCCGCAGAACTGGCGGAGCCGGGGTCCTCGGACTTATCGGAGGAGCATGCCGCGAGCGGGAGTGCCAGTGCGAGCGCTGCGACGGCGACGAGGGAACGAGTCATCTTCATGACGATCTCCTTGGGGTAACGACGTGCGCTCACTTTAACCCGAGCCACGCCGTTGCTACTCCGCGGTCTCAGGGGCTCGACCCGGGAAGTTCTCCCCATCGAGGAGGAGGTGCCCCGGTGCACAGGAAAGTTGAGTGGAATAGACTCAACTCGTCGACGGTTGAGGTGCCCAGAGGGAGCGGCCCGCGCCACGGCCCCTCCCGGGCCCCTCTCGCTCAGACCCGCCCACCAGGCATGACATCCCAAGGAGAACCATATGGACACCAACTACACCACTCGCTCCCAGGAGGCGATCTCCGGGGCGATGCAGGCGGCCGCGGCCGCCGGCAACCCCCAGGTGGACACCGCCCACCTGCTCGTCGAGCTCCTCGGCTC
The DNA here is from genome assembly GCF_002072185.1 of Actinomyces denticolens. Taxonomy (GTDB): domain Bacteria; phylum Actinomycetota; class Actinomycetes; order Actinomycetales; family Actinomycetaceae; genus Actinomyces; species Actinomyces denticolens. The sequence continues at coordinate 19,196 of NZ_MVIW01000005.1, forward strand.
CGAGGACTCCACGGCCCTGGCCCTGCTCACCGCCGTCGACGCGGACCCGGCCCGGCGCCAGCGCATCGGCGCGGCGTGCCGCCGCATCCTCACCTCCCTGCCCGCCTCCTCTGGCTCCATCGTCTCCCAGCCCCAGCCCTCGCGGGCCCTGCTCGCCGCCCTCGAGGCGGCCGCCGGCGAGGCCAAGACCGCCGGGGACGATTACATCTCCGCCGAGATGCTCCTCATCGGACTGGCCGCCGGCAACCCCAATGACGCCGTCGCCTCCCTCCTGCGCACCGAGGGCGCCACTCCCGAGGCCCTGCGCGCCGCCCTGCCCGCCGTCCGCGGCGGCGCCCGCGTCACCTCCCCCAATCCCGAGGGCACCTACAAGACCCTCGAGAAGTACGGCTCCGATCTCACCGAGGCCGCCCGCGAGGGCAAGCTCGATCCCGTCATCGGCCGCGACGCCGAGATCCGCCGCCTCGTCCAGGTGCTCTCCCGGCGCACCAAGAACAACCCCGTCCTCATCGGCGAGCCCGGCGTGGGCAAGACCGCCGTCGTCGAGGGGCTCGCCCAGCGCATCGTCGCCGGCGACGTCCCCGACTCGCTGCGGGGCAAGCGCCTCATCGCCCTCGACCTGGCCGGGATGGTCGCCGGCGCCAAGTACCGCGGCGAGTTCGAGGAGCGCCTCAAGGCCGTCCTGGCGGAGATCAAGGACTCCGACGGCGAGGTCATCACCTTCATCGACGAGCTGCACACCGTCGTCGGGGCGGGCTCGGGCGGCGATTCCTCCATGGATGCGGGCAACATGCTCAAGCCCATGCTCGCCCGCGGCGAGCTCCGGCTCGTCGGCGCCACGACACTCGACGAGTACCGCGAGCGCATCGAGAAGGACCCCGCCCTGGAGCGCCGCTTCCAGCAGGTCCTCGTCGACGAGCCCAGCGTGGCCGACACCGTTGCGATCCTGCGCGGCATCGCCCCCAAGTACGAGGCCCACCACCAGGTGACGATCTCCGACGGCGCCCTCGTGGCCGCCGCCGCCCTATCCGACCGCTACATCACCGGGCGCCAGCTGCCCGACAAGGCCATCGACCTCGTCGACGAGGCCGCCTCCCGCCTGCGCATGGAGCTCGACTCCAGTCCCGAGGAGATCGACGCCCTGCGCCGTCGCGTGGATCGCATGCGCATGGAGGAGTCCTACCTCGCCGAGTCCCTGGGAGTCGACGGCGGGGAGGGCGCTCCTGCGGGCGGCGGTGCGGACTCCATCGAGACCGCCGCCGACTTGGAGCGCCTCGAGCGCCTGCGCGCCGAGCTCGCCGACGCCTCCGAGGAACTCGCCGGGCTGACCTCCCGCTGGGAGGCCGAGAAGGCCGGCCACAACCGGATCGGCGAGCTGCGGGCGGCCCTCGATGAGCTGCGCACCAAGGCCGATCTCGCCGAGCGGGAGGGCTGTTTCGAGGAGGCCGGGCGCCTGCGCTACGGTGAGATGCCCTCCCTCGAGGCCCAGATCCGGCAGGCGGAGGCCGCCGAGACCGCCTCCAGCGTCGTCGGCCCCGACGGCCTCGCGCGCCAGGCCGCCGAGCCGATGATCGCCGAGAAGGTCGGCGCCGCCGAGATCGCCGAGGTCGTCGCCGCCTGGACGGGCATCCCCGTGGGGCGCCTGCTCCAGGGCGAGTCCGCCAAGCTGCTCCACATGGAGGAGGTCATCGGCGAGCGCCTCATCGGTCAGAGGGCCGCCGTTGCCGCCGTGTGCGACGCCGTCCGGCGCTCGCGGGCGGGGGTGTCCGACCCGGACCGCCCCACCGCCTCCTTCCTCTTCCTCGGCCCCACGGGCGTGGGCAAGACCGAGCTGGCGAAGTCGCTCGCGGACTTCCTCTTCGACGATGAGCGCGCCATCGTGCGACTCGACATGTCCGAGTACTCCGAGAAGCACTCGGTGGCCCGGCTCGTCGGCGCCCCTCCCGGGTACGTCGGCTACGAGGAGGGCGGTCAGCTCACCGAGGCCGTGCGGCGCCGCCCCTACTCGGTGGTGCTGCTCGACGAGGTGGAGAAGGCCCACCCGGAGGTCTTCGACCTGCTCCTCCAGGTGCTCGACGACGGCCGGCTCACCGACGGCCAGGGCCGCACCGTGGACTTCCGCAACACCATCCTCGTGCTCACCTCCAACCTCGGATCGCACTTCCTCATCGATCCGCTGCTCAGCCCCGACGAGAAGCGCGATGAGGTCATGACGCAGGTTCGCGCGCACTTCAAGCCCGAGTTCCTCAACCGGCTCGACGACACCCTCGTCTTCGACCCGCTGACCAAGGAGGAGTTGGGCCGGATCGTCGAGATCCAGCTCGCCCGGATGGCCGAGCGCCTGGCGGACCGGCGCCTCACGCTCACCGTCACCGATGCCGCCCGCCAGTGGCTGGCCGATGAGGGCTATGACCCCGCCTTCGGGGCGCGGCCCCTGCGACGCCTCGTCCAGCGGGAGATCGGGGACCGCCTGGCCAGGCTCATCCTGGCCGGGGAGGTTCTGGACGGCCAGGAGGTCGTCGTCGACCTCAGTGCGGACGGGCCCGCCGCCGGTCTCGCGCTGCGGGCAGTGGGCGAGGGGCGCGCCCCGAGCGCGTCGAGCGCCCCCGCCGGGCCCACCGCATAATACGCGGCGCATCGCGGGGCGCGCCCGGTCCGGAAGGGACTGGGCGCGCCCCGCTCATCGAGCCTTCGGCGTATGTCTTCGCGTCCCGTCAAAGGGATGGGGAGGTCACATGCCGGATACCTACTGGGGTATGGATCGCAGGCGATGCTGAACGTCAACCGTGTATGTCGGATGGTCCCATGAATGGTGATATCCCACTAAGATCACAGAGCATTTCGGGGTGTTATCTTTCTGTTATTATTGATGTGAGAAGAGCCTCCAAAGGATCGCTTCTCATATGCCCGGTTCCTCATGCGTTGCCCGGGGGGGGGAGAGAGAAAAGGGGGCCCCGCACCTCAGCACGGTGCGGGGCCCCGGTCGGGTACGGGGGCGCGGTCCCTGAATCGCGCGGGTCCCGAACGCCGCGGCATGTCATCGGAGTCCCTGATCTCCTCGTGCCGGGGCGTTTCCCGACGGCGTCATCATATGCGACTTGATCGCCGCGAAGCACATTCGCGGCTCGGAAGTTCTCGGGCAATGGGATCCCGCCGCGCCTCAATCCGTTCAAAACGGCGGAGAATCGCCAGATCGGGGGCCCAGTGCCCTTAGGATCACATTTCCGTAACGAGCTGTCCGAGCTCGTGGATCCGGTCGGTGAATATGCCCGAGACGCCCCACGAGAAGAGCTCCTCAGCGCGCTCGGGCGAATTGATGGTCCAGACATTGACCCCGTAGCCCAGTGCGCGCATCTGCTCGACCAGCTCCCGCTCGAGGCCCTCATCCGCCGGGTTGATCGCCTCGACCCCCAGCGCCTCCGCCCGACTGCGCCAGTCCCCGGTCGGCAGACCCGCCTCCATCAGGAGGGCGAGCCGCGTGGCCGGACGACGCCGCCCCATCCGGTCCAGGAGAAGGGGGTTGAAGGAGGAGACCACCGCCTGGCTCCCCGGCGCCCTGACGGCGAACAGGTCCAGGTGCTCCGCGACGGCGTCGACGAGCCCTGCGCAGGCCCGGGCCCCCGCCTCGCAGGGCTTCATCTCCACAATGACGCTCAGGCCCTCCGCGGCGATCGCCTCCAGCGCCCGCGCCAGCGTCGGCAGGCGCTCGCCGGCGTAGGGGCGCGATCCGTCGTCGGCGATGAACCACGACCCGGCGTCGATGTCCTCGAGCTCCGCCCGGGACAGGTCGTAGTAGGAGCCGGTGCGATCCGTGGTGCGGTCCAGGGAGGAGTCGTGGATGACGATGGGCGTGCCGTCGCCGATGACGTCCACATCGATCTCGACCCAGGAGGCCCCCGCCCGCGCCGCGCGGCGGATCGAGGCGAGCGTGTTCTCCGGGGCGAGGGAGGGCGCGCCCCGATGCCCCAGCACGATCCGACTGCCCGGCGGCACTGGCCGGGAGCAGGGGAGGGGCGCGTAGGGCGAGAGGGGGCGGGCGTCCCCGGTGCCCGTCATCGTGCGCCCCGCGGCGATCCGGCCGTGGAAGGGCCGGTCGCGGGCTGCCAGCGCTCCTCCCACAGGAGGAGATGGGGCGTCACCGATGCCAGATCCGGCACGACGACGAGCCCGGGATCGGCGGGGAACGCCTTGGCCGCGCCGATCTGGACCACGTGGATCCCGTTGGAGCGGGCCGAGGCCGCCCCCGTCGCCGAGTCCTCCACGACGACGCAGTCCGCAGGGCCCAGGCCGAGGCACTCGACCGCGGTGGCGTACGGAAGGGGGTCGGGCTTGGCTCCCGCGCCGTCGTCCCCCGTGACCGTCACGGCGAACACATCCCCGAGGGCGCGCGCCACGCTCTCGACGATCCGGCGGGGCGAGGCGGACACGATCGCCTGCGCCACCCCGACCTGAGCCAGGGCCGAGGTGATCCGCTCCGCCCCCGGGAGCAGGGGCGGGCAGGCCGCCACGCGCGCCGCGACATCGTCGGCTATCGCGGTGAAGAGCTCCTCGGCGGCGGGCTCGCGCCAGTCGGCGACGGCCCCCGTGGCGGCGATGAGGCGCCGGGCCGTCTCGATGGAAGCCCCGGTGAGGCTCTTCACGATCCGCGGGGTGGGGGTGCCGCCCGCCGCGCGCGTGCGGGCGACGAAGGCCTCGTCCCAGAAGGGCTGGGAGTCCATGAGAGTGCCGTCCATGTCCCACAGGACGGCCCGGACCGTGAAGTCCGGGCGGGAGGGGGGCTGTGTGACCGCCATCCCATGAGAGTAGCGCGCACCGCGTCCCTCGGTGGTCGACCTGTGGCATCGTGGGGCGCGGAGCCATCGACCGGGGAGGAGGCGCGCCATGAGCCGTATGGAGCGCCGCGCGACGATGGCGGACATCGCGAAGGTCGCCGGGGTGTCGCGGACCACCGTCTCCTTCGTCCTCAACAACCGCCCGGACTCGCGCATCCCCGAGACCACGCGGTCGCGGATCCTCCAGGCTGCGAGGGACCTGGACTATCGGCCCCAGGGGACGGCGAGCCTGGCCCACCCCCGCTCCTCCAGCGCCCTGGGCGTGGTCACCGACATCCTCACCGGCCCGCAGGCCTCCTCCATCATCCGCGGCATGCAGGACGCCGCCCTGCGCGAGGGCATGCCCCTGCTCCTCATCCCCACCACGGGGCGCGCGGAGGACGACCGCCGCGCCGTCGCCTCACTCCTGGAGCACCGAGTGGGCGCGATCATCCACGCGCGCGCCAGCTGCGCCCAGGTGGCCGTGCCGACCGATGCCCGCGACACCCCCACGATCCTCGTCAACTGCCAGGCCTCGGCCAGCGGCCACCCCTGCGTCCGCCCAGATGAGGAGGCCATCGCCCGCCTGGAGGCCGAGGCGCTCCTCACCGGGGAGCACCGGGACATCGGCGTCGTCGAGGTCTCCGGGACCGACGTCGGCGCCCAGCCCCGGCGCGACGGCTACCGGGCCAGCTTCAGCCGCGCCGGGATCGACTGGGACGGCGTCGCCACCGCCGTCGGGTACGGCACCATCCAGGGCGGTTACCGCGCTGCGGGCCAACTCCTCGACGCCAACCCGTGGATGACCGCCCTCCTGTGCGGCAACAACAGGATGGCGATCGGCGCCTACGAGGCCGTGCGCGAGCGCGGCCTGCGGGTGCGCGACGACGTCGCCATCATCGGCATCGATGACGAGGACCTCGGCCCCGGCCAGGCCCGCCCCGGCCTGACCTGCGTGGCGCTGCCCTTCGAGGAGATGGGGAGGGTCGGCGTCGAGCGCCTGGCGGCCATGCTGCGCGGCGAGCGCGTCCCCGCCCGGACCCTGCTGCCCGGGCGGCTCGTGCGCCGCGCCTCCCTCTGAGGGGCCGGCGGCGGGGCGGGGCCGATCGGCGGATCATGGCAGGATCGGGGCATGGCAACCCAGGACCCCCAGGACCCGGCGGCCCCGCAGCGACCCGCCGCCGACCGCCCGAGCATCGCCTTCCGCTCCGCCTACGACCAGGGCTTCGCGCGCGTCGCCGCCGTCACCCTGCCCGTCGTCCCCGGCAGCCCGGGAGACAACGCCGCCGCCATCATCGACCAGGCCCGGGCCCTCGGCGACGACGGCGTCTGCCTCGCCGCCTTCCCGGAACTGTGCCTGACCGGCTACGCCATCGACGACCTCCTCCACGCCGAGGTCCTCCTCGACGAGGCGCTGGCCGCCATCGAGACCATCCGGGCCGCGAGCGAGACCTTCCTGCCGGCCGTCGTGGTCGGTGCGCCACTGCGCGTGGGCAACCGCCTGTTCAACTGCGCCGTCGTCATTGCCGGCGGGGCGGTGCGCGGCGTCGCCCCCAAGTCCTACCTGCCCACCTACCGCGAGTTCTACGAGGCCCGGCACTTCGCCGCCGGGGACGCCCCCGAGGCGGCCGAGCGGCGCGCGCTCCTGCGGGGCGTGCGCGGCCCCGGCGGCGCTGACGCGGCGCCGGGCGCCCTGGTGCCCTTCGGCCCGAACCTGCTCTTCGACGTCGCCGATGTCCCGGGCCTCACCTTCCACGTGGAGGTCTGCGAGGACATGTGGGTGCCCGTCCCGCCGTCGTCCGTGGCCGCGCTCGCGGGCGCCACCGTGCTGCTCAACATCTCCTCCTCCCCGATCACCGTGGGACGCGCCGAGGACCGCCACCTCCTGGCCCGCTCCTCCTCGGCGAGGGGCCTGGCCGCCTACGTCTACGCAGCCGCCGGGCAGGGCGAGTCGAGCACGGATCTGGCCTGGGACGGCCAGACGATGATCTACGAGAACGGCGAGCTGCTCGGCTCCTCCGAGCGCTTCCCCGACGGGCCGCGCGCCACCATCGCCGACGTCGACATCGAGGGGATGCGCGCCGAGCGGCTGCGCCAGGGGACCTTCGAGGACAACGCCCGCACCCTGGCGCGCGCCGCTGGGCGATCTGGAGCCGCCGCGGTCGCCGGAGGAGCCTCCGGGCCCGCCTCCTTCACCGACCCGCGCGGCTTCGAGCGCATCGAGATCCCCGTGACCGCCCTGCGGGCGCCGAGAGCGGATATCGGGCTGCGGCGGCGCGTGGACCGCTTCCCCTTCGTCCCCGACGATCCGGCGCGCCTGGCCCAGGACTGCTACGAGGCCTACTCCATCCAGGTCGAGGCGCTCGTCCAGCGCCTGCGCGCCATCGGCAACCCCAAGATCGTCATCGGGGTCTCCGGGGGCCTGGACTCCACTCAGGCCCTCATCGTGGCCGCCCGCGCCATGGACCGCCTCGGTCGGCCGCGCTCGGACATCCTGGCCTATACGATGCCCGGCTTCGCCACGAGCGCCATCACCCGCCGCAACGCCGAGGATCTCGCCGTCGGGCTCGGCTGCACCTTCTCCGAGCTCGACATCCGCCCCACCGCCACGCAGATGCTCACGGAGATGGGGCATCCCTACGGGCGCGGCGAGCGCGGCCGGGAGGTCTACGACGTCACCTTCGAGAACGTCCAGGCCGGGTTGCGCACCGACTTCCTTTTCCGCATCGCCAACGCCCGAGGAGGGATCGTGCTGGGCACGGGGGACCTCTCCGAGCTGGCGCTGGGCTGGTGCACCTTCGGCGTGGGCGACCACATGGCGCACTACGGGGTCAATGCGGGGATCCCCAAGACCCTCATCCAGCACCTCATCCGATGGGTGGTGGCCGAGCGGATCTTCGACGACGCCGTCGGGCGCACGCTGCTGTCCATCCTCGATACCGAGATCAGCCCCGAACTGGTGCCCGGCAGCCAGGACGAGCCCATGCAGTCCACCCAGTCGCGGATCGGCCCCTACGCCCTCCAGGACTTCACCCTGTGGCACGTGCTGCGCCGGGGCTCGCGCCCCAGCCGGATCGCCTTCCTGGCGGAGAAGGCCTGGGCCGACGCCGATGCCGGCGACTGGCCGCAGGGCCTGCCCGAGGCGGACCGGGTCGCCTACTCGCTGCCGGAGATCCGGCGCTGGGAGCTGCTGTTCCTCAAGCGCTTCTTCGCCAACCAGTTCAAGCGCTCGACCCTGCCCAACGGCCCGAAGGTCGTGGCCGGGGGCTCGCTGTCCCCCCGCGGGGACTGGCGCATGCCCTCCGACGTGAACGGCGCCGCCTGGATCGCCGAGTTGGAGCGCAACGTCCCCCAGTCCTCCTCCCAGTAGCATTGAGACCGGTTGAAAATGTCATCGAGACCGGCCCTCCGGGCCGGTCTCGATGACATTTTCAACCGGTCTCAATGAGGGGGACTGGGCGGTCAGGGGGTCAGACGGCCGGTGGCGGGGTCGAGGTAGTACCAGCCCCCGGCGTCGCGCAGCCAACCGGTGCGCATGGCCCCGCTGGTCCCATCCAGGTAGTACCAGGCGCCGTCGACCCACTGCCAGCCCGCGGCCATGGCGCCGTCGGGAGCCAGGTAGTACCAGCGGCCATCCACGGCGATCCAGCCGGTGAGCATGTGGCCCCAGGCGGGCTCGAGGAAGTACCAGTGGCCGTCGATGGCCTGCCATCCCGTGGCCATGGCGCCGTTGGGGCGCAGGTAGTACCACAGGTCGCCGACCATCGCCCAGCCGGTGGCCATGGCCCCGGTGGCCGGGTCGAGGTAGTACCAGGAACCGCCGTCGGCAAGCCAGCCCGTGAGGGCCTTGCCGGTGGCCGGGTCGATGTAGGTCCACGCGCTGCCGGTCCACACCCACCCCGTTGACGGCGCCGGATCAGGGCTCGGGGCCGGGGTGCGGTAATCCGCCAGCGGCTGCGAAGCGACGCTCCGGGCGACCGCCGACCCGCCCTCCGAGAACAGGCTCACGCCCGTGGCTCCTCCGGAGGGATAGACGGTGGAGGTGATCACCGCCTCGCCGTCGTTCGCGAAGACCTCCACGCTCGAGCGGTCGACGACGAGGCGCAGGTGCGCCAGGCCGTCGGCTCCCAGGCTCACGGGGGCCCGGGAGACGGAGGGGAAGGAGGGACTGAAGCCCACTTCGCCCGAGTGGGTGCGATCGACGTACACCTGCCCGGCTCGCGCGTCGTAGCCGACGACCGTCTCCTGGCCGTCGCCCACGAGGACCTTGACGCCCGAGCGCGCCGAGGATCCCGGGTCGAGCGTGACGGCGAGCTCGTAGGAGGTCCCCGCCGCCGAGGGGAGATCGACGGCGCCGTCCACGGCGAGCTCCGAAGCCGTCACCGGTTGGCCCGAGTGGAGGGTGGACAGCGCCCCCACCGGGGTGGACACCACGCGGAGCTGCCCGCCCACGGTGCGCAGCCTGTACTCGCGTGGCAGGGTCATCGCGGTGCGCCACGTGCTCGTGGGGGCGCCGTTGACGTACGACCAGTTCGACATCCACCCGATCCCGTAGCGCTTGCCGTCTGGAGCTCCGTTCCAGGTGACCGCCGCGTAGTTGTCCCGGCCGTGGTCGAGGATCGGCATGACATCGCGCTGGGAGAAGCCGGCCGTGCTCGACGCGGTGATCGAGTCGACGAGGATGTGCCCGTACTCGGAGGTCGCGTTGTTGTCCTCGATGACGAGCGTCGCCTGCTTGCCCTGCCAGGAGCTCAGGTCAAGGCTCGTCCAGTCCAACGACTCGCTCTGGCTGCCCGTGGCGGAGGCGACGACGGCGCCGTCCACCACCACATTGACCGAGGTGTTCGAGGCCGACGGCGTGGCGGGCCGATCCGACATCCGCACCTCATCGAGGAGGATGTGGCCCCAGCCGCCGGTCGCTGTGTCGGTCACGACGATCGTGGCCCGACGGCCCCGCAGGTCGGACACGTCCCAGCTCTGCCAGTTGAGCTCCTCGAGATCGCGGCCCGAGGCGCTCCTGACCACCTGCCCGTCGACGACGAGGTCCGCCGTGGTCTGCCCGGCTCCCGAGGCCGCCGTGGCGGAGCCGCCGCCGATGTGCAGGTTGATGTGGTCGGCGTCGATCGTGAAGGCCGGTGAGGTCGCCGTCCCGGTGGTCTCATCCGTGCCCCGCCCGCTGGCCGAGTCGTAGTACGAGTTGAGCAGGCCGGCGCCGCGCTGGTTGATGACCGCCTGCTGGGGAGGGTTGGCCCCCGTGGAGGGCGCGGAGCCGAAGGCGTTCCCGGTCACCGTCCAGCCGTCCCAGGTACCCGAGTCGAAGCCGGTCAGGAGCGTGCCCCCGCCGTCATCGCCCGTGGCCGCCGCGTCGTAGGGGTGCTTGCCTCCTCCGATGAGCATGTTGAGGTAGGGGGCGGAGATGGTGAACGGGGCGGAGGCGGCCGAGCCGGTCGCGGCATCGGAGCCCTGGCCGGTGGCCGAGTCGTAGAAGGTGTTCACCAGGCCGGGGCCCTGCTGCCCGGTGAGGGGCAGCTGGCCGGGCGTGGCGCCGGTGGCCGGGGCGGAGCCGAAGGCGTTCCCGGTCACCGTCCAGCCCTCCCAGGCGCCCGAGTCGAAGTCGGCCACGAGCGAGCCCTCGCTGCCGTCGTAGGAGGGCAGGGGATCGGCGGTGAAGGCGGAGCCGTTCCAATCGCCGACGAAGTACTTGGTCTGCCCGACCTGCCCCGCCACGGACAGGGAGAGCACCCACTTGACCCTGGCGGGGTCGTCGTCGACGGCGAGGGGGAAGAAGTCGGGGCACTCCCAGACGGCGGTCGTGTCGCCAACGCCGCCGAACTCGGATTCGAAGCTCCAGTCGATGAGGTTGGGCGAGGAGTAGAAGCGCACCTTGTGCTCCGTGGCGACGACGGCCACGAGCATCCAGCGCTGGGACACGGTGTCCCAGAAGACCTTGGGGTCGCGGAACTCCTTCGAGCCGATGTCGAGCACGGGCGCGGCGTCATTGAGATTGGTCCAGGTCATCCCATGGTCCGTGGAGTACGACAAGGACTGCGCCTGGATGCCCGTGGCATTGTCCGCGCGGGTCCACAGAGCCACGATCGGGGGCGCCTCGGGAGTGCCGAGGCCCGAGGTGTTGGTCTCGTCGTAGACGGCCGAGCCGGAGAAGACCCCGTAGGCCTCCGTCGCGGGGATGGCGACCGGCTGCTCGGTCCAGTGGATGAGATCGGGTGAGGTCGCATGGCCCCACGACATGTTGCCCCAGGCGAGGCCATAGGGGTTGTACTGGTGGAAGAGGTGATAAGTGCCGTTCTCGTAGACGAGGCCGTTGGGGTCGTTCATCCAGTTCGCGGCGGGGGTGTAGTGGGCCTGGGGTCGCCAGGCCTCGCTCTGGGAGGCGTCGGCGGCGTCGGCGGGGCTGGCGCTGAGCACGGTCCCTGGCAGGACCAGGGCGAGCGCGGCGGTGAGGGTGACGACGAGGAGTGGTCGTCTCATGGCATCTCCTTCGATGACAGGCCTGGGTGCCGCATGCGCCCAGGTCAGCACCATTCTGTCGAGGCGGGGCGCGCGAGGGGGGCAGATCGCCTCACCGGAGGGCTCCTGTTGCCAAGACGTGATCTTCGAGGGGCGGTTGGGCGGCGGGCCCGAGGATGCTCAGGCCCTGCGGCCCTCCAGCCCCGCGGTCCTGCGCTCGCCCTGCACCGGCCCCCGCCGACCGGTTTCGATGACGTTTTCGACCGGTCTCGGCGAGGAGGGGGCGGGGGAGGGGGGCGGATCGACATGCATGTGACGAAGATCATGGTTAGCGCCGACGTTAGCGATCGCCCTGTGTGAGCCATGCAATACCGACGGTGTGGTGGGTGTCTCACTGCTAACGCATGGGCTCGCGCGTTGCTAACCCAAGTTAGCTCTGGCGATACCGATCCGCATCGCGCCCTATTGGCCTGTGAGAGCGCCTATTGTCCCTGTCGCCACATCGTTTGCCGGCGCCGGGCTCGCCCGTCGTCGGCCCGACCGGAAGGCGGTAATCCGTGGTCTCCGTGATCATCGCTGCTCATGGGCGCATGGCGGAGGGCCTCCTCGGCTCCTCGGCCATGATCGTCGGCCCCAGCGACGACGTCGTCGCCGTCACCTTCGAGCAATCAGAGGGGCCTGACGACCTCCTCGCCAAGTACAACGCCGCCGTCGAGGCCTCGTCCTCGCAGCAGCACCTCATCCTGTGCGACCTCTTCGGGGGGAGCCCCTACAACGCAGCGGCGCGCTTCGCGGCGGAGCGACCCGACGCCGATGTCGTCTCCGGCGCGAACCTGCCCATGCTCATCGAGGTCCTCGCCCGCCGCATGGCCGGCGCCGACCTCGCCGAGCTCGTCGAGGTCGCCCGCACCGCCGGGAAGGCCGGCATCAAGATCCTCTCCGAGGAGTACACCCCCACCACCCCCACCATCTCTGACGACGAAGGAGACGAGCTCTGATGGACATCAAGCTCCTGCGCATCGATTCCCGCCTGGTTCACGGACAGGTCGCCAACAACTGGGCGGGCGCCCTGGGCGCCGAGGCCATCCTCGCGGTCTCGGACAGCGCCGCCAACGACGAGTTGCGCAAGTCCCTCCTCCTCCAGACCGGCGGCGGCAAGGTGAAGGTCCACGTCCTGGGCGTGGAGAAGGCGGCCAGGGTCTACAAGAACCCCAAGTACGCCACTCTCAAGGCCATCATCGTCGTTGAGACGCCCGCGGACATCGTCCGGCTCCTCGACCTGGGGATCGAGGCCGGTGAGGTCAATGTGGGCGGCATGACCTTCAAGCAGGGGACCTCGCAGGTCTCCCAGGCCGTCTACGCCTCCCCCGAGGACGTCGCCGCCTTCGCCGAGATCGATTCGCGCGGCATCCCCCAGTACATCCAGCAGGTCCCCTCCACGGGTCGCTCCGACCTCATGCCCACCCTCAAGTCGAAGGGGCTGCTGTAGGGCCGGCCCCGCCGCCGAGCCCATGCGAAAGGTTCTCCCATGCATGAAATCTCCACAATCCAGATCATCCTGGTCACCATCGTCGCCTTCGTCGCGGGACTGGGAAGCGTCCTCGACGAGCGCCAGTTCCACCGCCCCCTCGTCGCCTGCACCCTGACAGGACTCGCCCTGGGCCAGCCCACCCTCGGCATCGTCGTCGGGGGCACCCTGGAGCTGATCGCGCTGGGCTGGCTGAACGTCGGCGCCGCCATGGCCCCCGACGCCGCCCTGGCCTCGACCGTCTCCACCGTCATCGCCGTCGCCTCCATGGACGGCGACGGCGGTACGAAGGCGGCCATCGACGCGGCCATCGGCGTCGCCGTCCCGCTCGCCGTCGCAGGTCAGGCCCTGACGATCTTCGTGCGAACAATCGCCGTGTTCTTCGCCCATCAATCCGATAGATACGCCAAGCAGGCCAACTACCGGGGCATCGTGGTCATGCACTTCACCGCCCTGGCCCTCCAGGGCCTGCGCGTGGCCATCCCCACCGCGATCGTCGCGTCCCTGGCCTCCGGCGACGCCGTCAACAAGGCGCTGGGGGCCATCCCCGACGTCATCACCAAGGGACTGGGAATCGCCGGCGGGTTCATCGTCGTCGTCGGATACGCGATGGTCATCAACATGATGAAGGCGCGCAAGCTCATGCCCTTCTTCTTCCTGGGCTTCGTCTTCGCCACCTTCGCCACGACGATCGCCGGCAAAGGCTCCGTCTCCGACCCCCAGGGCGCCGGGGACATGGCGAACTGGGTCCTCCAAGTCATGCCGACGGGCGTGACACTGGTGGGACTGGGCATCGTGGGCGCCTGCCTCGCCGTCATCTACACCCAGCTCAACCCCGAGTTCGCCAAGCCCGCCCCCGCGCCCCAGGCGGCTCTCGCGCCCGCCGGCGGCGGCGCCTACGCGGACGATGACCTCGACGACGAGCTCGACTGAGCGAATGGAGAACGTGATCATGACTTCCACCACGACCGCCGCACCGGAGCGCTCCCTGACCAGCAGGGACTTGCAGTCCATGTACTGGCGCTCGACGACGCTCCTGGGCTCCTTCAACTTCGAGCGCATGCAGGCGATGGGCTTCTGCTTCACCCTCATGCCCGCGATCAAGAAGGTCTACAAGGACGACAAGGCCGCGCAGGCCGCCGCCCTCGAGCGCCACCTGGAGTTCTACAACACCCATCCGTGGGTGTCCTCCGTCGTCTTCGGCATCACCGCCGCCATGGAGGAGCAGCGCGCCAAGGGCGAGCCCATCGGCGACGACACCATCACCAACGTCAAGATCGGCCTCATGGGACCGCTCGCCGGAGTCGGCGACCCCATCTTCTGGGGAACCGCCCGGCCCGTCCTCGCGGCCCTGGGCGCCTCTCTGGCGCTCGATGGCTCCATCGTGGGGCCGCTGCTGTTCTTCCTGGGCATCAACGTCCTGCGCGTGGCCACGCGCTGGTACGGGCTCAAGCTCGGCTACGAGCGGGGCACCGCGATGGTCACCGAGGTCGGCGGCGGCCAGCTCAAGAAGATCACCCAGATGGCCGCCGTCATGGGTCTGTTCGTCATGGGCGCCCTGGTCTCGAAGTGGACGACGATCAACTTCCCGGCCGTGGTCGCCTCGGTCGAGGACAGGGACACCGGCATCGTCACCGACACGACGCTGCAGATGATCCTCGATCAGCTGCTGCCGGGAGTGGCCGCGCTGGGACTGACCTTCCTGTGCATGTGGCTGCTCAACAAGAAGGTCAACGCGCTGTGGATCATCCTGGGCATGTTCGTCGTCGGCATCCTCGGCGCCTGGACGGGCCTCCTGGGCTGAGCCGGGAACCGGCCCCCATGCCCTAGGCTGCGAGGGGCGCGCGGAGCACCGCTCCCGCGCCCCTCGCGCGTACAGGCGCCGTTGCCCGCGCCAGGCCCGACAAGCCCTGAGATCCGCCAGCCCAGCCAGAAGCCCAACGGAGGGCCCATGCGACGCCTCATCGTCACCGACCTCGACTCCACCATCATCTTCGACCGCGCTGTCTCCCAGGCGGACCGCGAGGCGATGGAGCGCTGGCGCGCCGCCGGCAACCTTCTCGCCATCGACACCGGCAAGTCCATCTTCGCGGCGCGCGATGTCCTGGAGCCCGCGGGCGTCCGCTTCGACTACGGCATCGTCTTCACCGGTGCCGTCCTCATCGACGGCGACTACCAGGTCCTCGCGGCCCGCCACCTCCCCGACGGCGTCGCCCGCGCCATCGTCGAGGACACCGCCGGCCTGCCCGGCGTCACCACTTACGCCACCACGATCACCCAGGACTACATCCTGGCCGACAACAACGGCGACACATCCCCCATCCTCCAGGTCTTCGAGCCCATGAGCACCGCGCGAATGGGCGAGCACCGCTTCATCGGAGTGCCGCTGCGCGTCACCGACGACTTCCTGCGCGAGCGCATCGAGATCGAGGCCGCCGAGCGCTGGGGGACGGGGATCGAGTGCCACCGCAACCTGGAGTTCCTCGACATCGTGCCGACCGGCTCCTCCAAGGGGGGCGGGCTCGCCGAGCTCCTCGCCGGGCCCCTGGCGGCCACCCGCGCCTCGGAGGGACTCGAGGTGTGGACCATCGGGGACTCCTACAACGACGTCTCCATGCACGCCCTCGCGGACCATCCCGTCACCCTGCCCTGGGCCCCGCCCGAGGTGAGTCGGGCCTGCGAGCGCGTGGTCGACTCCATGGCCGAGCTCATCGACGGCCTCCTCGGCCAGACTCCGTCGGCTTCCTGAGATGCGCTGAGATGTGATGGGCATCATCGCCTTGGTACCCTGACCGCATGACGCGCCGCCGCATCACCCCGCACCCCCGCGCGACCCCCATGGCCGCCGTGACGGTGCTCATCGCCGTCGTCGGACTGGCCGGATGCGCCGATTCCACGCCCGCCGCCCCCGGCGCCGCGGCGACCGCCACGTCGACCGGCGCCGCGCAGCCCGGCGCGGGGCTGCCCACCGAGCTGCGCACCGCCACCTCGACCCCCGCCCCGCTCGCCGCGGTCACCGCCTCGGCACAGTGCGCGGCGATGGACGGCGTCGTCGCGAAGGCCCTGGCCGAGACACCCGAGGGGCGGCAGTACACGGCGCTCGCCGACTCCGGGGATCCCGTGGCCAAGCAGCAGGCGTGGGAGGCCTTCGCCGGGGTGCTCGCGTCGACCTACCAGGACCAACTGGCCGGCGCCGCCGGCTCCGACTCGACGGCCACTGCCGCCATGGCCTCCCTGGACACCTACGTCAGCGCGAGCGGCAGGCTCTCGGGCGGCCAGGTCGTCGAGTACACGGACGCCGCCCGGGCCGAGGACGACATCAAGTCCGGTCGGACGCCGACGCCCAACCCCGAGTACCGGGCCGCCGCCGACTCCCGGGCGCAGGCGCAGATCGCCCTCACCGGATGCCTATCGGCCTGGCCGGTGGTCTTCTGAGCCACCGCCCCGGCGCCGCCCCACGACGAATCCCGCAGAACCCGCAGCCGGCGCGATGGAGTGCCACCTCCCCACGAGAGAAGAAAGCAATGCACTGGACACGGACCACCGTCCGCCGCCTCGCGGCGGCGAGTCTCGCCGCCGCCCTCGCCCTGCCGCTCGCCGCCCAGGCGGCCGCGGCCGACGACCCGGGGACGACGCCGTCCCCCAGCGCACCGGCGTCGGCCTCCCCCTCGGGCGCCGGGAACCGGCTGGGCCCCGCGCCCTCGGAGCGCCGGCCCGACACCGGCGCATCGCCGTCGGCGCCGACGAGCGCCCCCGCGGACGCCGACCCCGCCGTCGAGGAGCCCCGGGATGAGGAGCCCCGGGCCGCCGCCGTGCCCGCTATCGCGCCCTCGTCCTTCAACCCCGCCGGCGCGTGGGTCAAGGCCGACTGGCGCTGGTGGTGGAGGAACCCCGACGGCACCTATCCCTACTCCCAGTGCGCCCCCATCGACTACGCCATCTACTGCTTCGACGCCGAGGGCTACATGCGCACCGGCTGGTGGAAGGATGTCGCCGGCTGGCACTACAACCGCGCCTCCGGCACCCGGTACACCGGCTGGCTCAAGGATCGCGGGCACTGGTACTACCTCGACACCTCCAGCGGCGTCATGCGCACGGGCAGCCTCGTCGTGGGCGGGGCGCGCTACTTCCTCGCCGCCGATGGAGCCATGGCGCTCGGATGGATCAAGCACGCCGACGGCTGGCGCTACTACACCCCCGCCACAGGAGCCATGGCCACCGGGTGGCTCGGCCTGGACGAGTGGTACTACATGGATCCCTCCAGCGGCGTCATGGCCACCGGCAGTCGGAGCATCGGCGGCAAGACCTACTGGTTCTACGACTCCGGGGCCTGGTGGGCCTACTGGGCCCCATCGTGGTTCCTCCAGCCCACCAAGACCATCACCCCACTGGGCGGCGCCTCCAACAACCTCACCAAGGGCATGAACGGCGTCAAGGTGAGGATCGTGCAGCAGTCCCTGGGCCTGTGGAGTCCCTCGAAGCTCGCCTCGGTGGACGACTCCCTCATGTCAGCCGTCGCCAACTTCCAGAGCCGCGCCGGGCTGCCGCCCACCGGCGTCGTCGACAAGGCCACCTGGGACGCCCTGGGAACCGGCTACGACTGGTTCGCCATCGAGGACTACCACGCCACCCCCATCCGCCTGAGCGCCACCCGCTCCGAGCGCATCGAGGCGATGATCGGGTACGCGCAGAACCAGATCGGGTCGAGCTACACCTGGGGCGGGGCCGGCCCCTATGCCCTCGGCTACGACTGCTCCGGCCTGGTCCTGCAGTCCCTCTACGCGGGCGGCCTCGACCCCCAGCCCATCAACACCCACCGGCACGCCTGGCCGGACTACCGCACCTCGCAGGAGCTCTTCCGCCACCCCAGGATGCAGCACATCCCGCTGTCCCAGCGCCAGCGCGGCGACCTCATCTTCTACGTCAACGGCTCGGGCACGATCACGCATGTGGCCATCTACCTCGGCGGCGACCAGGTGGTCCACACCGACTGGATGGGAAGGCCCGCGCGCATCGAGCACATCACCGTCGGCTACGGCTGGGGCGGCATCGTCGGCGACGTCGTGCGGCCCTTCCCTGAGAACTGAGCCGACGCCGCTCCCCTCCTGCGCCGACTGGGGCGCGCCCGCCCGGAGGGGCGGGGGCCCGCCCCAGTCGGAAGGAGGGGCGGGGCTCAGCTCTTGGGCGAGGAGTGGCGGTAGACGTTCGTCTCGCGCAGCTCGAAGCCGCAGCGCTGGTAGAGCCGGTTGGCCGCCTCGCGGGACGGGCGCGAGGTGAGGTCGACGGTGCGCGCCCCCAGCTCCCGGGCGTGGGCGACCGCCGCCTCGACGAGCTGCCTGCCGGCGCCCTGGCCGCGCGCCTCGGCGTCGACGACCACGTCCTCCACCCAGGCCCGCAGGCCCGTGGGGATCGCGAAGGTGGCCAGCGTCAGCATGCCCAGGATCGGGGCGGGGGCGCCGTCGGCGGGGGAATCCGGGCGGAAGACGAAGAGGTAGACGCCGTCCTGCGCGAGGAGCGCCTCGCACTGCTCGGCGGTGAGGGCGGGGGCGCTGCGGGAGAGCTGGGGGATGAGGCGCTCCATCGCCTCGACGAGCTCGGGTCCGGCCTGGGTGACGATCTCGGTGGCCATCGTGGTGCCTCTCTGCGTGAGTGCCGCGGGACGCGCGCCGCGTGAGGGTCGGCGCGATTGCCCCGAGCCTAGCCGTCATGGGCCGGGGCGCGGGTGGTCCGGGAGCGCGGCGTCGGCATCGGGGGTAGTCTCGGTGAGCCCAGCGCGGCACCGTTGGGACGAGCATCCGGCCGGAGGAGGCCCCGCCATGACTGAGCACACAGAGCCGACCCGGGCAGCGGGCCCGGGCGAGCCGGCCGGGGTCGGCGCGCCGCCCTCCTCGGAACGCGTTTTCGAGGCCGACGAGATCTTCTTCTCCACCACCGACGCGGCCGGTCGCATCCGCCGCGCCAACTCGATCTTCATGCGCCTGTCCGGCTACCCGCGCGGGGCGCTCGTGGGCCGGGCCCACAACGTGGTGCGCCACCCCGTCATGCCCGCAGGGCTCTTCCGCGGGGTGTGGGAGGACATCGAGGCCGGCCACGCCGCCAGCGCCTACATCACCAACCGGGCCTCCGACGGCGGGCACTACCGGGTCTTCGCCACCATCGTCCCCTCGGGCAGCGGCTACCTGTCCATCCGCACCCTCCCCCAGCTCACCGAGCAGCGCGACGCCTTCGAGCGGGCCTTCGAGCGGGTGAGGGAGGTCGAGGCGGTCTCGGCCGCCGGCGGTTCGACCCGGCGGGAGGTCGCCGCCGCGGGGCAGGCGGCGCTGAGCCGCGAGCTGGAGGCGCTGGGGTATGAATCGACGGTCGATTTCACCCGGCGGGCCGTGGCCTCCGAGGTGGCCGCGCTCGTGGCCGCCGGGGTCGGCATCCCGAGCGCGGAGGGGGCTGAGGGGCCAGTGGCCCGCGTGCTGTCGGAGATGCATGCGATCGAGGAGGCCACCGGTGGCCACCTCGCCCTCCTCGACGAGCTCGCCCGCCTCGTGCGCCTCCTGGAGCGCCGGGCCACCGATATCCGGGCGCTCTCGACGAGGCTGTCCGAGCTGCGCGCCGCCCTGCGCGCCACGCGCGACGAGGTCGCGCACCTCGGCGCTTCGCGGCCCGGTACGTCGAGGCCCGATGCGGGCAAGGATGCCAGTGCCGGCGCCATGAGCGCGGGCGCCGGTGCCACGGGCTTCGAGGAGCGCTACCGGAGGGTCGACGCCCTCGTCCTGGAATGCGCCGAGGAGCTGCGACCCCTGGCCGGGCAGGTCTCCGAACTGCGCGGCGATGCCTACTCCGTGCGCTTCGCCATCGCCCTCATGCGACTGCACAACCTCGCCTCGGGGTTCTTCGCGGCCCAGATCCTGGCCGGGGATGATGACGTGGCTGAGAACGACGCCGTCGGCTCCCTCGAGGAGTTGACGAGCGCCCTGAGCGAGGGCATCTCGCGGCTCACCGATCACCGGGCCCTGCTGGAGGCCCGGCGCGAGCTCGTCGGCGGGGAGCTCGACGCCGTCGCCGAGGAGCTCACGGCCACGCGCGGCCCGCTCACCGAGCTCCTGGCCGAGGCCGCCGCGGCGGGCGCGGGGGAGAGCGAGGCGGTGCGGAGGGCCTCCACGCTCCTCGAGGACGGCTTCCCCGAGGCGCGCGACCTGGCGGATCTGGCCGGCGCCATCCGCGATCTGGAGATCCCCATGCTGGCCGCCGAGATCCAGGAGCGCATCACCGCCGTGCGGCGCGCCCTGGCCGAGCTGCGCTGAGTCGCGCTGAGCGTCGACTAGCGCTTTTCGCGCTGACAGGTGCGGAAATCACCGACTGGTGCGGGCAGGACGCTCCACTCGGTGCGGATGGCACTGCTCGGGGCGAACCGCACCACTGGAGAGGGGCTCGTCGCTATGCCGGTGCCGGTGCGGCGGCGGGGACCACTCGCAGGCGCCGCCACCCCAGTGCCCCGCTGACCACGAGGAGAACCGCCGTGTAGATCACCGCGTGCGCGATGCCTCTGGCGAGCGTGCCGGAGGCGTCCGCCACGGGCCCGACGGCGAGGCTCGCCAGTTCGCGGGCGGACCACAGGGGCAGGACCCGGGTCCACGTCTCCTGCGGGTCCACGAGGAGCTGGACCGCCATGACTCCGATGAGCAGGAGCGCCCCTTCCAGGTCGCGGGGTACGAGCGCTGCCACGAGCGCGCCCAGCGGTGCCGCGACGGTGGCGCCCAGGAGCAGGAGGGGGAGCACCGCCGTCGGCCGCTCGAGGGAGCCGCCGATCGTCGTGATCGCGACGATCGAATAGGCGCAGGAGAGTGCCCAGCCCAGGGCCAGGACGGCCAGGAGACGGCCGGCGAGCAGGGCCAGGGGCGGTGCCCCGGCCACGGCGAGGCGGCGGTCGATGCCGCGCGATGAGACATGGGTGAACAGGGCGAGCGTCGCCACCGCCCATCCCAGGCCCATGGAGAGCAGGCGCAGCGCCGTCCAGTGCGTGTCCATGCGCACCGCGAAGAACGCCAGGGGGAGCAGGCAGGTGAGGGACAGGGCGGCACGGCGCCGCAGGAGCTCGACCACGGTGGTCCGGGCGACGAGCAGGATCATGATGCGGCCTCCTCGTGGGATCCGGGGTGGGCGGGGCGGGGGTGGGCTCCGGCGTGCTCGGCGTCCTGGGCGCTCTCGGGGCTGGGGAGCTCGATGACGCGGTCGACATGGTCGAGGTCGCGCAGCAGGTGGGTGACGAGGAGGATCCCCGCCCCGCTCGAGCGCCAGGCCTCCACGAGTCCCCAGAGCTCCTCGTAGGCCAGGGAGTCGAAACCCTGGTAGGGCTCGTCGAGGAGGAGCAGGTCCGGGGAGTCGATCTGGGCCAGGGCGAGATTGAGTTTCTGCTGCGTCCCGCCCGAGAGCGTGCCGGCGGTATGCGCACCCCGCGCGCGCCATCCCAGGCCGGCGAGCAGGCCGTGGCCGACGGCGACCGCGCGGCGCGCCGTCATGCCCCGGGCGGCGCCGAAGAGCCGGCAGTGCTCATCGACGGTGAGCAGCGGGGCCAGGGCGTGCGACTGGGGCGCGTAACCGAAGCGGGGCGCGCGCTCGACTCGGCCCGCGCTGGGGCGCAGGATTCCGGCGCAGATCTGGAGCAACGTGGACTTGCCGGCCCCATTGGCGCCGACGACGGCCACGACCTCCCCGCGTCGCACCTCGAGGTCGATGGCCGTGAGGACCGGGCGGCGGGACCGCGTGGCGCTCACGCCGTCGAGCCGGAGCACCACTTCGCCGGGAATGGAGGGCAGGGGCGCGGGCCGTGAACCGCAGCGCAGGGCAGCGACGAGCTCACGGGCATAGACCGTGGCGGGGCCGAAGAGCGATTCAGGCGGAGCGGCGGCCTCGCTGCGCGCGGAGTCGACGGCGTCGTCGCAGGCGGAGGTGGGGAGACCGAGGGCGGCGAGCTCGGCTCGCAGGGTGGAGTACCAGGAGGCGTGGGGGTCGTGCGGGGTGTCGCCCATGCCCCGGGAGGTCATGAGAACCCCTTGGTGCCGTGCTCGGGGCCGGGGGTGCTTCCCGGGCGGGCGGGGTCGGTGGGGTCCTGGCCCATGATGGTGCCGACCGCCCGGCTGAAAGCGGCCCAGTCCTCGCGGTGGGAGGCGAGGGCTACCCGCCCGGCGGCGGTGATCTCGAAGTACTTGCGCGCGGGCCCGGCGGTGGAGGGCTGCCAGGACGCCGTGATGAGACCCTGCTTCTCCAGGCGCATGAGCGCGGGGTAGAGGGTTCCGCCGGGGATCGTGCCGAGGCCCGCGGCGTCGAGGCGCTGGGCCAGGGCCAGGCCGTAGTCCGGGGCGGCCTCGAGGAGGGACAGGAGGCAGGGGGCGAGGAAGCCGTGGAGTATCTGCGTTGGTGGTACCATGCTAGAAAGACTACCTAGTTAGAAGAGAATCTGTCTAGATCTGGCCTGCGGTGATATTGAGAAAGTGCGGATATAAGGGATGTTTGGGCGTGCAGTGCCGGGTGCGCCGGGCGTCGGTGCTCGTCCCCGGCCCCGGTGGTCGCGTCCATCGCCTCAGGGCCCGTCCTCAGCGCGACCTGCTGCTGGGCGTGGGGTGAGCGTTGGGAGGGCTGTGGTGCTCGGAGGGCTTCGACAGGTGCTTTCCGCACTGACCGGCGCGGAAAACACCGACTGGTGCGGGCAGGACGCTCCACTCGGTGCGGATGGCACTGCTCAGGGTGGATGGCGCCATCCGGGGGTGGTGGCACCGCTCGGTTGGACGGCGCAGGGCGTCGGCGGCTCCCGAACGGCACCGGCGGAGGGGCGCCGCCCGGGTCAGACGCGCAGCGGCCATGGCGCGGGCATCTGCTCCAGGCCGGCTCTGACCAGGCGCTCGATCATCGCCGCGCCGTCGTGATACCACGCGTCGGCCCAGCCCCACCGCCGCACCTTGACGCCGTGCAGGTCCTCGAGGTCGTTCTGCCGGGCCTTCTCATCGAGCAGCACCGCCCGCGGGTCCTTCCCGAAGGACGCGGCGTTGTACTTGATCCTGCCGTCGTACTCGCCGACCAGGTTGATCGAGGACCAGAAGAAGTCGACGCGCACCACCCGGCCCCCGGCGTCGAGCACGTACTGCAGGACCGGACGCGGTAGGCGCCCCTGCCATTGGCGCACCCGCGACACGGACTCGCCCGGCGACTCGGAACGCTCGTCGGCCAGGCCGAGGGCGGTCCGCGCGGTGCGCAGCCCCCGGCTGCCGGCCGGGATCCGCTCCAGCGCCCCCTGGATCTCCTCCCAGACGCACAGCTCCTCGTGAAGGGCGGCATCCATTGCGCACACGCCCGGGATGAGGCCGCCCCAGCGAGCGATATCGATGACGGTGTCCGCGACCGATGATAGGAGGAGGCCGTGGTTCTCCGCGATGCCCGTCAGCCCCTCCCTATGACGACGGTGCAGCAGTGTTGTCACGCCTCGCTGTCCGGAGACGCGCAGTGCCTCCACTCGGCTCAGGCGCATCCCGACGACCGGCAGCCCGTGGGCGATCGCGGCCGAGGCTCCGATCAGGATCGTGCCCTGCTCGGTGCGCCGCACCGCTTCGATGAGAACCTCGTGCCGCTCTCGTGGCAGCATCGTCTCCCAGGCGGCCGCCTCCGTGTAGATGCCCGAGGCGATCCGTATCAGGCCATTGATCCGTTCGGGGTGCCGGGGGCCGTTGTCCAGGGTCGCCGTCTCCCTGGCGATCACGATGACCGGCGCTGGTGGGGAAATGAGCCGGGCGGGTCCCGGCTGGGCTGCGTTCATGGAGTCGAGCGTGCGACGTCGCCCACGGCCCCCGGGGATCCGTTCCCCAGGAGCTGGCCGGGAGCGCGCGCGGCGCACCCTGTGGTTCCCGATCCGCCGCAGCCAGTGCCCCGTAACGATGGAGGTCTTTATGAGATCGGGCGCATAGCGGCCGGGCGACGTCGATCGCGATGCCCACTGGTGCGTTTCGCACCGACTGGTGCGGAAATCACCGACTGGTGCGGGTAGGACGCACCACTGGGTGCGGGTAGGACGCACCACTGGGTGCGGGTGGCACCGCTCGGGGCGGGCAGCATCATCCAGGGCGGGCGCGCCGCCTCATCTCGTGAGTTCGACGAGCACCTCGGCGTGCGTGGTGTGGGGGAACATGTCGAACAGGCGGGCGCGGCGCACCCGCAACGACGGCATCCGCGCCAGATCGTCGGCGAGCGTCATCGGATTGCAGGAGGAGTACAGCACCCGCCCCACTCCCGAGGCCTCGATCCCCTCAGCCAGTTCCTCCCCGATGCCGCGCCTCGGCGGGTTGACGATGAGGAGATCCGGCAGCCCGCCGAGCTCGCGCGCCTCCGAGGGATCGAGGACGCGGGCATCGCCCGCCTCGAATCGCACCCGACCAGGAGGCAGCCCCGCGAGCGCCGCCGAGGCCCGTGCGCCGTCGATCGCCGACGCCGAGAGCTCCATCCCGAGCACGCTCAGCCCGGTCGCGCCCGGCCCCGGCGCATCGTCGCCCCTAGCTCCTCCTGCGAGCGCCAGCGCGAATCCGCCCACTCCGCAGAACAGGTCCCATGCCCGCCGCACCGGGCCGGCGCCGACGGGTACGTCGACCGCCCAGTCGCGCGCTGTCGCGTACAACGCCTCAGTCACGGCGGTGTTCGTCTGGAAGAAGGCTCGCGTCGGCAGGTGGAGTGCCAGCTCTCGCGGGGCGGATGCCGCTTGCCTTCCCGATGCCGTTCGCGCCCCGCCCGGCAGCGACAGGCGCATGAGCAGGCTGTCCTCCTCGGTGAGCACGATCTCCTCATCCCCCTCCAGAATCGCCTGGTGGATGGGCTGGATATTCGCGCTGGCCACGGCGAGCGTCGGCAGGAGCCCCCGCAGACGCGTCAGTCCCTCCCGCAGGCGTCCCACCAGGCGCCGGCTGCGCAGGACGAAGCGGACCATGAGATCGCCGTCAGGGGAGGCGGTGACCAGGAGGTGCTTGAGCTCACCGCGCCGCTCGGGGATGGAGTAGGGCTCCAGGCCCGCCCAGCCGATGAAGCCCGCGAGCACCGGCAGGGCCTCCTCGATCACCGGCGCATGGAGAGGGCAGGAGCGCAGGTCGACGGCGCCGCCCCAGCGATCCGCCAGGCCCAGGATCGGAGCGTCCGCCGTCCCGCTGACCGCCATCTTCGCCTTGTTGCGGAAGTGCGAGGGCTCGCTCATGGCCGGGGGCTCCCAGGCGGCGTCGGGCACATGGGCACCCAGTCGCCGGGCGACGGCGTCCTGCTTGGCCGCCAGCTGAGCCTCCAGCGCCGTGTCCATCCGCGGGCAGGATCGGCAGGCGCCCGAGTCGTGCAGCGCGCACGAGGCTCCCGACGGTGTCGCCGGTGAGGGCGGCGCATCCGGTTCGAGGGCGCCGACAACATGGTCGGCAATGCGGTCGATGGGCACGCCCGAGGATATCCCGGCCGCCGGCATCGAAGTCGGTATCGAAGCCGATGCCCGAGCCGACTCCGCTGGTCTCGCCGGCCCCGCCCGCGCGCGGCACACTGCTCCTATGAATCCATCCGACGCCACGCCCAGCGCCCCGCCCGCCCCCGCCGCGGCCCCCCTCGTCCTCCCGCGCACCGGGATCGGCACCGACGTCCACGCCTTCGCCGCCCCCGGCTCCGGCACCCCCCTGCGCCTGGCCTGCCTGGACTGGCCCGGCGAGGTCGGGCTGGCGGGGCACTCCGACGGCGACGTCGTCGCCCACGCCTGCTGCGACGCCCTCTTCTCCGCCGCCGCCCTGGGCGATCTCGGCTCCAACTTCGGCACCGCCGAGCCGCAGTGGAAGGGCGCGGCGGGCAGTGCGCTCCTGGCCGAGGCGGCACGGCGCGTGCG
Source organism: Actinomyces denticolens (assembly GCF_002072185.1). GTDB lineage: Bacteria > Actinomycetota > Actinomycetes > Actinomycetales > Actinomycetaceae > Actinomyces > Actinomyces denticolens. The sequence goes on from NZ_MVIW01000005.1 coordinate 44,880, forward strand.
GGCCGCCGGCTTCGAGATCGGCAATATCGCCGTCCAGATCGTCGGCGAGCGCCCCCGAATCGCCCCCCGCATGGCCGAGGCCACTGCGGCGCTCAGCCGGGCCGTTGCAGCGCCCGTCCACTTCTCCGCCACCACCACCGACCACCTCGGCTTCCTCGGCCGGGCCGAGGGGCTCCTCGCCATCGCCACCGCCCTCGTCTACCCCGTCGACCCGTCCGCGCGCCCTTGACCCGGGCCGCCCCGACCCGAGCCGCCCGGGCCGCCCCGACCCGAGCCGCCCGGGCCGCCCCGCCCCTCGACGTGCCCACCGGATAGGCTGCCCCCGTGAGCACCGCGAGCACCACCGCCCCAGCATTGGCCCTGCGCCTGTACGACTCCGCCGCGCGCGATGTCGTCCCCCTGGCCCCTACCGTCACTCCCGGGGTGGTCGGCATCTACCTGTGCGGCGCCACTGTCCAGGGCTCCCCGCATATCGGCCACATGCGCTCCGGCATCGCCTTCGACGTGCTGCGCCGCTGGCTGGAGCGCTGCGGGCAGAAAGTCGTCCTCATCCGCAACGTCACCGACATCGACGACAAGATCCTGGCCAAGTCCGCCGCCGCCGAGCCTCCGGTTCAGTGGTGGGCGTGGGCGCAGCGCTTCGAGCGCGAGTTCGACGCCGCCTACCGCGCCCTGGGCATCGAGCCTCCCACCTACGAGCCGCGCGCCACCGGCCACATCCCCGAGATGATCGACCTCATCTCCCGCCTCATCGACGCCGGGCACGCCTACGTCGGCTCGCCCGGCAACGTCTACTTCGACGTCGCCTCCCTGCCCGACTACGGCTCGCTGACCAACCAGCGCCCCGAGGACCTGGCCACCACGGAGGACGAGGCCCAGATCGACGCCGACGTCGAGGCGGACAAGCGCTCCCCGCGCGACTTTGCCCTGTGGAAGGCCGCCAAGCCCGGCGAGCCCGGCGACGCCGCCTGGGACACCCCCTGGGGCCGCGGCCGCCCGGGCTGGCACCTGGAGTGCTCCGCCATGAGCCGGCGCTACCTGGGCGACGAGTTCGACATCCACGGCGGTGGCATCGACCTGCGGTTCCCCCATCATGAGAACGAGCAGGCCCAGTCTCACGGCGCCGGCTGGGGCTTCGCCCGCCACTGGGTCCACAACGCCTGGGTGACCGTCAAGGGCGAGAAGATGAGCAAGTCCCTGGGCAACTCGCTGGTCGTGTCCGAGCTGCTCAAGGCCTACCCGGCCCCCGTGCTGCGCCTGGCGCTGGGCACCGTCCACCACCGCTCCACGGTCGAGTTCTCCGAGGAGACCCTCGCCGACGCCGCCGGACTCTGGGAGCGCCTGGTCGGCGCGATCATCCGCGCGCTCGAGCTCCTCCCCGACGGGGCGGGCGGCCCGGTCGGCCCCGTGGACGCCCCCGCCCCCGAGCTGCGCTCGCGGCCCCTGCCGGGCGAGTTCACCGCGGCCATGGACGAGGACCTCAACCTCGCCGGGGCCATGGCCTGCGTCCACGCCGCCCTCAAGGCCCTCAACGCCGCACTCGCCGTCCCCTCCCCCGAGCCGACGGCGGTCGCCGTCGCGGCCCTGGATCTGCGAGCCATGCTCGACGTCCTCGGCCTCGACCCCCTCTCCGAGCCCTGGAGGGCGGGCGCGCTCGGCGGCGCCGGGACCGATGGCTCCGACGCCGCCATGGGCGCCCTCGACCACCTCGTGACCGCGCTCCTCGATGAGCGCTCCGCCGCGCGCGCCGTCAAGGACTGGGCCCGCGCCGACTCCCTGCGCGACCAGCTCGCGGCGGCAGGCGTCGTCGTCGAGGACTCCGCGGGCGGCGCCCGCTGGCACCTCGCGTGACCACCGCCCGCCCCATCCCGGCCCGGGCGCGGATCGCCGCCCGCGCCACAACCCCACGAACCGCAGACAGGAGGGCACGCGATGCCCGGCAATGAGCAGTACCCCGGCCCCCGGCGCCGCCCCGGGTCCAAGAAGGGCCCCACGAAGGGCTCGGGCGGCAATCGCCGTCAGCGCCTGGAGGGCAAGGGCCCCACACCCAGGGCCGAGAACCGCGTCGGCCATCCCAAGGCCATCGCGAAGGCCCGCGCCGAGGCCCGCGCCACCGGGGCCAACCAGCGGGTCAATCAGATGGAGCGCCTCAAGAGGGGCTTCCGCGTGCCCGAGGGATTCGAGATCGTCTGCGGGCGCAACGCCGTGGCCGAGGCCGCCCGCGCGGGCGTGCCCATCAGTCGCGTCTTCATGGCGGTCTCGGCCGCCTCCGATGACCGTCTCGGCGCCGTCGTCCGCCGCGCGGCGCTGCTGGGCGCCCCCGTCCTGGAGACCACGCGCCTCGACCTCGACGCCCTCACCGACCGCGCCGCCCACCAGGGGGTGGCCATCGAGATCCCCGCCTACGAGTACACCGCCGCCGCCGACCTCCTCGACCGCGCCCGCGCGCTCGGCCGCACGCCCCTGCTCGTCGCCCTCGACCAGGTGACCGATCCCCACAACCTGGGGGCGGTCCTGCGCTCGGCCGGGGCCTTCGGGGCCGACGGCGTCATCATCCCCGAGCGGCGCAGCGCCGGGGTGACCGCCACCGCCTGGAAGGTGTCCGCCGGCGCGGCCGCCCGCGTGCGCGTGGCCCGTGAGACCAACCTCGTGCGGGCGCTGCGGGCACTGAAGAAGGAGGGCTGCTTCGTCGTCGGGCTCGACGGCGGGGGCGACACGCCCGTGGGGGAGCTCTCCCTGGCCGACGCCCCCCTCGTCGTCGTCACCGGCGCCGAGGGCGCGGGACTGTCCCGGCTGGTGCGCGAGACCTGCGACGTCATCGCCTCCATCCCGATCTCGGCGAGCGTGGAGTCCCTCAACGCGGCCGTGGCCACGGGCATCACCCTGTACGAGGTGGACCGTCTGCGCCGCGCGGCGGCCGAGGGCTGAGCGGGTGGGCCGGGCCGAGCGCGATCGAGGCCCGGCGGCCCAACGGTGCACGGCGACCCCCTGCGGAGATCCGGCGCGTCGGCCGGGCGCGGTCACCCGGCGCGGCGGCCGGCGCCGCCCCTCCATTCACATGCGGACCGTATTGCTGCCACAATGGGCCGCAGTCAACCTCGAGGAGACCGTCATGGCACAGGACGCATCGCAGCGCTGGAACCGCACGGAGGGCGTCGTCATCGCCCCCGGCACAGCGCCCCAGGAGGTGGCCGCCCGCCTGGACTCCGAGCGTGTCGTGGCGCGCCTCGAGTGGTATCCCAGCACGCCCCACCTGCTGTCCATCACCCTGCTCACCGATGCTGAGGCGCGGGTCGCCGTCACCCCGCCCAGCCGCGGCGGCGTCGTGCCCGGCATGGGGGTCAGCGAGCTCGCCGAGACCCTCGCCCGGGCCTTCAGCGCCTCGGTGACGATCGGCCCCGCCTCCTTCGACGCCCTTCCCGACGACGCCGAGCTGCCCGAGCTCGCCCGTCACGGCACGCCCACGGCCCGCGCGGTCATCGTCTCCCCGATCAGCGCGTACATGGTCCCCTTGCAGGCCACGCTCCTCGAGCGGCCGCTCGCGGTGGCCACCGTCCCCGAGATCGACCGGCGCATCGTCCTGCACTCCGGCGAGGGCCTGTCGCTCGGGATGTTCGGCTGGGATGAGGAGTCCCTGCCCGCGCTCGTCCTGACGGTCGACGAGGGCGACATGACCGTTCGCGCCGTGACCACCGGGGATTCCGAGGACGACGCGGTCTTCTCCTGGGGCATGACCTCCCAGTACGTGTGGGGCGGCGTCGCGGAGCCCGGGCCCGCGTTGAGCACCGTCGTGGATGATCTCCTCACCGACGTCACGGACGCATCGGCGATCGCCGCCGCCATCCCGGGGGCCGACGCCGAGGCGGTCGCCAAGGCCCTGGCCACCCCGGGCGCCGCGGGTCTGACCGCGATGATCGAGGCGCTGGGCCTGCCCGAGTGGGTCGATCGGGTGCTCTCCGGCGCGCTGGCGCCCGTGGAGGTGCCGGGCGTCGTCGTCCATGAGCCCCGCGGCCTGGCCAATGCCGTCACCCGCTCCGTGGGCCTGATGGTCAGTGATCCGGGAACGCCCGGTCAGGCGATTCGGCAGGCGTACGTGGAGACGGTCACGGAGAGGCCGTGGACGGTGCGCGCCGCCCTTGTCCTCGAGGGCGGGATCGGCGGTGCCCTGCTGGGCGGGGCGCTGCGCCGTCGTGGTGGGGTCCACAGGGGCGTGGCGGCGGTGGGCGCGATGGTGCTCGTCGACGCGATCCTTCAGGCCTCGCTGGCCTCGGTCGTGCGCCATCGCGAGTTGCGCCGTCGTGCGGACGAGGAGACGCGCCTCGTCGACGCCCAGCTAGCCTCCGACTAATCCGCCGAGACCGGTCGAAAACGACAACGAGACCGGTCCACGATCCACAAGGGTGAGGACGGCCGGGATGGCTCCCACCGCATCTGTGGATAACCGACCGGTTTCGATCGCGATATCAACCGGTCTCGCATATAGGGAGAGGTGATCACTCGCCCTTGAACTTCATGCCGGCGGTGAAGCCGAAGGGGTTGGCGCTGTAGGCCTCGGCCGTCTCCTCGTCGCGGGCCGCGAACTCGGCGTCGTCCTCGATGGGCGGCTCGTCGTCATCGGTGAAGATCGCCTCCATCTCCTGGCTGTCCCCGAGCGAGAGGTAGGCCTCCTCATCCCAGTGCTGGGGGAGCACATGGGCGATGTAATCCTGAGTGGCCTCCTCGGTGGACACGTCGCGCCGCTGAGCCTCCGACATGTACCAGCGGTGCTCGAGCACTTCGTGGAAGATCTCCGCGCTCTGGAGCTTGCGGCGCAGTTCGATCGGCACGGACTGGATGGTCGGCTCGAAGACATCGGCGAGCCAGATATGCGCCACCTGCTCGATCGGTCGGTCCCGCATCCCGCGTGTGACCCGGTAGGCCTCCAGGTCGTTGAGCATGCGGCGCCCCTGGCGCTCCTGGACATCCAGTCCCGTCAGGCGCAGCAGGCGCCGGTGGTAGTAGCCGGCGTCGACCACCTTGGGCTGGATGACGAGGTGCTCGCCGGTCTCGTCCGTGCGCATGGTCAGCTCGCCGACGTCGAATCCCTGCTCGTTGAGCTGCTCGATACGACGGCGCACCCGCCAGCGCTCGCTCATGGCGAAGGACTCCTCGCCGGTGAGGATCTCCCACAGATCGTGGTAGCGCTCGACGATCCGGTCCCCGACCTCGATCGTGTCCACGCTCGGCTCCAGGAGGGCCCCGGCCTGCAGGTCCATGAGCTCACCGATGATGTTCGTGCGGGCGACGTCGATGTCGTACAGCCGCTTGCCTTCCGTCAGGCCGCCCTCGGGGTAGAGCTCCCCCGTCTCGGCGTCCACGAGGTAGGCGGCGAAGGACCCCGCGTCCCGGCGGAACAGCGTATTGGACAGGGAGACGTCCCCCCAGTAGAAGCCCAGCAGATGCAGGCGCACGAGCAGCACTGCGAGGGCGTCGATGAGGCGCGTGGCCGTGTCCGGGCTCATGTACTGGCTGAACAGGGCCCGGTAGGGCAGGGAGTAGGACAGGTGCTCCGTGACGAGGGCGGAGTTCAGGCGCTCGCCGTCGGCGCTCATGCGGCCGGTGATGACCGCCGTCGGGGTGACGCAGGGGGCGCCCAGGCGCACGAGGTCGCGCAGCAGCTCGTACTCGCGGTGGGCCACCGACTCGCCGATCTCCTTGACCGCGATGACGCGCTCGGAGAGGTTGACGAAGCGCACAACGTGCCGTGACAGGCCGCGGGGGAGGGCCGCGAGGACATCCGGGGGCCACTCCTCCAGGGGGAGCTCCCAGGGCAGGTCGAGAAGGGCCGGGTCGATCGTCGCGGCCGAGATCTGCATGGACATGAGCATGGGGCGATTCTTGCAGGAATCCCGTGCTGCCGGGCCGCCCAGGCGTGTGAGGCCCTGACTGGCGCCTCTCGCACCCACTGGTGCGGAAAGCACCGACTGGTGCGAGTAGGACGCTCCACTGGGTGCAGACGGCACCGCTCGGGGTGGGTGGCACCGGTGAAGAGGATCTCGTCGCTATGCGTGAGTCGGCACGGCGCCGTCCGACGGCGTCCCGCCGGCATCCCCGTTCCCGCCACGGCGGAGCCCCGCCCCCGCCGTGGCGGGAACGGGGCTCCGGTGCTGGCCCGAGGGGCCGGGGCCTAGCGATCAGGCGGGCAGGCGCTCGCCGGTGGCCGCGGAGAAGATGTGCTCCTGGCCGGGCTTGATGCGCACGTAGACCGTCTCGCCAGTGCCCGGCGCGGTGCGCGGGGGGACGCGGACGATGATCTGGCTGGAGTCCTCGCCGCTGCCGAGCTTGTCCTCCGAGCCCTCGGCCCCCACGAGCTCGCCGTAGATGTAGGCGTCGGAGCCGAGCTCCTCGACGAAGGACACGCGCACAGGGATCGAGTGCTCATCGGAGGCGGAGACCACCTCGAGGGACTCGGGGCGGAACCCGATGGTGACCTTGCCACCGTCCTCGGGCTTGATGGCGTCGAGGGTGGCGCGGCTCAGCTGGATCTTGGCCGAGCCGATGGAGGCGATGTCGCCGTTGACGGTGAAGTGCCCCAGGTTCATCGCGGGGGAGCCGATGAAGCCGGCCACGAACTCGTTGGCGGGCTTGTCGTACATCTCGCGAGGGGTGCCGACCTGCTGGAGGATGCCGTCCTTGAGGACGGCGATGCGGTCGCCCATGGTCAGGGCCTCGGTCTGGTCGTGGGTGACGTAGACCGTGGTGACGCCCAGCGAGCGCTGGAGGGAGGCGATCTGCGTGCGGGTCTGGACGCGGAGCTTCGCGTCCAGGTTGGACAGCGGCTCGTCCATGAGGAAGACCTTGGGCTTGCGCACGATGGCGCGGCCCATGGCCACGCGCTGGCGCTGACCGCCGGAGAGGGCCTTCGGCTTGCGGTCGAGGTACTCGGTCAGGCCGAGGATCTTGGCGGCCTCGCGGACCCGCTTGTCGATCTCCTCCTTGGGGGTGCCGGCGATCTTCAGGGCGAAGCCCATGTTGTCGTGCACGCTCATGTGCGGGTACAGGGCGTAGTTCTGGAAGACCATGGCGATGTCGCGGTCCTTGGGCTGGACATCGGTGACGTCGCGGTCGCCGATGAGGATACGGCCGGAGTTGACGTCCTCCAGGCCGGCGAGCATGCGGAGCGATGTCGACTTCCCGCAGCCGGACGGGCCGACGAGGACGAGGAACTCGCCGTCGGCGATCTCGAGGTTGAGCTGGTCCACCGAGGGGCGGTCATTGCCCGGGTAGATGCGAGTGGCGTGATCAAAGGTCACGGTAGCCATGGAGTTATTCCCTTCACCGGCAGGTACGTGCCGGACGATCCGTGGTGGAGAGGTGCCGGGATGTCAGCGTTGACGGAGGTTGACGGAGTTCGGTCGAGCCGGGCAGCGCATGGCGTCCTTGGCGCGGTGCCGGGGCGGGAGCCCTCGACGGAAGACATAGTGTCATGGCCCACTCCTGAGCGCGACACCCGTCAGGATGAGACTTGGGTAAACGTTATGTGAACTGCCTCACATACTATGGTCTGTCCTGCTCGGCCGGTACCCTGGCCGCATGACGCAGCCCTCCGCCTCTCTTCCTCCGTCGATCAGCGGACTGCGGGCGGGCGCCACCGTCGGCGGCTACCGGCTCCTGCGGCGCCTCGGCGCCGGGGGCATGGGCGCGGTCTGGGAGGTGGCCGACGAGGCCGGCGACCGCGTCGCCATGAAGATCCTCCACCCGCAGATCGCCGCCGACCCCATGGCCCGGCGCCGCCTCGACCGGGAGGCCCAGGTCCTGGCCAGGGTGCGGGACGCCCGCGTGGCCCGCATCCTCGACATCGAGACCGGCGACTCCGAGTCCGCGCACGGCATGACCTTCGTCATCACCGAGCTCGTCGAGGGTCCCACCCTCCAGCGCGAGGTCGACCGCGAGGGGGCCTACGACCTCGTCACCGATGCCCGCGACCTGTCCGATCTCGCCCATGGGCTCGTGGACGCCCTGCGCGCCGTCCACGCCGCCGGCGTCATCCACAGGGATCTCAAGCCCTCCAATGTCATGCTCGGCGCCCAGGGGCCGGTCCTCATCGACTTCGGCATCGCGCAGGTCGCCGACGACGTCCGCCTGACCCAGACCGGCCAGGTGACCGGCACCCCGGGGTTCATCCCGCCTGAGATGCTCGACGGCGACGAGCCGTCCCCCGGCGTCGACTGGTACGCCTGCGCGGGCGTGCTCCTCTTCGCGGTCACCGGTCGCGCGCCGTTCGGCTCCGGCCCCTGGCAGGTGGTCTTCCGGCGCGTCTACGCCGGCACCCCCGAGCTCGGCGACCTGCCCGAGGAGTGCCCCGCCCTGGCGCGCGCCTTCCGAGCCGCCCTGGAGCCCCGGGCGGCCGATCGCCTCCCGATCGACGGGCTGCTCTCCGTCCTCGACGACATCGCCGACGGCGGAGACGGGTCGCGGGCCCTCGCCGCGGTCCTCCCGGGCGGCGCCCCCGAGCCCGGGCGGCCCTCGGGCGCCTCGGACAGTGCCTACGGGGACAGCGCCTACGGGAGGCCGGCGACGAGCGGGCCGAGCCCGACCTCGGTCCAGCGCCCGGGCGGCAGCCCCACGATGACCCCGGCGGCCTCCGGATATGGCACCTCTCCCGGTGCCTACGGGAGGACCCCGGCCCCGAGCCCCTTCCAGGGCTCCGCCCCGGACGCGAGGGCGGGCGCCGCGGGGATCCCGGCCTCCTACGCCCCCGGATCCGGGGGCGCGGCCGGCGGGCAGGGACTCGGCGGGGCCTCGTCGGCGGGGCATCCCTCCTCACCGCCCGCGCTGCCGACTCCCCCCTCCGGCGGGCCGACCCCTCCGGTAGGCGCCCAGGGCGCGGGCTGGCCCCCTGCACGGGCCGCCCAGCCGATGCCGGCCGCGATCTCCCCCCAGGCCCAGGGAGCGGGAGCCCCCGCCTCCGGGACGACCGCATCGGGATGGCCGACTGGTCCCACCACCGGGCCGACGGGCGCGGGGATCGCTCCCGTCGCGGCGTCGGGCGCAGCGGGCCCCGATGCCCCGGCCGTCTCCGCCGGGGCGGCCGGCGCGGCAGGCCCCGCTGCCGTGCTCCCCGACTGGGCGCGCGAGCCCCGGCGGCGCCGCTCGATGATCCTGCTGGCCGCCTTCCTCCTCGTCATGCTCGCGATGTGGGCGCCCATCTGGGTGGCATTGGTCGCATCCGTCCTCACAGTGCTCGCCGGGGCCGCGGGCCGTGGGGATGACGATCGGCGCTGGCGCAGGCTCCAGCGGGGCAGTGCCACGGCGGCGGACACCGCCCGCATGTGGGCCTCGAGCCCGCTCTACCTGTTGCGCTCCCTCGGGGCGGCACTGCCCGCGATCGTCCTGGCCGGCGTCGTCGCCGGTGGTCTCTACCTCCTGCTCCGGGGCCCGCTGGGCGCGGATGTCGGCCTGGATCCCTCGATCCTGACGGGCCTGCAACTTCGCCATCGCAGGGCCCTGCTCATGGCGGGCTGCGAGCTCGTCTTCCTGCTCATCCTGTGGTTCGTCCCCTGGGGCGCGTCCACTCGGCGCGGCGGCGCCAAGATCGTGTCCGCCTTCATGCCCGGTCGGCCGATCCGCGTGCTGTGGGCCGTCGTACTCCTGGCCCTCGGCGTCGGGTGCCTCGTGCTGGAGGTGCTCATGCGCCTCCCGCCGGCGACCCTCAGCCCCCTCCAGTGAGGCGGCGGCGCCGTCGTCGATCGGCGGGGGATGCGGCGCGGGGACCGGGCGGGCCTCACTGCTGGGGCCGCGGTCCCGGCGCCCCGGGGCAGTAACAATTCAGGCTGCCCCTTCCTGAAGAGTGAACATTCAATTATTGTCTGTGCGAACTGTCGCGCAACGACACCCATGCAGATTCGGAGGAACCGATCATGGCCTCGAATGATCCCCGCCCAACCAAGGCCGAGCGCCGGGAGGCCGCCCGCGCCAAGGCCCAGGCCCTGCGCGAGGAGCAGGCCCGCAAGGCTCACCGCGCCGCCCTCACGCGCCGCGCCCTCATCGGGGTGGGCGCCGTCGTCGTCGTCGGCGGAGTCGCCGGGACCGTCTGGTACTCGAAGTCCGCTGAGGAGGCCAAGAAGAACAGCAAGCTGCCCTCCGCCGTCCGCGACGACGGCTCGTGGACCTACGGGTCCGATCTCGCAGTGGGCTCCTCCACCGTCGACGCCCCGGTCCTCGACGTCTACTTCGACTACTCCTGCCACTTCTGCGCCAACTTCGAGATGGCGCACTCCGAGGAGATGAGGACGCTCACCGCCGACGGCAGGATCACCCTCGCGCTCCACCCCGTGCAGGCCCTCGACCAGGACTGGACCAACATGGCCTACAACGCGATGGGAGCCGTCCTCGACAACGAGCCCGACAAGGCCCTCGATTACCACAACGCCCTGCTCTCCCACTTCGGCACCGCGTTCTCCCAGCAGGACGCGGGCCTGCTCACCGAGGACGCCATCGACGACGTCGCCTCTCAGACGGGCCTGTCCTCGGATACCCGGAGCGCCATCAAGAAGGCGGTGAAGTCCTCCGGTTACCAGAAGTGGATCGACACCTCCACCCAGGCCTTCAGGGACGGCGGCTTCCAGGGCACCCCGGCGATCGCGTACAACGGGCAGCAGGTCGACCTGGGGCTGCTCCAGGCCGAGAACAGCCTGGCCGACTACATCAACAGCCAGCAGGGCGCGGCGCCTGCCGCCCCGGCCGAGACCCCTGCCGCCCCGGCCGAGACCCCTGCCGCCCCGGCCGAGCTCGCCCCTGAGGCGCCCGCCGCGACACCCGGATCCTGAGGCGCCCCGTGATCCTCGGCGCATGTGCCACACTTGCGCCCGGGCCTCGCATCGAGGCCCGCGCCGCGTTAGCTCAGCTGGTAGAGCAGCTGTCTTGTAAACAGCAGGTCGCCGGTTCGAACCCGGCACGCGGCTCCATGCCCATCCATGCCCATCCATGCCCATCCATGCCCATCCATGCCCATCGGCCCTGAGCGGCACGCAGATCGGGACGCGTGGTCCGGAATGCACCTGCGGCAACCGCAGATGCCTCGAGCGCTGCGCCTTGCGCCGCCTCCGGGCCTCCTCACCCACTCGGACCCCCTCGACTCCGGCGCCGGATGCCGGGTGTGAGGCGGCGACGCGGGAAACTGGGCCCATGACCCCCAACGATTCGCTCCTCTCCTCCGCCCCGGGCGGGCGGGCCGCGTCGCCCGACCCCGCATCCCCAGCGCGGCCGACCTCCCCTCCCGCTCCCGTCCTCACCGCGCACCAGGCCGCCGACCTGCGCGCGGATCTGGAGGAGTCCGGGTGGGGCGTCGACGCCGTCACCGACCTCATCGGAAGCGTCGCCGAGGCCGCCCTGCGCCGGGAGATCCGCCTGCCCGCCCTGCGCGCCGTACGGGCCGCCCTGGAGGCGGGGCGCTCAGCGGTTGCCGGGCCCGGCCCGGTCGCCGTCCTCACCGCGCTGTTCATGCTCGGCGAGCCCGTGACCGCCGGTGAGCTCGATAGCGCCCTCCCGCGCACCGGGGCGCACGGTGCTGCCCGGATCGGCCTCGTCGCGCTGGAGGGGCGCGAGGAGGCCGAGGGCCGCGGGGAGTGGTGCTCGGGACGAGCCGCCATCGCGCGCGCCCTGGTGGACCTGCGCCCTCACGAGGCCCGCGACGACGTCGGAGAGGCGCGCTGGTGGGTGGCCTCCGACGTCGGAGAGCTCGTCTCCGGTCAGCCCCTGGCCCCCGATCACGTACTCGGCATCGGCGGCGCCGGCCTCACCCTGGCAGGGCTCATCCCGCGCCGGGCCGTGGGCGATGCGCTCGACCTGGGCTGCGGCTGCGGCATCCAGACCCTCTACCTCGCCCGCCACGCCGAGCGCATCACCGCCACCGACATCTCCGAGCGCGCCCTGGCCTTCACCGCCTTCAACGCCGCGCTCGCCGGTATCGCCCCCGAGCGACTCGAGCTCCTCGCGGGCTCGTTCCTGGAGCCGCTCGGCCGTCGCCGCTACGACCTCATCGTCTCCAACCCGCCCTTCGTCCTCACCCCGCCCGCCGTGCGGGAGGCCGGCCTGCCGCTCATGGAGTACCGCGACGCCGGCGGCCCCGTCCTGCCGGGCCTCGTCCCGGGGCTCGCCGGGAGGCTGGCCGACGGTGGCATCCTCGTCATGCTCGGCAACTGGGAGCACGGCGCCGGCGCCGACTGGCGGGCGAGTGTGGGGGAGTGGTTCCCCGACGACGTCGACGCCTGGGTCATCGAGCGCGACTCCCAGGACCCGGTCGAGTACGCCACCATGTGGCTGCGCGACGGCGGCCTGACCCCCGAGCGTGAGCGCGACGCCTTCGAGGCGGCCCTGGGTGCCTGGATCGGCGATTTCGAGGCGCGCGGCGTCGAGGCCGTCGGTTTCGGCTACCTCCTCGCGCATCGGCCCGGGGCCGTGGACGCCGCGAGTCCCCATCGCAGGCCCTGGCGCGTCCTGGAGGAGGTGGGCACGAGCCCTTCCGGGGCCCTGGGGGCTCATGTCGCGGCGTCGATCGACGTCCGTGATCGGCTGGCCCTCCTGGATGACGGCGCTGTCGCCGCTCTGAGGCCAGTCGTCGCCGCCGATGTCACCGAGGAGCGCTACCTCGTGCCCGGCCGGACCGACCCCAGCGTCATCCTCCTGCGCCAGGGCGGCGGGCTGGGCCGCTCCATCCAGGTGGGAACCGCCCTGGCCGCGCTCATCGGCGTGGCCGACGGCGAGCTGTCCATCGCCCAGATCGCGGGCGCCGTCGCCGCCCTCCTGGACGCCGATGCCGAGGCGCTCACCGCCGAGCTCGTGGCCCAGTGCCGGGACCTCGCCGCCTGGGGAGTGCTCACGCTTCCCCCCGCCCCCTGATCACCGGAAACCGCCTCATCGAGACCGGTCGAAAACGCCATCGAAACCGGTCGAAATGGCGATCGAAACCGGTTCGGAGCCGCGTGGTGAGACTGCTCGAAGCATCGCGTGGCCGTGGCGGCCGCATCGGATGGTGACGCAGTGATCCCGCCAGGCGACCGGCCTGGTGCCCGGCTCGGACCTGTCGATATGGTGAGGCTTACCTGATGATCGGCCGACCAGTGGAGAGATCCGGCATGACCAACCCCTGGGAGATCTACGACGCGCTCATCGATGACATCCCCGATGACGCGCGCGTGACTGCCGTCCACCGCGGTCCGCAGTGGAGCCGCGTCCTCAACGACGCCGGTGGCCTGGGCGCCGGCTACACCATCGACGCCCACTCGCGCCCGGCGCTCAGCGCTGACTCCCCCGTGGAGGGCCGCTCGCTGCGAGACGCCGCGTCACTGGTGAGATCATGGAACCTGGCCGAGGCGAGCGTGGGCCTGGCCGCCATCAACTCCTGGTACTCCCGCCAGGAGAGCGCCGTCGCCAATGGCTTCGTGGCCACGGGCAAGGGCGTGGGGTGGCGGGAGGTCTTCGACCCTTACAACGAGCGCTTCGCGGGCGGTCGCATCGGCATCGTCGGTCACTTCCCCTTCGCCCGGGGCGCGCTGGCCCGCACCGCGGAGGTCATCATCCTGGAGCGCGATCCGCGTCCCGGCGACTACCCGGACACCGCCTGCGAGTACCTGCTCGCGGATTGCGACGCCGTCCTGATCTCGTCGTCGAGCCTGGTCAACAAGACGATGCCCCGCCTGATCGAGCTCGCCGTCGGCGGGGGAGCGCACACGGTCCTCGTGGGGCCGTCGACGCCGATGCACCCCCTCTTCCTCGACCTCGGCGTCGATACGATCACCGGCTGGGTGGCTGATAGCGGCCTGGAGCCCGCCATGCTCGATGTCCTGCCCGGCATCGGCCCCGGCCACCGCATGCATCTGCACCGCGTTCCCGCCTGACCACGACGGGTGGATACGAGTGCGGGCCCGTGGGCGAACCGGTCTCGTTGCCGTTTTCGACCGGTCTCGATCGCCACTTCGACCGGTCTCGGCGATTAGGGGAGGCGCCAGTCGACGGGGGCGGCGCCCTGCTCGACCAGCAGCGCGTTGGCGCGTGAGAACGGCCGCGAGCCGAAGAACCCCCGGGAGGCGCTCAGTGGCGAGGGGTGCGGCGAGGCGACGATCGGCGTCGAGCCCAGCATCGGCGCCAGCGACTGCGCGGGGCGGCCCCACAGGATCGCCACCAGCGGGCCACCGCGCTCCACCAGGGCCTCGATCGCCCGCTGCGTCACCCGCTCCCAGCCCCAGCCCTTGTGCGAGGCCGGTGAGCCCGGCCGGACCGTCAGCACCCTGTTGAGCAGCATGACCCCCTGGCGGGACCACGGGGTGAGGTCGCCGGAGGTCGGTCGCGGCACGCCGAGGTCGCTCACGAGCTCGGTGAAGATGTTCTCCAGGCTCCGGGGAGGGCGCACGCCCGGCGCCACGGAGAAGCTGAGCCCCATGGGATGGCCCGGCGTCGGATACGGGTCCTGCCCCACGATGAGGACTCGCACGTCGTCGAGCGGGTAGGTGAAGGCGCGCAGCACATCCGTGCCCGCGGGCAGGTAGCCGCGCCCCTCGGCGATCTCCTGGCGCAGGCGCGCGCCGATCTCATGGATCGTCGGTTCCACGGGCGCCAGGGCGCGCGCCCATGAGGGGTCGATGATCCGGTCGAGTGGCTGGGGCTCGCGGGACTCGCTCATGCCCCGAGCGTAGAGCGTCATCGCCGCCGAGGGGGCATGCGCGGGGCCCCGCATGGAAGCCTCCCGGCGGGTCCGCCCCAGGAGCCGCCGCGTCGCCCGTGCCCATGGATCAGCGGGGAGATATAACCACGCCCTCGTCGTGTCCGCTGCGCCGGGGACGATGGGCCGGTATTCTGCCCGCGTGAGCCACTACGACTACCCCGACGACGAGTTCGACGACGGCAAGGGCGCCGGGCCGGCGCCGATCGGCGTTCATCGCGCCGAGCTCCCCGCCTGGCGGAGCTGGGTATCCCTGCTCGCTGTGCTCATCCTGGTCCCGATCCTGGCCTGGGGGGCCGTCAAGCTCCTGGGGCGCTCCAGCAATAGCTCCACGAGCACGGCCGGCACGTCGACGGCGACCCCCGCCGGAACCGGGGCGCCCGCCTCTGAGGGCGTCGGCGGCGCCACCCCCAGCGATGGTGCGGGTGACGCCGCCGCCTCCGCAGCGCCGACCGGCGAGGCCGACATGTCCACCGGCATCACGCTCTACAACGGCACCTCCATCCAGGGCCTGGCGGGGCGCACCGGCGAGAAGCTGACCGCCGCCGGATACACGCAGGTCAACGTCTCACCGGGCGCCTACACCGTCGAGCAGCCCACGAAGACCACCGTGTACTACAACTCGGCCGAGCAGGCCGCCACGGCCCAGGCGGTCGTCGCCGCCCTCGGAGGCGGCGAGGCCGTGGAGGACCCGGGCCAGGCCCAGTCCAACCCGATCGTCATCATCCTGCGCGAGGACTACCCGGGCGCCTCCGAGGACGGCGCCGCCACCACTCCGGAGGATGGCCCCAACGGCGCCACTCCCGAGGTCGGTCCCAACGGCGCCACCGCCGAGGCGGACAACGGCGGCATCGGTAACGGCAGAGGCAACAACCGCTGATGAGCGCCTGATGGGCGATGGACACGCGCCCGACCCCGCCGCCCCGGTTGAGGAGCCGACGCGCGGCACGGGCACGGGGGCCCTGCGCCGCCGGACCGCCATCGCCCTCCCCCTCCTCGCCGGGGGCGCGCTCGCGGCCGTCCCCGCGGTCACGAGCCTGACGTCGCGCCCCGAGCCAATCCTCCTCAGCGAGGGGCTCGCCGTCGGGGCCGACGGCGTCGTCCACCCGCTCGCCCCCGGGACCGCCATCGACTACCTCCCCGGCGCGCGCGTGCCCGCCGCCTCCGCCGATCCCCTGGGCCTCGACGACGACGTCCGCACCACCGCCCAGGCCGTCGCCCTCCAGCGCGCGGGCATCGCCCGCCTGCCGGAGGGGCGCTGGCAGGGCCTCGCCGCTAACGCCCTGGCCGACCTGCTCGCACTCACGGGTCCCGACCTCGCCGTCGAGCCCGCCTCCGCCGCGGACGCGGCGACCCGTCCCGTCGAGACCGAGGGCTTCCCGGCGGGCGCCGTCGTCGCCGGTCCCGTGAGCGCCTGGCGCTACGTGTGGCCCCGCGACGCCTCCTTCGCCGCCGTCGCCCTCGACGCCGTGGGAATGCGGGCCGAGGCCCTCGCCGTCCTCCGCCGGCTCGCCGCGCTGCAGCTTCCCGACGGCGGATTCGAGGCCCGCTACAACGCCGTCGGCCAGGTGCCGGATGGCCGATCCCGCCAGGAGGATGGAGCGGGCTGGTTCCTCTGGGCGCTCGGCCGGATCATCGCGGGGGCGCGCATCGAGACCGGGCGCGCCGGGCCCCAGTCGCCCCAGCCGGCCCCGGCCGACCTCGGCCTGCCGAGCGATCTCGCCGCTACCGCGGCCCGGGCCGCCGACCGCCTCATGAGCCTCACCTCCACTCTCACCCGCCTTCCCCCGGCGGGACCCGACTACTGGGAGGTGCCCGAGAGGCGGACCACCCTCGGCCTGGCCGCGCCGGTCCTCCTGGGCCTGGAGGGCGCGCTCGCGCTCACGGACTCGCTCCCGGCCGATCGGGTCGACGCGGCGGGCGCGCCGGTTCGGCCATCCGCGGGCCCCTCGCAGGCCGCCCCGGGCCGCGATGCGCTCGCCCGGAGGGTCGACGAGGTCCGGGCCGCCATCGAGTCCTCCTTCAGCCCCGGCTGGGGTCGTCACGTGCGCGACGATGACGTGGACGCCGCGATCGCGCTCGTCGGCCCGCCCTTCACCCGCGCCCTCGCGGGCAGCGCGCGGGTCCGTGCCGGGGCCCGGGCGCGGATGACCCGTGCCGGGGGCGGCGTCGCCCCCGGCTCCCACTGGCGCGACGACGGCGTCTCCTGGACCCCGGAGACGGCCCTCCTGGCGTGGTCGGCGGCGGCCCTGGGGGAGCGGGCCGAGGCCGAGGAGCTCATGGCCTGGTTGGAATCGCATCGCACGGCGGCGGGCGCTCTGGCGGAGAAGGTCCTGGCGGATGGCCGCCCCGCCGGCCCCGCGCCCCTGGCCTGGACGTGCGCGCTCGTGCTGCTGGCGGTCGGCGAGCTCGCCGACTGACCGGCTCGGGGTCGCCGGGCGGGCCGCCCGCATCCACCGGGCGATCCGGTTCGCCGTCGGGGGAAGCCGGGCCCATGGCGCGGCGGGCGTCTTGCACTCGGGCACCGAGAGTGCCAGCATTGCCGTTAGCACTCGGAGCCTTCGAGTGACAATTGACCCGGCTGGGACGTGAGGGCCGGTGCCGGGCGTGACGTGAACGCCCGGAGCCGATCCGTCCGTCGCGGGCGCGAACCAGCCACCCACCACGCAGTGGAGGAACACAATGCCCAAGATCATCGCTTTCGAGGAGGAGGCCCGCCGCGGCATGGAGCGAGGCCTCAACACCCTCGCCGACACCGTCAAGGTCACCCTCGGCCCCAAGGGCCGCAACGTCGTGCTCGACAAGAAGTGGGGCGCCCCCACGATCACCAACGACGGCGTGACCATCGCCAAGGAGATCGAGCTGGAGGACCCCTACGAGAAGATCGGCGCCGAGCTGGTCAAGGAGGTCGCCAAGAAGACCGATGACGTTGCCGGCGACGGCACCACCACCGCCACCGTGCTCGCCCAGGCGCTCGTGCGCGAGGGCCTGCGCAACGTCGCGGCCGGCGCCAACCCGATCGCCCTGCGCCGCGGCATCGACAAGGCCGTGGCCGCCGTCGTCGAGCGCCTGCTCGCCGACGCCAAGGACGTCGAGACCCAGGACGAGATCGCTGCCACCGCCTCCATCTCCGCCGCCGACCCCCAGATCGGCGAGTTCATCGCCGAGGCCCTGGAGAAGGTCGGCCACGAGGGCGTCATCACCGTCGAGGAGTCCAACACCTTCGGCCTCGAGCTCGAGGTCACCGAGGGCATGCGCTTCGACAAGGGCTTCATCTCCCCCTACTTCGTCACCGACGCCGACCGCCAGGAGGCCGTCCTCGAGGACGCCTACGTCCTGCTCGTCGAGTCCAAGATCTCCAACGTCAAGGACCTCCTGCCGCTGCTGGAGAAGGTCATGCAGGCCGGCAAGCCGCTGGCCATCATCGCCGAGGACGTCGAGGCCGAGGCCCTGGCGACCCTCGTCGTCAACCGCATCCGCGGCACCTTCAAGTCCGTGGCCGTCAAGGCCCCCGGCTTCGGCGACCGCCGCAAGGCGATGCTGCAGGACATGGCGATCCTCACCGGCGGCACCGTCATCTCCGAGACCGTCGGCCTCAAGCTGGAGAACGCCACCATCGAGGACCTGGGCCAGGCCCGCAAGGTCGTCGTCACCAAGGACGAGACCACGATCGTCGAGGGCGCCGGTGACAAGGAGGCCATCGAGGCCCGCGTCGCCCAGATCCGCGGCGAGATCGAGAAGTCCGACTCCGACTACGACCGCGAGAAGCTCTCCGAGCGCCTCGCCAAGCTGGCCGGCGGCGTCGCCGTCCTCAAGTCCGGTGCTGCCACCGAGGTCGAGCTCAAGGAGCGCAAGCACCGCATCGAGGACGCTGTGCGCAACGCCAAGGCCGCCGTCGAGGAGGGCATCGTCGCCGGTGGTGGCGTGGCCCTCATCCAGGCCGCCGCCGCCCTGGAGGGCCTCGAGTTCGCCGACGACGAGGCCACTGGCGCCGCGATCGTCAAGGTCGCCCTGGAGGCCCCGCTCAAGCAGATCGCCGTCAACGCCGGCTACGAGGGCGGCGTCGTGGTCGACCGCGTGCGCAACCTGCCCACCGGCGAGGGTCTCAACGCCGCCACCGGCGAGTACGTGAGCCTGCTCGCGGCCGGCATCGCCGACCCTGTCAAGGTCACCCGCTCCGCCCTGCAGAACGCCGCGTCCATCGCGGGCCTCTTCCTCACCACCGAGGCCGTTGTGGCGGACAAGCCGGAGCCCCCGGCCGCCCCGGCCGCCGGCGGTGACGAGATGGGCGGCATGTACTGATCCGCTCCTCCCCTGAAGGGGATTTCTCCGGGGCATCAGCCCCCGGGCCCATCGGCGGCGGGCCGTTCCACTGAATCCCAGTGGGGCGGCCCGCCGTCGCACGCTGGGGCCCGTCGCGCGACGGCGGCTCATTTGGGGACGAAGAGGGCCTGGTTGCCGGACTCGGCGTTGGAGTAGGAGTCGGCGGAGACGCCGAGCGCGGCGCGGAGCATGTCGAGGCTGTCCTGGACCCTCAGCTGGGTGAGGTGCCAGGAGGCCGCCGCCGTGCTCATGGACATGGAGGCAGTGCCGGACCAGGTGGTCTCCAGCGTGGCGATGTCGCTGTTCATGGCATCGACCTCCGCCTGGATGGTGGCGATGCGGGTGGCGGTGCGGCTGGCGGTGTCGGAGACCGCCTGGGTGTCGACGGAGAAGACGGGCATGATGAGTACCTTTCCTGCGTGGGTGGGTGAGCGCCGAGCGGCGCCGTCGATTCCACGGTAGGCGCGCGCCAAGGAGCCCTCGGTCATCCGCGCACAGGCCGCTCCGAGCACTGCGCGCAGCGGCGCCTGTGGTGCTGGGCGCCCGGAGTCGGGCTCCGCAGTGGTCCCGGCCCGCGAGTTCGTATCTTTGGTGACGAGTTCGCACCCCTGCCCGCCGAACTCGTCACCAGAAGTACGAAGTCGCCGGGGGTGAGGGGCGCAGGAGGGGCTCAGGGGGTGAGGGGCGCAGGAGGGGCTCAGGGGGTGAGGGGCGCAGGAGGGGCTCAGGGGGCGCGGAGCAGAGGGGCGAGGCGTGTCAGAGGGTGCGGGGCTCAGAGATCGCCCGCGCCGTCCTCGACGACCTCGTCGAGGATCGGCGTGAACTCGCCTGTGCGGGCCTCGCGGGCGATCTTGGCCTCCTCGGTCTTGAGGCGCAGGCGCTCGGCCATGCGCTCGCGCTCGGCCTGGGCCATGGCCTGGCGGTCCCGCGCCACCGGCTCCTCCCCCGCGCGGGGCGAGGCCAGGAGGCGGTCGATGTCCTCGGCGCAGGTCTCCATCGAGGTGGCGTGCTCGTCGTGCTCCCGCCTCACCTCGGCGGTGCGCGGGATCCCCCGGGAGGGGGTCTGGGGCGACGGCGAGGACGGCGCCGATGACACGGAGCCCGGTGCCGGGCCCGATGCCGCAGGGGCCGCCGGCGGGATCGAGGGGGGCAGTGCCTCAGGGCGCGCGGCGGGCTGAGCGGGGGCGGCCGCCGTCGGGTCACCCGCGGACTCAGCGGGCCGGGCCTCCGATGGGGCCGTGGCCGCCGGGGAGGGGGGTGCCACTCTCTCCGCAGGAGCCGGGACGACCCTCGCCCCCTGCGAGGGGCCGGCCGGAGTGGCGGGCGAGGCCGCGGCACCGGCGTCGGCGCCCCCGGGGCAGGCCAGATCGTTGCCGGTCAGGGGCTCGCCCGCGGCGATCTTCGCCAGCGCGCACTCGATCCGGTTCTTCTCGGCGGCCAGGTTCTGCCGGGCGGGCAGCTCCCAGCGCTCGCCGAGCGGTGAGGAGAAGAGACGATCGCGATCCAGGAGCCGGGTGATGATCGCCAGGCGCGCCGCGTAGTAGCGCTCGTCGGGGATGTGGGCGTACTCCTCGCGGACGGCCATCCGGTACTTCTTGTACAACTGCGGCTCGACGGCGAGGGTTCCCAGATCCGCGTCATTGAGGGCGCTGGCGTCCATGTCGTTGGCGGGGAGTGTATGGCTCTTGAGGTTGAGGATGAGCGCGCAGACGCGGTCCACCGTGGCATCCGGCACCCCCAGGGCGGCGAGCTCCTTGGCGGCCTCGGCGGCGGAGGCGACCTCGTCCTCGCCGCCGTTGCGCTGGTAGGTCTCCTTGGTCTCCGCGGAGAACACGCAGCCGTGGTACCAGGCGGCGATGCGCATGATGTCGGGGTAATGGGACTCATCCGCGAGCTCGTCCACGCGGGCGAGCATGTCGATGACGTGCTTGAGGTTGTGGAAGCGGCGGTCCGGGGTGGACCAGCGCTCGATCAGCGCCTGGCCGGCAGCGCGGATCCGTTCCGGATCAGCCGTCGTGCCCAGGGCCTTGAGGCTGCGCACGAAGGCGGGGAGCAGCCACTGCGGCGCGTCGTCGACGGCCATGCCATGCCTCCGATGCCTCATTGGAGATAACAGAACAGTTGCCATCGTAGGGCTGCGGGGCGGGAAAGTCGAAGCGCGACCGTGTTCTGCCCGCCACCTCGGGCAGCGCTCCCCATGAGGGTCCGCCCGGGGGCTCCCCACCTGCGGCGACGGGCCTCACGTTCAGGCCGGGCCTACTCCGGCGCCTGGCCCGGCTCCTTCCCCCGCGCCGCCCGGGCCCCGCCGCCCGGGGCGGGGGGCTGAACGGGCTTGGCCAGGGGGATCTCGATGCGCACCGTCGCGCCGCCGCCCGGGGTCGGGGTGATGCCGATCGTCCCCTGATGGCGCTGGATGATCGCGGCGACGATCGACAGGCCCAGTCCCGATCCGCCGGTCTCCCGATTGCGGGAGGTGTCCGCCCGGTAGAAGCGCTGGAACACCTTGCTCGCGTCCTCGGGGGCGATCCCGGGTCCGTGGTCGCGCACCTCGATGATGGCCGAGCGCTCGCCGATCGGTCCCAGTGCGATCTCCACAGGCGTCCCCGCGGGCGTGTGGCGCACCACGTTGCCCAGGAGATTGGTGATGACCTGGGCGAGCCGGTCGCGGTCCCCCATGACGGTCAGCGGCTGAGGGTCCGCGGGGGCGCCGTCGAGCCGCAGCAGCGCGCAGTCGCGCTCAGGGGCGAGGACCGCCATGTCGGTGAGCGCGCCTGCGCACACGGCGGTGAGGTCGACGGGGGCGATGTCCATCTTGCGGCCCTCATCCATGCGGGCCAGCTGGAGGAGGTCCTCCACGAGGCGGCCCATGCGGGTGGCCTCGGACTCGATGCGCCCCATCACCTCGCTCGTGCGCTCCGCGGGCACGCCGCCCATGCGGTAGAGCTCGCCGTATCCCTGGATCGCCGACAGCGGGGTGCGCAACTCGTGGGAGGCGTCGGAGACGAACCGCGTCATGCGCTCCTGCGCGGTGACCTGGACGGAGAAGGCGTGCTCGTTCTGCTGGAGCATCGTGTTGAGGGCCTGCTGCAGCGAGCCGACCTCCGTCATCGGCGGCTCGGTCGCCGGCACGCGGGCGGACAGGTCCCCCCGGGAGATGCGGCCCGCCACGCCCTCGATCTGCCGCAGCGGGCCGAAGGACCGGTGGACGAGGTAGGTGGCCAGGGCCGCCCCGACGAGGACGACGATGACGTCCGCCACGGCGACGACGAGCCTGGTCTGCTCCACGGTCTCCTGGACATTGCGCAGCGGCAGCGCGATGGCGACGATGCCGGCGTAGTTGCCATCCTGATCCTTGATCTCCAGGGGCAGGACGCGCCAGTAGTGGCCCGGCAACGAGGAGGGGACGGTGAACGGGTTGCCGTCGTCCAGCGACAGGGTTCCCAGCGACGGGATGCCGTACTCCGCCGTCGTCTTGTCATTGACCATCCGGCCGATCTTGCCGCTGGAGTACTGGGCCTCCATGTAATAGGTGGTCGGGGCCTGCGAGCTCCTTCCATCCTGCTGGAGGTACTCCAGGCCCCGGTCGCCGATCGTCCGGGAGGTCACCTTGAGCTGGTCATCGACCTGCCCCATGAGGTGGGTCTGCAGCAGTGAGGTGGTGACCAGGGATGTGGTCAGGAGCCCCACGGTGAGCAGGCCCGTGGTAATGAGCGCCAGTCGGGTGCGCAGCGGCTGGGAGTGCCAGTAGCGCTTGGACTCGACGATGGGGTGGAAGCGGTCCCGCCTCCGGGATGGCGGCATCAGTCACCCTTGGGCTCGCGCAGCATGTAGCCCACGCCGCGACGGGTCTGGATGAGCGGGACCACGGTGGTGCCGTCGATTGCCTCGATCTGGTCCACCTTCCGGCGCAGGTAGGAGATGTAGGACTCCACGATCGCGGCGTCCCCGCTCCAGTCGTACTCCCAGACGTGATCGAGGATCTGGGTCTTGGAGACCACGCGCCCCGCGTTGATCATGAGGTAGCGCAGCAGCTTGAACTCGGTGGGGGAGAGCTCCACCTCGACGCCGGCGCGGTGCACCTCGTGCGCGTCCTCGTCGAGGATGAGGTCGGCCACGCGCAGCGTGCCGTCATCGGCCTCGTCGACGGCGTGCGTGCGGCGCAGGATGGCGCGGATGCGGGCCACCACCT
Organism: Actinomyces denticolens; assembly: GCF_002072185.1. Classification (GTDB taxonomy): domain Bacteria; phylum Actinomycetota; class Actinomycetes; order Actinomycetales; family Actinomycetaceae; genus Actinomyces; species Actinomyces denticolens. The sequence goes on from NZ_MVIW01000005.1 coordinate 68,090, forward strand.
CCTCCAGGCCGAAGGGCTTGGTGACGTAGTCGTCCCCGCCCACCGTCAGGCCCTGGACCTTGTCGTCCATGTCGTCGCGGGCGGTGAGGAACAGGATCGGCGTGGCGATGTCCCGCTCCCGCACCCGCCTGGCCACAGTGAAGCCATCCATGTCCGGGAGCATGACGTCCAGGACGATGAGGTCGGGCTCATCGGACTCGATGGTGCGCAGGGCCTGGTTCCCGTCTGTGGCCGTGATGACATCGAATCCCGCGAAGCGCAGGGAGGAGGCGAGCAGGTCGCGGATGTTCGGCTCATCGTCGACAACGAGGAGCTTGGCCTCGGTGGATGCCTGAGGCGTGCCGATGCGTGCGTCGAGATCCATGCGCCCATTGTCGCAGGATTCCTGGGAGTTTCCTGAGTGATCGCTGGGGTGCGGGAGCGCCCGCGGGAGGCCGGGCCGACCCGGTGCGGCCGGGCTCAGATGAACTGCAGCGGGTCGAACTCCTGCAGCGGGATGATCCGGATGCGCGGCAGCACGGAGGTGAAGGCGTCGACGTCGTACTCCAGGTCGTGGATCCTCAGTCCCCGGGCCTCCAGGGCGGCCAGATGGGAGTTGAGGAACTCGCGGAAGCACAGGACGCCGACCTGCGCGCCGCCGTCGAGGAGCCTCTCGACCTGGGGGATGTAGTCGCCGTCGTGACTGCCCAGGAGCACCTGGAGGCGAGCGGACTCGTCCTCCTCGCGCTGGGCGGCGAGGCGCTCGGCCAGCGCATCGAGGGTCCGCTGGATACCGGTGTCCACCACCTTCTCGTCGACGGCGCCGGAGCCCGACAGCGGGATCGGGCGGTAGTCCATCGCCATGAGCGCCTGGATGAAGCCCATCGGCATGTGGCCGCTCGTGGCGTTGAGGAAGAACAGGCCGTGGGCGTCCTCGCCCTTGCCCTCCGACGACGACGCGTCCGACAGGGAGTCGCAGAAGGATAGGACGCGGTCCCACCTGGGGCGCTCATCGGGCTCGGGGCGCCGTCCGAGGACGCTCATGCCGAGGGTGGCGTCGATGTTCTCGCCATCGATGAGGAGGTAGGTGGGGTTGCTCATGCGCCTATCGTAGCCGGGCGGCGCGCCGACGGGCGCGCCGCCCGGGCCGGGGCAGTGGGATGCCGGGGTCAGTACCGGGCTCGGCGGGTCAGTACGAGGAGGCGTCCTCGTCGGTGACGGGCTGGGCGGCGGGCCTGCTCTGGGCCTTGAGGGCCTCGAACGCGGCGTTGACGGCGTCATCCCCATCGGTGATCTGGGCGGGGGCGGCGGCCGCGGAGGGCAGCGCCCCGTTGCTGCCGGACTTGAGGGCGGCCAGGCGGGCCTCGGCCTCGATCTGGGCGTCGGAGGCCTCGAGCTCGGCGAACTGGGACTCCAGGGAGGAGCTCGCCAGCTCCATCTGGCCGGCCGCCTGCGCCTCGACGCGGCGCACCTGCTCCTCGTAGCGGGAGAGCTCGGAGGTGGGGTCCATGACGTTGATCGAGCTGATGGCCCCCTGGACCTTGACCTGGGCCTCGGCGGTCTTCTGACGGGCGATGAGCTGGTCGCGGCGGGACTTGAGCTCGCCGAGCTTGACCTCCATCTGGTTCAGGCCCGTCTTGAGCTGCTCGACCACCTGGCGCTGGGAGGCGATCATCGGCTCGGCCTCCTTGGCCTCCTTCTCCGCCGTGATCTGCTTGGTGATGGCCACCTTGGCCAGGGAGTCCCACTTGTCGGCGCCCGCGGCGTCCCCGGCGGCACGCATCTCGTCGGCCTTGCGGGAGGCGGCCAGTGCCTTGGCCCCCCAGTCCTTGGCCTCGGCGACGTCGGCCTCGTAGTCCTTCTCGGTCAGGCGCAGGTTGCCGATCGTCTGGGCAACGGCCTGCTTGGCCTCGGCGATGGAGTTCGTGTAGTCGCGCACGAGCTGGTTGAGCATCTTCTCCGGGTCCTCGGCGCGATCGAGGAGGGCGTTGATGTTCGCGCGGGTCAGCTGGGCGATACGGCCCAGGATCGACTGCTTCTCAGCCATGGTTGGGGTTCCCTTCGGGTGGTGGTTGAGGTGATAGGGGTTGGACAGTGGTGAGGGGGCTCAGAAGTCCCCGCCGGAGCCTCCGAAGTCGCCGCCGCCGAAGTCTCCTCCGAAGCCGCCGAAGTCCCCGCCGCCCCAGCCACCGATGTGATGGGGGCGGTCGTCGTCGAAGATGCTGCCCATGAGGATCCCTCCGAGCACGAGCGAGCCGAGGTCGAGGCCGCCGCCGCGGCGGTCATACCCCCGGGAGTAGTTGGAGCCGGGGCCCCAGGCGTTGCCGGCATTGCGCACGTCGGCCTCCGCCAGTGCCTGCGCCTGCGCCACCAGCGGCTCTCCGGCGGCCACTTCGGCCAGGGCCGCCTGCGGGTCCGCGGCCTGCGTGGTGGTGGCCGCCGAGGCGTGGCGGGCCGCCTCGGACAGGGCGGTGCGGGCGGACGAGCCGACGGCGCCGCGGTGCGTGGTGATGTAGGTGGTCACGGACTGCACCTGCGAGTTGAGGCGGGACAGGCGCGAGCCCAGCTGACTGCGGGCGCGCGAGTCGTTCTCCTCCTTCGCCCGCGCCGGAGCGAGGGCCGCGTCGATCGCGGTCTCGGCGCGGCTGAGGTGATCCAGCGCGGCCAGGGGGTCGCCCGTCACCTGATCGCCGGTGACCGGGGCGGACGGGTCGGTGCTGGCGCGCCCGGAGGCGGCGCGGCCCTCGGCGATCGCGGCCTCGGCGTCGGCCACCAGCGGGGCGAGTGTGGCACTGGGCACCTGGTCGGCCAGGCGCGTGGCGTCCACGAGGTCGGAGGACAGGGAGGCGATCGCCGCCGCGAGGTCCGCCGAGGCCGTGCTCAGCCGCTCATTGGCGCTGGTCACCTGGGCGGCCAGGGTGCCGGCCTGGGCGATCGAGCCCTGGGCGATGCGCACCTGCTCGACGGCGGTGGACTGCTGCCCGGCGTCGGCGCTGGCCCTGGCCTGCTCCAGGGCGGTGCGGCCCGCGGCCAGCAGTCTCTCGGCGCGCACGGGCGCCTCGGAGACCGAGGTGAGGGCCGAGGCGGGGTAGGTGGCGCGCAGGGTGACCAGGAGCGTCTTGGCCATGGTGATCGCCTGCTCGGTCTCGTCGGCGCGCTGGGCGGTCTCCGACATGGAGGTCGGCAGGGCGGACTCGATGCCGCGCCGCTCCTCGAAGAGCTGCTTCTGCGCCTGGATCGCGCCCATGGCCTGCTGGCAGCGGTCGAGGATCTCCCCGTACATCCGGCGCTGCTGGGGCTCGGTCTCGGGGATGTCGTCGTCGAGGATCTTGCGCAGCTCGAAGCAGCGGCTCAGATGCGCCTTGGCCTGGCTCAGCGCCTCGGTGAAGGAGTCGGTCGCGGACAGGCCGAACTGCGCCTGGGCGTAGGACAGCTCCTCGTCGGCGGCGCGCATCGCGTCATCGGCGGTTACGAGGGCGGCGCCCGCCTGGGTGATGAGCTGGTCCAGGGGCACCGGGCCGGCCTGCTCGGGCGCCTTCTTCTTGCGATTCCAGAACACGGTGTCCTCCTGGGGGGATGAGGCTCTCGACTTGCGTCGGCGCGAGATGGCGTAGGCGGTCCCCGCAGCGGCGGCGCCCCCACCGGCCAGCAGCACGAGGCCCGTGGCCGGCAGGCCCGACGAGTCGCCGCCCCCGGACCCGCCTCCGCCCTTGGCCTTGGCCAGGAGCCCCGGAAGCGCGGCGACGGCGCCGTCGAAGTCGTGGGAGCGCATGTAGGAGCCGATGTCGCTGCCCAGCTCGCTGCGCTTCGAGGCCGGGATGCCGCTGCCCGTGGCCAGGTAGTAGGAGTTCGATCCCGAGGCCGGCATGTTGATGACGAGCAGGGCGTCCGAGGCGCCCATGCCCTTGGCGCTCCACTCCTTCTTGGCCAGCGCCTCGGCCTTGCTCGTCTCATCGGTGGTCGTGAGGATCGACAGGGTGATCCCGTCCTTCGCGGCCTTCTCGACGGCGGAGGCGGCTGCGGCGTCGTCCAGGATGTTCGCGCCGTCGACGACGCGAGCGGCGGCGCCCGTGGCCGGCGCGCCCGTGGCCGGCGCCGCGGCGGCCATCGCGGCGGAGGCGGTGATGGCGGTGGACACCGGTGCCGGTGCCTGGGCGTCGGCGGCGGGCGCGATGAGAGTCCCCGCGCCCAGGGCGAGGAGGATCGGGATGGCCGGGCGCGGCGCGCCACAAGGGCGGCGCGAGGGGCGGGCTGTCGATAGCATCACGGCCCATCGTCGCCGTCGGAGTGTGCCTGAGGCAACTCGTTTCGCCCACGCCTGAGCGATCCGCTCATGGTCGTCGGCCCCGATGGTCTCGGAGGCGCGTCCCCGCAGGGCGGGAGGGATGACACTCCGTCAGGACATAGGACGTCAGATGAACGTTATGATCCTGGCGCCCGGAGTTCCCGCTCTACCACCCACAGTCCCTGCACGCATAGAAGGACAACGATGTCATGCTGCTGAGATCGAGGCGGCGGAAGGCCGCCCTCCTGCCCATCTTCGCCAGGCCGCCCAAGCCCCTCGCCGTGGCCGTTCTGGCGCTGACGATGATCATCACCCCCTCGGCCGCGGCCGCCGAGGACGTCCAAGGCGGCCAACCGCAACAGGGGCCGAGGCGGCCCAAGGCGGGCAGCCGACCCACGACAACCCGCTCCTCGAGCCGCTGAGGGCGAGCGCCGAGGTCTCCATCGCCATGACCGGCCAGGACTTCCGTCTTCGACGGCACCAGGGCCATCAGCCTCGATGATCGCGCCGAGCGGTTGCGCGGGCTGCACCACGGCACGGTTCTCATCCGCTTCCGCAGCCGGGGGACCAATGCGCCCGGGCTCCTCCTGGGCGCCAGGAAGGCCGGAGCCGCCCTGGGGGCCGTGCCCGGCAAGGAGCTCGATCGAGTGCCGGACGTCGCGTCCTTCTTCGTCAAGAAGGACGGGGGCGTCGTGCGCTACGCCCTCCCGCAGGGCCAGGCCGAGTCGGCCCTCGGAGCGGGGCGCGACCAGTGGCACATGGCCGCGTTCAGCTCGACCGACGCCAAGACGATGCGTCTGACGGTCGATGGGCGCGAGGTGTTCAGCACCACGAATACCGCCTTCGACGGCCTGCTCAGCGCCCTCACCGGGATCAACGAGGTGAGCATCGGCGGCTACCGGGAGGCCGACGGCACGGTGCGCCACGGCTTCACCGGCGAGATCTCCGATGTCCTGGTGACCTCGCAGGCAGTGTCCGATGAGGACGCCAAGACCATCACGCTCGCCGGAGCGCGCTCGGACGGCCCCGGCGGGGCGCGCGCCGAGCTCTTCAACGACTCGCCGGACAACACCTGGGCGTTCACCGGGGGCGCCGACGTCGCCGGCGGCTTCTCGCAGACGCGAGGGGTCCGCAATTACGTCGGCCAGTTCGAGGAGTACATCCGTTGGGACCGGGCCCAGAGCGGGAACAAGGTCCACGCGATGCAGCGCTACACAGTCAACCTGGCCCGCCCCGGCGCGGTCCTGTCCGACGTCGTGGCCGACTTCGACACCCGTGTCGCGCCCCTGAGCCCGAAGGCCACCGCCTACCTCATCGGCCCTGACGACTACGCCGCCGACGAGGCCGGGGTCCCCGCCTTCCAGGGCAGCCTCCGGCAGTTCATCGACAAGGCGGTCGGCGTGCGATCCGGCGCCTTCGCCGTCGTCCAGCTCCCCTACCAGCCCAAGGAGGGGGCGGACCTCGCCGAGCGCTACGCGGCGGCCGCGAAGGACGTCGTCAACGAGTACGCGGGCAAGCCCGTGATCCACTCCAGGATCATCATCGTCGACCACCTCTCCCAGACCAGGGCGGACAGCGACTTCACCTCGGCGGTGCTGAGGGCCGACTCCGCGCTCACCGCCCGGGGCCACCTCATCCTGGGCCGCCAGCTCGCCGATGCGACGATCGGCCTGCCCTCCGACTTCCCCGGGAAGGGCGTGGCCGTCGATCGCAAGGAGAGCCCCGCGCCCACGACCTTCAGGACGGAGACGCCGACCGCCGCCCTGAAGTCCGGCTCCCTGTCGGTCTCGATCCCCCAGGAGGTCGGCGGGCGCTGGCGCGTCGAGGCCCGGGTGATCCTGTCCGACGAGGACACCGACCTCGCCCCGCCCAAGGTCGGCGCGACGCTCTCCTCCGTCTCGGTGGATGCCGGGGGCACCGCACCGCTTCGCGGCCTGCCGGGCACCGGGCGCGTCGAGATCGTCACCACGTCGGCCGACGGCGCCCAGCGACTGACGACGCTGCGCGGCGACCTCGCATCCGGCTCCTTCAGCCCCGCCGCCGCCACGCCGATCGAGAGGCTCTCGGGCAAGCTGGGCCAGGGGCGTCCCCTGACCTGGCTGTTCATGGGGGACTTCATTACTCACGGGGCGCTGCACACCAAGGGCTACGACGCCGTCCCCCAGGTCGTGGAGAAGTACGTCCACGAGGTCCTGGGCCGCAAGGACGACGTGGTGGTCAACACCGCCGTGTCCGGGTCCACCACTGCGGACACCCTGGCGCAGATCGGGCCGCGCCTGGAGAACTACCCGGCCGACGTCGTCTCCCTGATGATCGGCACGAACGACTCCACCAACGCGGCCACGCCCCCCGAGACCTACCGGAAGAACCTCCGGACCATCATCGAGCGCATCCGGGCGAAGAACCCCGACGCGGTCATCATCCTGCGCACCCCGACTCCGGGCAGCAGGAGTGAGCAGGTCAAGCCCTATGTCGCCATCATGAAGCAGCTCGGCGCCGAGGACGACGGGCTCGTCGTCGTCGACCAGTTCACCCGATGGCAGGAATCCGCGGAGTCCTACCCCTGGCTCATCAGCGACCCCGCGGACGCCAACAAGGTCGACCAGATCCTCATGGGCAACAACCTGCACCCCGGGTTCAACGGGCAGCGCTACATGGCCAGGCTCTTCCTGAGCGCCCTCGGCCTGTGGACCCCGGACAACGAGCAGGCCGTGCTCCAGTACGAGCCGGCCATCTCGGCGGCCCAGGCGCCCGCGCCGGGGATCACGGTCAGCGCGGCCGCCTCGGGGACCACGGCCACCGTCGACCTCCAGCCGTTCACGCAGCCGCAGGTCGGCGCGATCGGCGACATCGCCGTCACGGTCTCCGGGAAGGACGAGGGCTGGTCGGTCACCCGAGTGGTTCCGGCGGGGCAGGCGGAGGCCACCTTCGAGAGTCTCCCCAATGCCTCGTCCTATGTCGCCACGGCCATCGCCTACCGGACCGGCTCCCCGGTCCGAGTGGCCTCGGGCGAGGCCGGCGCCCAAGGGCCGGGCGACGCGCCGCGCCCGCCGGAGCGCCCCCAGCCGGAGGCCACGGATCACTGGGTCCCCCAGCCCGACGGGACATGGAGGTTCCAACGCGCGGACGGCTCCTGGGCCACGGGATGGCTCAACGATCGCGGCACCTGGTACCTCTTGGACAGCGCCGGCACGATGCGCACGGGCTGGGCGCTGGACGCGGGCAACTGGTACTACCTGCGCGAGAGCGGCGCGATGGCCACGGGTTGGGTGAGGCTCGGACCCGACTGGCACCGCTTCTCCGAGTCCGGGGAGTGGATCGGCTGACGGAGCCGGGGCCGGTCGGGGCGCTCACGCGCCCCGACCGGCCCTTTCCTCACAGGTCGTCGGCCTCGACGATCTCGTAGGCGTAGCCCTGCTCGGCCAGGAAGCGCTGGCGGTGGGCGGCGAACTCCTGATCCTTCGTGTCGCGCGCGACGACGGTGTAGAAGTGCGCCTGGCGGCCGTCGGACTTGGGGCGCATGATCCGCCCCAGGCGCTGCGCCTCCTCCTGCCGGGAGCCGAAGGAGCCGCTGACCTGCACCGCCACGGAGGCGCCGGGCAGGTCGATGGAGAAGTTGGCGACCTTGGAGACCACGAGCACGGGGACCTCGCCCGCCCGGAAGTCGTCGTAGAGGCGCTGGCGCCGGCGCACCGTCGTCGCCCCCGTGATGATCGGCGCGCCCAGGTGCTCGGCCATCTCCTCGAGCTGGTCGACGTAGGAGCCGATCACCAGCGCCTCCTCGCCCTGATGGCGCGCGAGGATCCGCTCAACGACATCCAGCTTGCGCGGGCTGGTGGCGGCCAGCCGATAACGGTCCTCCGCCTCCGAGGTGGCGTAGGCCATCCGCTCCCCGGCATCGAGGGTGAGGCGGACCTCTGTGCACACGGCCGGCGCGATCCAGCCCTGATTCTCCAGGTCCTTCCAGGGCGCGTCGTAGCGCTTGGGCCCGATGAGGCTGAAGACCTCGTCCTCGCGCCCGTCCTCGCGCACGAGCGTGGCCGTCAGCCCCAGGCGGCGGCGCGCCTGGAGGTCCGCCGTCATGCGGAACACGGGGGCGGGCAGGAGGTGGACCTCGTCGTAGACGATGAGCCCCCAGTCGCGCGCGTCGAGCAGGTCCAGGTGCGGGTAGACGCCCTTCCGCTTCATCGTGAGCACCTGGTAGGTGGCGATCGTCACGGGGCGGATCTCCTTGCGCGACCCCGAGTACTCGCCGATCTCGTCCTCGGTCAGCGAGGTGAAGCGGATGAGCTCCTCCTTCCACTGGCGCGCTGAGACCGCGTTGGTCACGAGGATGAGCGTGGTGGTGGATGAGCGCGCCATCGACGCCGCCCCCACGAGCGTCTTGCCGGCCCCGCAGGGCAGGACGACGACGCCGGAGCCGCCGGCCCAGAAGGCATCGACGGCCTCGCGCTGGTAGGGGCGCAGCGCGAAGGCCCCGGGGGCGCCGGCGGCCGCGGCGGCCGGGTCCTCGGCCAGGGCGATGGGGTGGGCCTCGCCGTCGACGTAGCCCGCGAGGTCCTCCGCGGGCCAGCCCAGTTTGATGAGCGCCTGCTTGAGGCGGCCCCGCTCGGAGGGGTGCACGACGACGTCGGTGCCCCCCAGGCGCTCCCCGAGCATCCCCGCGGTGCGCTTGGAGCGCATGACCTCCTCCAGGACCGGCCGGTCCGCGGCGCGCAGGATGAGCCCGTGCGCGGGGTCGGCGATGAGCTGAAGGCGCCCGTAGCGGCCCATCGTCTCGGCGATCTCGGTGAGCAGGGCGTGCGGGACCGGGAAGCGCGAGTAGGTGACGAGCACGTGGACGACCGTCTCCGCGTCCAGGCCCGCGACGCGCGCGTTCCACAGGGCCAGGGGCGTGATCCGGTAGGTGTGGATGTGCTCCGGGGCCCGCTCCAGCTCGGCGAAGGGCGCGATGGCGCGGCGCGCGTCATCGGCGGCCGGGTGAGCGGCCTCGAGCAGGACCGTCCGGTCGCTCTGGACGATGAGCGGGCCGTCGGGGGCCGAGGGGGTGGACGGGCCGGGCGTGGTGAGCATAGGGGTGAGTATCGCGCTCCCGGTGCCGAGGAGGATATGAGCGCTCTGCCACGTCGGTGGAGCCGGCCCCCTGCTCTATATGGGTCTATGGGCGAGTATGTTGTTCTCGGATACGCGTGCATACGACTGCGGAATCAGTGGACGCGGGGCGGGGTGGCGCGGGGCGGTACCGTTGGTGGGATGAGCAGTGAGGAGGCGCGGCGGCGCGCGGCGAGCGCACCAGGCCCGGCGACGGTGGAGGACCTGGCCGCGCGCCTCACCGGCCTGCCCGACCGCGAGATCGCCGCCCTCCTCCTGGCCCGCCCCGACCTCCTCTCCCCGCCGTCGCCCTCCTTCACCGCGCTCGCGGCCCGCGCCGCCGGGCGAACCAGCACCGATCTCGCCCTCGCCCAGCTCGATGCGGCCGCCATCGCCGTCGCCGAGGGCCTCATCGGCCTCACCGGGCAGGCCGATCCCGTCAGCGCCGACGATCTCGCCGCGCTCCTCGCCGACCGCCTCTCCCTGCCCCTCGGAACCGTCGCCGACCGGCTCTCCCAGCTCTCCCGCCTCGCCCTGACGATCTCGAACCGGCCCGCCCCCGGCCTCGCCGAGGCCCTCGCCCCCGACGCCTCGGCCTGGCCCCCTCCCGTCGAATCCCTCACCGGCCCCAACCCCGACTCCCTGACCGTCATCGCGCCCGCGACCATCGCCGCCGAGTCCGCTCAGCGCGCCGAGGAGGCCGTCCGCCTCGTCACCGCGCTCCTGCGCGAATGGCTGCGCGAGCCCGGCCCCCTGCTGCGCACCGGCGGCGTCGGCGTGCGCCCCCTGGCCCGCACCGCCGAGGCCCTCGGCCTGGCCCCCGCCCAGGCCGCCACGATCATCGAGATCGCCGCTGCCGCGAACCTCCTCGGCCTCGACGACGACGGCGCCGCCTGGCTCCCCGCCGCCCCCGCACTGGACTGGCTCTCCCACGACGACGCCCCGCCCCTGCCCGAGCGCTGGGCAGGCCTCGCCACGGCCTGGGCCTCCAGCGCCCGCACCCCATGGCTGGTCGGCAGCCGCGGTGAGGACGGCGCCCTGAGGGCGGTGCTCGGCGACGCCGCCGAGGCCCCCTGGGCCTGCTCCTTGCGGCGCCGCGTCCTCTCGCTCCTCGCCGCGCTCCCCGACGGCGCCTCCGCCACCCCCGGCTTCGTGCGCGCCGCTCTCACCGCGGCCCGCCCCCGCCGCCCCATCCCCGAGGGCGCCATCACCGCGATCCTCGCCGAGGCCGAGCTCCTGGGGGTCACAGGAGCCGGGGCGCTCTCACGCGCGGGCCGCGCCCTGGCCGAGTACGAGCGCGCGGGCGCCGAGGCGGATACGGCCCCACTGGCTGCCCTGGAGGACGCGCTCGCCGCCGACCTGCCCGAGCCGGTGCCCATGCTCCTGGTCCAGTCCGACCTCACCGCGATCGTCCCGGGCCGCCCCGTCGCTCCGCTCGCCGCCCTGCTCGAGCGCAGCGCCGTCGTCGAGTCGCGCGGCGGAGCCCTCACCCTGCGCTTCACACCCGACTCCGTGCGCGGGGCGCTCGACGCGGGCCTGAGCGCCGAGGAGATCCTCGACGCGCTCGGCGCCTACAGCCCGGCGCCCCTGCCGGGGGCGCTGGAGACCCTCGTCGAGGACGCCGCCCGCCGCCACGGCGCGATCCGCGTGCGCCCCGTCGCCTCGATCCTGCGCGTCCCCGACCCGGCCACCGCCGCCGGGCTCCTCGCCGAGTCCCGGCTGGCGGGCCTCGGCCTGGATGAGGTCGCCCCCGGGATCCTCACCGCGACCGCCGGTGCGGGACGGGTCCTGCGCGAGCTGCGGGCCACGGGGCTCGCCCCCGCCCCGGAGGACGAGCACGGCCGCCTCGTCATCGACGGAATCGCGGGCGCCGGCGCGCGCGGCCGCGACGGAGCCCCCGAACCCACCCGCCCGGGCCAGTCCGTCCCCTCCCGCCGCCGCGTTCCCACCAGCCGGGAGCTCGCCGTCATGGTGGGCAGGATGCGCGCCGGCCAGGAGGCCCTCACCGCCGCCGGGCCCGCTGTCGCCGTGAACGATCCCGTCCACGCCCTGGCCGTCCTGCGGCAGGGCCAGGCCAGCCGCTCCCTGCTGCGGCTGCGCCTGGCGGGACCCGACGGCGAGGTCCAGGAGCGGCGGGTGCGGGTGCGCGCCGTCGAGCCCGGGCGGGTCCGACTGGCCGACGTCGTGCGCGAGACCGAGCTGACCGTGGCCGTCCACCGCATCGTCTCCGTGGAGCCGCTCAGCCGGGGCTGACCGGGCGCCCGGCGCTCCTGCGGCGGGCCCGCCGACGAGAGGGGCGTGGACGCCCCCTCTACACTGGGGGCGTGACTGGAACCGAGAGCGCCGTGGTAGGCGCGACCTCCCCCGAGATGAGCGCGACCCCGCAGAGCCCTGAGGCCCCCGAGGTCCCCCGGGGAAGCGTGGGGACCGCAGCCGACCCCGCCACCGCGAACCTGCCCCGCGGGGGCTCGCTGCCCACGGCGTCCCAGGCCGCCCTCGCCGCCAAGGATCGCACGCTGACCAGCGCGACCGCCGTCGAGCTCGCGCGGACCGCCCTCATGGAGATCACGATCCCCGAGACCGTCGGCGCCCACGCGGCGGCCCGCGCGGATGCCGAGCGGCTCGTCACCCACCTCTTCGAGTGCACCCTGGCCGGCTACCGCGGCTGGCGCTGGGCCGTGACGATGAGCCGCGCGCCGCGCTCGCGGACCGCCACCGTGGTCGAGCTCGAACTGCTGCCCGGCGAGGACGCGCTCCTCGCCCCCGTGTGGGTGCCCTGGGCGGACCGCCTGGCCCCCGGCGACGTCGGCCGCTCCGATCGCCTCCCCCTGCGCGAGACCGATGAGCGCCTCGAGCCCGGCTGGGAGGCCACTGGCGATGAGGAGGGGGACCGGGTCGCCCTCGACGAGCTCGACCTCGGGCGCGCGCGGGTCCTCAGCCCCGAGGGTGTCCAGCGGGCCGCCCAGCGCTGGTACGACGGCGATCACGGACCCCACGCCGACGGCGTCCGCAAGGCCCACGCCACCTGCTCCACCTGCGGCTTCTTCATCCCCATGGCGGGGCCCTTCCGCCAGGCCTTCGGGATCTGCGCCAACGAGTGGGCCCCCGACGACGGCTCCGTCGTCTCCCTCGACCACGGCTGCGGCGCCCATTCCGAGACCGACCTGCCCGATCAGGGGCCGGAGTGGCCGGTGGCGCCCTCGCGCATCGACGAGGGCCGCATGGAGGTCGTGGCCTCGGACGGCCAGGACCTGCGCGGCGGTGTTCCGCTGGACGAGATCGCCGAGGAGGCGGCAGTGCCCGCCGCCGGGGACGTCGCCGAGGAGACCGCGCCCATCGGGCCCGCCGCCGACGAGGCCCCGCAGACCCCCGGGACCCCCGTCGGCGCCGCGCCCGGGGCCGAGACGGATCCTGCGGGGGATGACGCGCCGGGGACCGCTGACACCAGCCAGGACCGCGCCGTCGCCGCGCGCGACGCCGTCGCGGTCCTGGCCGCCGAGCTCGGCACGGAGCGCTCCGCCGAGCCCGCCGGGACCACCGCGCCCACCGGGACCACGGACGGGCCCGATGCCGAGGACGAGGCTGCTGACTCAGTGACCGGCACGACCGGCACGACCGGTCTGACCAGCCTCGCCGACCTCGAGGCCCTCATGCCCAACCGCGCCTGAACGGCCGCCCCTCCCCGAGGCCGCCCGCGCCCCTCCCCGAGGCCGCTCGGACCCGCTCATGAGCGCGGCGACGTCGTCGGGGAACGGGAAACTGCCCGGGCGGTAATTGCAGGAGGCGTCCTCCGCATGAAGATCGCCGGTCATGTTGTAGGCGCGCGCCCGACTGCCCCCGCACACGGCCTTGTACTCGCAGGCCCCGCAGCGGCCCTTCAGCAGCCCCGGGTCGCGCACGCCGGTGAAGACCTCGGAGCGGCGGTAGATCTCGGTCAGCGAGGAGTCGCGCACGTTCCCGGCGCTCTTCTCCAGGAAGCCCGAGGGCGTCACCTCCCCGGTGTGGGAGACGAACACGAAGCCGCTGCCCGAGCTCACGGTGATCGGCGGGCGCCGCCGCCGGGGCCCCGAGTCGAGCCCGAGCTCGACCACGCGCTCCCGCAACCGGCGGTACAGGGGCCCGTACCCCATGATCCGCATCATCTCCTCGTCGGAGACGCCCCGGTCGGCGAGGACCTGGCGCTGGAGGCACACGCGCCGGAAGTGGTGCCCCTCGGTGGTGCGCACGGGGACGGCCTCGCCCATGTCGTAGAAGGCGCCGAGCACGTCCTCCACCTCGTCGGCGCCCAGGGCCCCCAGATCCACGCCGCGCCCCGTGGGTACCAGAAGGAACCCCGACCAGGTCATCGCCCCGTGGTCGCGCACGAGCGCGGCGATGTCCGGGAGCTCATGGACGTTATGGCGCGCCACCACCGAGTTGATCTGCACTCTCATCCCCAGCTCACGGGCGGCCTCCCAGCCGGCGATCGTGCGGTCGAAGGTGCGCTCCAGCCCCCGGAAGGCGTCATGCGTGGCGGCGGTGGCGCCGTCGACGGACAGGGAGATGACATTGACCCCCGCCTCCTGCAACTCGGCGAGCGCATCCTTGGTGAGCTTGTCCGTCCCCGACGGCGAGAGCGCCACATGCAGTCCCAGGCCCGTCCCGTACGCGGCCAGTTCCGCCAGGTCCGGCCGCTCGAAGCAGTCGCCCCCGGTGATGATGAAGATGACGGCGGGCTGCCCGAAGGAGGCCGCCTCGTCCATGAGCGCCTTGGCCTCGTCCAGCCCCAGCTCGAAGGGGCTGCGCAGCGGCACGGCCTCGGCCCGGCAGTGGCGGCAGGCCAGGGCGCAGGCGCGGGTGGCCTCCCAGGTGACCAGCATCGGGCGCTGAGCGGGGTCATGGCGCTGGACGCGCACCGGTCGGGCGGAGGGCCGCCGGGCGGGGGCCCCGATCCGCGACGGCGTCATGCCAGCCCCTCGATCGGCTCGCCGGCGGGGGTGGAGGCCACGATCCCGGCGTTGCGCGTGATCCGCTCCATCGCGCCCACGGGGCGACCGCCCGCGCCATGCGGGGTGAGGATGAGGTTCGGCGCGTCCCAGAGCGGGGAGTCCGCCGGGAGCGGCTCCGGATCGGTGACGTCCAGGCCCGCGGCGGCGATCCTCCCCTCGCGCAGCGCGGCGTCGAGGGCGGGCGTGTCCACCGTGGAGCCCCGGCCGGTGTTGACCACGACGGCGCGGCGCGGCAGCAGGGCCAGCCTGCGGGCGTCCAGGGCCCCGGCCGTGGACGGCGTGGCGGGCAGGATCATGACGAGCAGGTCGGTGGCGGGGAGGGCGGAGTCGATGTCCTCCGCGGCGATGACCTCGTAGCCCGCCCGCGTCCCCGCGCTGCGGGCGACCCCGCGCACCCGGGCTCCGACGGCGGTCAGCAGGCCCGCGGTCGCCTGGCCGATCGCGCCGAATCCCCAGACGAGCGCGCGGGCGCCGATGAGGGTGGTCAGGCGATCGGGATCGTGGAGGGGCTTCGCCCCGCCGAGCTCGCGGGCCCACCGGTGCTCGCGCTGAGCCGCCAGCGCCCGGGGCAGGGATCGCGCGCAGGCCAGGGCGAGGGCCAGCGTGTGCTCGGCCACCGTCGCATCGTGGAAGTGGCGCCCCGTGCTGATCGCAACGGAGCCCGGGAAGCCCGCGGCGAGGATGGCGTCGGGTCCGGCGGCGAGGGTCTGGATCCAGCGCAGCCGCGTCATGTAACCGGCCATGTCCCGCAGGGTCG
Organism: Actinomyces denticolens; assembly: GCF_002072185.1. GTDB lineage: Bacteria > Actinomycetota > Actinomycetes > Actinomycetales > Actinomycetaceae > Actinomyces > Actinomyces denticolens. The sequence continues at coordinate 83,190 of NZ_MVIW01000005.1, forward strand.
TGAGGGCCCGCGCGCCGCCCATGCCCCACAGGACCATCGCCTGAGCGTCGCGGTGCTCGGGCGGCACGGGCGCGGTCTCATCGAAGACGACGACCTCGTGGCCTGCGGCGGCAAGGGGCGCGGGATCGAGGTGGGAGGTGGCCGTGAGCAGGATCTTCATGGGCCCATTATGGTTCGCCGGCGCCGCCGGCGGCTTCTGACGGGGTGTCACGGGCGTCGCCGGGGTCTGCGACAATAGGGCAACGTGAGCATCACTTCCCCCGGGCGCCCCGCGCCCTCCCGCCCCGCGCCCTCCCGCCCCGCGCCCTCCGCCTCGCTGCCGGCCCTCGACCGCTTCTTCCGCATCACCGAGCGCGGCTCGACCGTCGCCCGTGAGCTCAGGGGCGGCGTCGTCACCTTCTTCACGATGAGCTACATCCTCGTGCTGAACCCGCTCATCCTGGGCAGCGCCCTCGCGGGCGACGGCGACGTGACCGGCGCCAAGGCGAAGATCGCCGCCGGCACCGCGCTCATCGCCGGGGTCATGACGATCCTCATGGGCGTCGTCGCCAACTACCCGCTGGCCATGGCCGCCGGGCTCGGCATCAACGCGATGGTCGCCTACACGATCGTCGGCAACCACGGCATGACCTTCGCCGATGCCATGGGCATCGTCGTCATCGAGGGCGTCATCATCCTCATCCTCGTCCTCACCGGCTTCCGCGAGGCGGTCTTCCGGGCCGTCCCGCCCTTCCTGCGCACCGCGATCAGCGTGGGCATCGGCCTGTTCATCGCCCTCATCGGACTGGTGGACGCCAAGGTCGTGCGCGTCGGCGGCACGCCCCTCGAGCTCGGCCTGGGCGGCTCCCTCAAGGGCTGGCCCGTCATCGTCTTCCTCCTGGGCCTGTTCCTCACCATCATCCTGCACATCCGCAAGGTCCGCGGCGCCATCCTCATCGGCATCGTCAGCGCCACGCTCCTGGCCGTCATCATCGAGGCCGTTCAGGGACTGGGCGCCTTCGAGGAGGGCTCCAACCCCACGGGCTGGGCGCTGAGCGTCCCCTCGTTGAGCGGCAGTCCCGTCTCCGTGCCGGACCTGTCGGGCCTGGGCCACTTCTCCCTGCTGGGCTCCTTCGAGAAGGCCGGCGCCGTGTCGATCGTCCTGCTCGTCTTCTCCATGATGCTCGCCGACTTCTTCGACACGATGGGCACGATGGTGGCCATCGGCGCCGAGGGGGGCCTCCTCGACGAGGACGGCAACCCGCCGCGCACCCGCGAGATCCTCGTGGTGGACTCCGTGGGCGCCATCGCCGGCGGCCTCGGCGCGGTGTCCTCCAACACCTCCTACGTGGAGTCCGCGGCGGGCGTCGGGGAGGGCGCGCGCACGGGGCTGGCGAACATCGTCACCGGGGCACTGTTCCTGGCCTCGGTCTTCCTGTCCCCGATCGTCGCGATGGTCCCCTACGAGGCGGCCACCCCGGCGCTCGTCGTCGTCGGCTTCCTCATGATGACCCAGGTGGCCGACATCGACTGGAAGCGGCCCGAGCTGGGCATCCCCGCCTTCATGACCATCATCATGATGCCGTTCTCCTACTCGATCACCAACGGCATCGGCGCGGGCTTCCTCACCTACGCGCTCGTCGAGATCGCCGTCGGCCGCGCGCGCCGGGTCCACCCGCTCATGTGGCTGACCGCGGCGCTGTTCGCGGTCTACTTCACGATGGCGCCCATCAAGGAGATCCTCGGCCTTGCCTGAGCCGGTCAGCACCGCCAGTACCGCCAGTACGACCCCGGGGTCCTCCGCGCTCGCGGAGGACCCCGCCTGGTCCGAGCAGGGCCGCACCTTCGCCTCCCTGCGCTTCCACAACTACCGGATCTGGTTCTTCGCCGCCCTCGTGGCCAACACGGGCACCTGGATGCAGCGGGTCGCCCAGGACTGGCTCGTCCTGCGCATCCTCACCGACGACTCCGCCACCGCCACCGGCATCACCACCGCGCTGCAGTTCCTCCCCGCCCTCCTCGTGTCCGCCCACGCCGGGCTCGTCGCCGATCGCGTCAACCAGCGCCGCTTCCTCATCGCCACCCAGTCGGCGATGGGCCTGGTCTCCCTCGTCCTGGGACTGGCGGTCATCTCCGGCCGCGCCCAGCTCTGGCACGTGTACCTCGCGGCCCTGGCCTCGGGCGCCGCGGCCGCCTACGACGCCCCGGCCCGCCAGACCTTCGTGGCGCAGCTGGTGCCCGCCGGCTCGCGGGCCAACGCGATGGGCCTCAACGCCGCCTCCTTCAACGCCGCCCGGCTCCTGGGCCCGGCGGCGGCGGGCGTCGTCATCGCATGGGTCGGCGCGGGCGTCGTCTTCGAGATCAACGCCGCGAGCTTCCTGTTCCCCGCGCTCGCCCTCATCCTCATGCGCGGCGACGAGCTCCGGCCCGTCGCCAGAGCCCCGCGCTCCAAGGGCCAGCTGCGCGAGGGCCTGGCCTGCATCCGGCGCCGCACCGACATCCTCGTCATCATCGGCGTCGTCACGGTGGTCTCCACCCTCACCCTCAACTTCCAGCTCACGATGGCCGCCATGGTGCGCAGCGTCTTCCACCTGGAATCCGACGCCTACGGCACGGTCTCCTCGGTCTTCGCGATCGGATCGCTCGCGGGCGCCCTGTGGGCGGCCAGGCGCCGCTCCCCCCGCGTGCGCACGGTGGTGGTGGGCTCCTTCTTCCTCGGGCTGTTCACCATGGTGATGGCGCTCATGCCGACTTACAGCTCCTTCGCGGTGGCGACCATCCCGGTGGGCCTGTGCGTGCTCACCGTTCTGACCGGCGCGAACCAGGCCATCCAGCTCTCCGTGCCCGATGAGGTCCGCGGCAGGGTCATCAGCATCTACATCATCGCCCAGCTGGGGACGACCCCGATCGGCGCCCCCGTCATGGGAGGCCTCGCCGACGCCTGGGGACCCCGGGCCTCACTGCTCATCGGGGGCGCGGCGGCCGTCCTGGTCGCGACGGCGGCGCTGGTGTGGACGCGCCGCCACTGGCACCTGGCGCTGACCCACTCATCGACGCGCCCGTACCTACGCATGACCGGCCCGCGCGAGCGCTCCGCCGCCGGGGGCCCGGAGCCGCCCCCGGCGGGCAGCGCTCCGGGCCCCGCGGACGGGTGACCGATATCCTTCTCCCAGCCCCCGCGCCCCACGAGAGGGGCGGCGCGAGGGCCCGGCCGCCCGCGTGGGCGGGGAACCGTCGTCGCAGGAGGCGCGAGCGCACATGAGCGAGCTCATCGACACCACCGAGATGTACCTCAAGACCGTTTACGAGATGGAGGAGGACGGCGTCACCCCTCTTCGCGCGCGGATTGTCGACCGCCTCGACCACTCCGGCCCCACGGTCTCCCAGACGGTGGCGCGCATGGAGCGCGATGGGCTCATCAGGGTCGCCGAGGACCGTTCGCTGGAGCTCACCGAGGAGGGGCGGCGCCGGGCCACGGAGGTGATCCGCAAGCACCGCCTTGCTGAAAGGCTGCTGCTCGACGTCGTCGGCCTCGATCGGCGCTACATCCACGATGAGGCCTGCCGCTGGGAGCACGTCATGAGCGAGAGGGTCGAGGACCGGCTCGCCGAGATCCTCGGGGACGTCGTCTCCGACCCCTTCGGCAACCCCATCCCCGGCAGGCGGGCCGACCACCCGGCGCCGGGCGAGGACGAGTCGAGCGCCAACCGCGTGGCCCGCGACGGCGTCGGATCCGCCGTCGTGCACCGGATCGGCGAGCCGATCCAGGCCGACGCCGAGCTCCTGGGCCTGATGGAGGATGCGGGGATCTGCGCGGGCGCGCGCGTGGAGCTGCGCGGATCGGCCGGGGGCGTGCGCATCGTGGGGCCCACGGGCATGCCGATCGTGCTGCCGGGCGACGTCGCCCGGCACCTCTTCCTGGAGCAGAGCGCCTCCGCGCGCTGAGCCCGCGCCGCGATCACCCTGAACCGCCGTCTGTCGGGCCCTCAGCAGGCCTGACCAGGTCGAATGCGCCTATGAGGCCCCTAGGAGAGGGATGCCACACGGGGTCGGGGTACTCAGGGCTTCACTCTTCCGCGGAACTTCGACTAGTGTCGGCGATGCAGCCGATGCCCCGGTTGTGGAGAGATGGGCGGAGCCAAACCCTGTCGGCGCCCCTCGCTCCTGATTCCCACCCAGATCACCGGCAGGGACGGGGGAACCATTTCCCGGATGAGAACGAGCCCGCGCTCGGTCCTCCTTGGGGTGAATCCCGCCTCGGCGGGTAGGGCGTCTCCAGCCCGAACCCGACAGCTAACCTCGACGGCTCTCCAGGAGAAAAACCAGTGACTTCCAGCGTCAAGGCACGCCACCGCAAGGCCACTCGACCGATCACCCCGTTGTCGAGCACCGGTCCGGCCGCACGTCGCGGCCTCGCCGTCGTCGCGACCTCCGGTCTGGCCCTCACCATGATCGCCTCCGGCGCCAACGCCGCGAGCGACACCGCCCAGCTCGACGAGTCCGCCGGCTCCCTCGGCGAGAACGTCGGCACCGCCGCCCTCGCCGCCCCGGCGCACGAGGCCGTCATCGCCAACGCGGCCGTCGAGGTCGCCAGCGACGCCCAGGTCGATGGCTTCAACCACGCCGTCGAGGCCGTCGCCGCCGAGGCCCCGGCCCCGGCTCCCGCCCCCACCGCCGAGGCGGCCCCGGAGGCCACTGAGGCCCCCGCCGCCGAGGCGACCCCCACCGCGGAGGACACCCCGGCCGCGACCGCTGAGGCCACCGCCGCCGAGGCCGCCGCCCCGGCCGCCCCCGCCTCCGGGAACTCCATCGTGGGTCTCGCGATGGCCCAGGTCGGCAAGGCCTATGTCTACGGCGCGGGCGGCCCCAGCGCCTTCGACTGCTCGGGCCTCGTCTCCTACGTGTACGCCAACGTCGCGGGCATCAGCGTCCCGCACTCCTCCGGCGGCATCCGCTCGGCCGGCACCGTCATCTCGGCCTCCGAGGCCCAGCCCGGTGACGTCCTCTGGTGGCCCGGTCACGTCGCGATCTACGCCGGCGATGGCATGATGGTCTCCGCCGAGTCCGAGAGCGTCGGCGTGCAGTACCTGGCCGTCCGCGGTGGCGCCACGTACCTCCGCTTCTGAGCGAACCGGCGGTCGGGCAGAACCGGCTCCGTCTCTCCGTCCCGGCCCCGCTCCCCTCGTGGGAGCGGGGTCGGGACGTCTTGTGTGGTGATGCTCTCATCGTGAAGCGGGTCATGCGGGAGGGCTCGAATGAGGGCTTGACCTGGCCGGAACCCGTTGGAATGACAGGGAAGAAGAGAAGTTCCTGTGCGGCAGGTCACGATCATGTTGTTGATCTTCCCGTGACTCTCCTGTCAGCGCTCCGGTAGCCTCTCAGGTGTCGCAGGGCCTTCCCCTCGCGGCGCCCGAGCCGGGGCCCAGTCCCATCGTCCGGCCCGGGCTGGCGAACAATCAGCGATGGGGACGGGGGAACCGTTTCATGGGTCGCGGCCCTGATCGCGGCCCTCGGGGTGAATCCCGCTCAATGCGGGTAGGGCGTCTCCAGCCCGAACCCGGCAGCTAACCTCGGCGGCCACAGGAGAGGAACATGACCACCCATTCCCAGGCTCGCCACCGCGCGGCCAAACGTCCCACGACTCCCCTCACCGAGGTCGCGCCCGCCACCCGCCGAGGCATCGCGCTGGCCGCCTCCTCCGGCCTGGCCCTGACCATGGTCGCCTCCGGCGCCGCCACCGCCTCGGTCGCCGAACCGGCCCGGGCCTCGGCGGGATCCCTCGACGCCTCCGGCCTCAACTACCTGGCCCTGGACGCGCGCACCGCCGTGGCGACCAATGCCGCGATCGTCGTCGGGACCGACGTCCAGGCCGATGCCTTCGACCACGCCTCGGAGGCCGCTGAGGCAGCCGCCGCCGAGGCCCCCAAGCCCGTCGTCGAGACTCCCGCCCCCCAGGCCGAGCAGGCCCCGGCCGCGCAGGACGACTCGGCGGACCAGCCGGAGGCTCAGGCGGCCCCCGCCGCTCAGGCGCAGCCGGCGGCTCAGGCGGCCCCCGCCGCCGCCCCGGCGTCCGGTTCGAGCATCGTGTCCATCGCCATGCAGTACGTGGGCACCCCCTATGTCTACGGCGGCTCCTCGCCGTCGGGCTTCGACTGCTCCGGCTTCGTCCAGTACGTCTACGCCCAGGCCGGCATCAGCCTGCCCCGTACCTCCGGGGCCCAGGCCGCCGCGGGCACGGCCGTCTCCATGTCCGAGGCCCAGCCCGGCGACATCGTCTACTACGGCTACCACGTCGGCATCTACGCCGGCAATGGCATGATGATCGACGCCGGCAACGAGTCCACCGGTGTCGTCTACCGGGAGATCTGGGGGAGCCCGACCTCCTTCATCCGGATCGGCTGACGCGGGCCGGCACGGATCCGAGCCGCGCTTCGAGGGGGCGACCGTTACGGCGGTCGCCCCCTCGAAGCACGGCCGGCCGTGCTCACTGAACCTCCCCGTCGTGCGCTGCGCCACAGGTATGCTGGGGGCACCTGGCTCACCGGATCCCCGGAGGGCCGGGGTGTCCGATGGAAAAGGCAGGGAACCATGGCTGAAGACAAAGTCGTCCTCGTTGGCGTCGACGGATCGCCCGAGTCTCTCGGCGCTGTCGACTGGGCGGTCGCCCGCGCGGCGCGCGAGGGGTGGAGGGTCCACATCCTGTGCGCCTACTCGCTCCCATCCTTCACCGCCGCCTCCCTCGACGGCGGCTACGCGGCCCTGGACGACACCGCGATACGCGCCGGCGCCCAGGCGGTTGTCGACGAGGCCGTCGCCCGCGCCCAGCAGGCCGGCGTCGCGGTGACCAGCTCGCTCGAGACCGGCGACCCCGCCGGTGTGCTCGTGGATCTGTCCTCCGATGCCGCCCTGGCGGTGGTCGGCACGCGCGGTGGCGGTGGCTTCGCCGACCGCCTGCTCGGCACGGTCTCCTCCGCCCTGCCCGCGCACGCCAAGTGCCCCACGGTCATCGTGCCCCGGCACACCGCCGGTTCCGCCTTCACCCCGGTCAAGCGGATCGTCGTCGGCGTCGACGGCTCCGGATCCGCTCACAAGGCCGTGCGCCGCGCCGTCCGCGAGGCCGAGGCCTGGGACGCCGAGCTCACCGCCGTGGCGGCCGTCCCCATGAGCACCGGCAGCGGGGCACTCGCATGGCTGCCGGCCGCCGTGGACCGCCAGCAGGTCCTCACCGACGTACGAGCCGGCCTCGACCATGCCGTGGCCGAGGCCCTCGAGGGCCACCCCGGGGTGACGGTCCGCCGTCATGCGCTGGACGGCAACGCCGCCGAGCTGCTCGCCGAGTTCTCCACGGCCGTCGACCTCGTCATCGTCGGCTCCCGCGGGCGCGGCGGATTCGCGGGGCTCCTCCTGGGCTCCACGAGCCAGGCGGTGCTCTCCCACGCGGCCTGCCCGGTGATGGTGGTGCCCGCCCGTTCCAGGGACGACGACTCGGCCGTCTCCCGCTCGAACGTCCCCTGGGAGCGCGCCTGAGCGAGCAGGGGCACGCCGGTACTCGGCCGGCGCGGCGCGCTGGTAGGCTTGCCGCGCCCAGCCCTCGTAGCTCAGGGGATAGAGCACCGCTCTCCTAAAGCGGGTGTCGCGCGTTCGAATCGCGCCGGGGGCACATAAGACCCTGCTCGCCAGGGGAAACGGATCGGGGTTCCGAGTCGCATGAGCGCTCGTGGCCCCGATCCGCTCTTCTGCGCATCTCCTTCGCTCACGCTCTGCCCTCCGCCGCGGGCTCGCCAACGCGCTCCGGGCTCGCCAACGCGCCGCGGGGGCGCGTCCGCAACCCCGCGGCGCGTCCGCAATTCCATCGTCGCCGTCGCCGCAGGCCCGCTCGTGCGCTGACGCGGCGCCACCCCGGGGCGCCTCGGGCAGGAGCGCGTCGCGCGCGGATATTGTCGGAGCATGGCGCCTTCACTCTTCTCCTTCGGCCGCGCTCGGCACAGCGCGGGCCACGCAGCGGGCGATCGCGTGGGCTCTGCCGAGGGGCGCGCCAGCGGGGTCGGGCGCGAGAAGCGCCTGCCCGGCACCATCGTCCCCCAGCACGCGCCGACGCCGGAGCCCCCCGCCCCGGCCTCCCCCACGGATCTCGACGACGCGAGCCGGGCCCGCGTGGACGCCGCGCTCGCGAGCTGGCGCGAGGAGCTCGTCGGGCTCGGGGGAGTGGCCAGCCTCGACGACGTCTCGCTCCTCGACGGCGCCGTCGACCTCACCGCCGCCCACCCCTCGGGGCTCGCCCAGCTCTACGCCGGGCGCCCCACCCCCCTGTCCAGCCTCATCCGCGAGCCCACCGCCCTGGCCGCGGCCCGCAAATCCGTGCGCAAGGTCGCCGGGCGCACCGACATCCTCGCCAGGCAGTTCGGCGTCGCCCCCGTCTACCTCGCCATCGGGGTCGCCACCTGGACCGAGACCATCCGGGACGAGTCCCGGCGCCCCGGCGCCGCGGCGGCCGACGGTGCCGGGAGCCCCGAGAGCGACGGACCAGGCGGTCCTGGCGGCTCCGATGCCGGTAGTGATCCCGAGCAGCCCCACCACGAGATCCCCGACCCGGTCCTCACCTCGGTCCTGGAGAGCGCGCTCTCCTCGCGCCCGGCGGGCCCCCCGGGCACCGTCCGCACGGTCAACGCCCCTGTACTCATGCGGCCGGTCCGCCTGGCCAGCGCCTCCGCCGACGCGACCATCGCCGTCGACCCGACCATCGAGGTGAACCCCGTCCTCACACGCGCCCTGCGCCGCTACGGATCGACCGCCGACATCCAATCCCTCGCCCGTGCCGCCCTCACCGCGGAGGGCTTCACCCCGCGCGCCGCCCTCACTCGCATCGCCGCCGCCTGCCGCGACTACCTGCCCGGCTTCGAACTGCGCGAGCGACTCGTCGTCGGCGCCTTCGTCCACCCCGGCCAGGCCCTGGTCGAGGACTTCGACGCCGTCGTGGACCGCGCGCGCCTGTCCGCGATCGTGGCCGCCCTGGCCGGGGTCGAGCCCGCCCAGCGGGCCCTCGCCGTCGACCTGCCCGCCCCCTGGCGCGAGGATCGCGCCCCCGACGCCGAGCGCGGCGCGGGGGACCTCGACCCCGGGCAGCTCGACGTCGTCGAGTCCGTCGGCCTGGGGGCCTCCCTCCTCCTCGACGCGCCCCCAGGATCGGATGTCGCCGCCACGCTCGCAGCCGTGCTCGCCGATGCCGCCGCCACCGGCCGCACCGCCATCCATATCCCGGCCACCAGCGGGGACGGCCACGCCGTCGCCCAGGCCCTGGAGGACCTCGGCCTGGGGGACCTCGTCGTCGACCTCACGGAGGACGCCAGTTGGCGCCGCCACGCCGCCGAGGCCGTCCAATCCGGGCTCGGCTCCCAGCCGCCCCAGCTCGACGTCCCCGAGATCCTGCGTGTCCGCCAGCGCCTCACCGCCGTGCGCAAGCGCTTGTCCCGCTACGTGACGGCGCTGCACGCGCGGCGAGAGCCATGGAACGTCTCCGCCTACGAGGCCCTTCAGACCCTCGCCGAGCTCACCTCGTCGCGCTCCAAGGCCCGCACCACCGCGAAGATCGTCCCCGGGCGCCTCGAGTGCCTCGACGATGCCGGGCGCGAGCGGGCCTCGCGCATCCTCCACCGCGCCCACTCCCTCGGGATGCTCAACCCGGTCCAGGCGCCCTCGCCCTGGAGCGGCTTGGCACTGACCGACCTCGACGAGGTCACCGACGCCCTGGGGCGCCTGGGCCGCCTGGCCGACGACATGCTGCCCGCCGTCGAGACCCACAGCCGCGAGGTCTCCTCCCACATCGGGCTGCGGCGCGCCACGACCCTGGCCATGTGGTCCGATCAGCTCGACATGCTCGACGGCGTGCGCGACTCCCTCGACGTCTTCCTCCCCGAGGTCTTCGAGCGCTCCGCCGCCGACCTCGTCATCGCCACGGCCACCAAGCGGTGGCGCGAGGAGCGCAGCATCGTCATGAGCGGCTCCGCGCGCCGCCGCTTCACCCGCCAGGCCAAGGACCTCGTGCGCCCCGGCCGCGTCGTCGAGGACCTGCACGCCGAGCTCGTCAAGGTGCAGCGGCGCCGCGAGGAGTGGCGCCGTCACGACCCCGACGGCGGCTGGCCCACGCTCCCGCAGGGCCTGGACGAGATGCGGCGCACCTGCGAGCGCGCCATGAACGCCCTCACCGAGCTCCAGCCCCTCCTCGACCGCCACGACGGCTCCCCGGCGCTCGTCGACACACCGCTCGTGGATCTGACCACCCGTGTGCGGGCCCTCGCCGACGACCCGGAGACCGCGCAGGCCCAGCCCGAGCGCAACCAGACCACCATCGCCATCGACGAGATGGGCATGGGGCCCCTCGTCGAGGACCTGCGCGCCCGCCAGGTGCCCGACGACGAGCTCGACGACGAGCTCACCTACTGCTGGTGGTCCTCCGTCCTCGCCCAGGCCCTCCGCGAGGACCCGGATATGGGAGGCCTGGACGCCAAGGCCCTCGATGAGCTCTCCGAGAGTCTGCGCCGACTCGACGCCGCCCAGTCCGCCTCCCTGTCCGGCCCGGTCGCGCAGGCCTGCGCCCGCCGCGTGCGCGCCGCCGTCGAGGCCGACAAGCAGCAGGCCCGCTCCCTGTACATCGCCCTGTCCAAGGACGACGGCGTTCCCCTGCGCGACATCCTCGACGCCCACCCGGTGGCGTGGCTCGCCCGCCCCGTCTGGATCGTCCCGCCGACCCTCGTGCCCCAGGTGCTGGCCCCCAGCGCCGTCGTGGACCTGGCGATCCTCGACGCCTCCGCGAGCATGCCGGTGGCTCAGGCACTGCCGGCCCTCGTGCGCGCCGAGCAGGTCCTCGTCATCGGGGATCCGCGCCGGGCGGACAGGGGCCTCGCCGCAGAGCTCGGGCCTCTCCTGCCCGCGGTCACCCTGCCCACGGGCCGCAATCAGCTCGACGCCGGCATCGCGTCCTTCCTCGCCTCCAACGGCTACGAGGGCATCGTCGAGGTGATCCCCGGACCCCCGGGGGACACCACGCTCTCCCTCATCCGTGTGGACGGGCGCGGCATGCCCGCTCCGGGCAGGACCGCCGTGGAGACCGTGCCGGCCGAGGTGGACCAGGTGGTCGACGTCGTCATCGAGCACGCGCTCACCCGGCCCGATGAGAGCCTGGGCGTCATCGCCCTCAACACCCGTCACGCCGATGAGATCCGCCGTGCGGTGGCCGTGGCGGCCGCCGAGTCCCCGGCCCTGGATGACTTCTTCTCCTCCGCCGTCAAGGAGCCCTTCACGGTGATCGACCTGCGCGAGGCCCGCTCGCTGCGCCGCGACCGCGTCGTCCTGTCCGTCGGCTTCGCGAAGACCCCGCACGGGCGCACCATCCACGCCTTCGGCGAGCTCGGCGAGCAGGGCGGCATGGTCTCGCTGGTCGAGGCCCTGTGCGCCTCCCGCGGCGCGACCACCGTCATCTCCTCCATCGGCGCCGAGGACCTCGACCCCGACCGGCTGCGCGCCCCGGGCGCCCGGCTGCTGCGCGAGGTCCTCGCCCGGGCCGCCGGGGGCGGGACCCCCGTCGGCCCGGCGGAGAACGGCGAGCCCGACCGCCTCCTGGTGGATCTCGCCTGGCACCTGTGGCGCAAGGGTCTCGTGGTGGTCCCCCAGTGGGGAGCCGACGGCGGCCCCCGCATCCCCCTGGCCATCGGCCACCCCGACTACCCCGAGGAGCTGTTCGTCGCCGTCCTGACCGATGACGACGACTACGTGGCCGAGCCGAGTCTGCGCCGTCGCGACCGGCACTGGGTGGAGCGCCTCGAGAGCCGCGGCTGGCGGGTCCACCGCTCCTTCTCCGCAGGGGTCTTCGTCGACCCCGAGGCCGAGGCCCGCACCATCGAGATCATGATCGACGAGATCCTCGATGAGCGCTCCGCCGCCCAGGCCCGTCCGGAGGGCCCCGAGCTCCCCGAGCACGTCGACGACGCCGCCGCTGAGGGTGCCGCCGAGAGCACCGCCTCCCCCCAGGGCGCTGCTGCGGCGCGCGCGACGGAGGGGGCGCGGCCCGATGAGGACGGGCGGGAGGCCTCCGCCGGGGCGGAATCCTCCTCCCCGGGGGCCGAGGCCCCGGGCGCTCCGGTGAATCCGCCCCGTGCGGATGGGCGCGCGGCCCGCCCCCCGATCGCGCAGGGACTGCCGATCCAGGCCTACTCGGATGACGAGCTCGACGACCTCGTGGCGTGGATCCGCTCCGACGGGGTGGCGCGCAGCGAGGAGGAGGAGCTCACCGAGTTGCGCGAGACCCTCGCTCTCACCCGCCGGGGGACCGGTGTCGACGCCGTTCTCGGCAACGCCGTGCGGCGGGGCCGATGAGCGCTCCGGCGGCGGGCCGGCCCCGCCGGCGCCGAGTGGTCCTGTTATCCCCCCAGGACGCCGCGCGGGTGGCCCGCGGTGAGATGACCGAGGAGGACGCCGAGAACGCGCGGCGCCGCAGGGTCGACGCCCTCACGGAGGCCCGCGCCCGCGGGGATGACGCCTCCGGCAGCGGCAGTGCCAATGACGCGCGTCTGCGCGCCGAGGTCCCGCCCCACTGGTCCTGACCCTTTTCACCGAGACCGGTCGAAAACGTCATTGAAACCGGTCCGCGGACCGGTTTCAATGACGTTTTCGACCGGTCTCGCGAGACAGCGGCGCGGGGAGTGGGCCGCAGCGGGCACCGGCGGGCACCGGTGGATAGGGCTGAGCCCCGCCGTCCACTCGGGTCGGCGGGGCTCAGAGGCTCACTGGGGCGCGGCGGCCGGTGCTGCCGGGCGCGTTCCCTCTCAGTGAGCGCGGGCGGCGAGCAGGTCGCGGATCTCGCCCAGCAGCTCGACGTCGGTCGGCTCGGCGGGCTTCTCCTCCTCGTTCTTCTTCTGCAGGGCCTTCATCTTGTTCATCGGAACGACGATGCAGAAGTAGACGGCGAGGGCCACCAGCAGGAAGTTGATGAGCGCGGTGATGATCGTACCGGGCTGGATGTAGGTATCCGAGCCGCTGTCGATCTTGAACTGGAGGACGGAGTCGAAGTTCGGGGAGCCGATGATCTGACCAACGATGTCCAGAATGACCTTGGTGATCGAGTCGACGATGGGCTTGAAGGCGCCACCGATGATGACGGCGACGGCGAGCTCCAGGGCGTTGCCCTGAGCGATGAACTCCTTGAATCCCTTGATCATGAGGGGAGAACCTTTCGGTGAGTGCGCGCCCCGCAGGGGCGACAGGCGCGAGGCCGGGACGATGATCGACAGCCGGTTGGCTGCATCGGGCAGTCGGCGCCGGCTGAATATGCCGACGGATCAATGATCATCTCGACTGTGATGAGGTCGTCAGGGGCTCAGCGCGAGGCCGAGGGCGCCCTGCGTTGCCGCACCGACGATAAGGGTAGCGGTGTCCGCCGGAACGGCAAGTTCTACTACTGTGACCTTATTCCCTGAAAGAAACCTAGAAGTGTCACCTTCTGTTGTGGTACCGATGACCCGTGCGCCGGAGCAGAGAACACTGGTCCCCTCGCCCGTTGAAAGCGGCAATGGCGCGGAATCGCCCGCCTGATCGCGGAGCGCCGCGGGGCTCGCAGATGCGCTTGCGGCTGTGACTGGACTCTCACCGATGATGTCGACGATCGCGCCCGGCTCGGCCAATGATCCGCCCACTCCGACGGGCACCTGGACGATTCGCTCATCGGCGCCGAGCCCCTGGACTCGTGCCGAGCTGGTCATCGACACCGTGAGGACGGTGCCCTCCTCGAGCCTGATGGCCGCCCTGCTCCCGATGACTCCCTCATCCGCCACCCCACGGGCCGGCAGCGCCGGCTCGGGGATCGCGCGGCGCTCGACGTCGTCGGCGCTGATCGTCTCCCCGGCGCTGATCCTCCTGGTCACTACCAGCGCCTCGCCGTCTCCCGGCGGGGACGGGCGCAGGACGGAGAGCGCGAGCAGCACGGCTGCCCCCACGCACGCGGCGACGACGAGGTGGCGCGCCCTCCACAGGCGCAACGATGGACGGGTGGCGGGGGAGCGCTCCAGGCGCGGGCGGGGGCTCATGCCCCCAGGGTGGACTCGTCGACCGGGCGGCCGATCGCCTCATCCACAGGGCGCGGCCGCGGCTGAGCGCGTGCGAGCCCGTGGTTCCCGGCTCCGGTGCGGGCGGGCCCCCTGACATCCCGCGACGCCCGCGGGGCCTCAGGACCCCGAGGCGAAGACGGAGCGCTCCAGGAGGAACCACTGCTCGGGCGTGATGACGGCGTCCACCCGCTGGTCGTGCGGCTCAGTGGGCAGTGGCGAGGCGATGAGCTCATCGTCGTAGACCATGGCGAGCACGAGGGCGCCCTCGTGCCTCAGCGGCAGGGCCCGGTCGTACCAGCCGCCCCCCTGGCCGAGCCGGTTCCCGGCCCGGTCGATGGCGAGTGCGGGGATGAGGAGCGCGTCGACGTCGGAGACCGCCTCCGCCGGGAGGGGCTCGCCCCCCGGTTCGGGAGGGCGCCCCGGCGCGCGCTCGGCCAGATCGGCGATGCCCGTGAAGCGCCCCCACCCCCGGGAGAGCTGCGGGCCCAGGACGGGCAGGAGGACCTCACGGCCCCCGGCCTCCAGGCGCTCCAGCAGGAGCCGGGTGCAGGGCTCATCGCCCACCGAGACGTAGGCGGCGATGGCCCCCATGCCCTCGACGGCCTGGAGGGCGTGCTCCATGAGGGTCTCGCAGGCGGGGCAGTGGCCCGCATCGGGGTGGGGGTGTCGCTTGCGGCGCCGCTGGCGCAGGATCCGGCGCCATTGGCCCTTGTCGTGACTGGTCTCCAGTCCAGCGGGAACAGGGAGTGCGCGCGCCTGAGAACTCACCCCCCGATTCTCTCAGGTTCTCCTTCGTTACGGGCGCGCCGAGCCGCTCCTGGGATGGGGAGAGGGGCCCTTGCGGGTAGCCTGGCCGCCTGGAGCCGCAGGCCTCACCCCGGTGCCGCCCCGAGGTCCCGGGACCTGCGGGCAGGGAGGAAGCCATGAGAACCGTCGCCGAGCACCTCGCATCGTGCCTGGAGATCGCGCAGCCGGCCCCGCCGCTCGACGTCGTCCTTCTCGACGCCGTCGGCTGCGTCCTGGCGGAGGACGTCGTCGCCGAGTTCGATCTTCCCTGCGCGGATCTGGCCGGCCTCGACGGCTATGCGGTGCGCGCCGCCGACATCCGGGGCGCGACGGCGAGCGAGCCCGCCCGCCTCGACGTCATCGACGCCGTGCGCGCCGGCGACACCTCCAGCGCCCGGCTCGTCCCCGGTACCGCCATGCTCATCGACTCCGGCGCCCCCCTTCCCGTCGGCGCCGACGCCGTCGTCCCCTGGATCGAGACCGACCGCGGCACCCAGCGGGTCGAGGTCCGCTCCGTCGTCGTCGAGGGGGAGAATGTGCGGCGCCGCGCTGAGGACGTCGCCGCCGGGACAACGGTCATGCCCCAGGGCTCGCGCGTGTCGGCCCGGCAGATCGCGCTCCTGGCCGGCGTGGGGAGGCTGCGCGTCAAGGTGCGCCCCGCGCCGCGCGTCGTCATCGTGTCCATCGGCGATGAGCTCGTCGAGCCCGGCTCACCGCGCCGGGACGGCAGCGTCTACGACGCCAATGGGCACGCCCTGGCCACCGCCGTCACCGACGCGGGCGGGCGGGCCTTCCGCGTTGCGGCCGTCCCCGATGAGCTCGGCGCCCTGACCGAGACCCTCGAGGACCAGCTCGTGCGCGCCGACGTGCTCATCACCACCGGGGGTCTGTCCGTGGGGCAGGGGGACACCGTCAAGGAGGCCCTCGCCCCCCTGGGCTCGGTGCGCTTCGACGCCGTCGCCATGAGCCCCGGGCGCCAGCTCGGCGTCGGCACCGTGGAGGGCACGCCGATCTTCTGCCTCCCCGGCGACCCCGTGAGCGCCCAGATCGCCTTCGAGACCTTCGTGCGGCCCGTACTTCGGGAGATCGCCGGCTGGCAGGGGCTCCACCGCTCGAGCCTGCCGGCCGAGATGACGCGGGGATGGGCGTCGCCCGCCGGCAGGAGGGAGTTCGTCCCCGTGCACCTGACCGGCTCGCCCTCCACCGGCTACCGCGCCGAGCCGACGGCGGAGCCCGGCACCACCCGTCTCATGGGCCTGGCGCGGGCCAACGCCATCGCCGTCGTCCCCGAGGAGGCGCGCAGCGTCTCGGCCGGGGACACGCTCCACTGCCTCCTCCTCGACGCCTGATGACCCTCCCCGGTCGAGGCCTCGACCCCATTGGAGGAGGCGCTGGGTCGAGCGCCGGGCGCCCGCTCACGAAGTGATTCGTGGTAAGCGAGTGACTGTTGTGATCGTCGGGGCTCACGGGGCTGGATTGGCGTCATTCCGGGCCTCAACACGCCGACGATCTCTCCTGGCGGGGGGTCGGCGGCCCGTACCGTGGCGCTGTGGGAATTGAAGTCTGGGCGCTCCTCGCCCTCGTCGTCGTTCTCACCGCGTACCTCCTGCCCTTCCTGGTCGGGCGCCGTGAGGTCATGAAGCTGTCCCGCAGTGATGATCGCTATTCCGCCGACTTGCGGATCCTGGCGACCGGCGAGACGGCCATGACCCCCGACGAGGCCTGCGAGCAGGGCGGGCACGCGAGGATCTTCCGACGGCTCCCGGAGGTGAGGGCGATGAACAGGCCAGCAGTGAGGAATGTCCGCGCGCTGCGCGTCGAGCGTGAGCTCGCGCAGGCCCAGCGCGCGCATGACGCCGCCCGTGCGCGCCGCCGGGACGCCGCCGCCAATCGCGCTCGCGTGGCCGCCGGGCTGCTCGGGGTGAGCCTCGGACTGTGGCTGGTGGGGCTGGTGACGGTCATCCCGTGGTGGCCCGCGCTGCTGCCGACGGCGCTGCTCGGAGTCTCGATGGTCGCCGGGCATAAGGCCGCCAGGGCGTCGCTCGCCGCCGATCGCGCCGAATGGAGGCGCGTCGTCGCACTCCGGCGCGACCTCGACGCCCTTGCCGGTGCCCGCCCCACGTCCCGGATCGAGCCCGCCGCGCCCAGGGTCGCGGCGCCGACTCCCGCCCAGGGGCTGCTCGGAACGAGCGCCGAGGGCTCGGACGCCTCCGAGGGGCAGGCGGTCCTCGCGGAGGGCGCCGAAGCGAATGGCATGGACACTGGCAGGGACACTGGCAGGGACTCGGTCGGGTCGGCGTCGAGGGCGGCGAGCGCTGCCGAGCCGGCCGCTCATGAGGAGTCGGCCGAGTCGGTGAGTGCGCCCGCGGCCTCCGGGGCGGAGGAGACCGTCGGGGAGGCGGCCCGGGCGAGTGACGAGGCGGAAGCGGCCAGGCCCATCGAATGGGTCATGGAGCCGCGCCCGCTGGAGTCGGCGGACGACGCGCCCGTCGAGCCTCATAGCACCGACGCCGATCAGGGGGGCGGTGCGGGTATCGCCGCCGCGATCCGGCACGACGACGCTCGGGAGGCCCTCTCGGCCGGGAGCGGCACGGAGGGCGCGGCCGAGGTCGGGGGGGGTGAGCTTGCTCAGTCCCGATCGGCGGGGCCCCTGCCGATCCGGCGCGACGCGACTTCTACGCCGCCTCAGGGCTGGCGCCCCGTGGCGGTGCCCGCTCCGACGTACACACTGGCCGCACGAGCACGTCGCCGGGCGGTGCCGGATCTGGAGCTGCCGGAGGCGGAGTCGGTGCCGTCCCCGGTTCGGCCCCGCAACGCGCGCGCCTACGCACCGGCCCCGATCCTCGACGACGAGCAGGCCTTCAAGCCCATCGACCTCGACGAGGTCCTGGAGAGGCGCCGCGCCGCGGGTGCGTGACAATCTGCGCAAACCGTGCGGTGGTGCGGTTCACGGCCCGCCGGGTTGCGGACGGCCGGACCGTAGGTGCTAAGATCGTCCGGCACCTGGGGCTATGGCGCAGTTGGTAGCGCGTCTCGTTCGCAATGAGAAGGTCGGGGGTTCGAATCCCCCTAGCTCCACCGGTAGAGGCCCGGGCTGAGAGGCTCGGGTCTCCTATCGCCCGGGCATCGTTCTTGGACGATCCGGGGTTGAGATCGGGATCACAGAGCTCGAGATTGACAATCGCTGCGATCATCTGGTTAAGTTGGTCGAGTCGCCTTGAGAGCGGCGCGAGGAGTGAAAAGCTCTTCTGATCGCTCTCCATGGGTGTGTTGTTTGAGAACTCGATAGCGTGTCATGCTTGTTTATGTCTTGTTTTTTGTTTGGCCTGTGCTGCTGCTGCTGTTGTTTGTGGTGGTGGTGTGGGTTGGGCCTGGTTTTTG
>NZ_MVIW01000050.1 GCF_002072185.1 Actinomyces denticolens
CATCACCCGACGCCTCAAACGCGCCGTCGCCCGAAACCTCCACCACGCCCTCAAACAAGCCCTGAACAACCCCACCTACCACCCCACCACCTTGACACCCACAACATAGGAGCGCTGGTTCGCAGCGGCGTCGCCAGGGCGGATGCGGCTCGGCCTCACCGGCCCACCGGGAGAGCGCGACAGTCGCACCGCGACTGCCCGGCCCAGAGCCGACCCAGCGCCGAACCAGAACTGATGCGGCCCCGTCAGTGCCCGCAGCCCCACTGACTCCAGCCGGAGCGCTGCTGGAGCATCTTGGCCCGCATGGTCTGCTCCTCGGGACTGGCGTCGATGGGGTTGCCGGTGCCGCCCACGGAGGCCCAAGTGTCAAGCGAGAACTGGTAGAGGCCGTAGTAGCCGGCGGGGTTGACGGCGCGCGGGTTGCCACCGGACTCGCATTGGGCGAGGCGCTGGAAGTCGTCATCGAGGCTGCCGTCGTCGGCCGGCGCGGCCGCGCTCGTCGAGGAGCCCGAGGACGTGTCCGCACCGCTCGACGCCGTCGGGGCGGCACTCGGTGCGGCCGCGGCCTCCTTGGTGCCCACGATGGTGACCTCGTCGACCTTGGCGGTCACCACCACTGAGGAGACGGCCTCGCGGGAGACCTCGACGCCGTCGGCACTGGTGACGCGGTAGGTGACGCGGGTCATGCCGTCGACGCCGGCGGTCTTGACCTTCTTCTCACCCTTGGGGAGCTGATCGGTCTCCTCCTCGGTGGAGCCGTGCGCCTCGACGACCTCCTCGACCACGAGCGATTCCTCGGTCGAGGAAGCGCGGGCGGCCTCGTAGGCGCTGCCGAGGGAGGCGACACCGGAGTCGTCCTTGTCGGCGCTGACCTGGGCGGAGTCATGCGGTGAGGCGCTCGTGGCGGCCACAGCGGCATAGGCGCCGCCGGGGATGAGCGCGCCGACGGCGATTGCGATGGCGCCGGCTCTCAGGGCTGAGGCTCGGCCGCCGGGGGTTCGCGGAGTCATGGGATTCGCTCCTCAGGGTGGGACGTGACGGCCACGCTACCGGAGGAGTCGTGCCGGGCGCTATCGGGGCGGTCACGCTCGAGCGCGTCATGCCCGAGGGGCCGGGCACCACAGGCTGACCTACGAGTGGCCGACGACTCCGCCTGTGGACGGGCGACCGGTTTCGATGCCGTTTTCGACCGGTCTCGGCGAGGTGTGTGTGGGGGGGAGGTGTGGGTCAGTACCAGCCGGTGCTCTCGGAGTGGGACCAGGCGGCGCAGGGGCTGCCGTAGCGGCCCTGGATGTAGCCGAGGCCCCACTTGATCTGGGTGGCGGGGTTGGTCTGCCAGTCCGAGCCGGCCGAGGCCATCTTGCCCCCGGGCAGGGCCTGCGGAATGCCGTAGGCGCCCGAGGAGGGGTTCTGGGCCTGGTAGTTCCAGCCGGACTCGCGGTTCCACAGGCTCACCAGGCAGGAGAACTCACTGTCCCCCCAGCCGTAAGCGCCCATCATAGACCGGGCAGTCGCCTGTGCGCTGGCCGCGTCGGTACCGGAGGCGGCCGGGGGCGCCGGCGCCGCGTCGCCGCTCCCGGTCTCGCCGCTTCCGGCGCTCTCCGTCGGGGAGGCCGGGGCGGCCTCCTCCTTGGTGCCCACGAGGACGACCTCGTCGACCTTGGCGGTCACGACGACGGTGGAGACGACCTCGCGGGAGAGCTCGGTGCCATCGGCGGCGGTGGTGACCCGCGAGACGGTGCGGGTGACGCCGTCGACGCCGGCGGTCTTGACCTTCTTCTCGCCCTTGGGGAGCTGGTCGGTCTCCTCCTCGGTGGAGCCGTGCGCCTCGGTGACGTCCTCGACCACGACGTTATCGGCGCCGGCGGCGGCGCTCTCGGCCTCGGGGACGTCGCCGCCGATCGCGGGGGTCGAGTCCGGCTCGGCGGTGGGGGCCTCGGCGGCCTGCGCGATGTCGCCGCCGGTGAGGGAGGGCAGCGGCAGGGACTCGTTGCCGGTGGACTCGACGGCGGCGTAGGCGCCTCCGGAGACGCTCGCGGCAACGGCAGCGGCGAGAGCGCCGGAGCGGACGAGGACGCGCTTGCGGGGGGCGGGAGTCACGTGACTCCTCCTTCCATGGGCTTGACTGCCCTCACGCTAACGGACGCGCACTGGCCGTTTCCATTGAGGCCAGTCACATCCGTGAGGATGCGATCACGGCGCAGCAGATCAGAGGCGTTTCAGTCGCGGGAGTTCACGGCGACCCGCACTCAATCGCAATCTCGCGCCGCACCGGCCCGCCGGTCCTGCAGGCCGCACCGACCCCAGCGGCCAGGGCGGGACCGCCTCCGGCCGTGGCCCGGCGCCGACCCGGCTCAGTACCAGTTGGTGGCCTCGGAGTGGGCCCAGGCGGCGCAGGGGTTGCCGTAGCGCTCCTTGATGTAGCCCAGGCCCCACTTGATCTGGGTGGTGGGGTTGGAGGCCCAGTCGCTGGACACCGAGCCCATCTTCTCACCGGGCAGGGACTGCGGGATCCCGTAGGCCCCGGAGGAGGGGTTGACGGCCTGGTAGTCCCACTGGGACTCGCGGGTCCACAGGCTGTCCAGGCAGGAGTACTGGTCCTCGCCCCAGCCGTAGGAGGCCAGTAGGGCCTTGCCGATCGCCTGGGCGGAGGCCTTGGTCTTGCCGTCGCCCGCCTGGGCGATGGCGACGTCCTGGGGGGTGCCCTTGCCGACGACGACGACCTCGTCGACGCGCTTGGTGACGGCGACGCTGGAGAGGACCTCGCGGGAGACCTCCTGGCCGTCGACACTGACGACCCGGTAGGTGACGCGGGTGACGCCGTCGACGCCGGCGGTCTCGACCTTCTTCTCACCGGCGGCCAGGGATGCGCTCTCCTTCTCCGAGGAGGCGTGCGGGTCGGCGACGTCCTCGGTGAGGGTGGAGACGGTCTCCGCGCCCGTCGTGGTGACGGCGCCGCTCGCGTCGCCGGAGGAGTCGCCGACGGAGGAGTCCTGGGTGGAGGCCTCGTCGCTGACGGTGGAGCCGAGGGCGGCCAGTGCGGGGGAGGCGGAGTCGTCGGCCGCGTCCTCGTGGGCGTTGACGGCGGCCCAGGCGCTGCCGGACACGGCGATGGACAGTGCGGTGGCGACGCCACCGGCCCGCGCCATGACGGGGGCCACCGAGGTGCGCGCCGGGCCCTCGGCCCGTCTGCGGCCGTGCCCCGCGCTGCGGTCCGCGGTCAGGGACCGGGCGGCGAGCGCTCCGAGTTCGGTGAGCGTGGTGTTCAGAGAACTGCTGTCGGAGTGACGACCCACGGTATTGACTTCCTATCACTCGGGGATGGGCCTCACGCTAGCCGACACCCCGTCTTGTGGGCAATGCTCCCCATCACATCGCCCCGGCCGCGACCTGATCGTTCAACGGGGGCCGGCGTTCCTTGGGCGCATGCGCCTTGACAGGCCCGGGACCAGCGGCCCCCTCAGCGCGGGGCCGGCGCGCCGGGCCAGTCCCCGTAGACCTCGGTGGTGGTGGCCTCGAGGCGCTCGCACATGGCGCGCTCGTCCAGGCCCCGTTGCTCGGCGAGGAAGCGGACGGTGTCCCCCATGAGGTAGCTGGCGTTGGGGCGCCCGCGCCAGGACTTGGGAGGCAGGTAGGGGGCGTCGGTCTCCACGAGCAGGAGCTCGTCGGGCACGATGGCGACGGCGTCGCGCAGCGCGCCGTTGGAGGGGTAGGTGATCGGCCCGGCGATGGAGGCGTACCAGCGGTTCTCCGCGCAGGCCCGGGCCAGGGGCGCCCCGCCGCTGAAGCAGTGGAGCACCGTGCGCTCGGGGGCGCCGTCGGCCAGGAGGACCTCGATGCAGGCCTCGTGGGCGTCGCGGTCGTGGATCTGCAGGGGCAGGCCGAGATCCTTGGCCAGGGCGATGTGGGCGCGGAAGGCCTCGCGTTGGACGGCGGCCCCGCGCTCGCCGGTGCGGAAGAGGTCCATGCCGGTCTCCCCCACGGCGACGACGGCGCCCGCCGCCCGGCGGATGAGCGCCTCGATTCGGCTCATGGCCTCGTCGAGGGGCTCGGCGTGGTGCTCCTCCGCGCGCGGTTCGAGGCCATCGGGCCCCACCTCGCGCACCCCGGCGTGCAGGACGGCCTCGTTGGGGTGGATGGCCAGTGCCACGCGCACCCCGGGCAGGGCGCGGGCGAGGTCGATGCTCCCCTCCCACGCGGGGGCCTCGCAGGCGGAGGTGATGATGCGGGTGATGCCGCGCTCCGCGGCCCGCTCGACGAGCTCCGCGGCGGTCAGTGGCGCGTCGGCCCCGGGACCACTGGGCGGCAGCCCGGGCACGGGCAGATGCGTGTGGTTGTCGGTGACGGGCGCGGCCAGGGGTGCGACGGCGTCGGCGGGCGGCCAGGACCGCTCGCCGGGGGCGCGGCGGGAGCGGCTCATGCCCCGGTGACGTCGTCGGGGACGGAGTCGGCGTAGCGGGCCAGCTCCTCCTCCACGATGGACTCGTCGAGCTTCGTGAACACGGGGGCGGGCTTGGCGATCGGGGTGCCGACGACGACCTCGTGCCGCCCCCAGGTCGGCGCACCGGTGTAGTCGCCGGTGATGATGGGGTAGCCGGCGCGCCCATCGAAGTCGGCGGGCAGCACCTCGGGGTCGAGCTCGGCCACCTCCTCGATGCGCGGCATGGGGGCGATCCGGCCGCCGCCGCCCAGGACGCGGTCGATGTCGTTGGCCGCGTGGGGCAGGAAGGGCGAGAGCATGAGGTTGAGGTCGGCGACGGCCTGGGCGAGGGTGTGCAGGATGGTCGCGAGCCGCGCCTGGGTGGCCTCGTCCTCGCCCTTGAGCTTGAAGGGCTGGGTGTCGGCGATGTACTTGTTCGCCTCCCCCACCAGGCGCATGGCCTCGGCGAGGGCGGCCTTCTGGCGGTGGCCCCGGATGAGGCCGCCGACGGCGTCGAACCCGGCCCCGATGGCATCCAGGAGCGCGGCGTCCTCCTCGGCGGGCTCGCCGGGGGCGGGGATGGCGCCGAAGCGCTTGTGGATCATGGTGGCGGTGCGGTTGACGAGGTTGCCCCAGCCGGCGACGAGCTCGGAGTTGGTGCGGCGCACGAACTCGGCCCAGGTGAAGTCGGCGTCGGCGGTCTCGGGGCCGGCGGCGCAGATGAAGTAGCGCAGGGCGTCGGCCTGGTAGCGCTCCAGGAAGTCGCGCACGTAGATGACGATGCCGTGGGAGGAGGAGAACTTCTTGCCCTCCATGGTGAGGAACTCGCTGGAGACCACCTCGGTGGGCAGGTTGAGCGCGCCGAGCGCGCCGGGGCCGACGCCGGGAAGCCCCGCGCGGCTGCCCTGGCCGTTGTAGCCGAGCAGCTCGGCGGGCCAGATCTGGGAGTGGAAGACGATGTTGTCCTTGCCCATGAAGTAGTAGGACAGGGCCTCGGGGTCGGCCCACCAGCGCTTCCACGCCTCGGGGTCGCCGGTGCGCCGCGCCCATTCGATGGAGGCGGACAGGTAGCCGATGACGGCGTCGAACCAGACGTAGAGGCGCTTGGTGGGCTGGTCCTCCCAGCCGGGAACGGGGATTCCCCAGTCGATGTCGCGCGTCATGGCGCGCGGGCGGATCTCGGCCAGGATGTTCTTGGAGAAGCGGATGACGTTGGGGCGCCAGGTGCCCGAGGCCTCGCGCTCGTCGAGCCAGTCCCCCAGGGCATCGGCCAGGGCGGGCAGGTCGAGGAAGTAGTGGGTGGAGTCGATGAACTCGGGGGTCTCGCCGTTGATCCGCGAGTGCGGGTTGATGAGGTCGGTGGGGTCGAGCTGATTGCCGCAGGTGTCGCACTGGTCGCCACGGGCGCCGTCGGCGCCGCAGATCGGGCAGGTGCCCTCGATGTAACGGTCGGGCAGGGTGCGGCCGGTCGATGGCGAGATGGCGGAGCGGGTGACCCTCTCGACCATGTAGCCGTTGTCCCGCACGGTGCGGAACATCTCCTGGACGACGGCGTAGTGGTTGCCCGCCGTCGTGCGGGTGAAGAGGTCGTAGGACAGGCCCAGTGCCACGAGGTCCTCGACGATGAGCCGGTTGTTGCGGTCTGCGAGCTCGCGGGCGCTCGTGCCCTCGGCGTCCGCGGCCACGAGGATGGGCGTGCCGTGCTCATCGGTGCCCGAGACCATGAGGACGTCGTGACCGGCCATGCGCATGTAGCGGGAGAAGACGTCGGAGGGGACGCCGAAACCGGCGACATGGCCGATATGGCGGGGGCCGTTGGCGTAGGGCCAGGCGACAGCGGACAGGATATGGCTCATGGCGCAAGCCTATCCGCTCATGGGCGCGGCGCCGTATGGTGGGGCCGGGCGCCGGGAGCGCCCGGCCCCTCGCTCCGCCCATCGGCACCGCCGGCACCGTCGGCCGCGGGCATCCGTGGGGCGATCCCGCGACGAGGAGAGGCAGCCATGTCCCAGTCCCCCGATCCGTCCTCCTTGGGCTCGACTGGATGGCCCGCGGCGGCCGGACCCGGGGCGCCCGTCGCGCCGCCGGAGCCCTACGGGGGCTACCAGGCCGCCCATCCGGGCGGGTACCCCGGCACGGCGCCCGGCTACGGAGGGCCCGGGCGGCCCCCGGTGGTCAAGAGCATGACGGCGCCCTGGGTCCTCCTGGCCTCTGGCGCGATCATGATCGTCGTGGCCATCGCCGGCATCATCCTCAGCCTCGGCGCCTTCGCGAGAACGGTCTCACTGGATCCGCTCGAACCGGACGGGACCACCACTGTCGCCCTGGAGGGCGGGAAGGACTACGGTCTGTTCGGCGACGGCTACGCGAGTTGCGACATCACTGGTCCAGGCACCGTTGAGGAGCGCTCCGTGACGGGCTCCGTCAACGTCAATGACAAGTCCGAGCTGCTGATCCTGACGCCCAGCACCTCGGGCATGTACACCTTCGATTGCAGTGGGAGCACTCAGTCCCTCGCATTGGGCGACGCGACGACGGTCTCGGGCATATTCCGGGGAGTCGGAGGCTTCCTCGGGTCGCTCTTCCTGGGCGGCACGGGACTGATCGTCCTCATCATCGGGATCGTCTGGGTTGTGACGCGCAGAGCGTCGAATCGGAGGGCCCGGGCCCTTCTCGGCCCGGCCGCCGAGCCGCCCGGGGGCATGACCTCCTGAGGGGCCCGGGCCCGGGGCGCCCTCCGCGCCCAAGGGCGCTCGGGGCCTCGACGACCGTCGTCGATCGACCGCCCCTCCGGCGGGGCGCGTTGTCACTGCCGGAGCGCCAGCGCATGCCGGTAGACCTCGTTGGGCCGCAGCCCGCTCTCGCGCGCGGCCTGGGACGCCGCCTCCTTCAGGCGCATACCGCCGTCGGCCAGCGCCAGCGCCGCCGCGGCCGCCGCACCGGGATCAGCGGCGCGCCGCGGGGCGCCGGCGACGACGAGAACGATCTCCCCGAGCAGCTCTCCCGCCGTGGAGGCGGCGAGCTCGGCGAGCGTGCCCCGGCGCACCTCCTCGTGGGTCTTGGTGAGCTCTCGGCACAGCGCGGCGGGCCGCTCGGGCCCGAAGGCCTCGACCATCGCCTGGAGGGTCGCGTGCGCGCGGCGCGGCGACTCGAAGAGCACGATGGTGCGCCGCTCATCGGCGAGCTCGGCGAGCGCCCGGCCCCGCTCCCCGGGTTTGCGGGGCAGGAATCCCTCGAAGCAGAAGCGGTCGGAGGCCAGGCCCGATACCGCCAGGGCGGTGAGGACGGCGGAGGGCCCGGGGGCGGCGCTCACGGGCACGCCCGCCTCGGCGGCGGCCACGACGAGTCGGTAGCCGGGGTCGGAGACGGAGGGCATTCCGGCGTCGGAGACCATGACGACGCTTTGACCGGACTGGGCGGCCTCGATGAGTTCGGCGGTCCGCTGCGCCTCGTTGTGCTCGTGATAGGCGATCGTCCTGCCGCCGATGCGCAGGCCGAGCCGCTGGGCGAGCGCCTTGACCCGCCGGGTGTCCTCGGCAGCGACGATGTCCGCCCTCTCCAGGGCCCGGCGCAGGCGGGCGGAGGCGTCACCGGCGTTGCCGATGGGGGTGGCGGCCAGGAGGATCTCGCCGGGGCGTGGGCCGCCGACCGCCATAGCGGGCTCAGTGGGCTCAGTGGGCTCGGCGGCGCCGACCGGGCCGGTAGGACCGGCGGGGTCGGCGGGGCCGCGCGTGCGGGCCTCGTACTCGCTCTCCTGGGCGCCCGGAGGCGCGGTGACGTCGCTCATGGGCCCAGTATGGCGCTCCCCTTTAGACTCGCCCGGTGACTGATAACAGGCATGACCATCCCGACGTCCCTGAGGTCGCAGGCCAGTCCTCACCGGGCGCCGTCGACGAGTCCCCCTTCATGAGTGCTCCTGACGCCGGTACTGGCGCCCCCCAGGAGGAGCCGGAGCACCTGAGGGCCGGCGTGCAGCCGGGCGCGGCGGCCCCCCTCATGGAGGACCGCTCGGAGGACGGTCTGCGGGCGCGCCTCGGGCTGCGTCCCACATCCTGGGTGCTCCCCGTGTCCCTGCGGATCAACGGCTGGGTCGTCACTGCGCTCGTCACCCTGCTGGCGGCGGTCACGCGCTTCGTGGGACTGTCCCACCCGAGGGGCCTCATGTTCGACGAGATCTACTACGTCAAGGAGGGCTACGCGCTCTGGCACGTGGGCTATGAGGCCGAGTGGAAGGAGGGGGCCGACGCCCTCTTCGCCACGGGCGACGTCGCCCACGCCCTGACCACGAAACCCTCCTACGTCGTCCACCCCGAGCTCGGGAAGTGGCTCATCGGCTCCGGTATGGAGATCTTCGGCGTCAATTCCTTCGGCTGGCGGTTCATGCCGGCGCTGGCCGGCGTGCTCACCGTCCTCCTCGTCACGCGGATCATGATGCGGCTCGTCCCCTCCCCGCTCCTGGCCGGCCTGGCGGGCTTCTTCCTGGCCATTGACGGGATCGGGATCACCGAGTCCCGGATCGCCCTCCTCGACAACTTCATCGGCCTGTTCGCGGCCTGCGCCCTGTACTGCCTCGTGCGCGACCGCCAGTGGACGCGCGAGCGCTTGGCCCGTGGCCTCGCAGATCAGCCCGCGGGCAGCGCCGCTCCCCTGCTCGTGTGGCGGCCGTGGCTCCTGGCGACGGCGATCAGCCTGGGGCTGACCTGCTCGATCAAATGGTCGGGCCTCTACCTGCTCGCCGCGGTGGGGATCCTGGTCGTGGTGTGGGACGTCTGCGCGCTGCGAGCCGTCAGGGCGCGCTCCTGGCACACGGCGGGGTTCCTCGGCAGGAGCCTGCAGGACTTCCTCTACCTGGTGCCCACGGCGATCATCGTGTACGTGGCCGGCTGGTTCTCCTGGTTCGCCCATTCCCAGGCCTTCAACCACAGCTGGGCCGCGCAGCGGCGCGAGACCGGCCAGACGCTGCCCCGGTCCTGGATGCCGGACTCCCTCAACAGCCTTCTCGATTACCACATCCAGATGTACCGCTTCCACGTGGGCCTGGACTCCAGCCACCCGTACATGTCGAAGCCGATCTCCTGGCTGGCGCAGATGCGCCCGACGCTCTTCTACTACCCTCCCAAGGAGGACCTGGATTCCTCCTGCGGCTCCAGCCATTGCGTGGAGGCGATCTCCGCGATCGGGAACATCCCGGTGTGGTGGTTCGGCATCGGCGCGCTCGCCGTCGTCATCACAGTGGCCGTGGCGCGCCGCGACTGGAGGATGTGGGTGCCGCTCATCGGCTACGTGGGCCTCTACCTTCCGTGGTTCCAGTACCCCGATCGCACGATCTTCTCCTTCTACACGGTGGCCTTCGTGCCGTGCGTCGTCATGGCGCTCGCGCTCGCGCTCGGCTCGTTGTCCGGGATGGTCCCGCCGTTGCCGGGCTCGGCGGCCGCGAGGGATGAGGAGCGCGCCGTCATCGCGGGGGCGACGGGGCCCGGCCTGCCGGCGCCCCGGGGCGTCGTGGCGCGGTTCCTGGGCTTCGGGAGGTGGCGGGGCATCGTCAACCCGCGCTTCCTCACGCGGGAATGGATCGGCACCTCCGGGTGGCGCCTGAGGTATGAGGGGCTGGCGGCGATGGGCATCGTCGTCTCGCTCTCGATCATCTTCGGACTGTTGTGGTGGCCCCTGTGGACCGGGCAGAGAATCAGTTACGACTTCTGGTACTGGCACATGTGGTTCCAGAGCTGGATCTGATCGGGCGAGCCGCGCGGAGGCCCTGGACCGCCCGTGCAGGGTCCTCTGGGCAATTTGAAGGCCCTGGCCGCCCATGGGGCCCTCCTGGAGCCTGGGGCCCGCCCGTGCAGGCTCCCCTGAAGGCCCGAGTCCGTGCGGGTCGCCAACATCGTGTACTCCCTGACCGATCCCCCGCCGTGCAGGCTCCCCTGAAGGCCCGAGTCCGTGCGGGTGGGTTGTCGTGGGGCGGGGGTGGGTCCGCTTGTGGGTTGGTGCTTGCCATGGCTGGTGATGCGGTGGGGTGCGGGGTCCGGGCCTGGGTCCGGTCTCGGCCCCGCGCATGCCGCCTTGGTCCTGTGCATGCCGCCTTGGGCGCGCACATGCGGTCTCATCCGTGCGGTTCGGGGGCGCAGCGCCGGGGTGAGACGGTTTGTCGGGGGTGGGACGGTTTGTCGGGGGTGAGGCGGTTCGTCGGGTGTGGGGCGGTTCGTCCGGGGTGAGACGGTTCGTCCGGGGTGGGGCGGTATCCCCCAGGGGGTCGGGATGGACTGTCAAGGGATGGGGGTGCGGCGCCCCGGGGGGTGCGGTGTCATCCGCGTGGTTCGGGGGCGCGGGCCCTGGTGCGCGCCTTCTCCAGCCCCCCTCCTTGTGTGCGCCTGCGCGTGCGGGGGCGCGGGCCCCCGGTGGTGGTGGTGGGGTGCCCGCCCGGTGGGGTGGTGCGGGGTGGTGGCCGCGGGGACAAGAAAAAGAGAGGCGGGGTGAGAACCCCTCACCACCCGCGCCCCCGGTGAAGGGAGGGGGCGCGTGTGTGTGGGGGGTCCTCACCCCGCCTCAACTTCACGTGTGTGCCCGGCGGCGTCCTACTCTCCCACCCCCTGGCAGGGGCAGTACCATCGGCGCTGGGGGTCTTAGCTTCCGGGTTCGGAAAGGAACCGGGCGTGGCTCCCCCGCTATGACCACCGGGACGTCTCTATCAACCACCAACCAACCACCCCACCCCGGGTGGGCGCCCAACCAGGCGCACCAACAACAATAACGATGATCATGGTGGCGGTGGTGGTGGTGCGGTGGGCCCCCAACCTCAAGAAGAAGAGAGGGGGCGGTTGGTCGTGAACCGCATAGTGGGCGCGCCCGGCTCCTCAACCACCAACCACCCCACCCCCAACCAACAAGAAAGAAAGGAAGAAAGGAAGAGAGGCGCTTGATGGCGCATGCTCGCGTGCGTGCGCGTGTGTGTGCTTGTATCGGCCGATTAGTGCCAGTCAGCTCAAAAGCCCTTGCAGGCCTTCCACCCCTGGTCTATCAACCCAGTGATCCACTGGGGGCCTCCCACCCCCCGGTAGGGGGCGTGGATACCTCATCTTGAAGATGGTTTCCCGCTTAGATGCTTTCAGCGGTTACCCGTCCCGAACGTAGCCAACCAGCCGTGCCCCTGGCGGGACAACTGGCACACCAGAGGTTCGTCCGTCCCGGTCCTCTCGTACTAGGGACAGGCCTTCTCAAGTATCCTGCGCGCGCAGAGGATAGGGACCGAACTGTCTCACGACGTTCTAAACCCAGCTCGCGTACCGCTTTAATGGGCGAACAGCCCAACCCTTGGGACCTGCTCCAGCCCCAGGATGCGACGAGCCGACATCGAGGTGCCAAACCATGCCGTCGATATGGACTCTTGGGCAGGATCAGCCTGTTATCCCCGGGGTACCTTTTATCCGTTGAGCGACGACCCACCCACACGGGATCGCCGGATCACTAGTTCCTGCTTTCGCACCTGCCCGACCCGTCGGTCTCGCAGTCAAGCCCCCTTGTGCACTTGCACTCAACACCTGGTTGCCGACCAGGCTGAGGGAACCTTTGAGCGCCTCCGTTACACTTTAGGAGGCAACCGCCCCAGTTAAACTACCCACCAGGCACTGTCCCTGACCCGGATCACGGGCCCAGGTTCAGGCGCACGCCATGGCCAGAGTGGTATTTCAACGACGACTCCACCACCACTGGCGTGGCGGCATCACAGTCTCCCACCTATCCTGCACAAGCCATAGCGGGCGCCAATACCAAGCTGCAGTAAAGGTCCCGGGGTCTTTCCGTCCTTCTGCGCGAAACGAGCATCTTTACTCGTAATGCAATTTCGCCGAGCTCATGGTGGAGACAGCGGGGAAGTCGTTACGCCATTCGTGCAGGTCGGAACTTACCCGACAAGGAATTTCGCTACCTTAGGATGGTTATAGTTACCACCGCCGTTTACTGGGGCTTGAATTCACCGCTTCACCCCAACAAGGGGGCTGACGGATCCTCTTAACCTTCCAGCACCGGGCAGGCGTCAGTCCGTATACATCGCCTTGCGGCTTCGCACGGACCTGTGTTTTTAGTAAACAGTCGCTTCCCCCTGGTCTCTGCGACCCTCCCCCCCAACGGGCAAGCCGTTTCAAGGATCGGGCCCCCCTTCTCCCGAAGTTACGGGGGCATTTTGCCGAGTTCCTTCACCATGATTCACTCGTGCGCCTAGGCATACTCTGCCCGACCACCTGTGTCGGTTTAGGGTACGGGCGGCTCGCACCTCGCGCCGGGGCTTTTCTCGGCGCCACAGGATCACCCTACTATCCCCCACCACAACAGTGGGGTCACCATCACGCCTCACCCTCCCACCCCCTTACAGGGCAGGTGGCCCCCGGACTTACCTGGGGACCGGGCCGCACGCTTGAACGGGCCAAGCCATCAGGCCCGCGGGGCTACCACTGCGCGTCACCCCTGTTAATGCGCTTGCCTACCAGCACGGAGGGTCCCCAGACCACCACCCACCACCCACCAGGGAAAACCCGAAGGCCCCCCAGCAGGACACGGCGGACAGCGGCGTGGGTCAGCACCCGCACGTCAGCATGGACGGTGCTACACCGGTACGGGAATATCAACCCGTCATCCATCGACTACGCCTGTCGGCCTCGCCTTAGGTCCCGACTCACCCAGGGCGGACTAGCCTGGCCCTGGAACCCTTGGTCATTCGGCGCTAGGGCTTCCCACCCTAGTATCGCTACTCATGCCTGCATTCTCACTCCCACGCCGTCCACCCCTGGGTCACCCCGGAGCTTCACCCAGCGCAGGACGCTCCCCTACCGCCCACCGCCCCTGCCCACCACCACCAACGTGGCAGCAGAAGGGAACACGCGGCAGGCCCGCGGCTTCGGCGGCGTGCTTGAGCCCCGCTGAATTGTCGGCGCACGATCACTTGACCAGTGAGCTATTACGCACTCTTTCAAGGATGGCTGCTTCTAAGCCAACCTCCTGGTTGTCTGCGCGACCGCACATCCTTTCCCACTTAGCACGCGCTTAGGGGCCTTAGCCGGCGATCCGGGCTGTTTCCCTCTCGACGACGGAGCTTATCCCCCGCCGTCTCACTGCCCCGCTCACACCCAAACGGCATTCGGAGTTTGGCTGACGTCAGTAACCCTGTGGGGCCCATCAGCCACCCAGTAGCTCTACCTCCGCCGGGCAACACGGGACGCTGCACCTAAATGCATTTCGGGGAGAACCAGCTATCACGGAGTCTGATTGGCCTTTCACCCCTACCCACAGCTCATCCCCCCCATTTTCAACTGAGGCGGGTTCGGTCCTCCACACGCTCTTACACGTGCTTCAACCTGGCCATGGGTAGATCACCCCGCTTCGGGTCCAGGACGCGCCACTCAACCGCCCTTTCGGACTCGCTCTCGCTACGACTCCCCCACACGGGTTAGCCTCGCGACGCGCCACTGACTCGCAGGCTCATTCTTCAATAGGCACGCCATCACCCCCACAAACAGGAAGGCTCTGACGGCTCGTAGGCGCCCGGTTTCAGGTACTCTTTCACTCCCCTCCCGGGGTACTTTTCACCATTCCCTCACGGTACTCATCCGCTATCGGTCATCAGGAAGTATTCAGGCAACCGAGTGGTCTCGGCAGATTCACACAGGATTCCACGGGCCCCGTGCTACTCGGGAACACCATCACGCAGGCCCACAGGTTCCGCCTACGGGGCTATCACCCACTACGGCCCCCCTTCCCAGGGGATTCGGCTACCACACAGGCTTGATCACTGCGCCCCGCCACGGCAGCAACGGGAAAACAATGCCCCACAACCCCACGACCGCAACCCCTGCCGGGTATCACACGACCATGGTTTAACCATCATCCGCTTTCGCTCGCCACTACTCACGGAATATCCTCTCCTACGGGTACTGAGATGTTTCACTTCCCCGCGTCACCCCCCACGCCCTATGAATTCAAGCGCGGGTGACCGGGCATGACCCCGGCCGGGTCCCCCCATTCGGAAACCCTCGGATCACAGCCCGCAAGCCGGCTCCCCGAGGCTTATCGCAGGCCACCACGTCCTTCATCGGCCCCTGATGCCAAGGCATCCACCGAACGCCCATAAAAACAAGCAAACACAACAAAACACACAGAATCAAAAACCAAGCAAAAACAAGAAGCGCACCCCCAAACCCCCCAGCAACAAACCAGAGGGCACGGCGGCGCGCCGATGCTCGCGCCCACTATACAGTTCACAACCAACCCACCCACACCAAGCCCCCCAACCACCAACAAGCAGCCAGAACAACCCAGCAGGGCCCACCAAAAAGGGAACAGGAAACCACACCAAACGGCGCGCTGCCCCAGAACCCCGATAACGTGCCACGCCCGCCCACGCCCAAACACCCCCGAAAACACCCCAACCAAAAGCACGGCCCGCCCCCACC